>NZ_KE387099.1:51401-72658 GCF_000430445.1 Saccharomonospora iraqiensis subsp. iraqiensis
CGGCCACGGCCGCCACGGCCGGGTGCCACAGCACGGCGCCGAGGCCGCCGAGAGTGGTCGCGGCGGCCAACTCCGGGCTGTAGTAGCCGAGCGTGGAGCTGACCCGGTCGGCGCGGCTGCGGTGGGCCGAGTCGGCACGCCGGGCCAACTCGCCCTGCATGGTGGTGTCGACCTCGGTCGTGGTGGTGTCAGGCATGGCTACTCCCTCCAGCACGAGTCACAGGCGGGGTGATCGCGGCCGACAGGCGGGTGTCGAGTCCGCGCAGCAGCCCGGCCAACACGCGGGCAACGGCCACGAACGGCAGGCGCGCGGCGTGGATGAGCAGGTACAGCAGCACCGCCGCGGCGAACAGCGCCAGCCGCCAGCCGCCGTGGGTGGCGAGGATGTCGGCCATACTCACGAGTCCTCACCGCCCTCGTGCACCTCGGCGACGAGGTTGAGCGCGTCCAGCAGCTCGATCGCGGCCTGCCGTGCCCGGTGCGTGTCCTCCACCGCCAGGCGGGGACGCAGCCCCTCACGGGCAAGCTGGGTCAGCACCAGAGTGACCACAGACCACGGGTTGTAGCTGGTGTGCTTTACCATCGGGTTTCCCTTCGAGTCATTGACCGGCTTGTCGGGAGGCCCGGCCCGACGCGCGTTCTTGGTCGGATGGCGTCGGGCCGGGGCGTAACTAGGTCAGGGCGGCGTGAATGATCAGGCGGTGGTCGAAGGCCAGCCGCAGGTCTGCCAGCTCGGGGACAGGCACCCAGCGGGCTTCGGCGGCGTCGTCGGCCGCGACTGGGGTCACGGTGGCGGGTAGCTTGGTGCGGTAGGCCACGCTGACGTATCGGCCACGCGGGTCACGTCCCGGCGCGTGGAACGTGCCCACGGTGTCCAGTTCGAGGGCGTGGATGCCGGTTTCCTCGGCCAACTCCCGCTCGGCGGCGTGTTCGACCGGCTCTCCGGCATCAACGTGCCCACCCGGCAGCGCCCACGCTCCAGCGAACGGCTCCCACCGGCGGCGGATCAACAAGACGCGCGCGGTGTTGTAGCTGGTTGCGAGCGCGACCACATCGGCGGTCAGGCGGATTGTCTCGTCCACAAGTGACTCCTTCTGTCGGCATTGCAGGCCGGGCGGCTCTAGAGCTGCTGGGCGCGTTCCCACAGCAGGTAGCGGGTGTGGGCCAGGGCGTAGACGCCGGACTCGACGCAGGTCCAGGTTTCGCCGAGGTTGTCGTGGGCGCGGGACACCTCGGCCGACTGTGAGCCCTCGAACAGCTCCCGCATCTGCGCGCGGACCTCGTCCAGGTGGTTCTGGATGCCGTGCAGCTCAGTGGCCAGTGCGTCCGCGCGCTCCGCACCGGACTGCAGCAGGTGGCGGATCTCTTCGACGTACGACACGATGCTCGTCCTTTCCGGGTCGGTGTGCTCAGCGTTCGGTCAGTCCGTCCAGGTAGGACCGCATGCCCTGCACGCTCTGCCGCGCCCCGCCGAGTGCGGTGTCCACCGAAGTGCGGGCCTGCCCAGCGACCTCGGTGGCCTGCTCGGCAACCGCCGCGATCTGGCCCATCAGCTCGCCGGTCTGCTCCTGCACCGCAGCCAGCCGGGCCGCGAGCTCGTCCAACTGCGAGACCACGTGCTCCCCACGGGCGCGCAGGGTCTCCATGTCCGCCATCGGACCTCCCGAAGAGTTGTTCGGCAGCGGCGTGGTACTCCGGTACTCCCGCTTGAGCGCCTCGTACGCCGCCCGCTGCTCGGCCTGCGTGGAATTGCGCTGCGCGGACTCCAACGTCGCTTTCGCCCGCTCGAACTCGGAATTGACCGGGTGCTCCTCCGGCAGCAGTGGCGCGTCGTCCTCCTCGCGCATCGCGTTCACCAGCCGCCGCACCTGGTCCGGACGCACCGACTCCCGCCCCTGCTGCTTCCGGTTCCTCGACCACTTCCGCCCGGCCATCACGCCGCCTCCCCATCCGACTCGGCCACGTCCCACCGCTCAGGCAACGCCCGCAACACCGCCCGCTCACCCCGCCGCACCGCACGCCACGCCCGACGCGCATCGAGAAACGACCGATCAAGCCGCACCGCCGCGGTCCGCTCCTCCTCGGCCAACTCCCGATCAACCTCATCAAGCAACCGCTCGATCTCCTCTCGCTCCACGTGCGCGTCCTCCTCCCACTGCGCAGCGCAAACATCCACATCCGTCGCCACAGCCACGACCTCGCGGGCCAGGCGACTCGTGATCCGTGCCGTCTTCACCTGTGTCCTCCTTCGTCATTCCGACATGGACCAACATATGTCAGATCATGTCACTGTGTCGTTACTCCATCCGCGTGAACTAGGTCGGGGTTGGTCAGGCGCGGTACGCTCGGTGTGTGGCAAGCAGCAGTACGGGCATGGCGCCGTTCGAGCGCGTCGCGGAAACACTTCGCCAAGCCGTCCGCACGGGCCGACTCCAGCCGGGGACGAAGCTCCCGAGCAACCGCGAGTTGGCAAAGCAGGAAGGCGTTTCCCTGGTCACCGCCCAGAAGGCGGTCGGCATCCTGCAGGACGAAGGTTGGGTGATCGCCCGCCCTTCGGTCGGCGTGTACGTCAGCGACACACAGCCGGCGCCACAGCCGCCCGAGACACTCGACGAGCTCCGGCAGGAAGTCGCCACGCTCCAAGCGACTGTGACCGAGCTGAAGGAACGCGTCTCGGACATCGAGCGCCGGCAGCGGCCTACGAAAGCTGATTGATGAAGCTCGCGACGCCCTCCGCCACGAACTCGAGGACTCCGAACGCCGAGACGGTCCACTCGGCGGCCTCGACCGGGTGCTTGACCACGAGCACCAGCATCCCGAGCAGGGCCAGAACCCCGAGGAACTTCGACAGCACGCCCGAGCCGCTCTGTGCGGGCATGGTCGGCATGGTCTGCTTGCGGGACATAGCTTCCTCCCAGTTCGTCGTTGTGGCGGTGATCGCCCGTGCCATGTCCCTAGGAAACCGCCTGTCAGCGGACGTCTACACCACGTTTACGGCGACGTCTTCAGACGTCCTGATCTGCATGAACGTCCCCAAAACGTCCCGAAACGTCCCACGAGGTAATCGCGATGGCGAATGATCGACTCCGGACCGCGATGCTCGCGGCCGGCCTGACCGTCGATGTCCTCGCGACCAAGGTCGGTGTCGACCCGAAGACCGTCGAACGCTGGATCGGGAACGAGACACGCAAGCCGCACCGAACCACCCGACAGCAGGTCGCGACGGTGCTGCGTACCCGCGAGATGGACCTATGGCCGGCGGCCGTCAGTGACTTGCCGAGCAACGGCCACGAGAACGAGCTCGTGCAGCTCTACCCGTCGCGCTCATCCATCACCGGGCCGACCTGGCAACGTCTCATCGACGACGTCAGCGAGCAGATGGACGTGCTCGTCTTCTCCGGCGCCTTCCTCGTCGAGCAGTACGACCTCGTGCCGGTTATCCAGCGCAAAGCCGCCAAAGGCGTCCGGTTTCGCCTTCTCGTCGGCGACGAAACCGCCCCTGCAGTCGTCGAGCGAGCCGTCGATGAGGGCACGCCCGGTGGACTCGAAGGCAGAGTGCAGCTCATGCGGCGCTACCTCGCCGAGGTAGCCGGCCTTGACGGCGTCGAGGTCCGCACCCACGGCACGATCCTGTACAACTCGCTCTACCGCTTCGATGAAGACCTGCTCGTCAACGGCCACGCCCACGGTGCGCTCGCCGGGCAGAATCCCGTGCTCCACTTGAAGTGTCTGCCAAACGGCCACATGTGGCAGCACTACATGCGTTCATTCGAACGAGTTTGGAACCAGGCCACTCCCGAACCACTCGAATAAGGAGCCGCGGCTTCATGGCACGCATCGACTACATCGACGACCCGAACGCGCCGACCATCAATAGCGTGGTCCCCTCGGTCACGGTCGCCATCCGCGACGAGCACGGCCGCATTCTGCTCATTCACAAGATCGACAATAACCTGTGGGCACTACCCGGAGGCGGCCACGATCCAGGCGAGAGCATCATCGACACCGCCATCCGTGAGGTAAAGGAAGAGACCGGACTCGACATCGAGGTCACCGGCCTGGTCGGCACTTACACTAACCCCAACCACCGCATGGCGTATCCCGATGGCGAGGTCCGACAGCAGTTCTCACTCTGCTTCTACGGCCGCTGGACGAGCGGAAAGCCACGCCAAGACGAGACCGAGGTCAAGGCCGTCCGCTGGGTCGACCCAAGCGAACTTGACGGCCTCAACATCCACCCGTCGATGCGGATGCGTGTCGAGCAGGCGCTCGACACGAGCCATACAGAGCCTCACCTCGGCTGAGCTCGCGCCAGCCGTTCCTCTGTACGGACCACGCACTCCTTCAGGACTGGCGCAGCCTTGACCCACGTACGATGGACCGGGTGGTCGTCTGGGTAGCGCTCCAGGATCTCCGTAATCCGCTCCTCATATGTCATTTCCTCACCACCCGGTCCGGTCGTAAGGTCAGCTGTGACCAACGCATCCATAACGGGGCTGTCCGCGAACGGGAACTCATTGATCTCTGTCGACAATCCACGTTCCACGGCTTCGAAACGAGCACCTGAGTGATGCGCTACGAGATTGACGATTGTACCTGGCCAGTTCTGATCTCGAAGAAAACGCGCCCCATCGAGCGGATGAAAACGCGTTTCGCCGATCCTCGGCGAGTAGCCGATATCATGGAGCCAAGCTGCAGTGAGCAGTATCATCTTCTCATTCGGCGCAACAGCGTAGGCGAGTGTCTCAGCCTTGTCTGCCACGGCTCGAACATGCCACCAACGGCGACCTAACGGCTCCACGAGCTCCCGGGACAACTTGACCGCCTGAGTTAGTAACGTCACGGCCCACACTGTACCTACTTCTGCCTGCGAGAGCGGCATGTCGTGTGTACGAGCTCGCTGAGTTCGGGCATCATGATCACCGTGTCTAGATCATCGCGTGAGCAAGCTGCTCACGCACCACCACCGACGCAACCATTGACCACCAAGACGCTATCCCTACTCGCCGCAGTAGCCCTCCTACTGGCTATCCTCGTGACTATTGCTCTGTGGGTGAAAGCGACTGAGGGACTCACTGGCGAACACCTTGTCAGCGCAAGGTTCGAGGCTCTCAAGATCGGCTTGAGCATCGTGGCCGGGAGCGGTGGCCTCATCGCCTTGTACTTAGCCTACCGTCGACAGAGGTCTACTGAAGAAACTCTAGTCCATCAACAGTCGGTATCAAATGCCGCCGAGGCAGACGCCACCGAACGCCGAATTACTGAACTCTACACCGCTGCAGTTGAGCAGATTGGATCCGAGAGAGCATCAGTGCGTTTCGGCGGATTGTATGCGCTAGAACGACTGGCGCAGAACCATGAAAATCAGCGTCAGACAATCGTTAATGTAATATGCGCGTATCTCCGCATGCCGTACACTCCCCCTTTCGAATCCGACCTGACCGACGCAGATGCCACCCCGGAAGCCGACAGAGAATCAAGTCTCCGAGAGCGAGAAGTCCGCATAGCAGCTCAGCGAATACTTCGCACGAATATGCTGGTAAGCGAGAACCAGGCATCTAGTTCTAACACCTGGAAGGATATCGACTTAGACCTTACAGGGGCCACTCTCATCGACTTCGATATGAGTGACACCGAGATGCGAACCGCAAACTTCAACTCAGCGACCTTTGTTGGAAATGCATTGTTCGATCGAGTTAAGTTCGCTAGCACTGCTAACTTTAGTTGCGCTGAATTCAAACAATACGCGCGATTCCTGGAAGCAGTTTTCGAAGGTGCAGCTTATTTTGACAGCGCCCACATATCAGGGAATGCTTGGTTTCCATACTCCTCGTTCTATCAGATTGCACATTTCCACGATGCAGCATTTGACGAAGATGCACTTTTCGAAAGCGCCCACTTCATGCAACCCACATTGTTCTCTTCGGCTCAGTTCCACGGAGATGCGTGGTTCGACTCTTCGAAATTCGAAGAAGATGTTTGGTTCCGTCGTTCACGCTTCGCGAAAGAAGCTTCGTTTCCGGAGGTAATATTCAAGAGACGCGCATTCTTCGACCGGGTTGAGTTTGTTCACGATGCAACCTTCTCGGCAGCACTATTCTCAAACCTCGCTCGATTTAACAGGTCCGTCTTTTCAGGCCAGTCACTTTTTTTCAACGTTACCTTTGCCGGGCAACTCTATACAAAGGATGCAATATTCAACGGACCAGTTGATCCACCACAGGCTTTGGAATCAAGGGGGCGAATAGAAGCGGACTTTACCGACAAGGAGAGCAGTTCGGAGGAACCATAAAAATCTTTACAACCGCTTCTCGTCAAAGCTAATCCATGTTACCCGTCTCCACGAGTACGGCGCAGCCACTCAAGTGCGTGTCGCTATGGGCGCGGACACAAGTCGCCCACAGCGAGTTGGGTAGCGCGCTATGCAGAGGACGGAAGGGGGCTAAGCTCAAACACACCTCAGTGCTCTCAACCACGCTGCCGCTTTGGGGGCACGGCCCATATGCGGTACCAACGCCATCGGAGAGCTCCATACTTGCAGCTCAAACACTACTACCTGCTTCCCCTCAAAATCCGTCCAGTGTGCGTTCGAGTCGCACCGGGGGCACCCTCCGTCCTCGTCCGCATCGCGACGGCGACCACGGCCGCACGCGGACCCTCCGCGATCCCGTCCACCCACGGGCCGCCATCGGTCGCCGGCAGGGCATTCACTGTCGGACTCGTTCGGCGGCAGCAGTCCGTCCGGGGCGAAACGGACGACAGTTCCGGCACCACCACGTCCCGATACGGCAGCGACGTGTGCACGACGGCGAGGGCTCCGCAGGGGCGGCACCGAATTGTCCGTGCAATTCTCCCGAATCATCCAAGCCGTCTTACCGGCTGAAACGACGATTTCGACGCCGACCCGTCGGAACCGCTCACATTCACGGCGACATGCGGCCATTCGGGCCATTTGATCCCATTGTCACTTCCCCGATCACCGCGGATCACTACCCTCTCCGTGAGGCGTACAGCCGCGACATCACCTGGGGGATGGCATGGACGACAGCATCCTCGATCCGGACGGCGCACGGGAGAAGCTGGCCGCGTGGAAGGGGCGTATCGACGAGCTCGCCGCGGACACCCGGACGATGAGCACCCAACTGCAGGAGGTCCGGGTCACCGCGACCGACCCGGACGGGCTCGTCGAGCTCACGGTCGACTCGACCGGTGCCCTGGTCGACCTCACCCTGACCGACCGGATGGAGCGCACCAGACCGGACGTGGTCGCACGGACGATCATGGCGACCCTCGCCCGGGCGAAGAACCAGCTGGCCGACCGCTCCCGGGAGATCATCGCCGACACGGTGGGCACCGAGTCGCCCGCGGCCCGGGCGATCGCGGAGTCCGTCGAGAACCAACTGCGCAGCGAGCCTGACGCGGACGCACCCGCCACCCCGGAACCCGAGGAGGACGGCTACGAGAACCGCTCCTTCCTGGAGAAGGGGTGACGATGGCCAACGGATACGTCGTCGACGCCGAGCAGCTCCGCGCGCACGCGGACAAGGTCGCCGGGATCCAGGCGCGCTTCGACGCGGTGAAAGGCGCGAGCGCACACATCCGGCAGAACGACCAGGCGTACGGACTCCTCTGCGGGTGGATCGCCGGGGTGCTCGAAGGCCGGCACACCCGGCAGGACGAGCTGATCGACTTCGTCGCGGAGAACCTCTCGCTCGCCGCGGACTCGTTGCGCTCCGCCGCGGACGTCTACGAGAGCCGGGAGACCGAGTACGCGGATCTGATCCGGTCGTCCGGTGAGCTGCCGTGACCGACGACTCGCTGGTCGCGCCGGTCGAGTCGTCCCGGCAGCCGTGGACCGGCTCGGGTCTGGCCGAGGGGGTCGAGGGGCTGGTCACCTCGATCCGGAACGAGGACTGGGTCACCGGGGCGCTGGCCGGGACGGGCCTGGCCCTCGAGGTCGCCGCCAGTGTGCTCGATCCGTTCAGCGCCCTGCTCTCCAACGGGCTCGGCTGGGCCATGGAGTACTTCGAGCCGCTGCGGGAGATCCTCGACGAGCTGACCGGCATGCCGGACGTGGTCATGTCCCATGCCGCGACGTGGACCAACATGGCCGAGGAACTCGGCGCCATGACCGAGGACCTGAGATCCAGCCTCGAGGGTGACCTCCCCGGATGGCAGGGCGGCGCGGCCGACGCGTACCAGGCGATGATGGCCAACAACGTGGAGGCCCTCGGCGGCTTGGCCGCGATCTCGGCCGCGATGGCCTCGGCCACCGAAGGCGCGGGCGGCCTGGTCCAGATGACCCGCGAGATCGTCCGCGACCTGATCGCGGACCTGGTGGCGCGGGTGGTCGTGTGGGCGGTCGAGGCGATCTTCGTGGTGACGATCCCGGTGATCGCCGCCCAGATCGTCGCGGCGGTGGTCAAGTGGGTCGGCCGCATCCTCACCTACGTCACGAGCCTGATCGACAGCCTGTCGAACCTGAGCAAGCTCCTGAGCGGATGAGGGGGAATCCGTGGCACGGGGAAGACCCAGTGGCCGAAATGGCAACGGTGACGGGAGAGATTCCCGGAAGACCCCACAACAGGTGGGCGTAAGGAACACGGGCTCCACCATGGCCGAGCTTCAGGACGCGACCGAAGCCAAGGCCGAGGGAGGCAGACCGGGCACGAACGGGCAGAGCTCCACCAACCCGGCGAGTGCGACGACAGCCCCGGGCTCCGACCCACCGAAACCCGACCGCCCGCAGCGACCCGACGACGCCCCGCTGAACCAGAGAAACGGCGCCGATCCGCAGAACAACACCAGGGACGGGGATGCGCACCAGACCCAGGGTGACCCGATCGACATCGCCACCGGCGAGATGATCCTGCGGCAGACCGATGTGGAACTGCAGTCGGTGCTCCCGATGGTGCTGCGGAGGATGCACCTTTCGTCGTACCGGGTCGGTCGACACTTCGGCCCGTCCTGGGCGTCCACACTGGACCAGCGGCTCGAACTCGGCAACGCCGGTGTGTCGTTCGCCGCGGAGGACGGCAAGCTACTCCTCGCCCCGACACCCGCGGTCGGTGCCACCGTGCGGTTCGGGGGCTCCCGCCACGAACTCACCGACAACCGGGACGGCGGCTACACCCTCACCGAGCACGACACCGGGCGAAGGCTCCTCTTCGCGGCCGGTGAGAACGTTCTCCCGCTCACCGCGATCATCGATCGGAACGGCAACCGCGTCGACGTCGAGCGGGATGCCGCGGGAACGCCCGTCGAGGTGCGGCACTCCGGCGGCTACCGCATCCGCGTCGAGTCCGACGACGGCCTGGTGACAGCGCTGTACCTGCGGGAAGCGGACAACGGCGACGACGTCCTGCTGCGGCGCTTCGTCTACGAGGACCGACGACTCACCGAGGTGATCAACGCTTCGGGCCTGCCGATGCGGTTCACCTACGACCGTGCGGGCCGTATCACGAGTTGGACCGACCGCAACGGCACCTGGTATCGCTTCACCTACGACTCCCGAGGGCGCGTGGTGACCGGTGAGGGTTCCGGCGGGTTCCTCAGCGGCACGATGGAGTACGACAGCGAGAACCGGATCACCCACTGGACCGACTCGCTCGGCGCCCGCACCACCTACCACCTCAACGAGGCGGGCCAGACGATCCGTGAGATCGACCCCCTCGGCGGGGAAACGCTGTCCGAGTGGAACGAGTACGACCAGCTGCTGTCCCGCACCGATCCGCTCGGCCGCACCACACGGTACGAGTACGACGACGACGGCAACCTGACCGTGGTCACGCGACCGGACGGAAGCCAGGCCCGGTTCGAGTACAACATCCTCGGGCTTCCGATTACGATCACCATGCCCGACGGCTCTGTCTTCAAGCGCGAGTACGACGAGCGTGGGAACCTCACAAGGGTGACCGATCCCCTGGGCGCTACCACCAGTTACGCCTACGATGAGCGTGGGCACCTCATGAGCAGCACTGATGCCTTGGGCAACGGACAACGGGTAGAGACCGACGCGGCGGGATTGCCAGTCGCGTTCGTCGACCATTCCAACCATACGACTCGCTGCGTGCGGGACAGGTTCGGCCGTATAACGCAGGCCACAGATCCGTTGGGCGTTACCACGGAATTCGGCTGGACAGCGGACGGCAGGCTCGTGTGGCGTAGATCGCCCAATGGGGCGACAGATCGTTGGAGGTACGACGGAGAGGGCAATCTCCGTGGATTCGTCGATGCCGTGGGACAGGAAACCCGGATCGACGTCACACACTTCGACCTGCCGACGACCGAGATCCGGCCGGACGGCTCACGCCTGGAGTTCGAGTACAACACCGAACTCCGCCTGACCAGCGTCACCAATGAATTGGGCTCGGTGTGGCGTTACGAGTACGACCAGTCCGGGAACCTGCTTCGTGAGACGGATTTCAACGGCCGGACCGTCGATTATCAGCACGACACCGTCGGGCAGCTGGTATCCCGCACCAACGGCATGGGGGATACCGTATCCTTCACTCACGATGTTCTCGGGAACCTGATCGAACGTCGTAGCAGTACGATGACGTCGAGGTTCAGGTACGACCCGCAGGGGAATATGGTCGAGGCGAGTGATCACCGCACGAAGGTCATTTTTCGACGTGACCCGGTCGGACGCGTGGTCGCCGAGACGATCAACGGCCGGACTGTTTCCTCGCTGTACGACGCAATCGGCCGCCGAGTGCGTCGTCGAACGCCTTCCGGCGCGGAGAGCACATGGGAGTACGACGCGAACAGCCAACCGATCGCTCTACATACAGCAGGACGTGTGTTGCATTTCAAGTACGACAGCGCGGGTAACGAACTTCACCGCTGGCTTCCTGGCAACACTATTCTGACTCAAGAGTGGGACACAGACAGTCAACTCCGTTCACAGACCATCAGCAGCACGGGGGGCCTGCAGAGGCAACGACGCTCCTACACCTACCGCCCCGACGGACATCTCATCGGGATGGACGATCCGCTCACCGGTCGACGCACGTTCGAACTCGACCACGTGGGCCGCGTCACCACCATCACGGGAACAGGCTGGACCGAGCGCTACGTCTACGACCCTGCCGGAAAAGTCACGCACGCCTCCTGGCCAACACCTCCCGAGATGACTGCGGAGGAAGCCGGAGACCGCGAGTACAGCGGGACCCTTATTCGCCGCGCCGGCACGGTACGGTACGAGCACGATGCTCAAGGGCGTGTCGTGCTCCGCCAACAGAAACATTTGTCCCGCAAACCGGACACATGGCGGTATTACTGGGACGCCGACGATCGCCTCGTGGAGGTTCTCACCCCGGACGGCGTCCGCTGGCGCTACCACTACGACGTACTCGGTCGACGCGTCGCCAAGCAGCTCGTCTCGCCTGACGGATCCCGTGTACTGGAACAAACCGAGTTCAGCTGGGATGGTCCGGTCCTTATCGAACAAGCTCACACCAGGGCCGGTGACCCCGGCATCCGCGTGACAGTGTGGGACTATGAGCCAAATACTCTCCGTCCGTTAGCCCAGACCGAGAGGTCCACCCTCCGCCACGCACCCCAACAGTGGTTCGATGAGCAATTTCATGCAATCGTCACCGATCTGGTCG
Organism: Saccharomonospora iraqiensis subsp. iraqiensis; assembly: GCF_000430445.1. Classification (GTDB taxonomy): domain Bacteria; phylum Actinomycetota; class Actinomycetes; order Mycobacteriales; family Pseudonocardiaceae; genus Saccharomonospora; species Saccharomonospora iraqiensis. The sequence continues at coordinate 63,014 of NZ_KE387099.1, forward strand.
GGACACCCACCGAACTAGTCAGTGATCAGGGCGGACTCGTCCAGTTGCACCGCACCACTCTTTGGGGACTCAGAGTGGACCGGAGCCGCCCTACCGTTCACACTCCGCTTCAATTTCCAGGCCAGTACACCGATCCTGAAAGCGGCTTCCACTATAATTTTCACCGGCACTATGACCCGTCTATCGGCCGTTACACGAGCAGCGATCCGTTAGGCTTCGCCGGAGGAATCGACCCACACGGCTACGTTCCTAACCCACACACCTGGATCGACCCACTCGGGCTGAAGTGCACCCGTGCGGAGATGAAACAGATGATGCGATCGCAAAGCATCGCCCCGGATCTTCTCCAGAAGGGCGTGCACTTCAACGTCGGCAGGATCGAGCTGCGGGTTTCACCGACCCACAGCGGCGGACTGGCGCTGAAGCCGGTTTTCTCGTCGTACACCGACCAGGCGGTCACCCAGGCCATTCGGAAGGGGGAGGGAGCATTGGAATACCAGGAGTTCCGCGATTGGTTGGTGAAACACGCGGAAGCGGGACTTGAGATGTCACGCCATGCGGACCACCGGTGGACGGGACGAGGGCGAGAACTCAAAGCACTGATCGAGGCGCTGAGGAACCATGGAAGTTGATCTGGAGACGTTCATCATCTCAGGTGAGTTCGGTTCCGTCGGCAGCGGTTCCGAGTACGGAAATGTGGCCACCAAATTCGGCGAACCCGAGCTACTCGAGGCACAGCATCGGTCGCGACCGATGATTGCACGGTACGGAGACGTCGAGTTCCGGTTCCTCGACCAGCTCCTTATCGCGATCTCTGTCAACTTGCCCGACCGAGAAGTCCCGAGGGCGGCAAATGTCGAGTTGACCGGACTCTGGCCACCGTCTGCGCGAACACTTGAGACGGTAGGAAAGCTCCTGAGGAAGCATGGCATTTCATGGCAGGTCGACCCGGTGATGTCGGCAACTAATCCCGAGGAGAACTCCCAGACCTGGGTGACCGACCGGAAGGTGCACCTCGGATTTTTTGCTGGATATCTGCACCGGATAACTGCAGAGCATGCACAACGCTGATACATCTTCCACACCGAGTCCTTCCGCCAGGTCATGTGCTCGAGTGCATCGCGTTCGAATAGTCTAGGATTCGAACCTGATCCAGAGAGCTCCCGACCTCAGGTGTGTGCAGGTGCAACCCTCCGACGAATCCCTGATCCCATCACTGCCCAGCGGAGAACGGACGGCCGAGTGCGGGTGATCGCCCGTGACGGGGAGCACGAGATCGAGATCCAGCGCTCGCTGTTCCGGTGCACCGTGGCGCGGGTCACGGACGTCGACGCGGCCTCGGCGGTGGTCGCGCGGGTCCGGAAGGCCGGGCCGGACGCCACCCACCACTGCGTCGCCATGCGGATCGGCGATCCCGACACCGGTGCACTCACCGCCCGCAGCAACGATGACGGCGAGCCGTCGGGCACGGCCGGTGTGCCGATGCTGGAGGTGCTGACCCGGCGCGATCTGACCGATGTCGTCGCCGTGGTGTCCCGGTGGTTCGGTGGCACCAAGCTCGGCGCCGGTGGCCTGGTGCGTGCCTACTCCGGTGCCCTCAGCGCGACGCTGGACGTCGTCGGTGAGCTCCGCCGGGTGCGTCACCGTGCGATGCTGGTGGCCGTCCCGCACGACCGCGCCGGGCGGCTGGAGCACGACCTGCGCCACTCCCCGTACCGGCTGCGGGACGTGGACTACGCCTCCGACGTCACCTTCACCGTCGCCGTGCCCACCGCCGAGGTGGACAACTTCGCGGCATGGCTGGCCGAACATTCCGGCGCCGGGGTCGAGGCTGTCGACGCCGGTCCGGTCGATCTCTACCTGCCCTGAACGTTCAGACTCAGCCCTACGACACCGGGAGTCAGCCCCGTCATGCCAGACCGCAACGATATGGAGGACACGCTCAACCCGGAATCGATCAGTTCTCGAGCGGAGCTTTCGACGTATCTGGCCTCCCTCACCTCGATGATCCGTCAAGGACACATTCCTGCCGAGAACGCGACAACGGAGGATTTCCTCGAGGCGGCCAGTGCGTGGCTCTCCGACATGGACGGCTATTCCGCGTGGCGAGGTGAACCTACGCCGGAAGCGCCTACCTGGCCACTCGTCGCGGCTCTCTTCCGCGCGGCCCTGGCATACGAGTGACTCGGCTGCTTCCGGCTCATCGGCGTGACCGGATGGCAAGGAGTCGCAGGCTGACGGAGCGGTCAGCCTGCGCTTGAGGCCGGCGTCTCCGGGTCGACGTGGGACGTGGTCACGTGGAAGCCGAGCGATCGCAGCCTCCGGGCCACGTGCTGTTCCCCTCCGGTGAACTCGGCGGACCGCAACGGCTCTCGCCCCGGCAGGTAGCCGTGCGCCACACCGATGATCGCTTTCGAGTCGTAGCTCCTGCCCTCGTGCTGGAGCAGGTACGCACGTGCCTCCGCGTAGCCGTGGTCGGCCAGGAATCGTTCCCGGCCCACGCGGTCGCATTCCTCAATGGCCGAGAGAACGGCATGCCGAGTCACATCGGTGAGTCCCACGCGGACAGGATAGGCCACCGGATCACCGGTGACCAGGCGACGCCCCTGGAGGCGGCCGCGATTCCTCGGCGTCCACGCCCGCTGCGCGACGCCGCGACCGGTGGAAGTGTCGTGCCGCGTCCGTCACGAGTACCGCACCGGCGACCACCTGGAGGGCGGACAGCCATGCCGGGTTGTCCGATCCGAGCAGCAGGTACACGCCGACGGCGGCGACGAAGGCACCCGCGAGGAGACGCCAGACGAACACCGCCGACGACGCCGACCTCGGCTCATTCCCGGTCACGGCGCATCCTCCCCCGTCCCGACGACGCCGGTGGCGACCGGACCGTCCGCGGCCCGAGCTCATTCCCGTCGTGTCGCGAACTCGACGACCTGTTGATACGTGGGGCGATTCTGCCAGCTGATTTTGTCGTGGGTGATCCCACCGAGCGGGTTGTGGACGATCGAGTCGGCGCACCACTGGTCACCCGCGTCGCAGTTCGCGTCGCCCGGGTAGACCTCGGTGGCCGGTTGTGCGACGGCCTGCCGGAGGGTGTCGAGCAGCAAGTCGCGGCACCGGTCGGGGTCTCCCCCACCGCAGAAGGTCTCCCCCAAAGGCCCCTCCACCGGCTCACCCAGCACCGCGCGCAGGTCCTTGTGCACGTAGCCCCACCAGCCGGAGTGGAAGGCCGAACCCTGGTGCGGCTGTCCGACCCGCTTGCCGGGGACCTCGTTCTGGAACCCGGACGGAACGTCGTTGATCTGCAGGACGTCGACCATCGCGTCGAAGGCCTCCGGGCCGAGCCCCGGTTCGAACTGGGCCCGCACCAGCAGCGGCCACCAGGCGTCCATGATGCGGATCGCCTCGGTGTGGGCGTAGGTGCGGCTGCCCGGTTCCGTTTCCGCGCGCAGGCCGCCGTCGTCCAGCCATGCCCGCAGGCGGGCGACGGCCGCCTGCGCATCCGGGTCCGTGACGGGGGCCGTGTCGAGCACCCGCAGCAGCAGGGGCAGGACCCGTTCGGCGCGGAGGTCGGCCAGGCCGGCCTCCGCCATCTCCCGGACGAGTTCGGCGCGGTTCGCCGTGCCGCCGTCGGCGATCAGGTCGGCCACCCGCCGGTCCAGCAGGTCACCCCGGTGCACGGCCGACCATCCGTATCCCGCGGCCGCGTACTCCTGCGCCTGGGCGTTGTTCCAACTGACGTAGTAGTCCTGATTGACCGAGTGCGGATTCGCCTCGAACGGGGTGTAGGTGGCGGTGTTGGTCTCCGGATCCCAGTTCTCCCATTCGAAGCGGGGTTCGGCCCGGATCGGCATGCTCGGGTCGACCACGTCGGGGCGCTGCGGGTTGGCGCCCGAGTTGTAGTACGCGGTGTCGTCGGCGTCGGCGTAGAACCAGTTGAACGTGAAATTGATGTCGGCGGCGGCGCGCTGGAAGTCCTCCGCCGAGCGGATCGCGTCGGGGTCGTTGAACTTCTGGAAGCCGATCAGCGAGTCCACCTCGTGCAGGAACGACGAGCGCAGCGTGGTGTAGGCCACGGGGGCACCGTCGACGACGGCGCGGTGGGTCACCGGGCCGAACTCCGTGCGGTAGCTGCGCAGGGTGTAGGAACCGGGTGGGGTGGGGTCGGCGATGGTGGGCTTCCACGCGTTCTCCCGCTCGACGGTCTCCATCGCCACGCACTCGCCCCGGAACCGGTAGTGGTCCGACTCCCGCGTCGGTGTGCTCCCGTCCGGTTCGCACAGCTCGACGGCGTAGGTGTCGAGGACGTCCTGGCCCGCGCTGGTGGCGCTCCACGAGTAGTCCTGGCCCCGGCCGAGCAACACGTAGAAGCTCAGCCCGGCGAACGACGCACCACGCGCGCTGATCCCCGGCCCCTGGAGTTCCTGCAGCATGAGCAGCTGGGGCGCGAAGTACCCCGTCTGCGGGCCGAACACGGCGACCGGGTTGCCGCTGTCGGTGTGCCGACCGGAGACCATCAGCGCGTTGGACATCCCGGTCTCCCCGCTGAGCAGGTCGGCCGGCAGCACCCCGTCGGCGAAGATGCCGCGGGCGGGGTCGAGCCGGGACGGTGCGGACACCCGCTGCGGCTCGGCATCCGCGTCGGCCGCGGACCCCTCGCGGTCGAACACGAGCGGTTGCCCGGTGACCGAACCGGGCTCGGGCAGGGCCCGCCCCTCGGGTTCGTCCGGGGTGCCGCCGTAGGGGAAGGTCTGCCCGTCGTGCAGGGTGCGCACGGTCTCCGGGTCGTTCGCCGCACGCATCCCGCGCCACACCCGTTCGCCCTGTTCGGGGCCGTAGCGTTCGTGCAGGGCGAGTCGGGCGATCGCGGCGCGGACCTCTCCCCCGCCGCCGACGCCGAACTGGGCGCCGATCACCGAGGCCAGCACGGCCAGGTCGGTGAGGGTGAACGGTTCGATCTCGCCGATGTTGGTGATCGGGGTGACGTGCCCGGTGAGCACGTACTCGCCCGGGAAGTAGCGGCCGCGTTTCGCGCGCTCGATGTAGGTGTTGATGCCGTCGAGGTAGGCCCGCGCGTCCGCGAGTCCCTGCCGGCCGCGCGGGCCGGAGTTGGCCAGCCGGTCGATCTGCGCCCGCAGCTCGGACTCGGTGTAGGGGGCGGCGGCGAAGAACTGCTGTTCGAGCTGCCGGTTCGCCTCGGCACCGCCGGCGAACGAGGTGAGCTGGCCCCGCCCGACCCGGCGCAGGACGTCCATGATCCACAGGCGGTCCTGGGCCGCGACGTACCCGGCGCCGAACTCGGTGCCCTCACGGGTGTCACCGTAGACGTGCGGCACGTGGTCGGAGTCGCGCACGATGGTCACGTCGTCACGGGGCCGGATCCGGCTGTCCACCTCGTCCGGCTCGACGCCGAAGCTCGCGTCGTTGAAGAACCGGTCGATCGTGTCCGTGGTGACCGTGGGGTACTCGTCGGCCAGGGCGGCATAGGTGCCGAGCTGGTCGTCCGAGTGCGGTGGGCGGGTGCCGACCAGCTGGTGCGCCAGGATCTCGGTGAGTGTGGCGCTGCCGTCCTGGCCCGGCGGGAGGATCTCGGCGCAGCGGTCCCCGCAGTGGTCCGGGATCGCCTCGCCGGGTGCGGTGGTGCCCGTGTCGGCCTCCGCCCCGGTGTCCGCCCGGGCGGCCCGGGGCACGGGGACCAGGGCGGAGACGACGACGAGTGCGACAGCGGCGATCGAGACGGACACCCGCGCGCGCATACGGCCTCCCTCGACGTTGTGACCACGGGCACACTACGACCGCGCGACGACGAAGTGAAAGTGATTCGCTTTTCGCTCACCCGAATGGCGCAGCGCGGACGTCGGCGGGTCCGTCCGGTCACGGACGGCCGGAGCGGCACCGTGCCGGGTATCGTCGTGGCCGTCGTCGGCACCCGAGGCCGGTGCCACGTGTCGGTTCGGCAGGACCCGCGGGAAAGGACAGGCAGTGGTCGAGCAGAGTCTGTGGATGCGGAAGGTCACCGCCGACCCCGGTCACTCCACCTGGTACGTCGAGCGGTTCCGGTCCATGGCCCGCGCCGGGGACGACCTCGCGGGAGAGGCCCGCCTGGTGGACGCGATGGTGCCCCGGGGTGCCCGGATTCTCGACGCGGGCTGCGGGCCGGGCCGCGTGGGCGGGGCACTGGCCGCGGCGGGGCACGACGTCGTCGGTGTGGACGGCGATCCGGTGCTGATCGAGGCCGCCGAGCAGGATTACCCCGGTCCGCGGTGGCTGGTCGGCGATCTGGCCGAACTGGACCTGCCCGCACGGGGCCTGTCCCAGCCCTTCGACGCCGTCGTCTGCGCCGGGAACGTCCTGCCCTTCTGCGCGCCGAGCACCCGCGGGGAGGTGCTCCGTCGGCTGCACACGCACCTCGCTCCGGGCGGGCGGGCCGCGATCGGATTCGGCGCCGGTCGCGGCTACGAGTTCCCCGATTTCTTCGCCGACGCCGACGCGGCCGGTTTCGTGTCCGACCTCGCGCTGTCCACATGGGACCTGCGCCCGTTCACCGACGACGCCGACTTCCTCGTCGCCGTACTCCGCCGCCCGTGAGCTCCGCGCTGCTCGTGGGCCCAGCGCTGCTCGTGGACCCAGCGCTGCTCGTGGACCCAGCGCTGCTCGTGGGCTCGGCGTTGCTTCTGGGCTCCACCGCCCGGTGGATCGCCGTTCACCGAGGTCACGCCTCCGCCCCGGGAGAACCCACCTGGAACGTCGCCCCGAACGGATCGGTGACCCCGGCGAGTCGTCCGTAGACCATGTCGAACGGGTCGGCGGCCGTCCCGCCGTTGTCCCGGACCCGGCGCACCGTCTCGTCCGCATCGTCCACCTGGAACAAGGTGCCCCAGCCGGGCCGCTCCGCCGACGGGTCGCCCACGATGCCGCCGATCTCGTGACCGTCCGGCCTGCGCAGGAAGGTAGAGTCGGCGTCGGGCATGTTCGGGTCGCCGTCCAGCGAATAGTCGAACACCGCGCGGTAGAACTCGCGTGCGGCGGCGGGGTCCCGGGTGAGCAGGTCGTTGCGGAGCAGGGCGTTCGGCTCGTTGACGAGCTCACACCCGAGGTGGGCACCCGCCTGCCACAGTCCGAACTGCGCACCGGTGGGGTCCCGCACGATCGCCATCCGCCCCTCGTCCATGACGTCCGTCGGGGCGGTCACCACCGAACCACCGGCACGCTCCGCCGTGGCCGCCGTGGCGTCGCAGTCGTCGGTGGCGAAGTACAGGTTCCACCAGAACTCCGTCGCGTCCGGATCCTGGTGCGGCATGAGCCCGGCGACCCGGCGGCCGCGCAGCAGGCACTGGGTGTACCGGCCGGCCTCCTCCGGCCCCACGTCGAACTCCCAGCCGAACACCGCACCGTAGAAGCCCATCGCCCGGTCGAGATCCGGGATGCCCAGATCGAGCCAGGTCGGTGTACCCGGCGGCTGGGCCGTGGTCACTTCGCTCATCGCATCTCCTCACTACCGGCCGTTCTGTGCGGAGACTAGCGCCAGGGTCCGACGGGAACAGGCCGGTCGCCACCCGATCGCGGTACACGGCCGTGTGTGGGGAGGGAACCCCCGGCAACGGGGTGGGTGGTCAGGAGCGCGGGCGCAGCAGTGCGATCGTCGCGTCGACGGCCGCCTCGGAGATGTCGGTAATCCGGCCGCCGTCCTCCACGGTGGCCGCCAGCAGCTCACGCAGCCCGCCGAGCAGGATGATCGCCTGCGGGCGGGTCACCGGCCGCACCCCGGCCGCGCGGAGCTCGTCGGTGTCGCAGAGCCGCTGGATCATGACCACGAAGGCGTCCATCGCCTCGCGCTGGAGCTCGCGTGCGGCCGCGCCGAGGGAGGGCAGGTCGCGGATCCAGCTCACGGTGACCGCGGGGGTGGATTCCGCGGAGGCGATCCAGGCGGCCACCGCCTGCCGGATCTGCGTCTCCCACGGCGCCGCCGGGTCCACCGCCGCCGAGATCCGCCGGATCGTGTGGTCGTTCGCCGCCGCGAGCAGGGCGAGGTAGCACGCCTCCTTGCCGGAGAAGTGCTCGTAGAAGGTGCGGCGGGAGGTCCGGGCGCGCCGGACGATGTCGGCGACCGTCGTGGTGCGGTACCCGTCCTCGGCCAGCGCGTCGGCGAGCGCGGCGAGCAGCCGCTGCCGGAACCCGTCCCCGGCGGAGGGCACGGGGGCCTCGGTGACGCGCTCGCTGCCGGTCGTCATGGCCTCCACGCTATACGGCCCGGGCCGCCTCTTGTCCGGCGCGGTACGGATGCGTACCGTACCGCTGGTACGCCGACGTACCAGACGCACGAGGGGGAGCCACTCCGATGCCGACCGAGACCCTGCCTGCCGGGACCGGGCTGCCTCCCGGGCCCGGTCTGCCACCCGCGCTGCAGGCCGCGCACGCGATCGTGTCCCCGCAACGCGGGATGAAGTCCCTGCGGGACCGCTACGGGGACGCCTTCACGGTGCACCTCCCACTGTTCGGCCGTACGGTCGTGCTCAGCGACCCGGACGAGGTCAAGCAGCTGTTGCAGACCAGGCCCGACCGCGCGGAGAACATGGAACCGAACCTCGGCAGGCTGCTCGGTCCGGGTTCGATGTTCTCCCTGACCGGCGACCGGCACCGCCGCGAGCGCAAGCTGCTGGTGCCCCCGTTCCACGGCCGCAGGCTCGCGGCGTACGAAGGCATCGTCGAGGAGGAGACCCGGCGCGAGCTCGCCGCGTGGCCGGAGGGCACGTCGTTCGCGACGCTGCCCTCCTGGATGCGGATCACGCTGAACATCATCCTGCGCGCGGTGTTCGGCGCCGAGGGCGCGGAGCTGGAACGGCTGCGGGACCGGATCCCCCGCCTGGTCACGTTGGGATCGCGGCTCGCCGTGCTGCCGGTGCCGGAGGTCGACCTCGGGTGGTGGAGCCCGTGGGGCCGGTTCAAGATCATGCGGGACGAGTTCGACGCCATCGTCGAGCGGCTCATCACCAAGGCGGAACGGGGCGGGAACCTCGACGAGCGCAACGACGTGCTCTCGCTGATGCTGCAGGCCCGCTACGAGGACGGCAGCGCGATGACCCACGGTGAGATCGCCGACGAGCTGCTCACCCTGCTCGCCGCCGGACACGAGACCACGGCCACGACGCTGGCGTGGGCCGTCGAACGGCTCCGCAGGCACCCGGCCCTGCTGGGCGAGCTCACCGCCGAGGCGGACGCGGGGGGAAGCACGCTGCGGGACGCCACGATCACCGAGGTGCAGCGCACCCGCCCGGTGATCGACCTGGTCGGCCGGACGGTGGAGGTCGACGGCCTGGAGATCGGACGTTGGCGGCTGCCCCGGAAACAGCTCGTGCTCGCCAGCATCGCCCTGCTGCACCGTAACGAGTCGGTGTTCCCGGACGCACGCCGGTTCGACCCGTACCGGTTCGTCGATTCGCGGCCCGACCTCTACCAGTGGATCCCGTTCGGCGGCGGCACCCGCCGCTGCATCGGCGCGGCCTTCGCCACGATGGAGATGAACGTCGCGCTGCGCACGATGCTGCGGCACTTCTCCCTGCTGCCCACCACCGAGCCCGGTGAACGGTGGCGTTCCCGCGGGGTCGCCGAACGCACCGGCCCGGGGCGCCGGGCGCGTCGTCCGCC
>NZ_KE387099.1:72758-75125 GCF_000430445.1 Saccharomonospora iraqiensis subsp. iraqiensis
CGGGCGCTCGTCCGCCGCCGGACCGACGGCCCGGCGCGGTCCGGCACGGCCACCGGGTCCCGGACCGCGGCATGACCGCCCCCGAACACGTCGACGTGCTCATCGTCGGCGCCGGACTGTCCGGGATCGGCGCCGCGCACCACCTCCGGTCCCAGCTGCCCGGACACACCTTCACCCTCCTGGAGGCGCGGGACGCCCTCGGGGGGACGTGGGACCTGTTCCGCTATCCGGGGGTGCGCTCCGACTCGGACATGCAGACCCTCGGCTACCGGTTCCGCCCCTGGAGACGGTCCCGCGCCCTCGCCGACGGGCCGTCGATCCTGCGCTACCTCCGGGACACCGCGACCGAGGCGGGGATCGACCGGCACATCCGTTACCGGCACCGGGTCGTGCACGCCTCCTGGTCCAGCGACGACGCACTGTGGACGGTGGAGGCCGAGCACGACGGCACCACCGTCCGGTTCACCGCCCGGTTCCTGCACGTCTGCAGCGGGTACTACCGCTACGACGCCGGATACTTCCCCGAGCTCCCGGGGCTGGAACGCTTCCGGGGGACCGTGGTGCACCCGCAGGAGTGGCCGGAGGATTTCGACCACACCGGACAGCGGATCGTGGTCGTCGGCAGCGGGGCGACGGCGGTGACGCTGGTGCCCGCCCTGGCCGACAAGGCCGCCCACGTCACGATGCTGCAGCGCTCGCCCACCTACATCCTGTCCCTGCCGTCCGAGGACCGCCTGGCCGGACTGCTGCACAGGGTGGTCGGGCCGCGCGCGGCGTACCCGGTGGTGCGCTGGAAGAACATCGCCGTGAGCACGCTGCTCTACCAGCTCAGCCGGAGACGGCCGGAACTGGTCCGCAGGCTGATCCGCAAGGCCACGATCCGGCAGCTCCCGGCGGGCTACGACGTCGACACCCACTTCCGGCCGGACTACGACCCCTGGGACCAGCGGTTGTGCTTCGTCCCGGACGGCGACCTGTTCACCGCCGTCCGCCGCGGCACGGCGTCGGTGGTCACCGACCACATCGAGGAGTTCACCGCGTCCGGCCTCCGCCTGCGGTCCGGGGCGGAACTGGAGGCGGACACGGTCGTCGTGGCGACCGGGCTGCGGCTGCTGCCGCTCGGGGGCATGCGACTCACCGTCGACGGCAGCGAGGTGCACCTGCCGGAGACGATGGCGTACAAGGGAATGATGCTGTCCGGGGTGCCGAACCTCGCCTTCACCGTCGGCTACACGAACGCCTCGTGGACGCTGAAGGCCGACCTGGTGAGCGGGTACGTCGTCCGGCTGCTGCGGCACCTGGACCGGCACGGGTACCGGCGGTGCGTCCCGGTGAACGACGACCCGTCGGTCACCGCGCGGCCACTGCTCGACTTCGACGCGGGCTACGTCCGCCGTGCGATCGACGAGTTCCCCCGCGCGGGATCCCGGCCGCCGTGGCGGCTCGGGATGAGCTACGCGCACGACCTCGTCACCCTGCGCCACCGCCGACTCGACGACGGCATCCTCCGCTTCACCTGAACGGCTCCGCGTGCGAGCGGCCGCCGTTGTGCCGTGAAGGACTCCTTCACTGCGTCGGATGCAGTGAAGGAGTCCCTCGCTGCGGCACACGCAGGAAAGGGGTCCTTCACGGCACACCTGACGGCCCCGCCGCGGGGGATGGCTACTTCGGGGGCATGCGGATGCCGCCGTCGACGCGGACGACCTCGGCGTTCATGTAGGAGTTGGTGACCAGCTCCAGCACCATCGAGGCCAGCTCGTCCGGGGTGCCGAGGCGCTTCGGGAACAGCACACTCTCGCCCAGCTTGGCCTTGAACTGCTCGGACTCGGGGCCCTCACCGTAGATCGGGGTCTCGATGAGGCCCGGGGCGATGGTGTTGACCCGCACGCCCACGGCGGAGAGGTCGCGCGCGACGGGCAGGGTCATGCCCACGACACCGCCCTTGGACGACGAGTACGCCGCCTGCCCGATCTGCCCGTCGAACGCCGCCACCGACGCCATGTTCACCACGGCGCCGCGGTCACCCGATTCGGTGGGTTCGTTGCGGCTCATGGCCGTCGCCGCGAGCCGGAGCGTGTCGAAGGTGCCGATCAGGTTGATCCCGACCACCTTCTTGTACAGGTCGAGGCTGTGCGCGGAGTCGTACTCCCCGTCCTTGCCGATCGTGCGCTGCGCGGACCCGATCCCGGCCGAGTTGACCAGCACCCGCAGCGGGCCCAGTTCGACCGCCTTGTCCACGGCGGCCCGGATCTGCTCGGTGTCGGTGACGTCCACGTTGACGTACACGCCGCCGATCTCCCGGGCGAGGGCCTCGCCCTTCTCCGCGTTCAGGTCGGCGACGACGACGCGCGCCCCGCCGGCCGCGAG
>NZ_KE387099.1:75225-83248 GCF_000430445.1 Saccharomonospora iraqiensis subsp. iraqiensis
CGGTGCGGCCGGGTGCGCGGCGTCACACCGCCGGTGTGCGCGCACACCAGGGCCGCGCCGAACTCGGCAGCCACCCCGGCCAGGTCCGGGTCGTACCCACCCCAGGCGTCGTTGATCAGGTCGGCGCCCTCGGCGCACACCGCCCGCGCGACGTCGGCCCGCCAGGTGTCGACACTGATCACCACGTCCGGGTGTTCGTCGCGGACGCGGGCGACGAAGTCCACGACCCGGCGCCGCTCCTCCGCGGCGTCCACCTCCGGACCCGGCGCGGCCTTGACACCCCCGATGTCGACGATGTCGGCGCCCTCGTCGACGACCTGCCGCACCCGGTCCCGGGCGGCGTCGTCGGTCCAGGTGGCGCCCCGGTCGTAGAAGGAGTCCGGCGTGCGGTTCACGATCGCCATCGTCAGCATCGCGTCGTCGGCGAACTCGTGCCGCCCGAGACGGAGCATGCGCACCCCTGTTCCTGCTGGACCTCGTCCGACCCCCGGGGTACCCGGCCGTGCGGCCGGGCACCACCCGGTGATCTTGCCATCATAGGCGGTCCACGGGCACGGGGTGCGCTGCCGGAGGCCGGTCCCCGGGACCGTCAGGCGTTCACCCGCTCGGGCAGGTGCGGCACCTCGGGGGCCGGACGCCGCGGACGCCCGGCGGTGCGGGCGTAGGTCGCGTACAGCGCCAGTCCCACGAAGGCGAGTCCGCCGACCAGGTTGCCGAGGACCGTCGGGAGTTCGTTCCAGACCAGGTAGTCGGTCACCGAGAAGTCCCCACCGAGCATCAGCCCGGTCGGGAACAGGAACATGTTCACGACCGAGTGTTCGAAGCCGAGGAAGAAGAACACCATCACCGGCATCCACATGGCGACGACCTTGCCCGACAGCGACGTGGACATCAGTGCCCCGACCACACCCGTGGAGACCATCCAGTTGCACAACACGCCCCGCAGGAACAGGGTGAGCATCCCCGCGGCGCCGTGTTCGGCGTAGCCCACCGTGCGGTCCGCCCCGATCGACCCCAGCCGCTCCCCGACCGCGTCCGGCGGCACGGAGAAGCCGACGGTGAGGATCACCGACATCATCAGCGCCACGGTCAGTGCGCCCGCGAGGTTCCCGAGGAACACCAGGCCCCAATTCCGCAGCACCGCCCGTTTGCGCGCCCCCGGCCGTCCGTCCAGCCACGCCAGCGGGGCCAGCGTGAACACGCCGGTCAGCAGGTCGAAACCCAGCAGGTACAGCAGGCAGAACCCGACCGGGAACAGCACCGCCCCGGCCAGCGGACTGCCGGTCTCGACGGTGACGGTGACCGCGAAGGCGGCGGCGAGTGCGAGGATCGCGCCCGCCAGGTACGCGCGGATCAGGGTGTCCCGGGTCGACATCCGCAGTTTCGTCTCCCCGGCGTCGACCATCGCGCCGACGAACTCCTTCGGGCTCACGTACGACATGCGCTCCCCTCTCGTGTCCGGGTCCCGCGTGGTCGACACCGACCCGGCGGCGGGAGGCGCCGACCACGGTGTCCGCACGGAGCCTCGACGACGCGCGTTTCCGTGCCGTGACCGCGCGGGGGCCGGCGGGTCACGGTCTCCGCACCGCACGTCCGTGGTGTGAAGACCTCATTTCGGGTGGCTGCACCGGTGGCCGCGTCCCGCGGGTGCGCGCAGACTGACGGCGTCCGCCGTGTCCGCCGCAGTCCACGAAGGAGCACGAGGAGATGACCACCCCGATCATGAGCAGGGCCGAGGCCGCCGAGCTGGTCAAGGCGGCGCGGATCCGACGAGGCGTGTCCTGGTCGGCGATCGCCGGGGAGCTCGGTGCCCCGGTGGTGTGGACGACCGCGGCGCTGCTGGGGCAGCACCCGATGACGGCCGAGCAGGCCGGGCGGGTCTGCCGGATGCTCGACCTGGAGGAGTCCGTCGCGGAGAGTCTGCGGACCCAGCCCGCCCGCGGCACCGACGAGGCGCTGATGTCCGACCCGACGGTCTACCGGTTCGTCGAGGCGCTGTCGGTGTACGCGCCGGCGTTGAAGGAACTGGTGCACGAGGAGTTCGGCGACGGCATCATGAGCGCGATCAACTTCCGGGTCGACCTCGCGCGGCGCCCGGACCCGGAGGGCGACCGGGTGGTGGTCACCTTCGACGGGAAGTTCCTCGACTACAAGTGGTGAGTTCGCCCGTCCGGACCGGCCCCGGCGGGTCCCGTCGATCATCGCCCCTCCCGCACCGCGGTAGACTGTGCGCGGGTTTCGGAAATGCCGAACATCCGCGACGACCGGTCTCCCGCACGCCGTGCGGGACGAAGGGGGCAGGCACGGTGGCCGACGCGTTTTCCGCCGCCGAGGAGCTGGCACTGACCCTCACCCGGGGCGGGATGCAGAAGATGACCTCGCGGGTGCTGGCGGCACTGCTGTTCAGCGAGCAGGAGACGATCACGGCCGGGGAGATCGCCGACCGGCTGGGCGCCTCGCCCGGGTCGGTCTCCGGCGCCCTCAAGTCGCTCGGCTCCGTGGGGCTGATCGAACGTGTCCCCGCCCCCGGGAGCCGCCGGACCCACTACCGATTCCCCGACGACGGCTGGGCACGGCTCATGTCGACGCAGAACGCGATGATCGGGTACATGCGGGACGCGGCCGACCGCGGCCTCGACACGGTCGACGGCGACAGCCGGGCCCGGCGGCGGCTCAGCGAGATGCGGGACTTCTACGCCTACCTGATGCGGGAGCTGCCCGCGGTCATCGACCGCTGGTACGCCACCAGGGAGGACACCGGGAACCCCGACTGAGGGGCCCGCGGTGTCCTCCCACGGGACGTCAGCGCAGGTCCCGGGCGTCGAAACACCGGAGGGCCACGGCGGTGACCAGGAGGCAGGCGACCGTGAGCACCGCCAGGTGTGTCCACTGGAAGCCGTACCGCAACGGCTCACCACCGAGGTAGTAGTAGAACGGTGACAGGCGGCGCAGCCACTCCGCATCGAGCTGCGGACCGAAGGCGTCGAGCACGTACGACGGAGGCCCAGACCCGTCGTGGTGCCGAGGGCCGGCCCGTACCGCACGCCCGCCGCGCCCAGCGCGACCGCCACGCAGCCGAACAACAGCGCGAGCATCGTGACCGCCACGGACTGCGCGGCGAAGCCGTGGACCGGCACCGGATCCAGGTCGGCCGCGTCCCGGATCACCAGCATCCCGGCGAACAGACAGAGCCCGATCATCCCGGCCCCGACGGCCAGCGCGCCGAGCCGCTCCAGCAACAGCCGCCTGCGGCTCACCGGGTGCGCGAGCAGCAGGCCCAGCAGGCCGTTCTCCTCGTCCCCGGAGACCGCCCGCGCCCCCATGGCCGCGCCGAAGAACACCACCAGCAGCGGAACGAGGATGCCGAACGGCGCGGACTGCAGGTACCCGGCGGCCGAGTCCAGGTCGTCGAAGCCGAAGGCCCCCCGCATCGCCTCCGGCACGGTGTCGGCCATCCCGGGCGACATCCGCGTGTGGAAGCTGCCGTAGAGCATCGCGAGCGCGGTGACGGCCACGACCCAGCCGAGCAGCGCACGGCGGTTGTCCCGCAGGAAGCGGGTGAGTACGTTACGCGACCACACGGTCACCGGCCTCCTGTCCGTCGTAGTGCCGGAGGAACAGCTCCTCAAGGTCGGGTTCGCGGGCGGTCATCCGCGCCACCGTGTAGCGGGCGGCGGCCTTCACCAGCGGGTCGGTCGGGCCGTTGATGCCGCACCGCAGGGTGGTCCCGGTGAGCACGAGATCGGTCACGCCCGGCAGGGTCCGGAAGTCCGCCGGGTCGGGTGGGGTGGCGGGGTCGAAGTCGATGCGGACGTCGAGGGCCGCGTGCGCGCGCAGGTCGGCCGGCGTACCGCGGGAGACGAGCCGCCCCTCCCGGACGATCGCGACCCGGTCGGCGACCGCCTCGACCTCGCTGAGGACGTGCGAGGAGAGAAACACCGTCCGCCCCTCCCGCCGTGCCTCGCGCACGAGTTCGAGGAAGACGCGCTGCGCGAGGGGGTCGAGGCCGGACGTCGGTTCGTCCAGGACGAGCAGCTCCGGCCGGTGCATCAGCGCCTGCACCAACCCCACCTTCCGCCGGTTGCCCGTGGACAGCTCCCCGATGCGGGCCGTGCGGTCCAGCCCCAGCCGCTCGGTGAGTTCGTCGACCGAGGACGGGTCCACCCCGCCGCGGAGAGCGCCGAGGAACGCCAGGCACTCGTCCACGGTCTGCCGCATCGGGAGCGCGGCGTCCCCCGCGAGATGGCCGACCCGCCGGTGGAGCGCGACGGCGTCGGTGCGCGGGTGGGCGCCCAGCACCCGGACCCGTCCGGAGGTCGGCCGGATCAGGTCGAGCAGCACCCGGATCGTCGTGGACTTACCGGCCCCGTTGGGGCCGAGGAACCCGAGCACCTCGCCCGTGCGGACGTCGAGCGAGAGGTCGACGACGCCGCGGCGGTTCCCGTAGTTCTTGGTCAGGTTCTCGATCGTGATCGCCGCCCCGGGCTCCATCCCGCCACCTGCTCTCTTTTCGGAAATTTCCGAACTCACGAAAACGACGGTAGCAGCGACCACGGACCGGGGGAAGACGCCGGAGCCCGCGAACGATGGCGATCTGCTCGTCAGCGGGTGGTCGCGCGGCGCTCACGCCGACGTCACCCGCGTGCGGTTCGGTCCGGGATGACCGACCGAGACGACCCTCGTGGGAGGACCGATGACAGACGAGACGCGCGAGACCGCCGCGGTCAACCGCAGGCGGTTCCTGGCGGGCACCGGCACGATCGGCGCCGCCGCCGCGCTGCACGCGCTCATGGGCAACACCGCCGCCCTCGCGGGTGGCCCCGGGGTGGGCGACAACCGGGGCGTGGTGGCTCCGGACAACGGGGGGTACGGCCCGTTGCGCCCGGCGCCCCCGCACGGCGAACTGCTCCTGCCGGACGGCTTCTCCTACGTCGCGTTCGGACGGACCGGGTCGCCGCTGTCGGACGGCGGGATCACCCCGGGACGGCACGACGGGATGGCCGCGTTCGCCGCCGCGGACGGTGCACTCCGGCTCGTACGCAACCACGAGCAGAGTCGCGGGCCCGCGTTCGCGGACCCGCACTACGACCCCGCGGTCGCCGGAGGCACCACGACCGTGGTCTTCGACCGGGAGGCGATGCGTCCGGTGCGCAGCTTCCCCAGCCTGGCGGGCACCGTGCGCAACTGCGCGGGCGGCCCCACCCCGTGGGGAACCTGGCTGTCCTGCGAGGAGACGTTCACCGGACTCGACCCCGACCGTCCGCACGGCTACGTGTTCGAGGTCCCCGCCGACGCCGACGGCCCGGTGGACCCGGTGCCGTACCGGGCGATGGGCCGGTTCACGCACGAGGCGGTGGCCGTGGACCCGGACACCGGGATCATCTACCAGACCGAGGACCGCGGCAGCTCCGGGCTCTACCGGTTCGTCCCGGACGTCCCGGGGAAACCGGCCGCGGGCGGACGGTTGCAGATGCTGGCCGTCAAGGGCCACCCGGGCCACGACACGCGCCAGGGTCAGCGCGCGGGCAGGCCGCTGCCGGTGGAGTGGGTGGACATCCCGGACCCGGACCCGGACAGCGACGACTCGTTGGCCGTGTTCCGCCAGGGCCGGCAGCGGGGCGGGGCGGTGTTCGCCCGACTGGAGGGCGCCTGGTACGGGGACGGTTCGATCTTCGTCAACGCGACCAGCGGCGGGGACGCCGGTCTGGGACAGGTGTGGCGGTACCGGCCCACCGGCGAGGCGGGCGGACAGCTGATCCTGGTCCACGAATCCACCGACCCGGACCTGTTGCAGAGCCCGGACAACCTGTGTGTCTCCCCCACCAGCGGCGGCCTGGTGCTGTGCGAGGACGGCAGCGGTCCGGACATGCTGCGGGGACTCACGCCGCGCGGGGAGATCTTCGACCTCGCCGCCCTGAACAGCGGCAACACCAGTGAGCTCGCCGGGGCGACGTTCAGCCCGGACGGGCAGGTGCTGTTCTTCAACGTCCAGACCCCGGGCGTGACCTACGCCGTCACCGGGCCCTGGTCCCGCGGCGCCCTGTGACGCCGTCCGGTCGGGACGGCCGCTTCCCCGGCCGTCCCGACCGGCTCCGGCGGCGTCACCGCACGGCCATCTCCCCGAGCTCGGACCAGTCGTCCTGGTCCACGTTGGTGTTGATCACCTTGGGCGTCTCCACCAGGTGCGGCGGCAGCGTGCGCTGCGCCTCGCGGAAGTGGTCCGAGTTGACGTGCGCCGCACCGGCCTCGCCGTCCCGGAAGGCCTCCACCAGCACGTAGACGTCGGGGTCCTCGATGCTGCGGGACCAGTCGAACCACAGGCAGCCGGGCTCGCCGCGCGTGGCCCGGGTGAAGTCGGCCGCGATCTCGGGCCAGCGGTCCGCGTCCTCGTGCTTCACCCGGAACTTGGCCGTAATGAAGATCATCGCGTCTCCTCCCTCGATGCGGGCCCGCAGGGGCCCGGTCGTTCTGCGTCCCGGTCGAATTCCGACACCGTGCATTCTGCCGGACCCGACGGCGGGTCCGGGTTCTGGACAGTCGTGTGGACATCTGTCAACCTGATCCACGCGAGCACGGTGACGGGAGGATCCAGCATGCCCGGCCCTACCACCGCGATCATCGGCGCGGGAATCAGCGGACTGACGGCGGGCAAGATGCTCGGTGACTACGGCGTGCCCTACACGTGTTTCGAGTCGTCGGACCGGATCGGCGGCAACTGGGCCTTCGGCAACCCGAACGGGCACAGCAGCGCCTACCGCTCGCTGCACATCGACACCTCGAAACACCAGCTGTCCCTGCGGGACTTCCCGATGCCGCGGCACTACCCGGACTTCCCGCACCACACCGAGATCCGGCAGTACCTGGAGGACTACGCCGCCGCCTTCGGCCTGACCGACCGCATCGAGTTCGGCAACGCCGTCGAGCACGCCCGCAGGCTGCCGGACGGTGGCTGGGAACTGACGACCGGGCGGGGCGAGCGGCGGCGGTTCGACCTGCTGGTGGTGGCGAACGGGCACCACTGGGACCCGCGGTGGCCGGACTTCCCGGGCGAGTTCACCGGCACGCAGCTGCACTCGCACTCCTACATCGACCCGCGCACGCCGCTGGAGCTGTCCGGCAGGCGGATCCTCGTGGTCGGGCTCGGCAACAGCGCCGCCGACATCACCGTCGAGCTGTCGTCGCGGGCGCTGGACAACCGGGTGACCCTGTCCACGCGCTCCGGCGCCTGGATCGTGCCGAAGTACCTCGCCGGCACCCCCGCCGACAAGTTCTACCGCACCTCCCCGTACCTCCCGCTGTCCTGGCAGCGCAGGCTGTTCCAGCTGTTCCAGCCGCTGACCGCGGGACGGCCGGAGAAGTACGGGCTGCCGACGCCGAACCACCGGTTCTTCGAGGCGCACCCCACCCAGTCGGTCGAACTGCCGCTGCGGCTCGGATCCGGTGACGTCGTGGCCAAGGGCGACGTCGCCCGGCTCGACGGGGACACGGTGTGGTTCACCGACGGCACCGCCGCGGACTTCGACGTGATCATCCACGCCACCGGCTACAACATCACGTTCCCGTTCTTCGACGAGACCTTCCTCAGTGCGCCCGGCAACCACCTGCCGCTGTACAAGCGGATGTTCCGCACCGGGCTGGACGATGTGGTGTTCGTCGGATTCGCCCAGGCCACCCCGACGCTGTTCCCGTTCGTCGAGTGCCAGTCGCGGCTGCTCGCCGCCTACGCCGCCGGACAGTACCGTCCCCCGTCCGTGCCGGAGATGGAGCGGGTGATCGCCGCCGACGAACGGAGGTTCGTGGGTCACATGGTGCCCTCGGCACGGCACACCCAACAGGTGGACTACTTCCGCTACGAGCACGACCTGCGCACCCGGGAGCTCCCCCGGGGCAGGCGGCGGGTGGCGAAACTCGGTCCGGCGCGGTTGGCGGGCCGCGTACGCACCGACGACACCCGGGTGACCGGCCCCGGTCGGGGCGGCGCGGCGGTATGACCGGACGCACGACCGACACCGCCGAGCCCCCC
>NZ_KE387099.1:83348-88704 GCF_000430445.1 Saccharomonospora iraqiensis subsp. iraqiensis
GCGCACCGCCCCCGCCGCCGCGCGCACGGCGCCGCCGGTGACGTAGGTCTGCCGCGAGGCCGAGGTGGACCCCGCGCTGCCGATCGCGGTGTCGGCCGGTTCGACCGTGACCCGCTCGACGCCCAACTCCTCGCGCACGATCTGCCGCAGCACGGTCACCAGGCCCTGGCCGACCTCGACGGCGGCGGTGTGCACCGTGGCGGCGGGCTCGCCGCCGAGCACCCGCAGCCGCACCCGCGCGGTGGAGTGGTCGTCGAAACCTTCGGAGAAGCAGATGTTCTTCAGGCCCACCGCGTAGCCGACCCCGCGTACGACCCCCTCGCCGTGCGTGGTGTTCGACACCCCGCCGGGGAGCAGGCGCGGGTCCGGTTCCCCGGCACCTCCCGGCTCCGGCGCTCCCGGCCCGGCACCTCCCGGTTCCGGGGGCAGCGGCATGTCCCGCACCCGCTCCAGCAGCTCCGCCACCGGGGCGGGAGCGTCCACCACCTGCCCGGTCGGCATCGACGATCCTTCGCGCAGCGCGTTGCGCCTGCGCACCTCGACCGGGTCGAGCCCGCACTCGCGCGCCAGTGCGTCCATCTGGGACTCGTAGGCGAACGCCGCCTGCACGGCGCCGAAACCGCGCATCGCGCCGCACGGCGGGTTGTTCGTGTAGACGCCACGGCAGTCCACGGTCACGTTCGGCACCTCGTACGGGCCGACGCCGAGGGTGGCGGCGTTGCCCGCGACGGCGCCGGTGGTCGAGGCGTAGGCACCGCCGTCGAGGACGATCTCGGCCTTGACGTGCACGAGTCTGCCGTCCCGGTCCGCGTGGTGTTCGTACCGCAGCACCGCCGGGTGGCGGTGCACGTGCCCGTGGAAGGACTCCTCGCGGTCGTAGACCATCTTCACCGGCCTGCCGGTGCGCAGCGCGAGCAGGCAGGCGTGGATCTGCACGGACAGGTCCTCGCGTCCGCCGAACGCGCCGCCCACCCCGCCGAGGGTCAACCGCACCTTCTCCGTCGGCAGCCCCAGCGCGGCCACGACCTGCCGCTGGTCGGCGTGCAGCCACTGCGTCGCGACGTACAGGTCCACCCCGCCGTCGTCGCCGGGCACGGCCAGCCCCGCCTCCGGGCCGAGGAAGGCCTGGTCCTGCATGCCGACCTCGTAGGTGCCGGTGACCACGACGTCGCCCACGGCGCCGGGGTCGCCCCGGCGGACCGGCACGTGCCGCACGACGTTGCCGCCCGGGTGCAGGACGGGCCCGTGGCCCGCGGCGGCGGCCACGGGATCGGTCACCGGCTCCAGGACCGCGTAGTCGACCGCAATCCGCGTCAGGGCGCGGCGCGCCGTCTCCGGGTGGTCGGCGGCCACCAGCGCCACCGGCTCCCCCCGGTAGCGCACCACGTCCCCGGCCAGCACCGGCTGGTCGGGCCGTTCCAGGCCGTAGCGGTTCTCGCCGGGCACGTCCTCGTGGGTGAGTACCGCGTGGACACCGGGCAGGGCCACCGCCCCGGTGACGTCGATGGCGGTGATCCGGGCGTGCGGGTGGGGGCTGCGCAGGGTCGCGCCCCAGATCATGTCGTCGTGCCAGAGGTCGGAGGCGAAGGCGAACTCGCCGCGCACCTTGGCCGGGCCGTCGGGCCGGGCCGGGCTCGACCCGATACCGCCCGTGGCGCCCGCATGGGTGTCGGTGTGGGTGGACGTTCCGGTCGTGCTCATGGCCGTGTGCCCTCCAGTCGTCGACTCGCGGCGCCCAGGTCGGCGGCGAGTGCCGCCGCGTCGGCGGTGCGCAGCGCGCCGTCGGAGACGACCCGGCGTCCGCCGACCAGCGACAGCCGCACTTCCGGCGTGGCGCCCAGGATCAGGGCCGCCACGGGGTCGTCGATCCCCGCGTGCGCGAGACCGTCCGTGGCCCAGACGACGAGGTCGGCGAGCTTGCCCGGTTCCAGCGAGCCCAGCTCGTCCTGCCTGCCGAGGCAGCGCGCGCCGTCCACCGTGGCCATCCGCAGTGCCTCCCGCGGCGCCAGCGCACGGGGGCCGCCGCGTTGCCGTGCCTGGAGCACCGCCTGGTGCAGCTGTTCGCCCAGTCCCCCGGACTCGTTGGACGCCGCCCCGTCGACGCCGAGCCCGACGGGGACGCCCACGTCGCGCAGGTCCCGCACCGGGGCGATCCCGGTGCCGAGCCGGCCGTTGGAGGTGGGGCAGTGCGCCGACCCGGTGCCGGTCGCACCCAGTTCGCGGATCTCCGCGGGCGAGACGTGCACCGTGTGCGCCAGCCACACGTCCTCACCCAGCCACCCGAGCGCCTCCGCGTGGGCGACCGGGTCGCGGCCGTACTCGGCCCGGCACCGTTCCTGCTCGTCGAGGGTCTCGGCCAGGTGGGTGTGCAGCCGCACGCCACGTCTACGGGCGAGGTCGGCGGCGCCGGTCATGAGCGCGTCGGACACGGTGAACGGCGAGCACGGCCCCACCGCCACGCGCAGTTCCGCGCCGGGCGTGGGGTCGTGCCAGGCGTCGATCGCCTCCTCGGTGCCGGCGAGCGCGGCGTCGGTGTCCTCGACGAGGTGGTCCGGGGGCAGGCCGCCGTCGGAGGCCCCCCGGTCCATCGACCCGCGCACGAGGTGGGCGCGGAGGCCGACGCTGCGCACGGCGTCCACCAGCGCCGCCATCTGGTCGCCGCCGTTCCGGGGGAAGACGTAGTGGTGGTCGGCGACGGTGGTGCACCCGGTCAGCGCCAGCCGTGCCAGCCCGGCCGCCGCGGCGGCCCGGGTGATCTCCGCGTCGAGCCGTCCCCACACCGGGTACAGCGTGACGAGCCACTCGAACAGGGTCGCGTCGGTCGCCCACCCGCGGGTGGCCCACTGGTACAGGTGGTGGTGGGTGTTCACCAGCCCCGGCGTGACCAGGCACCCACCCGCGTCCACCCGCTCCCCGGACAGCCCCTCGGGCGCGGGCCCGGCCCCGACGGCGGCGATCCGCGCCCCGTCCACCACGACGTGCCCACCGTGGTACTCGCTCCCCGCCGCATCGACGGTCACGACCACCGCATTCTCGATCACCAACACCGCACTCCCCCGTTCCCGCGCGAGCCTCCCCGCGAGTCGCCACCCCACGACCGCGAGTCGCCACCCCAGGCCCGCGAGTCGCCACCCCAGGCCCGTGAGTTGACACCCCACGACCGCGAGTTGGCGCAAAGGAACCGCGAG
Source organism: Saccharomonospora iraqiensis subsp. iraqiensis (assembly GCF_000430445.1). Taxonomy (GTDB): domain Bacteria; phylum Actinomycetota; class Actinomycetes; order Mycobacteriales; family Pseudonocardiaceae; genus Saccharomonospora; species Saccharomonospora iraqiensis. Next base: position 86,537 of record NZ_KE387099.1, read on the forward strand.
TTGGCGCACCAGGACCATGCGTCGACGCCCCGATGCCGCGAATCGGCGTTCCGGGACGATGACCGCCCGGTTCCTCCGTCCTCCCGGGAGGCCGGACGGGTGATCGGTGGTGCCCGGTGTGTGTCGGGGCGGTGCCCGGATCGGCCGGCACACCGGCACGCCCGCGCCGACTCGCCGACACGGGATGCCGACTCGCGGGCACGGGGTGTCGACTCGCGGGCACGGGAGGGCAACTCGCGGGCATGAAGTGGCGACTCGCGGGGGTGGGGGGTCATGGGTGGGCCGCCCGGCGGACCGCGGCGAGGATGGTCTCGTAGCCGGTGCAGCGGCAGAGGTTTCCGGCCAGGGCCTCGCGGATGTCGGCGTCGGCGGGGTCGGGGACGCGGGAGAGCAGGTCGTGCACGGCGACGACGAGGCCGGGCGTGCAGAAGCCGCACTGGACCGCCCCGGCGTCCAGGAACGCCTGCTGCACCGGGTGCAGCTCCTCGCCCTCGGCCAGCCCTTCGACAGTGCGGACCTCACGGCCGTGGGCCTGCCCGGCCGCCACCAGGCACGCACACACCGCGACCCCGTCCAGATACACCGTGCACGAGCCGCACTCGCCCTGCTCGCAGGCGTTCTTCGACCCGGGAAGACCGAAGGTGTCCCGCAGCAGGGACAGCAGGCTCTCCCCTTCCCACACGTCGTCGGCCCGCCGGGCCGCACCGTTGACCGTCACCGTCAGGCGCACGAGCGCACCCCTTCCCTGTTCCGGTGGTCCCGCCACGCCCAGGTCAGGGCGCGGCGTGCGAGGACGGCGAGCGCGTGCCGCCGGTAGTCCGCGGTGCCGCGCACGTCGTCGATCGGGTCGGCGGCCCCGGCGACGAGCGCGCCGAACCGGTCGACCAGCGTGTCCGGCAGCGGTGCCGGGTCGTCCCACGGCAGTTCGGTGGTGAGGAACCGCTCGGCCTCCTCCGCGCGCCGGGGCACCGGCCCGGCCGAGCCGAAGGCGGCTCCGACGTAGTGCGGCCGGAGCACGAGGGCGAACGAGCACACCGCGATGACCATCGCGTTGCGCGTGCCGACCTTGCTGAACTGTTCGGCACCGGACAGCGCGGGCAGGTGCACCGCGGTGATCAGTTCGTCCGGGTCGAGGACGGTGCGTCCCGGCCCGAGGTAGAACCGCTCCGCCGCGACCAGCCTGCTGCCCCGGACCGACGCGAGTTCCATCCGCGCCCCCGAGGCCAGCAGCACCGGATGGGTGTCCCCCGCGGGGGAGGCCGCGCCGAGGTTGCCGCCCACGGTGCCCCGGTTGCGGATCTGCGGTGAGCCGACGGTCCGGGACGCCGCCGCCAGGCCCGGCAGCCGCCCACCGAGTTCGTCGATCACCCGTGCGTACGGCACGCCCGCGCCGAGCCGCACCTGCCCGTCGGCGACCGAGACGGTGGCCAGTTCCTCGATCCCGGTGAGATCGAGCAGGGTCTCCGGGCGGCGCCGGTCGAAGTTCAGCTCCACCATCACGTCGGTCCCACCGGCCAGGGGAACCGCCTCCGGGCGGTGTGCCCTGACCGCCAGGGCCTCGGCCAGACTCGCCGGTCGCACGAACTCCACGGATGCCTCCCGGTGACGAGGGTGTGTCCCAGTACACAGCCCTCCGGCGACAGCGGCAACGGCGTCCCCGCCGAATCCGGGGGCAGCGCACGCCCCGGTTCTTGTGCTTTCCTACAACCCGATGACGACGGTGCGGACCCTGCTGGCGATGCCCGAGCTGCGTCTGCGCGCACGGGCGGGCGACGACCTGCTCGACCGCGGGATCTCCCGGGTCTACGTCACCGAACTGCCCGACCCGAGCCGCTACCTCGCCGCGGACGAGCTGGTGCTCAGCGGTCTGCTGTGGTGGCACGGGCCCGACGACGCGGAGGTGTTCGTCTCCGCCCTGGCACGGGCCGGATGCGCGGCGTTGGCGGCTTCCGGCGCGGACACCGGCGGGATCCCGGACGCGCTGGTGCACGCGTGCCTGCGGCACCGGGTGCCGCTGCTGGAGGTGCCCGCTGACCTGTCCTTCGCGGTGATCACCGAGCGGGTGGTGTCCGCCCTCGCCGGCGGGTCCGACGGTGCCCGCACGCGCCTGCTCGCGGTGGCGGCCGAGACCGGATCGCTGGACGCGCTGGTCCGCGCCGGCGCGGCCG
>NZ_AICW01000639.1 GCF_000430445.1 Saccharomonospora iraqiensis subsp. iraqiensis
GCGCGGCGAGCTGGAGCGGCTGGCCGGGCGCACCGGGGTGCGGCACCGGGTGCGGTTCCCCGGCTTCGTGCCCGACGCGCTGCTGCCCACCGTCTACCGGGCGGCGGACGTGTTCGCCATCCCCGGCGTGGCCGAGTTGCAGAGCATCGCCACGTTGGAGGCGGTGGCCTCCGGCCTGCCGGTCGTCGCCGCCGACGCGGTGGCCCTGCCGCACCTGGTCTCGCCCGGCCGCAACGGCTTCCTGTTCCGGCCGGGCGACGTCGACGGCCTCGCCGGGTCCCTCGTACGCCTGCTCACCTCGGACGATCTCCGCACCCGCATGGGCACGGCGGGCCGCACGGTGGCCGCGGCCCATTCCCGCACCCGCACCCTGGAACGCTTCGAGGAGATCTACCGCACCCTGCTGCGCTGAGCGCGGGCGGCCTGAATCCTGACCTGGATCACACTCGACGCCCACGCGATGTTACCGACAGGTAGAGTCAGCTGCCGGCGCTGCGAGCCTCACCGGAGCGGCTTGCCGTTTCCTCTTCTTCCCTTCCCCGAAGCCGAAAGTAGCTGATGTCGCCTCCTGTTCCGCTGCGCTCGATGCCCGCTGTCCTCCGCCGCCGTCCCACCTGGCTGTCCCCCCGGGTGCTGCGCACCGAGTCCCTGGCCGGGCTCGTGGTCGCGCTGGCACTGATCCCGGAGGCGGTCTCCTTCTCCATCATCGCGGGCGTCGACCCGCGCGTGGGACTGTTCGCCTCGTTCACCATGGCCGTGACCATCGCCGTCACCGGCGGACGCCCGGCCATGATCTCGGCGGCCACGGGCGCCATCGCATTGGTGCTGGCCCCGCTGGTGCGGGAGCACGGCGTGGAGTACCTGCTCGCGGCCGTGGTGCTCGGCGGTCTGCTCCAGGTGGTGCTGGCGGTGTCCGGGGTGGCGCGGCTGATGCGGTTCCTGCCGCGCAGCGTCATGGTCGGCTTCGTCAACGCCCTCGCGATCCTGATCTTCCTCGCGCAGCTGCCGTACCTGACCGACGTCGGCTGGCCGGTGTACGCGCTGCTCGCGGCGGGCCTGCTGATCATGGTGGGGCTGCCGAGGCTGACGAAGGCGGTGCCCGCGCCGCTGGTGGCGATCGTGGTGCTGACCACCGTCACGGTCACCATGGGCGTGGCCGTTCCCACCGTGGGCGACCAGGGTGATCTCCCCGGGACGCTGCCGGTGCTGGGCGTGCCCGCCGTGCCGTTCACGCTCGACACGCTGGTCACGATCGCGCCCTACGCGTTCGCCATGGCCCTGGTGGGGCTGATGGAGTCGCTGATGACGGCGAAACTGGTGGACGACCTCACCGACACGCACTCGGACAAGACCCGGGAGTCCTGGGGACAGGGCGTGGCCAACATCGTCACCGGGTTCTTCGGCGGCATGGGCGGCTGCGCGATGATCGGCCAGACCATGATCAACGTGAAGTCGGGGGCCCGCACCCGCGCCTCGACGTTCCTGTCCGGCGTGTTCCTGCTGGTGCTCGTCGTCGCCCTGGCGCAGGTGGTGGCGCTGATCCCGATGGCCGCCCTCGTCGGCGTCATGATCATGGTGGCGGTCGGCACGTTCGACTGGCACAGCATCCGCCCGCAGACCCTGCGCCGGATGCCGCCGAGCGAGACGGTCGTGATGGTGACCACCGTCGCCGTCACCGTGGCCACGCACAACCTCGCCATCGGTGTCGTCGTCGGGGTGCTGGTCGCGATGGTGGCCTTCGCCCGCCGGGTCGCCCGCGTCGTCTCGGTGGACAGCGTGCTCGACCCGGACGGCAGCACCCGCATCTACCGGGTCACCGGCCAGCTGTTCTTCGCCTCCAGCAACGACCTGGTGTTCCAGTTCGACTACGCGAACGACCCGCCCACCGTGGTGATCGACCTGTCCGACGCGCACATCTGGGACGCCTCCAGCGTCGCCGCGCTGGACGCGGTCACCACGAAGTACCGGCAACGGGGCACGGAGGTCACCATCACCGGGATGAACGACGACAGCGAGCAGCGGCACAACGCCCTGGCGGGCACGCTCACCGGCGCCCACTGAGCGCCTCCCGCACGCGCGCAGCTCCCGGCCGGGTCGGTTCAACCGCCCGCACACCGGGCACCATCCGCACGTGCGGGAACGGACGGGACGGCCCCGGTGACAACCCCGGCCGAGCTGGCCCGGGAGGTGGCCGCGCACGGGGTGACCGACGCGCGGCTGCTCGCGGCGGTGCGTGCGGTGCCCCGTGCCGCGTTCCTGCCCGACGAGCACGCCGACCGGGCATGCTCCGACGAACCGGTGCCGATCGGGCACGGCCAGGTGAGCACCCAGCCGTCGCTGTCCTGCCGCATGATCGAGGGCCTGGCGCCGGCCGGCGGCGAGCACGTGCTGGAGATCGGCACCGGCACCGGCTACCAGGCGGCCCTGCTCGCCCGGCTGGTCGCCGACGTGGTGAGCGTCGAGTACCGCGCCGACCTCGCCGCCACGGCCCGCCGCGTTCTCGCCGCGCTCGGGGTGGACACGGTCCGGGTCCGGACCGGGGACGGCACCCTCGGCGCTGCGGACTACGCGCCGTTCGACGCGGTCCTCGTCTCCGCCGCGTATCCGCGGGTGCCCACTCCCCTGGTCGACCAGCTGCGCGTCGGGGGGCGGCTGGTGCAGCCGATCGGCGCGGGCGGGCACGAGACGGTCGTCGCGTTCGAACGCACGCCGCAGGGGCTCGTGCGTCGGGAGGAGCTGCTGCCGGCGCGGTTCGTCCCGCTGCACGGGCGGCACGGCTTCCCCGAACCGGAGTGAGGCCCGCGCGGCGCCGAAGCGCCCGGCCCGGCCCCGCCCGCGTAGACTTCCCCGGTCCGACGACGACCGCGACGGGGTGGACATGCGTTTCGAGGAACTGGACTGGCGGCGGACGCCGCTCGGCGAGCTCACCCTGCGCCGGCGGTGGGATCCGGCCGTGCACGCGGACGTCCACGAGATCAAACTCGACGACGAGTTCCTGATGTCCAGCCTGTTCACCGTCTCCGAGACCCGGCTGGGTCAGCTCGCGGTGGCCGAGGCGCCGGAGGGGGAACTCGACGTGGCCGTGGGTGGTCTCGGCCTCGGCTACACCGCGCTGGCCGTGCTGGAGGAGCCGCGGGTGCGCTCGGTGGCGGTCGTGGACGCACTCGGCGAGGTGATCGAGTGGCACCGGCGGGGGCTGATCCCGGCCGGGCAGCGGCTGGGCACGGACCCGCGCTGCCACCTGGTGCACGCCGACTTCTTCGACCTGATGCGCACCGGCGCCCCGCTCGACCCGGAGTCCCCCGGACGCCGCTATCACGCGATCGTGGTGGACATCGACCACTCGCCCGCGCACCTGCTCGACCCGTCGAACGCCGATTTCTACGAATCCGCGGGGCTGCGCCGGATCGGCGAACGCCTCACCCCGGACGGGGTGTTCGCACTGTGGTCGAACGACCCGCCCGACGACGGGTTCACCGCACGGTTGGCCGGGCACTTCGCCCACGCGCGTGCCGAGATCGTCCGGTTCCCCAACCCGCTCCAGGGCCGCGAGGCGACCAGCACCGTCTATCTGGCGAGTGCCCCGCGGGACTGACACTCCGCCCGGGAGCGCGGGCGACGACCACATCGTGGGAGCGATGGAGCGGGCACGGGCCACGGGCCTAGCGTCGGGCCGTCCCCCGCACACCACGTTGGAGTCATCCTGCCCATGTCGACCACGACGGATCCCACCTCCCGACGCGACCTCCTGACCACTTCGCCGACGTCGTGCCCGGCGCCGCGCCCGGACCCGGAGGGCCCGGTGCGGACGGCGCCGCTGGTCGTCTCCGGCCTGCTGGCGGCCGGGTCGGCCTGGTACGTGTGGGCCGTGCACGGCGAGCGCTTCGCCGCCCTGCTGCTGATCGGTGTGTTCCTCGGGGTCGCACTGTTCCACTCCCGCTTCGGGTTCACCTCGGCCTGGCGCCAGCTCATCGCGGTCGGCAACGGCGACGGCATGCGGGCGCACGCGCTGCTGCTGGGCACCGCGGCGACCCTGATCATGCTGATCGTGGCGACCGGGATCGGGCTGTTCGGCGCCACCCCCGAGGTCAGCGCCGGACCGATCGGAATCCCGCTGTTCGCGGGTGCCGCCCTGTTCGCCGTCGGGATGCAGCTCGGTGGGGCCTGCGCCTCGGGGACCCTGTTCGCCGTCGGCTCCGGCCAGTCGACGATCGTGCTCACCCTCGGCGGGTTCATCGCCGGGTCCGTGTTCTACACCTGGGCGTTCCCGGCGTTCGACGGCTGGCCCGAGGTGCCCGGGCTGCTGCTGGCCGACCACGTCGGCTGGGGCGGCTCGTGGGCGATCACCGTCGGGCTGCTGCTCGGCCTCGTCGTGCTGACCCGGGTGGTGCAGGCCCGGCGCACCCCGCCGCCCCGCGGAGCGGTGCCGAC
>NZ_AICW01000586.1 GCF_000430445.1 Saccharomonospora iraqiensis subsp. iraqiensis
CGCGTCGGCCACCGGGCCGAGCGCGGCGGCCAGCGCCACCTCGTGCCCGGGTTCCACGGTGAGCAACGCGGCCACCGACCCGAGCAGGCCGGGCACGTCGTCGGCCGCACCGAGCAGCGAGCCGGCACCGTCCTTGCGGGACAGGCTCATCGACAGCGCGTCCAGGCGCGCCTTCTCCGAGGCGATCTCGCGTTCCGCGGTCCGTTCGGCCTTGACCAGCTCCTCCACCCGGGCCTTGGCGGCCGTGTTCGCCTCCACCGCGCGGTCGTGCCGCTCGCGCAGGGTCGCGTCGTCGGAGTCCTCGACACCGCCCTCGGCGCGGGCCTGTTCCAGCTCCTCCGAGGCGGCCTCGGCACGGGCCACGGCCTCCTCGATGCCGCTGGTGAGGCGTTCGACCTCGTCGGCGGTGGCGGTGCTCTTGCTGCGCAGCGCGTCGACCTGGCCGGAGAGCTTGGCGATGCCCTCCCGCCGGTCGGCGATGGCCCGGACGGCGGCCAGGTGCGCCCGTTCGGCCGCCTGTACCCGCTGTTCGAGCTGTTCCCGACGCTCGACGGTCTCCGACAGCAGCGCGCGGGCCTGCGCCACGCCCTCGCCCAGTTCCTCCTCGCGGGCGGCGGCCTCCTCGGCCTCGGCGAGCAGTTCCTCCGGGTCCCGCCCGGTGCCGCCGGTGTCCACCTCGGCCGAGAGGTGCCGCCTGCGCTCCACCGCCAGCCGCACCGTGCCGCGCAGCCGCTCCGCCAGCGACGACAGCTTGTACCAGGTGTCCTGGGCGGCGGTGAGCTTCGGCGCGTCCTCGGCGAGCACGGCCTCCAGTTCGGTCTGTTCGGAGGTCGCCGCCTCCAGGGTCTGTTCGACCTCGGCGCGACGGGCACGGGCCGCCTTCTCGTCGGCCTCCTCCTTCTCGATCTGGGTGCGCTGGGTGACCAGGTCGTCGGCGTACAGCCGCAGCCGGGCGTCCCGCAGCTCCGCCTGCACCACCTGGGCCCGGCGCGCGATCTCGGCCTGTTTGCCGAGCGGCTTGAGCTGGCGTTGCAACTCGGTGGTGAGGTCGTTCAGCCGGTCCAGGTTGCCCTGCATCGCGTTGAGCTTGCGCAGGGCCTTCTCCTTGCGCTTGCGGTGCTTGAGCACCCCGGCGGCCTCCTCGATGAAGGAACGCCGGTCCTCGGGCTTGGCCTGCAGGATCTCGGAGAGTTGGCCCTGGCCCACGATGACGTGCATCTCGCGGCCGATGCCGGAGTCGGACAGCAGCTCCTGGATGTCGAGCAGGCGGCACGAACTGCCGTTGATCTCGTACTCACTGGCCCCGTCGCGGAACATGCGCCGCGTGATGGACACCTCGGTGTACTCGATGGGCAGCGCACCGTCGGCGTTGTCGATGGTCAGGGTGACCTCGGCCCGGCCGAGCGGGGACCGTCCGGAGGTGCCGGCGAAGATGACGTCCTCCATCTTGCCGCCGCGCAGATCCTTGGCCCCCTGGGTCCCCATCACCCAGCGCAGCGCGTCGAGCACGTTGGACTTGCCGGATCCGTTCGGCCCGACGACACACGTGATGCCCGGCTCGAAGCGCAGGGTGGTCGCCGACGCGAAGGACTTGAAGCCCTTCATCGTCAAGCTCTTCAGGTGCACGCGGCGTCGACCTTTCGCTCACCGACTTCGGTGTGTCCGATCGGATGATGCTACCCGCGCCGATTTGACGCACGTGGGAGCCGGTGCTCCCGCGTGGCAGGGCGGGCCCCGGAGCGGAGCAGGTCGGCCGCGTCGTCGACATCCGACGGCCGCGTCGCCGTCCGCGCGGACGGCGGTGTCCGGCTTCGCCGGGACGGCCCGCGTCAGCGTTCGACGAAGCCGTCCAGACCACCGCGCGGTTCGGACCACCGCTCGACGACCGTGCGCACCCGGCCCGGCGAGTTCCCGGTACGCAGGATGTCGAGCAGTCGTGCGCAGTCCCGGCCCGGCCCCTCGGCCACGACCTCCACCCGGCCGTCGGGGAGGTTGCGCGCGTGGCCCACCAGGCCGAGTTCGAGGGCCCGGCTGCGGGTCCACCAGCGGAAACCGACGCCCTGCACCGAGCCGTGCACCCACGCCGTCAGACGGGTCGTCCCTGTCTCGTCAGCCACCCCGCCATCGTGCCGCACCACGGTGGTCGGGACCGGTGCGAGGTCCCGTGTGTTGGATTCGCCGCGTGTCCGGGGCGGTGGTAGTGTCCCGCGACACGGCGGTGCCGGGGGACGCCGAATCGATCTCTCGTGCACACGGTGTCTTGTCGAAGGAGTCGGGCATGACGAACTCGTCCGGGGAACCGACGCGGGTCGAACTCGCGCCACCCCGGGAGTCCCCCGGCAGACTGCACCGCACCGGATACCTGGCGCTGACCGCCGCCGGACTGTTGGTGTGTACCGCCTTCGCCGCCGTCGCCCAGGTGGCCGCGCCGGAGGAGGACACCGGCGACCACCGGGCCGCCCCGACGGACGGCCTGACCGACGACAACCGCAGCGGGGGCGGTGGCCCGGAGCTGATCCCCGGACAGGCCGTCCCCGCCGACGCGACCGTCGTCGTGGACGGCGTCCCCGTGACCGGGACCCTGCCGTCGTCCACCGACGCCCCGACCACCGTCGTCCGGGTCGGCGACGACGGTCGGCAGACGACCTCGGTGGTGCCCCCGCCCCCGCAGGACGGGGACGACGAGGACCCCGATACGGGACGGAGTGACGAGTCGACCCCGCCCGACCGCGGCCCCAACCCGACCAACACCGTCCCGTCGGGAACGACAGAGCCCACGGATACGACGTCGACCGACACGGAATCCACCGAGCCCTCCGGTGACGAGTCCGAGGAGACCACGACCACCGGGTCCGATCCCGGGGACGGGGACGGAAACGGGGACCCGACGGAGCAGGGTGGCGGCGGCTCCTCGTCCCCCGCCGCGGCCACGTCGTCCGAGGCAACGCTGTCCGAGGCCACGACCGGGGACGGCACCGGCACCGTGACCGGCACCGTCACGACCCGGACGCCGAACACCACCGGCACCACCGGCGCCACCGGCACGACGACGGTCCCGACCGGCGACACCGGGACCGGCACCGACCGACCGTCCCGGTGACCGGCCGCGCCCGCCCACCCGAGGTGTGCGCGGTCCCCGTCCCGGATCGCCCGGACGGCGCAGTCACGGCCCCCTGAACCGGGACACCCGTCACCCGGCGCCGCTCTTCGGGCATCCGACCGCCCCGCTAACGTCCACCACGAACAGAAGTTCGTTCGTCGCGAGATACCATCCGGGGAAGTGAGCACAAGGGGGTCCGTGGTGGACGAGCCGAGTACCGAGCTGGTGGAGAGCTCCGCACGCCTGCTCGACCTGATCCGCAGCGGAGCGGCCGACACCCGGCCCGCGTTGAGCGCCCGGACCGGTCTCGGCCGCACCGCGATCACCCAGCGCGTCACCACCCTGCTCGACGCGGGCCTGCTGGAGGAGGGCGACCTCAATCCGTCGACCGGTGGGCGGCAGGCGCGCGCGCTCCGGTTCCGCCGGGACGCGGGACGCGTCCTCACCGCCGAACTCGGCGCCACCGGCTACACGGCCGGGGTGACCGACCTGATGGGCGCCGTCCTGACCATGCGGCACTGCGACGTCGACATCGCCCGGGGTCCGGAGGCGGTGCTGTCCGAGGTCGAGTCGACACTCGACGAGCTGCTCACCGGCATCGGCGGCGCCGCGGAGGACGTCTGGGGGGTCGGCCTGGGCCTGCCCGGGCCGGTCGAGTTCGCCACGGCGCGCCCGTCCGAGCCGCCGATCATGCCGGGATGGAACAACTACCCGGTGCGCGAACGGCTCGGCGCACGGTACGACGCCCCGGTGTGGGTGGACAACGAGGTCAATCTCCTGTGCCTCGGGGAGCTGCGCACCCCCGGGGCGGCGGTCGACCTGGGCGACCTGCTCTACGTCAAGGTCGGGACGGGGATCGGTGCCGGTGTCAGCCACGCCGGGCACCTGCACCGGGGCGCGCAGGGCTGTGCGGGCGACATCGGGCACGCCGCGGTGTCCGACGACAACGCGGTGGTGTGCCGGTGCGGAAAGACGGGATGTCTGGAGGCCGTCGCCGGGGGCGCGGCGCTGGCGCGGGACGGGACGGAGCTGGCCCGGTCCGGGGCGAGCCCCG
>NZ_AICW01000585.1 GCF_000430445.1 Saccharomonospora iraqiensis subsp. iraqiensis
ATCGGCGCCGCCCCGTCCCGCCACCGGCGCAGTGCGTCCACGATCAGCGCGGCCTCCACCCCGGGATCGGCCGCCCCGCTCCGTCGCCGGGGCGCCCCGTCACTCCGGTACGGCGTCAGCACCAGCAGGGCGTCGAGGATGCCGACCACCCGCGCGCTGAGCCGCTCGTGGATGGACCCCCGCACCGTGGTCCGCCGGATCTCGCCGATCACCGGTTCCAGCGTGGTCCAGAGGTGCCGGAGGCGGCGGTACTGGACGTGGCGCCGGCACCACAGCGTCGCCCGCGCGAGTGCGGGCGCGCACACCGGGACGCAGACCCCGACCGCGACCAGCGCCACACAGGCGGCGGGCAGCGCCCAGGCGAGCGTGTCCGAACCGGGGTAGGGGGTTCCGGTGAGGAACACCGCGGTGGTGGCGACCAGTTTGTGCAGTGCCCAGCCGACCCCGAAGGCCGCGCCCGCCCGCATCGTGCGCATCCCCACCTGGAGCCACCGGCGGTCGGTGAGGTGCACGTAGCGGCCGAGGAGGTGCACGAACCGCGCCATGCTCCAGCCGACGTAGCCGCTGAACAGCACCAGGTACCCGTACACCGGTGGCCGGTCGGCGAAGGCGTTCAGGAAATCCGGGCGGTAGGTGAGGTCCGCGGACAGGAACAACGCCGACATGGCCGCGATCGTGGACACCAGGATCACCGCCTGGATCCGGACCGTCCCGCGGGCGCGCGCGGGATCGTCGGTGACCAGGTGGGTGAGCAGACTGTGCAGGCACCAGGCGGCGACCATGCCGATGCCGTTGACCACCAACCGGGTGAAGTTCGGCGACGGTTCCACCCGTGCCGCGGCGGCGAGGACCGCGGGCGCGGACAACGCCGCCGAGAGCCCCGCCGCGATCACCGCCGCACACAGGTACCGGGTCGCCGGGGGGACGGGGCTCCGGGCACTCGCGAACCGGGTCACGCCACCGGTGACGGCCACGAATCCCGCGGCCACCATCACCACCGAGTCCATCAGACCTCGTCGAACGTGCTGGTCAGCCGGGCCAGGGTGGCGGCACTGCCGCGGTCGTCGGGTGGACGGTGCGCACGCGGACGTGGCCGCGGCGCGGTGCGGGTCGCGACCCGTGCGTGCAGCAGGTGCGCGAACTGCTCGGCCTCGAACTCCTCCGTGCCCCCGCTCAGCCGGTCGAGCAGGTGCGCGAAGGCCGCCGCACCGAGGTCGGGTGCGAGCCTGCGCGCCTGCTCGTGGGACAGCAGGCAGCGACCGGCATGGTCGAACAGCATGTGTCCGACCTCGTGCAGGATGATGTGGTCCTGGTGGAACCCGGTGGTGTTCGCCGCGTACGCGATCACGTCGTGGTCGCCGTGCTTGCGCCAGGCACCGGTGGGCTCCCCCGGCGACCAGGACAGCGCGCACAGGTCCACCCCGCGCCCGCGCACCCGTTCCAACCGGTCGAGCCAGGCGTTGACGTCCCACGGCTGCGGGAGCCCGGTCCGGACGAGGACGTCGTCCACCAGCGCCACGCAGCGGCGCCGCGCGTCGGCGTACTTCACCGTGTCGCCCCTTCCCGACGACGGACTGACCGGCCCCGCGGCGTGCGGAGCCGTCCGCACACACCACGGCACGGGACCGGGTGGACACGTGGAGCCACCATGATCCTGACGCATCCCGGCGGATCAGGTCTCGTCGGGTCGGGCCGGTTTGCGGCGCGGGCGGTGGCGTCGTGACCGGGCCTCGTAGGAGCGGATCTCCTCCACCACGGAGGACACCTTCTCCCGCTCCTCGGCCGACAGGCCGAGGATGCGCAGGGTGAGCCTGCGCAGCTCGACGTCGTCGCGGGGGTCGGTCCCGCCGGGGACACCGTCCCGCCGTTGGAGCAGGTCCTGGACCTGGCGCATGACGGCGACGGTCGTGTCGTCGTTGACGAAGTAGTCGTCCGGCACGCCGAAGAACCGCACGATCTTCATCGCGACGCTGTGCCGCGGTTCGTCGCGCCTGCCCGTGCGCAGCTGCCACACGTACTGGCGGGACACCCCCAGGGCCCGCGCCAGCTCCTCGTCGTCGTACGGCCCGCGCGAGTCCGGGTGCATCGTCTCGATGAGGAACGCCAGCTTCTCGGCGAAGGTCGTCGGGCTCTCGCTCATGGGGACTCCGGGGGTTCAGCGGTGGCCCGCGCACTGTACAACCCGTGGCGCATTGTCAACAATTGTTGACTCGGTGTCGCAACACCTGTTAACAGTGATCATGTGGGAGGTCGCGCCGAAGGGGGTGCCTGACCGCGCCCGGGACGAGGGACCCGAACGCACGTCGGTCACGCGACGCGGCCTCCCACAGTCGACGTGCCGAGGCTTATGCTCGGCCGCATGGAGATCACAGAAGCAAGCGCGATCGTCACCGGCGGTGCCTCCGGCATCGGGGCCGCCGCCGCGCGTCGGCTCGCGGCCGGCGGGGCGCGCGTCGTCG
>NZ_KE387100.1:0-2523 GCF_000430445.1 Saccharomonospora iraqiensis subsp. iraqiensis
GGGCCCCACGCCCGCGCCGGGCCCCGCAGCCCCCGCGGACCACGGACCGCCGCAGGGCCCGTCCGGACCGGCGGGCCACAGCCCTGAAAGGGGGAATCGGACGTGAACACCCCCCTGCGCAAGGTCGGGGTCGCCATGCTGGCGATGGTGACGCTGCTGCTGGCCAACGCGACGTACGTCCAGGTGGTCGAGGCCGACGACTACCGCACCGACGGGCGGAACAGCCGCGTGCTCTACGACGAGTACTCCCGCGAACGCGGCAAGATCGTCTCGGAGGACGCGGGCCAGGTGCTGGCCGGGATCGAGCCCACCGACGACGCGACGTTCCAGTACCGGCGCACCTACGCCAACGGCCCGATGTACGCCCCGGTGACCGGGCACTACTCGGTCAACTACGGCGCGTCCGGCCTGGAGAGCGCCTACGACGAGTTCCTCAACGGTTCCGACCCCCGGCTGTTCGTCCGCAGGCTCTCCGACCTGATCACCGGCAGCGACACCCGCGGCGGGAACGTCCGGGTGACCATCGATCCCGCCGTGCAGGAGGCCGCCTACCAGGCGATGACCGACCGCGGCTACACCGGCTCCGTCGTGGCGCTCGACCCGAAGACGGGCGACATCCTCGCGATGGTGTCCACGCCCTCGTACGACCCGAACGAACTCGCCTCGCACAACTCCGAGGAGCAGCAGGAGGCCTGGCAGCGCTACACCGACGACCCGGACGGACCGATGGCGAACCGGGCGATCCGGGAAACGTACCCGCCGGGTTCCACGTTCAAGCTGGTCACCACGGCCGCGGCACTGGAGAACGGTGCGGACCCAAACACCGAGGTCACCCGGGAGTCCGAGGTGGAACTGCCCGGCACGAGTGCCACGCTGGAGAACTTCAACGGCAGCACCTGCCCCGGTGGCACGCTCGCCGACGCGCTGGCGCACTCCTGCAACACCGCCTTCGCCGAACTCGCGGCCGAACTCGGCGAGGAGAAACTGCGGGAGACCGCCGCCGACTTCGGCATCGGGATGTCGGACCTGCGGGTGCCCATGCCGGTCGCGCAGTCGCAGCTCGGTGACCTGGAAAGTGACGCCACGCTGTACCAGAGCGGGATCGGCCAGCGCGACGTCCGGCTCACCCCGCTGCAGGACGCCCTGCTGGCCGCGACGGTCGCCAACGACGGGGTCGCGATGAAACCGCGGTTGGTGAGCGAACTCACCGCCCCGGACCTGTCGCACATCGAGTCGTTCCCACCGGAGGAGCTGACCGGCGACCCGGCGATGTCGGCGGCGAACGCGGGCGTGCTGCGGGACATGATGATCGCGTCGGAGAGCAACACCGGCGGGGGCGGCAAGGACCCCGCCCTCAAGATCGCCTCGAAGACGGGCACCGCCGAGCACGGCTCCGACCCGAAGTCCACTCCCCCACACGCCTGGTACACCGCCTTCGCCCCGTACGACAACCCGGAGATCGCGGTGGCCGTCCTCGCCGAGTCCGGTGGTGACCGGGGCCTCGCCGCGACCGGTGGCTCGGTCGCCGCCGAGGTCGGCAGGGCCACCGTGGCGGCCGCCCTCGGGGGTGGCTGAGCGTGCTGTCGACGGGGCAACTGATCGCCCAGCGCTACCGGCTGGTGAACCGCATCGCCGTCGGTGGGATGGGCGAGGTGTGGGAGGCGTCCGACACCCGCCTCGACCGCACGGTCGCGGTGAAGATCCTCAAGGCGGAACTGTCCGGGGACGCCGAGTTCCTGCACCGGTTCCGGGCCGAGGCGCGCACGACCGCGTCGCTGAACCACCAGGGCGTCGCCGCCGTACACGACTACGGGGAGACCGAGACCGGCGACCACTCCATCGCCTTCCTGGTCATGGAACTGGTCGAGGGCGAACCGCTGGCGGCGATCCTCGCCCGGCAGGGCCGCATCGCGGCCGAGTACGTGCTGGACATCCTCGAACAGGCGGGACGGGCGCTGCAGGCCGCACACGAACGCGGGCTGGTGCACCGGGACGTGAAGCCGGGCAACATCCTGGTCACCTCGTCGGGCGGGGTGAAGCTCACCGATTTCGGCATCGCGAAGGCGGCGCACTCCGCGCCGGTCACCCGCTCCGGCATGGTGATGGGGACCGCGCACTACATCGCGCCGGAGCAGGCACTCGGGCAGGACGCGGAACCCGCGAGCGACGTCTACTCCCTCGCCGTGTGCGGCTACGAATGCCTGGCCGGGTACCGGCCGTTCCTCTCCGAGCACGCGGTCAGCGTCGCCATGATGCACATCCGGGACCGCCCGCCACCGCTGCCGCCGGACGTCCCCCCGGGAGCGCGGGCGGTGGTCGAGGCCACGTTGGTCAAGGACGCACGACACCGTTACGCCACCGGCGGCGAGTTCGCCAACGCCGTGGCCGCGGTGCGGGCCGGCCACCCCCTGCCCACCCCCACCAGGCTGGCCGCCGCCGGGTACCTGACCCATCCGGTCCCCCCGAACCCCCCGGGGCAGGTTCCGCCCGGCCGGACCCCGACCGGCCCGCCGCCTTCCGGTG
>NZ_KE387100.1:2623-7129 GCF_000430445.1 Saccharomonospora iraqiensis subsp. iraqiensis
CGGCGCTCGCGGCCGAGGCGGTGCTCCTGGCGTGCACCGCGGCCGGTACCGCCACCGGCGTCCTGCCGCTCGACGGCCCCGGCCGACACGCCACCGTGGTCGTCCTCGCCG
The DNA here is from genome assembly GCF_000430445.1 of Saccharomonospora iraqiensis subsp. iraqiensis. Lineage (GTDB taxonomy): Bacteria > Actinomycetota > Actinomycetes > Mycobacteriales > Pseudonocardiaceae > Saccharomonospora > Saccharomonospora iraqiensis. The sequence goes on from NZ_KE387100.1 coordinate 2,735, forward strand.
TGGCGCTCGGTCTGCAGAACGGCACGGTGCACCGCACAGCGATCGCCGATCTCCCGACGACGGTGGTGACCCTGTCGCTGGCCGGACTGGTGTCCGACTCCCGCTTCGTGGGCGGCCCGGGCGCGCGGGGACCACGCCGCGCGGGATCGCTCGGCGCGATGCTCGCCGGTGCCGCGGTCGGCGCACTCCTGCTCCGGATCTCGGCCACCGTCGCCCTCGCGGTCGCCGCCACCCTGGTCGCCCTCGCCGTGACGGTCTTCGCCACGACGGCCGGGGAACGCCGGTGAGGACGGGGTGCCTGCCTACGCGACCGCGAGCACGATCGTCTGGGTGATGGAGCCTTCCTCGGTGTCGCGGTTCTGCAGGAAAGTGACCCCGGCCGCGAGTTCGAGGAACTTCGTGCGCAGAGTGTTCTCCCCGTGCATGCCGGCCTCGGCGGCGAGGAGGAACGCGCTCAGCCGCACCACGGTCGCGTCCTCCGCGGCGATCGGCCCCCGCCGGGGCCAGGCGAAGGTGGGCAGGGCCAGGTCGGCGAACGCCTTCGCGGCCCCGGCGGGCCAGGTACCCGGGAGGCGTTCGCAGGCGGTCGCGTAGGCGTTGCGGGCCCCGTTCTCCAGGGTGTCCGGGAAGACCCGGAACTCGTCGGCGTCGACGTCGATACCGGACGCCCGCGTCAGTTCCCGGTGCAGCCGGTCCGGCCAGCCCTGCTCGTCGCCGTCGGTGAGGGTGCGGGCCAGCACCCGCGCCGACGCGCGGCCCAGGACGTCCTCCACCGTCTCCGTGTACGCGCTGCCTTCCGGGATCGCGCGGGCACGGCGCATCCCGGCCGCGAGCACCCGGTCGATCGGGTCGGCACCCCGGTCGGCGGTCACGGTGCGCCAGATCGTGCGGGACAGCAGCTGCAGGTCCCGGCCGAGCTCGGTCTCGTACTCGGTGAGCAGGCGGGCGTCCCGGAGTTCGGCGATCCGGGACAGCGCCCACCGGTGGTCGAACCCGGGCACGGCTGCGAGGCTGCCGACCACCCGCACGGTGCGTTCGAGGTCCGCGCCGATCGCCCCCACGACGTCCTGCGCCCCGGTGAGCGCGTCCACCACATTGGACACCCGCTCGTGGACCCGGTCGGAGCCACGCTCGAACGCGCGGTCCAGCTGGTCGACGTAGTCGACGTAGAGGCGCTTGTTCGTGCTGCGGGCGTCACCCAGGAAGCGCAGCAACACCACCGAACGCAGCAGGAGCAGCCGGCTCAACCCCGCCCTCGCCCGGGTGAGGTCGGCGGTGAGGTGCTCGGCGACGTTGCGGGCGTCGACGGCGTGCGGATGCCGCGTCTTCCCCGGTGTCCACAGCAACGACCGGTGCTGGCCCGGCTCGGGCGCGAGCCACGCGCTGCACGTCGGCAACCTCTCCCGCACCGTCGGGTCGTCCAGTTCGGCCCGCGTGGGCAGGTGGTATCCCGGCTCGCCCTCGGTGACGTCGTTGATCCACCGGGTGAACCGCACCGCCTCGGTGAACGCCACATCGGTGACCGGGTCGTCGTCGTTGCCCACCGCGAAGACCGGTGCGCCGGTGTCCTGCTGGAAGAGCCGGTGGATCCGCACGGTGACGGGCAGCGCGCACACCCGGCGCCCGTCGGCGGTGCGGACCACCGTGCGCAGGTGGCGGGTGAGCAGGACACGGTTCATCACCCGGCGCAGTTCCGGGTCGGTGTCCGGCACGGCGGTGGACGCCAGCAGCTCGTCCAGCGCCCGCCGGTACTCGGGCGCGAGCTCACGACCGCCCTCGGCACAGTCGAAGGCCAGGGACAGCGCGGCGACGCTGCCCGAGGCGAGGCACGCCCGCACGATCGCGTCCGCGTCCGCCATCGCCGCGTAGAGGACGGTCGTCTCCCGCCACCACGGGTCGTCGACGGTCTCCTCCAGGATCCGGGACAGCTCCTTGTCCCGGATGTGGGCGGCGGCCAGATACTCCTGGAAGGTGTGGTGGGTGAACGAGTAGAGCCCGTTCTCCCGCTCGATCAGCAACCCGTGGTGCCGGACGTCGCCGATCACCTCGACGGCGCTGACGTCCTCCGGCATCCGGGCGAGCATGCGCTCGAACTCGTCGTGCACCTCCTGACGCGGGAGGTCGCGGACCTGCCGCCGCATCATCGCGTAGGCCAGGCCGCGCAGCAGGTACTGCTTGCGAGGGCCGGACAGCGCCACGTCGAGCCGCTTGGCCTCCTGCCGTTTCCAGAGCACCACCTGACAGATCTCGCCGTACAGACCGGACCGGCTGCCCGGCAGCGCGCCACGGTCCCGGTGCACGTTGGCGATCATGGTCAGCAGCAGCGGATTGATCGTCAGGTCGTACAGCGACGGCAGCACGTTCAGCCGCTCCAGCAGGTCGTCCGCGCCCAGCCGCGCGATCTCCCGGACACCGTCGTCGTCCCCGGTGCCGGTGTCGGTGGCGCCGCCTGTGCCGGTGTCGCCGGCGCGGGCCGCGTTGGCGACGGCGCTGGCCTGCACCTCGGCCGCGAGGTACCAGGCGTGGACGAACTCCACCACCTGGGAATGCGTAAAGCTGCGCACCTGGAAGATCTCCGCGCCCGAGATCGGGGCCTTGCGGTAGCCGCGGGGGCGGGAGGTGACCACGAAGGCGTTGTCCCGGTACTGGACGATCTGCCGCTCGATCCAGTCGGCCACGGCCCGGCGGTCGTCCCGCCGGGCCACCTCGTCCAGCCCGTCGAGCAGGACCACGCACCGGCCCTGTTCGAGTCGTTCCTCGAACCACCGGGTCGGTTCGTCCGTGGCGAACCGGCCGAGCTCGGTGCGGACCAGGTCGGCCAGGCTCACCTCCGGGTCGGCGACGACCGTGGCCGCGTGGTCGCGCAGGGCGAGCAGGATCGGCACGGGGCGCGGCCCCTCGCCGTCGGCGACCCGGCTCGCGGTGTGCCACAGCAGCGTCGTCTTCCCGCACCCGGGCACCCCCACGATCCCGAGGATCCGCGGCCCCGACCGTCCGAGCAGCTCCGTCAGCGGCACGCGGTCCTCGACATGGACCGGGAGCGGATCGACCACCCCCTCCTCGACCTGGCTGGCCGCCCGGCGTGCGAGGCCCGGGTCGACGAAGACCCGGCTCAGCTCCGGGGTGTGGAACCCGAGCGTCGACAGCCCTTTGAGGTCGACCGACCGGGTGCGGTTGCGGATGAAGGTGCGGTAGTCCTCCTCGAACTTCGCCGTGAGGCGCCTGTTCTCCCAGGTCGTGTCGAAGCGGTCCACCAACCTGTCCCGCACCCGGGTCCAGAGCGGTTCGACGATCGACCGGGTGGCGGCGTACCCCACCGCCAGCAACGCCCCCGTGACCGTCGCGAACGACGGCAGGTCGACGGGCCACCACCCCGTCGCGGCCGCCACACCCACGGCGAGGACCAACACCGCCGCCGTGATCCAGAAGATCCTGCGCACCATCGCCGGGCACCTCCCACCGGGGCCGGACATCCGGTCACGTCCACGGTAGGTAACCCGACCGGCACCGTACGTCGGTAATGCGGGATTCGACGGACGAACCCGACGAACCGTTCCCTCCGGTGCGACACGGCCTGCCCCGGGCGGGTTTATCGCACGCCCGGACGTGGCAACCCCGCTGACCCCGGGGGACGAACGAGGACGACCGACGAAAGGCACGGAACGCCACATGCAGCCGGAACGCAGCCAGCAGATGACCGAGTTCGCGGAGAAGGTGCGCGAGCGGGCCGGGATCGACAACGTCGAGGAGGCCGACCAGCTCAGCCGTGCGTGCGCACAGGTACTCGGCGAGACGATCTCCGGCGGCCAGGCCGAGAACCTCGCCCTCCAGCTGCCCGACGAGCTCGGCGCCGAACTGGCCGCGCAGCGGGGGCAGGCCAGCTCGTTCGACAAGGCCCAGTTCCTGGAGAAGGTCGGCGGCAAGATCCTCTCCGTGGACACCGACCGGGTCGAACGGCAGGTCGCCGCCGTGTTCGCCACCATCCGCGAGACCACGCGGAAGGGCGAGCTCAACGACACGCTCGCGCAGCTGCCGCCCGAGCTGACCGAGATGTTCGACCGCGAGAAGGCGTGAAGGAGGCGGCACGATGAGCACCGGTGACGCCCTTCCCCTGCCGGACTACGACGAGCTGCCGATCGCGAAACTGCAGCACCAGATCCGCTCCCTGCCCGCCGGGGACATCGACCGGCTGATCGAGCACGAGCAGCGGCACGGCGACCGCACCCCGGTCCTGGAACTGCTGCGCACCCGCAGGCAGCAACTCGACGAAGGTGCCGAACCCTCCGGCGGGGACCAGTGGGACGGCACCGGCAAACCCGCCGACACCCGGCACGGATCACCGGTGTCCCCGGACAGCACCGCCCCGCCCGGCGGCCCCCTCCGGCACGGCGTCGC
>NZ_KE387100.1:7229-13091 GCF_000430445.1 Saccharomonospora iraqiensis subsp. iraqiensis
GCCGCCCGGAGTGCCGCGTGGGCGAGGTCGCGTCCGGACTGCTCCTCCCCCGGCGCCGCGGCGTGGTCCCGTCCCTGTGGACAACTCGGGTCCGCGGCCCCGGCGGCGGCCGGTGCGGAACCGTGCGCGGCCGTGTTGCCGGGATCACCCCCCGGCTCGTCCGGCCCAGCAACGCTGTTACGCTCAGTGCCGCGATCTGGGGATTCACCGCGTGCAACGCCCACGCGAGGGTTTTTGACCACCTCTTTCGGGTCTTTGGTCACCCGCGGCGATATCGTGCTACCCGAGTTATCCACATTATCCACAGACTTGTCCCCAGATCGGTGGGCAGAAGGCCGGTCGCCGGTCACCCCACGTCGCGGGTGGGCGTTCTCGGCGCTGTGTTCAGGCACGTGTCACCCCTTCCCCGGAAACCGCAAATCGGGCGCCGGACAGTTCGTCCGGGACGTCGGCGTCCACGGCGGCCGTCACCAGCACCTGTTCCGCCCCGGCCGCCACCTCGGCCAGCCGGGAACGGCGGCGGGTGTCGAGCTCGGCGAAGACGTCGTCGAGCAGCAGTACGGGTTCGCCACCCGCCTCCGACCGCAGCAGTTCGTACGAACCCAGCCGCAGTGCCAGGGCGAACGACCACGACTCGCCGTGGCTGGCGTACCCCTTGGCCGGGGTGTCGCCGAGGGACAGTTCCAGGTCGTCGCGGTGCGGGCCGACCAGGCTGACGCCGCGCTCCAGTTCCGCCTCGCGGGACTCGGCGAGCGCGGTGAGCAGGACGTCGTGCAGCGTGCCCGCCTCGGCGCGCGGCCCGTCCGGCGTGCCGTACCCGTCGGGCAGTGCCTCCCCGAGGCTGGACCGGTAGTCGAGTCCCACCGGGTGCGAGTCGGGCGCCACCCCGGCGTACGCGCGGCGCACGTGCGGGGCGAGGTCGGCCACCAGGTTGAGCCTGCCCGCGAGCAGCTCGGCCCCCGCCGTGGCCAGGTGGTTGTCCCAGACCTCCAGCGTCGACGCCACGTACGGGTCGTCGGCGCCGGCCGGGTCCGCGGACCGACGGCGTCCGCCGCCCTTCTTCCCGACACTCTTCAGCAGGGCGTTGCGCTGCCGCAGCACCCGGTCGTACTCCCCGCGCACCCCCGCGTACCGGGGCGCGCGCAGGACGAGCAGTTCGTCGAGGAACCGGCGCCGTTGGTCCGGGTCGCCCCGCACCAGCGCGAGGTCCTCGGGGGAGAACAACACGGTGCGCAGGATGCCGAGCACGTCCCGGGGCCTGCCGACCGAGCCGCGGTTGATCCGGGCACGGTTCGCCCGGCCCGGTGCGATCTCCAGCTCGACGGTCAGTTCGCGGTCGTCGTTGACCACCGCGGCCCGCACCAGCGCACGCTCACACCCGTGCCGGACGAGCGGGGTGTCGCCGGAGACCCGGTGGGAACCGAGGGTGGCGAGGTACCCGACGGCTTCGAGCAGGTTGGTCTTCCCCCGCCCGTTCGGGCCGACCAGCACGGTCGGTCCACGGTCGAGCGGCAGGTCCACGTGCTCCCAGGAGCGGAAGTCGGTGACCTGGAGGTGCCGCAGATACACCTAGTCGGCGACCTCCGTGTCGGTGCCCGCCCGGCGGACGGCGTGGCCGCCGAACTGTTCGCGCAGCGCGGCCACGGCCCGCATCGCGGCGGAGTCCTCCTGCCGGGAGGCGAACCGGGCGAACAGCGCGGCGGACAGCACCGGTGCGGGCACGGCGTTGTTCACCGCCTCCTCCAGGGTCCAGCGGCCCTCGCCGGAGTCCTGGACGTGCCCCTCCAGCTCGTCCAGCCCCGGATCCTCGTCCAGGGCGCGCACCAGCAGTTCCAACAGCCAGGACCGCACCACGGTGCCGCGTTGCCAGGCCTTGACGACGGCGGGCACGTCCGTGACGACGCCGGAGGCGTCGAGCAGTTCGAACCCCTCGGCGTAGGCCTGCATCAGGCCGTACTCGATGCCGTTGTGCACCATCTTCGCGTAGTGCCCGGCGCCGACGTCGCCCGCGTGGGCGAAGCCCTCCGCGCGGGGGCCGTCCGGGCGGAGCGCGTCGAAGATCGGCATCGCCTTCGCGACGTCCTCGGTGGAACCGCCCACCATGAGCCCGTAGCCGTTCTCCCGGCCCCACACCCCACCGGACACCCCGACGTCGAGGTAGCCGATGCCCTGCCGTGCGAGCAGGGCGGCGTGCCCGGTGTCCTCGGTGTAGCGCGAGTTCCCCCCGTCGATCAGCAGATCGCCGGTCTCCAACAGCCCGGCGAGTTCGGTGATCGTGTTCCGGGTGGGTTCGCCGGCCGGGACCATCACCCACACGATCCGCGGCGCGGGTAGGGCGGCCACCAGATCGGCCAGGGACGCGGCGTCGGCGAGGTCGGGGTCCCGGTCGTATCCCACGACCTCGTGCCCCGCCGCGCGCACCCGGTCGCGCATGTTGGCGCCCATCCTGCCCAGGCCCACGAGTCCGAGCTGTGCCATCGGCGTGCTCCTCCGTCGTCCGTTCGCCCGTGCCGGGTTCCGCCTCCGCCGTCGTCCGGGGACCGGCTCAGCCGGGCAGACGCACCGGCATGAGCATGTACAGGTAGCCGGGGATGACGTCACCGTTGCCGTCGGCGGGCTTGAGCAGCGCGGGCCGGCTCGGGGTGGTGAAGGTCAGCTCGGCGCGGTCGGCGTGCAGGGCGCCGAGGCCGTCGATGAGGTAGCCCGGGTTGAACGCGATGGTCACCGGCTCGCCCTCGTAGTCGACGGGCAGTTCCTCCTCGGCGCTGCCCTCGTCGTCGCCCCCCGCGGACAACCGCAGCAGGCCGTCGCCGAACTCCATGCGGATCTGGGTGCCGCGTTCGGCCACCAGCGACACGCGCTTGATCGCGTCGTTCAGTGCGGAGACCCCGAGCACCGCACGGGCGCTGTACTCGTCCGGCAGCAGCTTGCGGTACGGCGGGAACTCGGCGTCCAGCAGGCGGGTGGTGGTGAACTTGCCCGCACCGGACAGGCCGAGCAGGCCGTCCCCGCTGGCCAGGCCGACCTGGACGTTGCCGCCGGAGGAGCCGAGCGACTTGGCCGCGTCGGCGAGGGTGCGGGCGGGCACCAGCACCGCGGCGTCGCTGAGGCCCTCGGTGGGTTGCCAGGTGAACTCACGCATGGCCAGCCGGAAGCGGTCGGTGGCCACGAGGGTGAGCGTCTCGCCGGTGATCTCGACGCGCATGCCGGTCAGCATCGGCAGGGTGTCGTCCTTGCCCGCGGCGACGGCGACCTGCGCGACGGCCTGGGAGAAGGAGTCGCCGGAGACCTCACCCGCGAGGTCGGGCTGGGAGGGCAGCTGCGGGTAGTCCTCCACCGGCATGGTGGGCAGGCTGAACTTCGCGTTCCCGCAGGTGATGGTGGCGCGGGCCGCCTCGACGGAGATGTCCACCGGCTGCGCGGGCAGTGCCTTGGTGATGTCGGCGAGCAACCGGCCGGACACCAGCGTGCGGCCACCGTCGCCGATCGTCGCGTCGACGCCGACCGTGGCGGAGACCTCGTAGTCGAAGCCGGAGACGGTGAGCCTGTCGTCGTCGCCCGACGCGTCGAGCAGCACGCCGCCGAGGACGGGAACGGGCGGCCGGGACGGCAGGCTCTTGGCCACCCAGGCGACGGCATCGGCGAGTCCGTCACGCTCGACGCGGATCTTCATGTGCCCATCCTTTCGACAGCGAGCCGGTTCGTGCTCGTGGGATCGACAAACCGCTCCGGTGATCGTGCTCGGTGCGGGCGAACACGCGAGCCGGGTGTGGCTTTGTGGGTCCGCCCGGTGGCCGGGTACCGGGCCCGCGGGCATCGGGCGGCGCCCGGGACCTGCCGACCGGACCGGCGTGTGGACTCCCACGGTAGAGCGTCCCGCTCGGCGGCGTCATGTCGGGCCGGGTGTTCGTGGAGCCGGTTGTCCCCAACTTCGCCCCGCCCCTGTTTTTCTCTCCTTCCCAAGAAGAGAAGAAGGACAGCCGTAACAGTAGGGGTTGTGGGTTGTGTGGACATCCGTCTTCGTCGCAGGTCACATCGGGTGACCGGGTGTGGACGCACCCTGGGGAGGGGCGGTGGACAACTCGGCGGGTCGGTGGACCGTTCGGCGGCGTCCGTGATTCATCCACAGTTGCCCGAATTCATCCACAGTTCCGTCCCCAGACAGCGCCCGAGTTGTACCCAGGTTGCCCACCGGGCTGTCAACGGCCGACCCCCCCGGAACGAGTGAAAAATCGTTGCTGTGGAAGGAAATGTGGGCAAACCCGGGCTCGGCTGTGGAGGGGGTGTGGACCCGGTGTGGGCGGGTTGTGGACCCCTGTGGATACCCGTCGGTACTCGCACGTGAGGGCGGGTGGGGACGGATCGGCGCGCACCCGTCCCAGCTGTGGACAACTTCCCCCGACCGGCCAAAGTGGATCATGGACGGGGGTGGGCCGACTCATCCTGGAACGCGCGTTTCGGGGCGACGGACGGGCTTCCGGGAGCGACCGGAGTCGCCGGAGCGGTCGGAGTCGGCGGAGCCGGAACGGCCGCCGGCACGGGCGCCGGCACGGGCGGAGAGCGACGCGCCTGGGCTCCGAGGCGTGCGGTGTGAGGTGGTGCGGGTTACTGCCGGGCGCGCTGCTTGATGCGGGAGGTCAGTTCCTGCACCTGGTCGTAGATCCGGCGCCGCTCGGCCATCTCCTTGCGGATCTTCTTGTCCGCGTGCATGACCGTCGTGTGGTCGCGTCCGCCGAAGTTCTGGCCGATCCGGGGCAGCGACATGTCGGTGAGTTCCCGGCACAGGTACATGGCGATCTGGCGGGCGGTGGCCAACGCCTTGGTCTTGCCGGAGCCGGTGAGGTCCTCGATCGTGACGTCGAAGAACTCGGCCGTCACGCCCATGATCGTGGTGACGCTGATCTCCGGGGCCTGGGAGTCCGGAATCAGGTCGCGCAGGACGATCTCGGCGATCCCGACGTCGACGGGCTGCTGGTTCAGCGAGGCGAAGGCGGTGACCCGGATCAGGGCCCCCTCCAGCTCGCGGATGTTGGCCTCGATCCGGGCCGCGATGAACTCCAGCACCTCGCCGGGCACGGCGAGGCGGTCCTGCGCCGCCTTCTTCCGCAGGATCGCGATGCGGGTCTCCAGTTCGGGAGGCTGGATGTCGGTGATCAGTCCCCACTCGAACCGGGTCCGCAGCCGGTCCTCCAGGGTCTCCAGCCGCTTCGGCGGCCGGTCGGACGACACCACGATCTGCTTGTTCGCGTTGTGCAGGGTGTTGAAGGTGTGGAAGAACTCCTCCTGGGTGCCTTCCTTGCCTTCGAGGAACTGGATGTCGTCGACGAGCAGGATGTCGATGTCGCGGTAGCGGCGCTGGAAGGCCACCTTGCGGTCGTCCCGCAGCGAGTTGATGAAGTCGTTCGTGAACTCCTCGGTCGAGACGTACCGCACGCGCATCCCGGGGAACAGCCGCTGGGCGTAGTGGCCGACCGCGTGCAGCAGGTGGGTCTTGCCGAGTCCGGACTCGCCCCAGACGAACAGCGGGTTGTAGGCGCGGGACGGGGCCTCGGCCACGGCGACGGCCGCGGCGTGGGCGAAGCGGTTCGACGCGCCGATGACGAACGTGTCGAAGGTGTACTTCTCGTTCAATCTGGTCTTCGAGGTCTGCGGCTGGGCCGGTGCCGTGTACGGCTGGCCGGCGATGGGCTGGCCCGAGAACGTCGGCCAGATCTCGGAGACGGCGGCGAGCGCCTCCCCCTCCTCGTCGACCTCCTCGTCGGAGTCCTCCCCGTCCTGCCGGGGCCGGTGGTACCCGGTCTGGGCGTGGGACGGGCCGGCGTGCGGGCCCGCGGCGTGCCGACCGCCGTCGGCCGCGCCCGG
>NZ_KE387101.1:0-2826 GCF_000430445.1 Saccharomonospora iraqiensis subsp. iraqiensis
CCGGCCCCGTCCGGGCCCGTCCGGGGCCGCCGCGGTCGGCGTGACCGGGCACACACCGCCGACATCGCCGCGTCCCGGGTCCCGGCGCGTGTCGTCCACGGTCGTGACGCGGTGCGGCTTACAGTCGGGGCGTGACCGCCATGACCGAGGCGCCCGAGGAGTTCCGCACCGCCGTCGCCGCCCTGCGTTCGGTGTGCCCACGGCCCGAGGTGACGCTCGAACCGATCAGAGCACCCCGGCGGCTCGCGCCGTGGGCGTTCGCCGTCGGGGCCGAGACGACCGGACCCGGCGACGTCCCCGCGTCGGGCCGGTTGGTGCTGTTGCACGACCCCTGCGGCCAGGAGGGCTGGGACGGGGCGTTCCGGATCGTGGTGTACCTCCGCGCCGAGGTGGACGCCGACCTCGCGGGGGACCCGTCCCTGGCCGCGGTCGGCTGGTCCTGGCTCACCGACGCGCTGGAGACCTCCGGGGCCGGCTGGACGGCGCTCGGGGGCACGGTCACGGCGACGTCCTCGACCCGCTTCGGTGACATCGACGGCCCGTCCCGCAGCGACGACGTCGAGCTGCGCGCGTCCTGGAGCCCGACCTCGACGGAGCTGCGCCCGCACGGCGAGGCGTTCGCGCAGACGCTGGGCAGTTTCGTGGGCCTGCCGCCGGTGGGCGTGACCCTGTTCGGGCAGCGCCGGGGGGAGTGACCCGACGGCGCGGTGTGGCCCCCCGGCCGTTCCGCGGGGCCGGACGGACGGGTCCGCGAACCCGCCCGGACACGGTGTGCGACACTTGTCTCACTCGCGGTGATCCACACCCCGCGCGGGAGCGCGGCACGGTCCGCCGCCCCCGCCCCCGAACGTCCCCAGCCTGCTGAAACGACCGTTCCGAACGACCGCCGCCGGCGCGTGCACGCGGCATCTGCACGCGCGAATGGAAAGTCGGAACCTCGTGACATCGCGGACGCAGAGCAGTGCGTTAACCACTTTGCGTATCACGACCCGAATGCGCTATAGAACAGGTCGGGACCAGTTACCCGATAGGGACAGATGCCCGTTCAATCCCCCCACTGACCCAGTTGGGCGGCTAGAGTGCTTTCCGACGACACCACTTTCGGTCTAAAGCTGGCGCGGCTGAACGGCCGAAAGTCCCGGTGCCGGTCGGGGGGCACGACCGACTCCAGGGAGGTAGTGACGTGGCTGCCGTCGGCTTAACTCAGGCCGTCCGATCCACGCCAGCCGGCGCGTTGCCGGCGAGCATGGTCCCGCACCCGCGGGAGGAACTGTTCTCGGTGATGGTGGTCGACGACCACCCGCTGTTGAGGGAGGCGATTGCCGGACGAATGGCGCAGATGGGCGCGGGAACGGTCCACGAGGCCGCGACCGTCGCCGAGGCGAGGGCGAGGGCCGCGGCGACCGGCCCGTGCGACCTCGCCATTCTCGATCTCGGGCTTCCGGACGGGAGCGGCATCGAACTCGTCACGGAGCTGCGCAACACGGGGTGGCTCCGGGTCGTGGTGCTGGCGTCCTCGGACGACCCGTACGCGGTCCGCTCGGCGTTCCAGGCGGGTGCCCAGGCGTACCTGCTGAAGTCCGCGTCGCCGGTGGTGGTCACCGACGGCGTGCGCCGGGTGCTCGAGGGCGGTGTCTACGCCGATCCGAGCGTGGCACCGGTCCTGGCCACCGGGACCCGGGTGGCGGGCACCGACAACACCCCGCGTGAGCTGTCGGCGCGGGAGGTCGAGGTGCTCCAGCTGGTCGCGGACGGCCAGTCCAACAAGGAGATCGGTGACGAGCTCAGTCTCTCCGCGCTCACGGTGAAGTCCCACCTGTCGCGGATCGGCCGCAAGCTCGGCACCGGTGACCGGGCCCAGATGGTGGCGCTGGCCATGCGGGCGGGCGTCATCCGCTGACGGGACGAGACCCTACGGGACGGGCCGACCAGGCGCGGTGGAGCCCGTCCCGTAGGGTCCACAGCCGTGAGCACCGCAGATCAGGGCGCCGGGAGCCAGGACGGTCCCGGGGGCGTCCCGTTGACCGAACCGGCGGGCGGGACACCGCCGGTCATCACCGACGTCGCCGGGCTGCGGGAGGCGTGTGCCCGGTTGGCCGCCGGCAGCGGGCCGATCGCCGTGGACACCGAACGGGCGTCCGGGTACCGCTACTGGCCGAAGGCCTACCTCGTCCAGCTCCGGCGGGAAGGAGCCGGCACGCTGCTGGTCGACCCGATCCCGCTGGACGGGGAGCTCGCTCCGCTGGCGGAGATCCTCGGGGCGCACGAGTGGGTGCTGCACGCCGCCTCGCAGGATCTGCCCTGCCTGGCCGAGCTCGGGCTGCACCCGCCCGCGCTGTTCGACACCGAACTCGCGGGCAGATTGGCCGGCTACGAGCGTGTCGCGCTCGGCACGCTGGTGGAGACCCTGCTCGGGTACCGGCTGGAGAAGGGGCACAGCGCGGCCGACTGGTCCCGTCGTCCGCTGCCCGCGGAATGGCTGAACTACGCGGCCCTCGACGTGGAACTGCTCGTCCCGCTGCGCGGGAAGCTGGAGGCCGAACTCGCGGGCCAGGGCAAGCTCGACTGGGCACACCAGGAGTTCGAGGCGGCGCGCACGGCGGGGCCGCCCGCCCCTCGGGCGGAACCGTGGCGGCGTACCTCCGGCATCCACAAGATCAAGACCGCCCGGGGGCTGGCCGCCGTCCGTGCCCTGTGGGAGGAACGAGACGCACTCGCGCGGGGGCGGGACCGCGCGCCCGGCCGCGTGCTGCCGGACAGTGCGATCGTGAACGCGGTGCTGGCCGACCCGCGCACCGACGCGGAACTGCGCGCGCTGCCGGTGTT
>NZ_KE387101.1:2926-5012 GCF_000430445.1 Saccharomonospora iraqiensis subsp. iraqiensis
GTCGCCGGCGACGGGGCGGCGACGGCGGCGCTCGGCGCGGCGCGACCGCCGCCGGGACGACTCCAGCTGCCACGGCACGCTGGTGACCATCACGCGCGGCTGGAACAGCAGCCTGCCCTTGAGCCGCAGCGCCGTCTGGTTGTGCAGCAACTGCTCCCACCAGCGTCCCACGACGTACTCGGGGATGAACACGGTGACCACGTCCCGGGGCCGGTCACCGCGCACCCGCCGCACGTAGTCCAGCACGGGCCGGGTCACCTCCCGGTAGGGCGACTCCACGACCTTCAGCGGGATCGAGATCCCGCGCCGGTTCCACTGCCGTTGGAGCGCGCGCGTCTCGGTGTCGTCGACGTTGACGGTCACGGCCTCCAGCACGTCGGGGCGGGTCGCCTTGGCGTACGTGAGCGCCCGCAGGGCCGGGCGGTGGAGCTGGGAGACCAACACGATCGCGTGGTTGCGGGCCGGGAGCGTCACCTCCTGCTCCGTCTCGGCGAGCTCCTCGGCCACCCGGTCGTAGTGCTTCCGGATGGTGCGCATCAGCAGGTAGATCACCGCCATCGCCACCAGCGAGATCCACGCCCCGGCCAGGAACTTGGTCACCAGGATGACCACCAGCACCGAGGCCGTGGTGACCAGCCCGATCGTGTTGACCACCTGCGCCCGGCGCATCTGCCGCCGGGCGTGCGGATCGGTCTGTTCGGCCAGCGCCCGGTTCCAGTGCCGGATCATGCCGCTCTGGCTGAGCACGAACGCGACGAACACGCCGACGATGTAGAGCTGGATCAGGTCGGTGACCTCGGCCTCGAACCCGATCACCAGGACGACGGCGAGCCCGGCCAGCAGCAGGATGCCGTTGCTGAACGTGAGCCGGTCGCCACGGGTGTGCAGCTGGCGCGGCAGAAACCGGTCCTGTGCCAGCGTCGAGCCGAGCACCGGGAACCCGTTGAACGCCGTGTTCGCCGCGAGCACGAGCACCAGACCGGTGATGACGATCACGTACCACACGGCGGGCGCGAAACCGCTGAACACCGCCCCGGCGAGCTGGGCGACCAGGGTCTTCTGCTCGTACCCCTCCGGCGCGCCGACCAGCTGGGTCTCCGGGTCCTCGGCCACCACCACGCCGGTCACCTCGGCGAGGAACAACAACCCGAGAAACATGGTGACCGCCAGCGCACCCATCCACAGCAGCGTGGTCGCGGCGTTGCGGCCGCGCGGCCTGCGGAAGGCGGGCACCCCGTTCGCGATGGCCTGCACCCCGGTGAGCGCGACACTGCCCGAGGAGAACGCGCGCAGGATCACGAAGACCAGCCCGAGCCCGGCCACCGCGCCGGTCTCGGCGGCCAGTTCGAGGTCCGCGCTCTCGGCGCGCAGCTCGTCGCCGAACACGACGGTGCGTACCGCGCCCCAGACGATCATCCCGAGGATCCCGGCCACGAACGCGTACACCGGGATCGCCAGCAGTGTGCCGCTCTCCCGGACCCCGCGCAGGTTCATCGCGGCCAGCAGCACGATGGCGAGGACGGCGAACTCGACCTTGTGCTCGGCGACGAACGGCACGGCCGACCCGATGTTCGCCGTCGCCGACGAGATGGACACCGCGACCGTCAGGATGTAGTCGACGGTCAGCGCCGCCCCAACGGCCAGGCCGAGCCGGGGCCCGTGGTTGACCGTCGCCACCGTGTAGTCACCACCGCCCGCGGTGTAGGCGCGCACGTTCTGCCGGTAGGACGCCACCACGATCAGCAGCACGAAGGCGACCACGCCGCCGACCCACGGGCTGTACACGTAGGCTCCCGCTCCCGCGAGCGAGAGCATCAGCAGGATCTCCTCCGGGGCGTAGGCCATGCTCGACAGCGGGTCGGAGGAGAACACCGGCAGCGCGACCCGCTTGGGCAACAGGGTGCGCGGCAGCCGGTCGCTGCGAAACGGCCTGCCCAACAGGATCCGCTTCGTGGCGGTAGCGAACTTGGACACGGCTGGAGCGTAGTTCGCCCCGGTCCGGACGAGGCCGGGCCGGGGTGGCCCCGCCGCCCCGGACACCGACCGGGACACGGCCCACGCCGGCCGGGGCCGACGGGACCGTGCC
>NZ_AICW01000218.1 GCF_000430445.1 Saccharomonospora iraqiensis subsp. iraqiensis
CGCCGGGCGGCGACGACCCGGGGAGTCCTGTGCGTGTACAGGCCGTCCCCGGGTCGGTGTCGCCGCGT
Organism: Saccharomonospora iraqiensis subsp. iraqiensis; assembly: GCF_000430445.1. Taxonomy (GTDB): domain Bacteria; phylum Actinomycetota; class Actinomycetes; order Mycobacteriales; family Pseudonocardiaceae; genus Saccharomonospora; species Saccharomonospora iraqiensis. The sequence continues at coordinate 69 of NZ_AICW01000218.1, forward strand.
GCTCAGGCCGACTTCTTCGCGTCGGTGGGCAGGTTCTCCTTCGCCACGGTGGCGAGGGAGGCGAACGCCTCGGCGTCGTTCACCGCCAGCTCGGCGAGGATCTTGCGGTCGACCTCCACCTCGGCGGCCTTGAGGCCCTGGATGAAGCGGTTGTAGGTCAGACCGTTCTGCCGGGCCGCCGCGTTGATGCGGGTGATCCAGAGCTGCCGGAAGTCACCCTTGCGGGCCCGGCGGTCCCGGTAGGAGTACTGGAACGAGTGGAGCGTCTGCTCCTTGGCCTTGCGGTACAGCCGCGAGCGCTGGCCGCGGTAGCCGCTGGCCATGTCGAGTGTTTCGCGGCGCTTCTTCTTGGCGTTGACCGCCCGCTTGACGCGTGCCACGGGTCCATCCTGTCGGGTCGGGGGGCGCGAGGGCGCCCCGGTGTCTTAACGGCGGGGGAGCCTGCTCAGCGGCCGAGCAGCCGGTTGACGCGGGGCACGTCCCGGTCCGCGACCTCGGTGGTGCCTTCGAGCCTGCGGGTGACCCGGCTCGACTTCTTCTCCAGCAGGTGCCTGCGGCCGGCCCGCTCCCGGCGGAGCTTGCCGCTGCCCGTCACGCGGACGCGCTTCTTCATCCCGCTGTGGGACTTGTTCTTCGGCATTGTTCCCTCTTTCCAGAGACGGCAGCACACCGGTGGCCGGTGTGCTGCTGCGTTGTCGGCGACCACGGGGTCGGCGACCACGGGCGGACACGACGGCCCGCCCCGTCGGGCGGCCCCCGGGGACGTCACCGGGGGCCGGACGTCACGACTCGGCCTTGTCCGAGTCCTTCGTCGCCTTCGCCTTCGCCTTCGCGTTCTTGTGCGGCGCCAGCACCATGATCATGTTGCGGCCGTCCTGCTTCGGCGACGACTCGATGAAGCCCAGCTCGGACACGTCGTCGGCGAGGCGCTCCAACAGCCGGAATCCCAGCTCCGGCCGGGACTGCTCACGACCACGGAACATGATCGTCACCTTGACCTTGTTCCCGCCCTCGAGGAAGCGGGACACGTGCCCCTTCTTCGTCTCGTAGTCGTGCGGGTCGATCTTGGGACGGAGCTTCTGTTCCTTGATGACGGTGGCCTGCTGGTTGCGGCGGGACTCACGGGCCTTCTGGGCACTCTCGTACTTGTACTTGCCGTAGTCCATGAGCTTCGCCACGGGCGGGCGTGCCTGCGGGGCGACCTCGACGAGATCGAGGTCGGCCTCCTGAGCGAGCCGCAGCGCGTCCTCGATGCGGACGATGCCGACCTGCTCACCGTTCGGTCCCACGAGGCGGACCTCGGGAACACGGATGCGCTCGTTGATGCGCGTCTCGGAGCTGATGGGGCCTCCTTGGTCCAAGTGTCGGTTGTTGTGCTGTCTCGACCTGGTGCCCACATACCGCGGGCCCCGGCACCGGTACCTGTGCTACCCGTGTGCGGGGCCCTCAATCCGATCAACATCCGGCGACGCCGGATGCGCTCCGCGATCCTCGTGGCGGCCGTGCCGCCTGCGCATCGCGTGACCGGACCCGGACGCCTCGACGGCGACACGGGTGGGAGCGGGGCTCCACTTGCGGCCCCCGATTGCCCGGGAGCTGGTCGCACGTGGAATCGTACCAGATGTGCAAGACGACTCATCCAACGCTTTCGACCCCGGCGATGTTCCGCTCGATTCGCGGGAGCTGCGCGACATTCCCAGCGTCGAGGTGATCAGCCGGGCGGCCGTGATGCTGCTGTCCGCGGGCGCGGAACGGCTCGGGCTCGCCGAGACCGACCCCGACTCCAGCCCGCACCGGGACCTCGACGAGGCGCGCAGGCTGATCACCGCCCTGGCGGGCCTGGTGACCGCCTCCGGCGAGTACCTGGGCCTGCACGCGGGACCGCTGCGGGACGGGCTCCAGTCCCTGCAGAAGGCGTTCCGCGAGGCTTCGGCCGTGCCCGACCCGCCCGGCCAGGGACCCGGCGAGAAGTACACCGGCCCCGTGTACTGACCCGAGGCCGGACCGTGCACGCGCGGCGCCGCACCGTCCGTTGGCCGCACGGCGCCGCGCCGCACGGTGCCG
>NZ_KE387102.1:0-6482 GCF_000430445.1 Saccharomonospora iraqiensis subsp. iraqiensis
GGCGGCCTGCCGCCGCCCTTCGGGCGTGCGGGGCGGGTGGCCTCGGGGACCGGGACACCGCTGGGGATGCGCGCCCCCGTGATCTCGGCGAGATCCCCGGCCCCGGGGCGGACCGCGGTGTAGGTCGGGCGCACGCCCGCCTTCTCGGTCATCCGCCGCACCGTGCGCCGCTGGTCCCGGGTCAGCACCGTGACCACGGTGCCGGAGGCCCCGGCCCGCGCCGTCCGGCCCGCGCGGTGCAGGTAGTCCTTGTGGTCGGCGGCCGGGTCGACGTGCAGCACCAGGCTCACGTCGTCGACGTGGATGCCGCGGGCGGCCACGTCGGTGGCCACCAGCACGGGTGTGCGGCCCTCCTTGAAGTCGCCGAGCACGCGATTGCGCTGGCCCTGGGTCTTGCCGCCGTGCAGCGCTCCCGCACTCACCCCGTGGGCCCGCAGGCGGGTGGTGAGCCGGTCGACGTGGTGCTTGGTCCGGACGAACAGGATCGTGCGCCCCTCGCGGGCGGCGATCTCGGTGATGACGTCCTGCTTGTCCCGGTTGTCCACCTCGAGCAGGTGGTGCTCCATCGTGTCCACGTTCGTGGTGGTGTCCCCGATGGAGTGCGTGACCGGGTCGGTCAGGTAGGTCCGCACGAGCTGCCCGACCGCCCCGTCGAGGGTGGCCGAGAACAGCAGGCGCTGCCCGTCGCGCGGGGTGAGCTCCAGCAGTTCACGGACCTGCGGCAGGAAGCCCATGTCCGCCATCTGGTCGGCCTCGTCGAGGGTCACCGTCTCCACGGCGTCGAGCGAGCAGGTGCCCTGCCGCACGTGGTCGGACAACCGGCCCGGGGTGGCGATGAGCAGGTCGACCCCGCGGGACAGCGACTCGGCCTGGCGGGAGAACGACATCCCCCCGACGGCCGTGCGGCACCACAGGCCGAGCGACTTGGCGGGCCCGACGAGGCTGTCGGCCACCTGCATGGCGAGCTCGCGCGTCGGGACCAGCACCAGCGCCCGGGGACGCCGGGGTGCGGCCTTGCCGCCGTGCAGCCGGGAGAGCATCGCCAGCCCGAAGGCCAGCGTCTTGCCGGAGCCGGTCTGCGCGCGGCCGAGCACGTCGTGGCCCGCGAGGGCGTCGGGCAGCGTGGCGGCCTGGATGGGGAACGCCTCGGTCATGCCCGCCTGACGCAGGCAGTGTTGCAGCGGTGCGGGGAGGTCGAAATCGGAGAACGACGTCGTGTCGGACAGGGAGGTGGTCACTCGAATCCTCTCGAAAGCCCCTGAAGAGCCTCGGACGTGGCACGTCGCAAGGAGGCCCGGATACCGACACGCGGGAGGACCGCGATGCGAACACTGTGGGCGTCACCCAGGACGAACCCGGCGCGGGAACGCGCCCTCGGAAAAAGGGAAAGCACCGCACGCGGCGCGACGGGTCGATCCCGTGGGTGCCCGGTCAGCCTACCGCACGCGCCGGGACCGCCCGGTGCCGCCGGGGGTGAAGCCGCCGAGGCGGTGGTCACGCGCCCACGGGTCGGGTGACCGGGACGGGCCCGGTCACCCGACCACGAGCTCCAGTTCGCGTTCGGCGACCTGTTCGCAGGCGAGTCCCGCGGCCACGGCCGCGTCCCGCACGTCGGACGGGGTCTCCGGCTCGTCCCGCACCCGGGTGAGGGCGGCGGCCAGGCGGCCCTTGTGCGCCTTGTTGTGGTGGCTGACCGTGGCACGCCGTCCCCCGGTGTCCTCCGTGCCCGCGGTGACCACCCGCACGGTGATCGCGTCCGGGATCCGCGCCAGGGCCGCGTAGGGGCCGGAGCGCAGGTCCACCACGGGTTCGTCGAGCTCGGCGAGGACGGGCTCCAGCACCGGCCGCCACAGGCCGCGCAACGATCCCAGGCCGGGCAGCGTGGTCGCCCCGGAGAGCCGGTAGGCGGGGATCGGGTCGTCCGCGCGCACCACGCCGAACAGCGCCGAGGCCACGGCCAGGCGCCGGCCCGCCCGGTCCCGGTCGGCCCGGTCCATGCCGTCGACGTCGAGCGCGTCGTAGAGCACCCCGGTGTAACGGCGCAGGGCGGGCATCGTGGGCGCCGAGAACAGTTCCGCGTTGCGGGCGACCTCGCCGGACTGCCGCTGCGACAGCTTCAGCGCGGCCAGACTGGCCGGCACGTCGGCCGCCAGCTCCACCAGCGCGTCGGCCAGCTTGCGGCGCAGCGGGGTCAGTTCGGGCAGCGACAGGGCGTCCAGGTCCAGCGGGGCCCCGTCGCCGCCGTCGGCCTTGGTCTCGGACGGGGGGAGCAGCACGAGCACGGCCGCGAGCCTAACCCGCGTCCCGGCGCCGGTCCGGCGGTGGTGTACGGCGGCGAAACACCGGTTGCGGCAGCTCGCGCGGCGTTGACTACCCTTCGTCCAACAGCGCTTTTCCCGGTGCGGGTACCCGCCGAGCACCCGCGCCACCGTGGCGCCCGGCGCCTCCGTCGCCACGCCGCACCACGAGCAGCCGCCACGCCGCAACACGAGCCAAGGAGAACATCGTGATCACCAGGATGTCGTCGCTGTTCCTGCGCACGCTGCGTGAGGATCCGGCCGACGCCGAGGTGCCCAGCCACCGGCTCCTCGTCCGGGCGGGCTACGTGCGCCGGGTCGCCCCCGGCGGGTACTCCTGGCTCCCGCTCGGGCTGCGCGTGCTGCGCAACATCGAGGCGGTGATCCGCGAGGAGATGGACGGCATCGGTGCCCAGGAGATCCAGTTCCCGGCGCTGCTGCCGAAGGAGCCCTACGAGGCCACCGGCCGGTGGACCGAGTACGGCCCGAACGTCTTCCGGGTCGTGGACCGCAAGGGCGCCGACTACCTGCTCGGCCCCACGCACGAGGAGCTGTTCGCGCTCACCGTCAAGGGCGAGTTCAGCTCCTACCGGGACTACCCGGTGATGCTGTACCAGATCCAGACCAAGTACCGGGACGAGGCACGCCCCCGTGCGGGCCTGCTGCGCGGCCGCGAGTTCGTCATGAAGGACTCGTACTCGTTCGACCTCGACGACGAGGGCCTGGCCCGCTCCTACGCCCTGCACCGGGACGCCTACCTGCGGATCTTCGAGCGGCTCGGCATCGACTACGCCGTGGTGGCCGCGACCTCCGGGGCGATGGGCGGCTCGGCGTCGGAGGAGTTCCTCGCCCTCGCCGACAGCGGGGAGGACACCTACGTCCGCAGCACCGTCTCCGGCTACGCCGCCAACGTCGAGGCGGTGGTCACCCCCGCCCCGCCGGAGCAGCCGGTGGAGGACAGGCCCGCGGCGCAGGTGCACCACACCCCGGACACGCCCACCATCGACACGCTCGTCGACTTCCTGAACGACGCGAACCTCGGCCGCACCGTCAGCGCGGCGGACACGTTGAAGAACGTGCTGGTCAAGACCCGGATGCCCGGCGAGGACGAGTGGACCCTGCTCGGCGTCGGCGTCCCGGGCGACCGCGAGGTCGACATGAAGCGGCTGGAGGCCGCGCTGGAACCCGCCGAGGTGGCGCTGCTGGAGGAGGCCGACTTCACCGCGAACCCCTTCCTGGTGAAGGGCTATGTCGGCCCGCAGGCGCTGATCGCGAACGGGGTCCGCTACCTCGTCGACCCGCGCATCGTGCGCGGCACCGCCTGGATCACCGGCGCCGACAAGATCGACCACCACGTCGTCGACCTGGTCTGCGGGCGGGACTTCACCCCGGACGGCACGGTCGAGGCCGCCGAGGTGCGCGAGGGCGACCCGTCCCCGGACGGGCAGGGTGAGCTGGTCACCGCGCGCGGCATCGAGATCGGGCACATCTTCCAGCTCGGCCGCAAGTACACCGACGCCTTCGAGGTCGACGCGCTCGGCCCCGACTCGAAGCCGGTCCGCATCACGATGGGCTCCTACGGCATCGGGGTCTCCCGGCTGGTGGCGGCCGTCGCCGAGCAGCACCACGACGACCTCGGGCTGGTCTGGCCGCGCTCGGTCGCCCCGGCCGACGTGCACGTGGTCGTGGCGGGCAAGGACGAGGAGCTGTTCGCCGGTGGTGAGCGCCTCGCCGAGCAGCTGTCCGCACACGGCGTGCGGGTGCTGCTCGACGATCGCCGGGCCACACCCGGGGTCAAGTTCGCGGACGCGGAGCTCGTCGGGGTGCCGACGATCGTGGTCGTCGGGCGCGGACTCGCCAAGGGCGTGGTGGAGGTCAAGGACCGGGCCACCGGCGACCGCGACGAGGTCGCCGTCGACGACGCCGTTTCGCACCTTCTGGAGCTGGTGCGCCGGTAACCTCCCCCGTATGGGGTGGTTCCGTCGGCGACAGCCGGATAATCCGTTCGGGTACGAGGACAGGGCCGCGCTCACCGGGGTCGGCGGTTACGAGCCCGCCGACCCCGGTGACGCGACCCCGCGGCAGTGGCGGACGGAACCGTTCACCGCTCCGGACGCGGGTACGGACGGCACCGGGGGTGCGGGTCCGTCCGGGTCGGGCAGCACGGAGCGGGGCCGACGGCCCGCGTCGTCGGGTGCGCGCTTCGGGTGCGCGGTGCTCGCCCTGGTGCTGATCGGGGTGCCGAGCTACGTCCTGGGCGTGCGCGAATCCGGTGGTGACGACGGTGGCAGGGCGTCCGGGCCCGTCGGGGAGCCGTCCCGCGCGCGTCCCGTCCCGTCCCCGGAGCCGGAGGTGTCGGTGCCCGCCGCGGTGGACGGGTGGCAGCCCGTGGTGGGGGGCGGGGGCACGTACGCCTACGACGTCCCACCCGCGTGGTCGCCCTCGGCCTCGGTCCTGCACGGATGGGTCGACGAGCCCCGCCTGCCGGACGTCCGGTTGAGCACGAGCGCCTTCCTCGACGAGGGGTACTGCGCACCGGACCCGGACCGCGTCCGGGCGGGCAGCGGGCTGACCGTGGCGGACGATCCCGACCCCGCCCACGCCGCCGACGAACTCGCCGCGGCCGTGGCCCGGCACCTCTACACCCCGGACGGGGGACCGCGGCCGGAGGTGGCGCCGGGGGAGCGCCGATCCACCACGGTGTCGATGAACGGCTACCCGGAGGACGCCGCCCTGCGGGTGGCCGAGGTGACCGTGCGGGGCGACGGCCCCTGCCTGCCGGAGACGGCCCTGGTGGGGGCACTGGCGGTCACCCCGGTCGCGGGCGCGGACGGCCCGGGCCGACCGCCCGTGCTGGTGGTCTACGCCGGGCAGGGCACCCGGGCCGACCCCACCCGGGACGATGTCGTCCGCGTCCTCGAATCGCTGCGCTGGGTCGCCGCGGAGGACCGGCACACGGTCACCCCCACCGGGTGAGCACCCGGCCGGTGCGCGACGGGGTGTGCCGGTACCGGTGCACTCACCCGGGCAGGTGGCTCAGCCGCACCGTCCGGGTGGTGTTGTCGATGTTGGTGTCGACCAGGCAGATCGACTGCCACGTCCCCAGGGCGGGTGACCCGCCCAGCACGGGCACGCTCGCGTACGGCGGGAGGAACGCGGGCAGCACGTGATCCCGGCCGTGGCCGCTGCTGCCGTGCCGGTGCCGCCAGCGGTCGTCCCGGGGCAGCAGGTCGTCGAGCGCGGCCAGCAGGTCGTCGTCGCTGCCCGCGCCGGTCTCCAGGATCGCCAGCCCGGCCGTCGCGTGCGGCACCCAGACGTGCAGCAGTCCGTCACCCGCGTCGGTGGCGGACAGGAACCGCCGGATCTCCCCGGTGAGGTCGTGGACCACGGCGCGGCCGCCGGTGGACACCTCGATTTCCGTGGTGTGCATACCGACGACCGTAGCGGGTCCGTCCGGGCACGGCCGAGGTCGTGCGCTGGCACGGAGCACCGGGAGTGAATACCGTGACGGGCAGAGCAAGTCCCATCGCCGCACCGCGCCGAGGAGGACGCCCGTGGCCGAGACCCAGCCGGCGCCCGCGACCGGAACACCGCCGCGGGTCGGGGTGGTCGCCGAGAGCCGGGACGGGGAACGCCGGGTCGCGTTGGTCCCGCGGGCCGTCGAGCGGCTCACCCGGCGTGGCCTGCGGGTGGTGTGTGAACCGGGGGCGGGTGCGGGCGCGTGGTTCACCGACGAGGCCTACACCGACGCCGGCGCGGAGATCGGGGACGCCCGGGGCTGCGACGTCGTGCTCACGGTGGCACCCCCCACCCCCGACGAGGTCGGCGGGCTCCGCCCGGGGACGGTGCTGATCGGGTTCCTCGCGCCGTGGTCCGACACGGGCACGCTCGCGGCACTGGAGGAGGCCGGGGTGCGGGCGTTCGCCGTCGAGGCGGTGCCGCGGATCTCGCGGGCGCAGTCGATGGACGCGCTCTCCTCCCAGGCGGGCGTCGCCGGCTACCGGGCGGTGCTGCGGGCCGCCGACCTGCTCCCCCGGTTCTTCCCCATGCTGACCACGGCGGCGGGCACGGTCCCGCCGGCCTCGGTGCTCGTGCTCGGGGCCGGGGTCGCGGGGTTGCAGGCACTGGCGACGGCCAAGCGGCTGGGCGCGGCCACGACCGGCTACGACGTGCGCCCCCCGGGGG
>NZ_KE387102.1:6582-13551 GCF_000430445.1 Saccharomonospora iraqiensis subsp. iraqiensis
CGGAGGCGAGTGGCCAGCCGTCGGCCTCCCACGCCCCGTGCAGCGGGGCCCGCAGGGTCAGCGCCGGGGCGGGCAGGTCCACGCCCACGACGACCACGATCCCGTGCGGCAGCACGAGGAGCGCGTCGAGGTCGGCCTCCAGCCCGGCAGGTCGCACACCGAGGAGGCCGACCCCGCCGACGACCTCACCGCCCCGCCCGAGGGCGGCCAGGGACGCACGGACGTCGTCGGAGACGCGGGCGGGACGGGCGGGAAATCGGACGAGTCGCACTGCGCCTCCCTGCTGCGGGCCACCGGCGGGATCCGGGCGAAGTCCCAGGTCTCGGGCCTCCTGCCGTGTTTATAGCCGAGCTCGACGGCCGCCGCCGGACAGTGTGCGCGCAAAGTAACCATTGACAGTGATTGCTGTCACCTAGTTGAGTGCTACTCCAAAGTAGCTAGCGGAATGGTTTCCGGGTTCTGGAGGATGGAATGCGCTTACGGGCGGGTCGGGGCCCGCGGTCACTGATGATCGCGGTGTCCGCCACGGCCCTGACGGTGACGGCGGGTCTGGCGACGGCGACGATCGCCGCGCCGCTGGCCGCCGGAGACGACGGTGACGGGCTGCTCACGCCGGTCTCCGACACTCTCGGTGCGGTGTTGTCCACGGCGGAGGACACGGCACCGGTCACCGTTCTGGTGCACGGTGTCGACACGGCGGCGGCGGACGCCGCCGTGCGTGACGCCGGGCTCACGAAGATCACCTCGTTCGACCGGATCGGCGTGGTCGCCGCGTCCGGCAACGCGGAGCAGGTGGAGGACCTGCGCTCGGCCGAGGGGGTGACGTACCTGGAGAACAACGACCCCATCGAGACCTTCGCCAGTTCCGGGACCGAAGCCACCCGCAGTCTCCCCGCGCAACAGTCGTTGACCGGTGCGGACGGAACGGCCCTGGACGGGTCCGGTGTGGGCGTCGCGGTCATCGACACCGGGGTGGACCCCCTGCACCCCGCGCTGCGGGACGCCGACGGGGACAGCCGGGTCGTGCGCAACCTGAAGAGTCTGTGCACCGCGGACCAGACCGCCACCGACTGCGTGGTCGACCTTCCGACCACCCTCGACACCGACACGCTCTCCCTCGGCGGGCACGGCACCCACGTCACCGGCATCGCCGCGGGGCAGAACTACGACCTCGCCGAGGACACCCGGGTCGGTGGGTCGGCGCCGGGTTCGTCGGTCGTGTCGATCTCGACCGGGGCCGCGCTGGTCATCCTGGGCAGTGACGCCGCGCTGAACTGGGTCCTGGAGAACCACGAGGCCCCGTGCGGTGCGGACGTCTCCGCGCAGGAATGCCCGCCGATCAAGGTGGTGAACAACTCCTACGGCCCCGGTGGGGGCGGGGAGTTCGACCCGAACTCGGCCACGGTGAAGCTGCAGCGGGCCCTGGCGGCCGAGGGTGTGGTCACGGTCTGGGCCAACGGCAACGACGGTGGTGACGGGTCCCAGAACCTGTCCAACCCGCCGGGGCAGGACCCGACCCCGGGCGTGCTCTCGGTGGCGTCCTACAACGACCAGGGCACCGGCACGCGCGACGGCACGGTGTCCGACTTCTCCTCGCGGGGCGCCGCCTCCGAGCCGCAGAGCTGGCCGGACGTGTCCGCGCCGGGTGAGAACATCCTCTCCGCGTGCAGGCCGACCCAGGCGTTGTGCCTCACCAGCTCCCAGCCGGAGAACGGCCCCGGCCCGCTCGACCTGGCGACCTACAACGTCATGAGCGGCACGTCGATGGCCGCGCCGCAGGTCACCGGGATCGTCGCCCAGCTGTTCCAGGCGGACCCGCAGGCGACGCCGGGCGAGGTGGAGCACGCGATCAAGTCGACGGCGCACAAGTACACCGACGGCGCCGCGTACGAGCCCCTGAACGGGTACACGTCCAGCTACGACAAGGGCACCGGCCTGGTGGACACCGTCGCCGCGGCCACCGCCCTCGGCGCGGGCACCCGATGAGGATCCGCTAGCGGATTCCGCACAGCACGCCCCGCGGCGCGGTTCCCCCTACCGCCTGCGGACCACCGGCTCCGGGCCCGGGAGACGTCTCCCGGGCCCGGAGCCGTTCCACGCGAGTGTGAATCCTGGTGCTCGTGTGGCCAAACGGGTGAGTGCGGTGCAGAATGTTGCGGGAGTCGCCGCGGGTGATCCATCCGTTCCCGACGAGGTCGTAGGGGAAGACGCCCCTCGTCGAACAGCGGAGGTCAGCAGTGAGCACTCGTGGCGTGGTGTACGTCCACTCGTCGCCGTCTGCGGTATGCCCGCACGTCGAGTGGGCGATTTCCGGCACGCTCGGTGGCCGGGTGGACCTGCGGTGGACCGCACAGCCCGCCGCACCCGGGCAGTTGCGTGCCGAGTGTGAGTGGCGCGCGCCCGCGGGCACGGGCGGAAAGCTCGCGTCCGCGTTGAAGGCGTGGCCGATGCTGCGCTTCGAGGTCACCGAGGAACCGAGTCCCGGTGTGGACGGGCAGCGGTTCTGCTACGCGCCCGGCCTCGGGCTGTGGCACGCGCGGACGAGCGCGAACGGCGACGTGGTCGTCGGGGAGGACCGGATCCGGCACCTGGTGGCGGCCAGTCGCGGGGGTGAGCCGCTCGCGCACGAACTGGACCAGCTGCTCGGCGCGAGCTGGGACGAGGCTCTGGAGCCGTTCCGGCACGCGGGCGACGGCGCCCCGGTCACCTGGTTGCACCAGGTCGGCTGAGGCGTCCGCCCGCGTGCCGGTCGGCGCACGGCGGTCACACCGTCGTGCACGGCACTGTCACACCGTCGTGCACAGCACGGTCACACCGTCTTGCCCAACACGGTCACACCGTCGTGAACAGCAACGCGGTGTTGTGCCCGCCGAATCCGAACGAGTTGCTCACCGCCGCGGAGAGCTCCACCTTCCGCGGCTCGTCCCGGACGACGTCGAGCGCCACGTCGGGATCGAGGTTCGCCAGGTTCCGGGTGGCGGGCACGACCCCGTGGTGGAGCGACAGGATCGTCACGATGCCCTCCACCGCACCGGCACCGCCGACGAGGTGCCCGAGGGCGCCCTTCGGGGCGGTGACGACCGGGTCGTCCCCGACGGCCTTGCGGATCGCGGCCGCCTCTCCGACGTCCCCGACCACCGTGGAGGTGGCGTGCGCGTTGACGTGCCCCACCTCGCCGGCCGGGACGCCGGCCATGTGCATCGCGTTCTCCATCGCCGCGATCTGACCGATCCCGTCGGGGTGGTTGCCGGTGATGTGGTAGGCGTCCGAGGTGATCCCGTAACCCCCCAGCCGCGCGTAGACCCGGGCACCCCGGGCCGCGGCGCGGTCGGCGCGTTCCAGCACGACGGTGCCCGCCCCCTCGCCGAGCACGAACCCGTCGCGGTCGGCGTCGAACGGCCGGGACGCGTGGTCCGGGTCGTCGTTGCGGGTGGAGACCGTGCGTGCCTGGGCGAACCCGGCGACGGTGATCGGGGCGATGCAGGCCTCCGCGCCGCCGGCGACCACCACGTCGGCGCGGCCGGAGGCGATCATCTGATAGCCGACCGCGATGCCCTCCGCACCGGACGCGCACGCCGAGGCGGGGGAGTGCACCCCGGCACGGGCACCGAGGTCGATCCCGACGTGGGCCGCCGGGCCGTTCGGCATCAGCATCGGCACCGTCAACGGGGAGACCTTGCGGATGCCGTGTTCCTCCAGCAGGTCGTCCTGGGTGAGCAGGGTGACCGGTCCGCCGATGCCGGACCCGATGGAGACACCCAGCCGGTCGGGATCGACGTCGGCGTGCTCGTCGGTCGGCTCGGCGAACCCGGCGTCCGCCCACGCCTCTCGTGCGGCGATGAGGGCGACCTGCTCACACCGGTCGAGCCTGCGTGCCTGGACACGCGGGATCTTCTCGGTCGGTTCCTCCGCGAGCGGGGCGCCGATCTTCACGGGCAGGTCGTGCCGCTGGACCCAGTCGGCCTCGAGGGTCCGGACCCCGCTGCGGCCCGCGAGCAGGCCGTCCCACGTGGTCGCGACGTCCGGTCCGAGCGGTGTGGTGGCACCGATCCCGGTGACGACGACGTCGGTGTTGCTCATCTGGTGTCTCCCCGAGAGGGCGTTTATGCGGAAACGCTTACTTGGAGTTGGCCGCGACGTAGTCCACGGCGTCGCCGACCGTCTTGAGGTTCGCCAGCTCGTCGTCCGGGATCTTGACGCCGAACTTGTCCTCGGCCTGGACGGCGATCTCCACCATGGACAGCGAGTCGATGTCGAGGTCGTCGACGAACGACTTCTCCAGGGCCACCTCGTCCTGGGCCACGCCCGCGACCTCCTCGACGATCTCGGCGAGCCCCGACAGGATCTGGTCTTTGTCTGCCACTTCGGTTCCTTCCTGGTTCGTGTGTCCGGTGCCCGGCACCGTCGTCTCGTCGGTGCTGTCGCACCGGTTCTCGTGTCGGTGCCCTCGCACCGGTGTCGCGACGGACCTTACGCCGTCGTCGTCTGTGGTATCATGGGCAGATCAGGATCTGTGCCGCGTAGGACAGTCCCGCGCCGAAGCCCACGGCCAGCACGACGTCGCCGCTGTCCACGGTTCCGGCGGCGCGCATGTGGTCCAGCGCCAACGGGATGGACGCCGACGAGGTGTTGCCCGAGTACCGGATGTCGTCGGCGACCACCATGTCCTCCCGCGCGCCCTTCGCGCGCAGGCGCTTGGCGATGGCCTCGACGATCCGCAGGTTCGCCTGGTGCGGGATCAGGACGTCGACATCGGACAGCTCGACCCCCGCGAGCTCGGCCGCGCGCATCGCCACCGGCGCCACCTGTGTGGTCGCCCAGCGGAACACCGACTGCCCCTCCTGGAAGATGTAGCGGTTCTCGCGCATGTAGATCATGTCGACGAGATCCCCGGCGCTGCCCCAGGCCACCGGGCCGACCCCGGCGTCGGTGGCGGGGCCGACCAGTGCGGCGCCCGCCCCGTCGGCGAAGATGATCGCGGTCGACCGGTCGTCCGGGTCGACGACGTCGGTCAGTTTCTCCGCACCGATGACGAGCACCTGCCCGGCCGAGCCCGACCGGATCAGGTCGGAGGCGATGCCCAGCCCGTAGCAGAACCCGGCGCACGCGGCGTTGAGGTCGAACGCGCCCGCCGCGCGGACGCCGATCCGGTCGGCGACCTGGGCGGCGGCGTTCGGGATGGGGGCGGGCATGGTGCAGTTCGGCACGATCACCGTGTCCACGTCCGCGGGGGCGACCCCGGCGTCGGCGAGCGCCTTGGCCCCGGCGGTGACGGCCATGTCCACCACCTGCTCGTCCTCGTCGGCGAAGCGGCGCTCGACGATGCCGACCCGGTCGCGGATCCACTGGTCGTCGGTGTCCATCCGGGCGGCGAGGTCGTGGTTGGTGACGACCCGGTCGGGCTGGGTGCTGCCCAGACCGAGCACCCGCGTGGCCGGGGCCCCGTGGGTCAGGCTGAGCGCGGGCGGCCTGCCGGTCATGCGAGGTCCCCGAGCGTGTCCGGCGTCTTCACCGCGACGGGGCCGGTCACCACGTCCTTCAGTTCCCGGCGGACGAGGCCGGTCAGGGTTCCCGCCGGAGGCAGCTCGACCGTCCGCTCGACCCCGAGGGACCGCAGCCCCTCCATCGTGAGGTCCCAGCGCACCGGCCGGGTCACCTGCCGTACGAGCCGGTCGAGGTACTCCGCGCCGTCGGTGACCACGGCACCGTCGGCGTTGGACAGCAGGCCACGGACCGGGTCCGCGGTGGTCAGCTCCGCCGCGTGGGCGCGCAGCGCCTGCTCGGCGGGGGCCATGTAGGGGGTGTGGAAGGCGCCCGCGACCTTCAGCGGACGCACCTTCGTCCCGTCGAGGGGTTCGGCCACGATCCGCTCGACGGCCTCGGCGGAGCCGGAGGCGACGATCTGGCCCGCCCCGTTGCGGTTGGCGGCCTCCAGACCCTGCTCGTGCAGCCACGCCACGACCTTCTCCGGGTCGCCGAGCATCACGGCGGCCATCGAGGTGGGTTCGGCCGCGCAGGCCTTCGCCATTTCCGCGCCCCGCACCGCGGCCAGGGCGACCGCGTCCTCGGCGGAGAGCACCCCCGCGATCGCGGCGGCGGCGAGTTCGCCGATCGAGTGCCCGGCCACGGGGCCGTCCGAACGCACGGCGGGGGGCAGGTACTCGAACGCGAGCAGCGAGGTCGCGACGATCAGCGGCTGGGTGACGGCGGTGTCCTGGATCTCGTCGGCGTCCGCCTCGGTGCCGAGCCGGAGCAGGTCCAGCCCGCAGCGGGCCGACCAGTGCCGGATCCGTTCCTCCGCGCCGTCGAGTTCGAGCCAGGCGGACAGCATGCCGGGGGTCTGCGACCCCTGTCCGGGGCAGAGTAGGGCGGTGGTCACCCCCGTAGGGAACCTGGTCGCCTCCGGTGACCGGGATGCCGCCCACTCACAGGGTCCACCGACCCACGTTGTGGACCTCCTACAAACACCCCGCTGACCAGCGACAACCCACCGTGACCCCCACCACACCACCCTCCCGACCCCGCGAGTCGCCACCCCATGCCCGCGAGTCGACGCTCCATGCCCGTGAGCCGACGCTCCGGGAACGCGGGGTCGCCGGGTCCGGCGGTCGGGACCGCGCCGGGCGTGCTCACCACAGACCGCGGGAGCGGGCGAGACGCCCGACGGTGAGGGCGGTGCGCAGCACCAGCGCGTCGCGGGGGTCCCCCGCGTTGTGCCCGGTGAGTTCGGCGGCCTTGCGGAGCCGGTAGCGCACCGTGTTGGGGTGCACGAACAGCTGCCGTGCGCAGTTCTCCAGCACGCCCCCGCACTCCAGGTACGTCTCGATCGTCTCCAGCAGCGCCGGGCCGGCGTCCTCCAGCGGTCGGGCGATCCGCTCCACCAGGACCCGTTCGGCCTCGGCGTCGCCCGCGAGCGCGCGTTCGGGCAGCAGGTCCGTCGACCGCGTCGGGCGGGGCGCGGCAGGCCAG
>NZ_KE387102.1:13651-17119 GCF_000430445.1 Saccharomonospora iraqiensis subsp. iraqiensis
GCAGTGACCGGGTGCCGGCGTTCGCGGCCGAGCGGGCCGAGGCGCTGATGTCGAACGGTGCTCCGGCGGCCCGGTCGCTGGCGGCCCGGTGGGCCGAGGCCACGGCCAGCCGCGACTACGAGTCGGCGTTCACGAAGCTGCTCGCCGATCCGCAGCGGGGGCACCTGCTGTGGACGCCGGCCGAGCAGGAGGCGTACCAGCGGGTGGCCGCGGTGCAGGCCGAGCAGCGCGCCATGAGCGTGGGCACCGACTCGGCGGGCGGGTTCATGGTTCCGCTGACGCTGGACCCGTCGATCATGCTCTCCAGTGACGGGTCGGTGAACCCGCTGCGCCGGGTGGCGCGGGTGGTGCAGACGACCACGAACAGCTGGAGCGGCGTCACCAGTGCCGGTGTCACCGCCGAGTGGAAGGCCGAGGGCGCCGAGGTCGCCGACGCCTCGCCGACGCTGGCCGAGCCGAACATCCCGGTGCACTTCGGGGACGCGTTCGTGCCGTTCAGCTTCGAGTTCGGCATGGACGCGGTGAACGCGGTCAACGAGCTGCAGCGGCTCATGGTCGACGCCGCGGACCAGCTGCAGGCGTCCGCGTTCATGAACGGCACCGGCACGGGCCAGCCGACCGGGCTCACCACCGGACTGGCGTCCGGGTCGAAGGTGGCCACGACCACCGCCGACACGCTGGCCATCGACGACGTGACCAGCCTGCAGAGCGCCCTGCCGTCGCGGTTCCAGCCGCGGGCCCAGTGGCTGGGCAACCTCACCACGATCAACATGATCGGCGGCTTCGAGACGAGCGCGGGAAGCCTGCGCTTCCCGGAGGTGTCCAGTGACCGGCTGCTGCGCAAGCCGCTCAACGAGGCGTCCGAGCTGGACACGGCCGGCGACACGGCGAACGCGGGCAACGACAATGTGCTCGCCTACGGCGACTTCGCGGCCGGCTTCGTCATCGTCGACCGGGTCGGCACCTCCGTCGAGCTGGTGCCGCACCTGTTCGGCAGCAACAGCCGCCCCACGGGGCAGCGCGGACTGCTCATGCACTTCCGCACCGGCTCGGGCGTCGTGGTCGACAACGCCATCCGGCTGCTGACCGCGTAGAGCGGCCTCACAGCCCCACAGAGACGAGCAGCCCCCGCCCGGTGTCATCGGGCGGGGGCTGCTCTGTTCGTGCGTCAGCGGGCCGCTGTGGGGCTCATGATCGGCGGGGGTGGGCGAGTGCGGCGGTGGTGAGCGCCCCTGCGGGCACTTGCAGCCCCTTGTGCGTGGCCTGGTCCATGAGCGCCCTGCCGTTGATGCCGTTGCCGGCGACGCTGTGGAAGCCGCCCTTGCCGGTTCCAGTGGCGAACGTGTGCAGCAGCCGGCCGTCGTCGACGAGCGCGTGGACGGCGGTTTCGACGACGGCGGCGCCGAGCTGGGCACGCAGCGGCACCCGAAGTCCGGCGGCGCGGTAGGCCAGGGCGCGCACCGCGGCCTGCGTGGCGCCGTAGGACACCGCGTGTGAGGCCAGCGCCCGCCGGCCCTCGCGGGTGTGCTGCTGCTTGCGCTGGGCGTCGCAGTCGCGCTGAACGAGGTAGTCCCCGGTTTCGTGGCCGGCGAGCCCGGCCAGCCACGAGACGGTGAGCGTGAGGGCACGGTTCATGGTGGTTCTCCTTCCGGTGGGTGGGGTCAGCGGAACAGTCGCCGGGCGAGGCGTTCGGTCTTGCCGGCGCCGCCGCACCGGCCGCACGAGCGCCAGGCCTTGCCGGTGGGTGAGGTGAACTTGCCGCGGCCGCTGCACCGGCCGCACTTGGCGTAGGGCCAGATCGCGACCGAGGCGAGGTACAGCGCGGCCAGCGCCAGGCCGACGACGACGAGATCGAGCATGGTGTTCCCTTCTCTCGGTGGGGTGGATCGGTCCGGGCGGGGTGAGTTCTCACCCGCAGGCTCACCCGGACCCCGCAGCGGGCGTGTGCTGCGAAAACACGGGTTGAGGTGTGCGGGTGACCGGGGTGTGTCGGCCACCCGCACACCGGCTCACAGCGGGTTCTCGGGTGCCTCGCCGTCGTCCACCCCGGCGAGGTCGTCACGGCGAATCACGGCGTAGCCCTTGAGCTTGCGGGGCGGGATGCCGTGGTCGCGGCGCAGCCGGTCGACGAGCTCGGTGCCGTTGAGCTGCCATCCGCGGTCCCGCAGCCGGGCGGCCACCTGCGTGGCCCGCTCGGCCTCGCCGTCGAGCACCCGGCGCACGTCGCCGAGCAGGTCCCGCTGCTCGACGGTGACCGGCGGCTCGGCGCCGCCGCGGGCTTCGAGGGCGCGGGCCACCACGGGGGTGACCTCGTCCACGTCGTCGCTGCGCTCGAGGTGGAAGCACCGCAGCAGCCCGGCCTCGCGGCGGAACCCGACGGCCATCGCCGTGCCCACGTCCTCGCCGGCCACCAGGCTGGTGGCCGAGATGCCGGCCTTGTGCGCCCCGGTGCCGAGGATCGCGTCGTTGCCGACGTGATCGTTGATCGCGAACGCCACCAGGTGCGACGCCGTGCGGGACAGGTCCCGCGGCAGCGAGGTGGACCCGGCGGTGGGGGTGGACCAGACGCAGGTGATGCCGGTTTTGCGGGCCTTCTTCGTCAGCGCCACGGCCAGGTCGCGGGCCTCCTTGCCGTACTTGTCGTGTTCGAAGAGCTCTTGCACCTCGTCGAACACGGCCACGATCGGGCGCATGTCCGACCGCCGGGCGGCCACCTCGCGGGTGAGCTTCGTGTCGCCGCCGAGCTCCTCGAGCACTTGGCCGCGGCGGGACACCTCGCCCCGCAGCCACCGCAGCGCGTCGAGGGCGGCCTCGAGGTGCTCGTCCTCGTCGCCCTTGACCAGCCGCGCCAGCGCCGGCGCCATCGGGTCGTAGTCGACGTTGAACGCCATCACGTGCACGTGCGCGTCCACGAGCGGGTCCAGCAGCGCCCCGAGCAGCAGCGTCACCACCAGGGACGACTTGCCCGAGCCCATGATGCCGCCGACGAGGTAGTTCGACGCCATGAGCTTGCCGACCACCAGCTCGCCCCGCTGGTCAATGCCGACCGGGATCCCGGCGAAGTAGTCGCCGGTGCCGTCGTCGGCCAGCGGCCACCGGCCGACCGGCCCGTCCAACAGCCCCTGATCGGCCACCCACACGTCCAGCACGCCGGGCTTGTTCCGCGGCTCGGTGGGCCAGACCTCGTTGGGTTTGCGCAGCAGGTTGTGGGCGAGGATGTGCTTGCGGTCGTTGACCGCGTCCACGGTGCAGCCCTGCGGAAGCTGCAACTGGGCGCGCCAGCCCTGCCCGTCCCGCATCGCCGGGGACACCCACCGGGGTTGCCACCCCTCGCGCACCGCCTTGTTCAGCGGCGCGAGGCCGAGGTTGCTCAGCGCGGCGAGGATCGCGCCCTCGTCCGGCACCGCCGCCCGGTCCTCCGGCTCGACATGCCGCGCCACCCACCGGGGCGGCTCGGCACGCCGCCGA
>NZ_KE387102.1:17219-27199 GCF_000430445.1 Saccharomonospora iraqiensis subsp. iraqiensis
CGGCAGGCCAGCCGACGACGGCCCGCAGGCCGGACAGCGCCTCGGAGGCGCTGTGGTGCGCCTCGGCGAGGCCGGAGACGGTGGGGCCCGCGACGACGGGGCCCTCGGCGAACGCCGTCGCGAGCATCGGCAGGATCTCCCGGTCGGCCTCGGTTTCCTCGGTGGAACCGGCGACCACGACCACCAGCCGGGAGCCCTGCACCCCGAGCAGCACCGGCCTGCCCACCCGGGCCGCCTTGCTGCGGACCTCGAACACCACCGACGGCGGGTCGTCGGAGGGCGGGTTGCCCACGAGCACGGTCGCCGAGCCCGCGGGGTCCCAGCCCAGGGCCGCCGCGCGGGAGAGCACGGACTCCTCCGCGTCGCCCCGCACCACCCCGTCCACGACCAGGGCCTCCAGGCGGGCGTCCCAGGCGCCGCGTGCCTCGGCCGCCGCCGCGTAGGAGTTGGCCGCGGCGAAGGCGATCTCCCGCCCGTAGCGCAGGATGCCCTCGATCAGCGCGGCCCGTTCGGCCTCGTCGGCCGCGAACTCGGGCAGGTGTTCCTCGAAGACCTCGACCGCGAGGCGCACGATCTCCACGGTCTGCCGCAGGCTGATCCACCGGGACAGCTCCCGGGGTGCGGACCGGAAGGCCTCGGTGGTCAGGCGCAGCGCCTCCTTGGAGTCGCGCATCCACCGCACGAACCCCGCCGCGCCCGCCTGCGAGATGAGCAGCACGCTGGCCCGTTGGTCGGCGGGCAGCCGCGCGAACCACGGCAGCCGCTCCTCCAGGGCGGCCACGCTGGCCTTGGCGAGCCGACCGGACGCGCGTTCGAGCTCCCGCAGCGTCGTGGCCGACAGCCCGTGGTCGTTCGTGGCAGACATCGTGCTCGAATCCTACGCCCGGTCACGCCGGGTACGGGGTGGATCGTCCCGGGGAGGCGGGCCCGTCGGCGCCGTTCCGCCCGTGCCCGCACAGTGGCACGGGACCACCCGTGGCGCTGCGGCTCCCGCGCCCCGGGTGGTCCCGCTTCCCCGGTCCCCACCGGTGGTTCCACTATGGAAGCCGTGGCCCCCGTGCGCCACCGGAGTCACTCGTTCGTGCAGCGCAACGGGGGCCGGGCGGACCGGAACGGCTCAGGCCACGCCCGAGTCGGACGTCTGCGGACCCGCCGCCGTCACGTCCTCGAGCCGGTACGTCCGGACGGCCTCGGTGACCCGCTCGGCGGGGATCTCGCCGCGCCGGGACAGGGCGGTCAGCACGCCCACCGTGACCGACTCCGCGTCGACGAGGAAGTGCCGCCGTGCCGCGGGCCGGGTGTCGGAGAAGCCGAACCCGTCGGTGCCGAGGGTGAGCATGTCGGTGGGCACCCACGGCCGGATCAGGTCGGGCACCGCCCGCATCCAGTCGGACACGGCCACCACCGGACCCTCCGCCCGCGACAGTGCGGCGGTGACGTGCGGTGTGCGGGGGGAACGCTCCGGGTGCAAAAAGTTCTCCCGGTCGATGTCGACGGCCTCCCGCCGCAGCTCGGTCCACGACGTGGCGGACCAGACGTCGGCGCGGACGCCCCACTCGTTCTCCAGCATCTCCCGTGCCCGCAGCGCCTCGGGCATCGCCACGCCGGAGGCGAGGATCTGTGCCCGTGGCCCGTCGCCGTCCGGGGCCGCCCGGTAGTGGTAGAGCCCCTTGAGCAGGCCGTCCACGTCGAGGTTCTCCGGCTCGGGCGGCTGCTGGTACGGCTCGTTGTACACGGTGATGTAGTAGAAGACGTTCTCACCGTTGCCGTCCGGGCCGGTCTCGCCGTACATCCGGCGCAGCCCGTCCTTGGCGATGTGGGCGATCTCGAACGCCCACGCCGGGTCGTAGGCCACCACCGCCGGGTTGGACGCCGACAGCAGCAGGGAGTGCCCGTCGGCGTGCTGGAGTCCCTCCCCGGTGAGCGTGGTGCGGCCCGCCGTGGCACCGAGCACGAATCCGCGGGTCATCTGGTCGGCCGCCGCGTACAGGCCGTCCCCGGTGCGCTGGAACCCGAACATCGAGTAGAAGATGTACACCGGGATCATCGGTTCACCGTGCGTGGCGTACGAGGTGCCCGCGGCGGTGAACGACGCGGTCGAGCCCGCCTCGTTGATGCCCTCGTGCAGCAACTGGCCCTGCTCCGACTCCTTGTAGGCGAGCATCAGCTGCGCGTCGACCGAGGTGTAGTTCTGTCCCTGCGGGTTGTAGATCTTCGCCGTCGGGAACATCGAGTCGAGGCCGAACGTGCGGGCCTCGTCCGGGATGATCGGCACCAGCCGCTTGCCCACGTCGGGCTCCTTGGCCAGCTCCCGGATCAGCCGCACGAAGGCCATCGTCGTGGCGACCTCCTGCTTGCCGGAGCCCTTGCGGATGGCGTCGTAGACCTCGTCGCCGGGCAGCACCAGCGGCTTGGCGCGCGAGCGCCGTTCCGGCAGGTAGCCGCCCAGCGCCTTGCGGCGGCCGTGCAGGTACTCGATCTCCGGGGAGTCCTCGCCCGGGTGGTAGTACGGCGGCAGCGTCGGGTCGCGCTCCAGCTCCTCGTCGCTGATCGGGATGCGCTGCGAGTCCCGGAACAGCTTGAGGTCGTCCAGGGTGAGCTTCTTCATCTGGTGGGTGGCGTTGCGGCCCTCGAACGCCGGGCCCAGCCCGTAGCCCTTGATCGTGTGGGCCAGGATCACGGTGGGCCTGCCGTGGTGCTCCAGCGCCGCCTTGTACGCCGCGTACACCTTGCGGTAGTCGTGCCCGCCCCGCTTGAGGTTCCAGATGTCGGCGTCGGAGAGGTTCTTGACCAGCTCCTTGGTGCGCGGGTCGCGGCCGAAGAAGTGCTCGCGGACGTAGGCGCCGTCGTTGGCCTTGTAGGTCTGGTAGTCGCCGTCCGGGGTGGTGTTCATCAGGTTCACCAGCGCGCCGTCGCGGTCGGCGTGCAGCAGCGCGTCCCACTCGCGGCCCCAGATGACCTTGATGACGTTCCAGCCCGCGCCGCGGAAGTAGGTCTCCAGCTCCTGGATGATCTTGCCGTTGCCCCGGACGGGGCCGTCCAGGCGCTGGAGGTTGCAGTTGACGACGAACGTCAGGTTGTCCAGCCCCTCGGTCGCGGCCACGTGGATCAGGCCCCGCGACTCCGGCTCGTCCATCTCGCCGTCCCCGAGGAAGGCCCACACGTGCTGGTCGCTGGTGTCCTTGATGCCCCGGGCGTGCAGGTACCGGTTGAACCGGGCCTGGAAGATGGCGTTCATCGGGCCGATGCCCATCGACACCGTCGGGTACTCCCAGAAGTCCGGCATCAGCCGGGGGTGCGGGTACGACGGCAGGCCGCCGTCCTCGCCCGCGTGGGAGTGCTCCTGGCGGAAGCCGTCCAGCTGGTCGGCGGTGAGCCTGCCCTCCAGGTAGGCACGGGCGTAGATCCCGGGGGAGGCGTGGCCCTGGATGAAGATCTGGTCACCGCCGCCGGAGTGGTCCCGGCCCCGGAAGAAGTGGTTGAAGCCGACCTCGTACAGCGCCGCCGAGGAGGCGTAGGTGGAGATGTGCCCGCCCACGCCGACACCGGGGCGCTGGGCGCGGTGCACCATGACCGCCGCGTTCCACCGGATGTAGGCCCGGTAGCGCCGCTCGATCTCCTCGTCGCCGGGGAACCACGGCTCGTTCTCCGTGGGGATGGTGTTCACGTAGTCGGTCGCCGTGAGTGGCGGGACACCGACGTTGCGTTCCCGGGCCCGTTCGAGCATGCGCAGCATCAGGTACCGGGCACGCTGCTGACCACCCCGCGCCAGTGCGGCGTCGAAGGAGTCCAGCCACTCGGAGGTCTCCTCGGGGTCGATGTCGGGCAGGTGCGCGGCCAGTCCGTCGCGGATCACGCGGACGCGCGCGGGCGCCTGGCCGGATGCGCCGTCGGGTCCGGCCTCGTTGTTCTGGGGGGCCAAGGGGTCTCCTCGCCGGTTCTGGTGTCGCTTCGTTCGATCGTGTGTCATCGTCGTGCCGGGGCGCGCCGCGCGTCACCAACTACTCTGCGGTAACATTGAGCTGTTCGTAACACCGTGTCCGTCGCCTCCGACCCTGGTGAGCCGTATCTCCCAGCCTAGTCACCTCCGGTCCGCACGGGGCGGCTCGGCGCCGACGGACGGCCCGCCGGGCGGGGAGGGGCCGTGCCGGAGTCCGGCGGAGGGCCCCCGTCGACCGCACGAGTTCCCGATGATCCGGTGTGGACGGTTGCGCTCCGCGCCGTCGCGGTGTTCGCTAAGCCCATCCGTGTACGTATCGCGCGGCCGCCGACCTCCGGGACGGTGGCCGTGGCAGCACCCGAAGTGGAGGAGTGAGAAGTCGTGGTCGCCGCGGGAGACGCTGACCAGAACAGCGTCGCCGAAAGGCTCGGCATCAAGCCGGACATGGTGGTTCAGGAGCTGGGCTGGGACGAGGACGTCGATGACGGGGTCCGTGCCGCCATCGAGGACCACCTCGGTGGTGAGCTGCTCGACGAGGACGCCGACGAGGTCATCGACGTGGTGCTGCTGTGGTGGCGCGACGGCGATGGGGACCTGGGCGACGCCCTCGTGGACGCCCGCGCCCCGCTCGACGAGAACGGTGTCGTGTGGGTGCTCACCCCCAAGACCGGGCAACCCGGGCACGTCGAGCCGAGCGACATCGCCGAGGCGGTCCCCACGGTCGGGATGTCGCAGACGTCGAACCTGAGCGTGGGGCCGGGCTGGACCGGGACGCGGCTGGTGCCCAGGTCGAAGTGACCCTGCGGGGCCCGGGGCCGGTCCGTCGGCTCCCCGGACCTCCACCCCACCGCCCCACCGGGCCGGGATCCCGGCCCGGTGACGGAGCTGTCGGCGTCCGTCCGTCGCACGATAGGCTCGGCACGGCACGCGGCTTCGCGAGGTGCCCGCCCCGTCACCGGTTCCGGCCGGCCGGGGCGGGCACGTCCGTGCCGGGACAGCGACAAGCGGAAAGGTTGGCACACCTATGGCGGTCGAGGTGGGTACCCAGGCCCCGGACTTCACGCTCAAGGACTACAACAAGCAGGAAGTCACCCTGTCGTCCTTCCGCGGGGACAAGCCGGTACTGCTCGTGTTCTACCCGTTCGCCTTCAGCGGCGTCTGCCAGGGTGAGCTGTGCCAGCTCCGGGACGACTTCGACCAGTACAGCGGGGTGCAGGTCCTCGGTGTCTCCGTGGACACCCCGTTCGCGCTGAAGGTGTGGGCCGAACAGCAGGGCTACCAGTTCCCGTTGCTGTCGGACTTCTGGCCGCACGGCCGGGTCGCCCAGGAGTACGGTGTGTTCGACGACAACGCCGGTCTCGCCCTGCGGGGCACCTTCCTCATCGACACCGCGGGCGTGGTCCGGTTCGCCGAGGTCAACCAGCCCGGTGAGCCGCGGGACCAGGACGCGTGGAAGAAGGCGGTCGCGGACCTCACCTGATCCGGCCCCGGAGGGGTTCGGAGTGAGTGTGTTCCCGTGCCCGGCGCGGGGACACCCGGGCGCATAGCTCAGCGGAAGAGCACCTGCCTTACAAGCAGGGGGTCGCAGGTTCGAACCCTGCTGCGCCCACCAGAGAGGGCCTGACCAGGGAAAACCCGCTCGGTGCCTCTGATCGGGTCACTTGCACAGCGCATGGCGAGACGATAACCTGCCGCGCCATGAGAGCGCAATGGGACCAACTGGTCCGCGAGTTCACCAAGCTGCTCAAGGCCGAGAACAAGGCGCCCAAGACCATCCAGGTCTACGAGGCCTCGGTTCAGGCGTTGATCGGGTGGCTCGACGAGACCGGCCGCCAGGTCGACGCCGCCGAGCTCACCCGGCACGACCTCGCCGAGTTCATGACCCACCTGATCGAGACCCGGTCAGCCTCCACGGCCAACGTGCGGTACCGCGCCCTGCAGCAGTTCTTCAAGTACCTGGTTGCCGAGGGCGAGATCGAGCGCTCGCCGATGGAGCACCTGAAGCCGCCCCACGTGCCGGAGAAGCCGGTCGATGTGCTGCCCGTCGAGACCGTGCGCGCCCTGCTCAAGCAGTGCGACGGCAAGGACTTCATCAGCCGGCGCGACGCGGCGATCATCCGGCTGCTGATCGACACCGGCGGCCGGCTTTCCGAGATCGCCAACCTCACCCTCGACGACGTCGACCTCGACCAGGACACGGTGACCGTGCTCGGCAAGGGCCGGCGGCCGCGGGTGCTGCCGATCGGGTCCAAGACCTCTCTGGCCCTGGCTCGGTACCGGCGCCTGCGGAAGCCGCACCGGCACGCCGACCGGCCGGAGCTGTGGCTCGGCGAGAAGAACCGGCCGCCGATGACCAGCAACGGCATCAAGCTCATGCTCCGACGTCGCGGCCGCGCCCTGGTCCCGCCGATCGACAACCTGCACGCCCACCAGTTCCGCCACACCGCCGCGCATGAGTGGCTGGCCGCCGGCGGCAACGAGACCGACCTACAACGGCTCATGGGCTGGCGGTCACCGCAGATGCTGCGCCGCTACGGCGCCTCCCGGGCCGACGAGCGAGCGCGGGAGGCACACCGCCGCATGGGCCTCGGCGACGGGATCTAGCCATGAGCTGCGATTTCTGTACCCGCGCCGAACATTATCTAACGGTTCCTAACGTGGGAAGGAGCGGGAAGACGTGGGCACATTCAGGAGCATTCAGGCACGGTTGGGCTCCGTGTCACTCTGCAAAATTCTGTTCATTTCTGTACTCGACTTGGATCATGCGCGCGACCTGCGGGCATGTGGCCACAAATGGTCACATGTGACGTAGGACACGACACAGGGAGACAAACTCTGACAATGCATGACGACACGCCGACACGGCACCCCGGTGATCGCCGAGACAGATCAACGACGTGCTAGCGTTGTCCGCACAAGAATAGAAAGAGCCCGGCCCCCGCTAGGTCGCCAAACTCAACCGGGGACCGGGCCTCCACACCCCTACCGGACACGAGTGTGTCCAGAAGGGCACGGCCATTATGGCATCCTCCAAGAACCTCACGCCTGAGCAGCGGTCCACCCGAGCGCGCCTCGCCGCCTACTCGATGCACGCCCAGGGCAAGACCAACACCAAGGCCGCGCAGGACGCGCTGCAGCAGCGCTTCCTCGACGAGGTCGACCCCGACCGGGTGCTGCCCGAGGCCGAGCGCCTGAAGCGCGCCGAGTACGCCCGGAAGCTCTACTACACCCGCCTGGCCTACAAGGCCGCCCGCGCTCGTGCGGCGAAGCGCCAAGCGCAGCAGGGCGGTGGTGAGGCCGCATGACCCGGACAGAAGAACGCCGCCCCTCGGCGGGCAACCGAGAGACGGCGGGAGCAGACCAGGGGAGAGGACGGTCTACCGGCCAGCATAGCGCCCACCGGCGACGCGACCGCACCACGCCGTGGGGCGAGTTGTACGGCACTCTGCTCGCCGCCGAGGCCGAGCACCGCGGCCTCACGAAGGGGCAGCACCGGGACAACGTCGAACGCCGCGCGCGCCAGGCCGTCGACCTCATGGACGCCGTGCACGAGGAGAACCAACTCCGGCGGGAACGGGTGCTGCGGCACCCCGACCTCGCCGAGCGGCTCGCGTCGACACTGCGGCTGTCCCGCGCCTCGCACTGGAACGGCTTCGTGCCGCCCCGAACCTCGGTGGAGCTCGCCTGCGGCGCGTGCAGCACCGACCGGCGCGCCCCGTGCCGGCGGGAACACGCCGCGGCCGCCAACCTGAGCCCCACCCGCGCGCAGGTCGTTCAGATCGCTCGGGAGGCCCTGCGCAGGGAAGGCGGTACCTGATGGGCATCCGGCTCTACGTCGAGGTGCTCGACCACGCCCCGGCGGAGCTCACCTCGAACGAGCGGCTGCTGCTGCTCGTCATCGCCGAGAAGGCCAACGACGACACCCGGCGTGCGGTGTTCCCGAACCCGGACCGGCTGCTGCACCGGCTCGGCATGAGCGAGGACGGCTTGCGGA
This sequence comes from Saccharomonospora iraqiensis subsp. iraqiensis, assembly GCF_000430445.1. GTDB lineage: Bacteria > Actinomycetota > Actinomycetes > Mycobacteriales > Pseudonocardiaceae > Saccharomonospora > Saccharomonospora iraqiensis. Next base: position 25,154 of record NZ_KE387102.1, read on the forward strand.
AGGTGTGCCAGAAGCTCGCCGCCCGCGGCTACGAGGCTCGCATCCCGGTCGGCACGAACAAGGCGGGAAGGCCGGTCTACGCCTACAAGGGCCACGCCGTGGACTACCGGGTGCCGGTGTTCCCGCGCCGCGAGGTCCCGCCGGAAAGGCGGGACAACAGTCCCGCCATTGACACCGAAAGGCAGGACAACAGTCCCGCCTTAGAGGACATAAAGGCGGTACATCTGTCCGGAAAGGCGGTACATCAGTCCGCTAAAGGCGAGACGGATGTCCGTAAAGGCGGGACTGATGTACCGCCCCTTCCCTCAGATCCCTCAGATGTCCCTCAGATCCCTCACCGCGCGCGCGACCCGTACGCCGACGCCGTCGACTACGTCGAGAACGGGTTCAGCCGCCTCGACGGACGGCAGCGCTACGAGCGGCAGGACATCGCCGAGGCCGTCCGCGGGTTCCTCAGCGGCCACCAGGTCGCCAACCCCGCCGCCTACGTGCGCAAGGCGTTCGACAGCAACCCCGAGCAGTTCCGGCCCACCCCCGGGCCACCCCGCTTCCGAAGGGAGTCCGCATGACCGAACGCCCGATCATCGTGGAGGGTGACGAGCTCGCCGCGCTGCTCGACAACCTCCGCGCCGCCACCCGGTGCGAGGACTGCGGAGGCACACCCGCGCTCGTCGCCCGTGACCGCGACATCACCGCCGAGCTACTGCACCGCCCCGACTGCCCCGACGTCGCAGCGATGGCCGTCGAGCAGCTGCTCCACGACACCCTCGGGAGGCCCTCGTGATCCTGGACAACCCCGATATCGCTCACGTCCTCGCCATCATCGGCCTGGTGGTGGTCGTGGTGGCCGCCCTGGCCGTGGTGTCCGCCGCGGCTGTGGTGCTGGCCGAGGGTGCCACCCGTGTGGCCACGTGGTGGCGTCGGCGTGGTGCCCGATCCGAGGAAGTCGAGTGATGTCGTGGCCCCGTCCCCTGGTGGTGCCCCGCCCTGCCCCTGCCGTGGCCGTGGCTGTGGTGCGTGCTGCTCGTCGTTTGCTCAGCGTGACAAGCGCGCGGCCTCGCTCGGCGTCGGTGCTGGTGGCCAGGGTGGGCGGGCCAGGGGAGGGGGCACCCCGAACACGGGCGGTGACCGGGGCTTGCGACCCCGTGCCCTTACGCTCTGATTTTCCCCCCGAAGGCGGCGTCACGGCGCCGGTCACGTTCGAGCAGGTCACGGGCGCCGATGTCACGGGTGAGGTGTCACGCGTGACGGGCGTCGGAAGGGAGCGAGATGTGCGACGGTGAGTACCGCCCGGAGGGGTTCTTCCCGGCGGCTGAGCTGGACATGCTGCGGCACGACACGGCGCGCACCCGGCGGTGGGCCGAGCTGCACGGGCGGATGGTGCGCGGCGGGATGCTGTTCGGCGCCGAGGTCGACGAGTTCGCCGACGCGCGGGAGGGGGTGGCCGCGATGCGGGCGTATCCGATCACCGACTGGTGGAACGACCCGGCGGGGCAGGCGTTGTGGAACCATCCGGTGACGGAGCCGTGAGCTAGACTGTGGGCGTCCATCAGGAATGGGTCTGGACGCGTCCCGGGCGGGTGACTGCTCGGGACGCTGCCAGGTTCCGGTGACGAGCCGCGGCCCGCTTCGGCCTGCCGCACTCGTCGAGCGCCGGCCCGGCCACCCTCGGCGGTCTCCGGGAGACATGCGCGGCCCGCTTCGACGCCCGCCGCGACGGTTCATCTTTCACGTGCCGCGCGTGGTGCGCGGCTGTCTTCCGAGGAGTTGTCATGGCGCGGAATGCGCAGGTGATCACGAACGAGCTCGACGAGCTGGAGGCCCGGCGGGAACCGCTGGAGTCGGAGATGCGGGAGCTGCACGACAAGGCCGGCGACCGGGAGCTCACCCGTGGCGAGCAGCGGCGGTGGGACCGGCTGCAGGCGGGGGTGGACAAGCTCGACGACCAGCGTCGCGCGCTGGTGCGGGAGCTGGCCGAGCTTCCGGGGCACACCGAGTCCGGCGACGGTGCCCGCGGTGACGAGCCGCGGCGTGACGGGCGCCCGG
>NZ_KE387102.1:27299-29277 GCF_000430445.1 Saccharomonospora iraqiensis subsp. iraqiensis
CCGGGACGGACGCGGCCGCGGGCGGGAGCGGCCCGGAGTCGGCCGGTGCCTCCCGGATCGGCGACGACGCCCTGTCCGTGTCCGGTGCCCGCACCGCCGAGGTCGAGTGCACGCTGCCGGAGCTGAGCAGCGACCGCGGGCGCCTCCGGGAGTTCTACCGGGCCGAGCTGCGCTGTCTCGACCGGGCCTGGGAACCCGCGCTCGCGGAGGCCGGGCTGCCGTTCCGCCCTGCCGAGGTGGACATCGCCGATTCCCCGGACACCGCGTGCGGACCGCTGCCCCCGCGCGAGCGGGCGACGGGGCTCTACTGTTCCGAGGACGGCACGATCTACCTGCCGAGGACCCGCACGGTGGACGCGTTCGGTCTCGCCACGGAGGCGCACGTGGCCACGCTCGCCCACGAGTACGGCCACCACGTGCAGTACCTGAGCGGCATCCTCGGCGACGCGGGCCGCGCACTCGGCGAGCACACCGCGGAGGGGCCACAGGAGCGGGAACTGAGCAGGCGGGTGGAACTCCAGGCCAACTGCATGGCCGGGATGTTCCTGCACGGCGCGCAGGGCCGCGGGGGGATCGACCGGGCGCTCGCCGGGGACGCCGTCGACGACTTCCGCAACTGGATCGACAGCGACACCCACGGGTCCGCCGAGACCCAGCGGGAATGGGCGCTGCGCGGGTACCGCGACGGGAGCATGAGCGCGTGCAACACCTGGCGTGCCCCGGCCGAACAGGTCCGGTGACGGCGGGTTCCGGGCGGACCGTCCGGTGCCGGGAGCGGGTCACGGCACGCCCGCCAACGGCCACGCCTCGCCGGTGGCGCTGTCGATCAGTGCGGCGTGGCTGACCCGTACCGTCAACGGCAACCTGTCGTACACCGCGCCGGCCACCCCGGGCAGGTCCCGCGTGGCGGCCCGGGTCGCCAGCGAGGTGTGCGGCAACCAGTGGTCGATCTCGTAGTGCCGGTGGATGACCGCCCCGGTCGCCCGGACCGCCTCCACGACGGCGTGCTGCCGGGTCACCAGCGCGGCGGGGACGGCGGGAACCAGGCAGATCCGGCCGCGACGGAACGCGCCCACCGCGTCGAAGCGCAGCTCGTAGCCGCCGCCGTCGCCCAGTGCCTGCACGGCCGCGCGTACCGCGTCGAGGTCCCACTCCAGCAGCACCACGTACGACAGGTGCGGGCGGTGCCGGCCGTGCGTGTGCGAGTGCGGGGTGGGCACCCCCAGTCGCTCGAACCGCAGCCACAGCTCCCGCACCGCGCGGTCCGACGGCGGATCGAACAGCAGGCACACGCCCAGGGCCACGCCGCCGACCCTAGGGCGGCACCGCACGGGACGCCGCGCGGGCGGCACGGTTTCACCGTCGGTGACCCCGGGTATCTCCCCGGGGAAGTGGCGCCTGTCACACCCGAACAGGAGGCTGTCATGGCTCGATCGAAGGAGGGCCGCACCCAGGTGAGCGGACTCCAGCCGGTGCAGATCCTGGCCGCACTCGTCGGTCTGGTCTATCTCGCCGTCGGGATCATCGGCCTGATCGTCACCGGATTCGGTGACTTCGCGGGGTCGACGGGCAGTACGCTCTGGGTGTTCGCCGTCAACCCGTTGCACAACATCATCCACATCGTCATCGGTGCGCTGGGTGTGCTCATGGCGGTGAAGTCGTCGGGGGCGCGCACGTACGGCTGGTTGCTGCTGGTGGCCTTCGGGGTCCTGCTGCTGTGGGGCCTCGCCGTCACGGGGGTGTTCGCCAGCAACCCGGTCAGCGGGCTCGGTAACCCGCTCGCCCTCAACGCCGCCGACAACTGGCTGCACCTCGGCACCGCCCTGCTCGGTCTGATCATCGCGGTGATGCCTGCCCGCAAGGCCGCGGGCACCCCCGGCGGGACCTCGGACACCGGGGACCGGATGCACACCGCCCGGGCCCCCGCGGAGGAGAGCCGTGGGGCGCGGGGCCGCAGGCTGTGGCGGCGCGGCACGGC
>NZ_KE387102.1:29377-37350 GCF_000430445.1 Saccharomonospora iraqiensis subsp. iraqiensis
CGTCGGGCGGGTACCGGACGGTATCCGCCCGGCACCGTCATCCCCCGGCGGCGACCCGCAGGACGACACAGGTGATGTTGTCCGGTCCCCCCGCGTCGTTGGCCAGGTCGATCAGCGACGACACCGCGTCGTCCGGGTCGGCGGCCGAGGCGAGCACCGATCCGATGCGCTCGACGGGGACGACGTCGGTCAACCCGTCCGAGCACAGCAGGTACGTGTCGCCCGGTTCGGCCGTGTACCCGGCGACGTCCGGTTCCGCCGGGACGCCCGCGAGCAGGGCACGCACCAGGACGGACCGGCTCGGGTGGCGTTCGGCCAGTTCCGGGCTCATCCGTCCCTGGTCGACCAGGGTCTGCACCATCGTGTGGTCGCGGGTGAGCTGGGTGAGCGTGTCCCCGCGGAGCCGGTAGCAGCGCGAGTCGCCGATGTGCGCGAGGGAGAACCGCGGTGGTGCCCACAGCATCGCCGTCAGGGTCGTGCCCATCCCGCTCAACGCGGGGTCCTCACCCACCTGCCGGTCGAGTCGTTCGGCGGCGTCGGCGACCGCCGCGGCGAGCTCGGCGTCGAGGTCGGTCCCGCTGAGGTCGGGCTCGGTCAGCCGGGCGTCCAGGTCGCGCATCGCCGCGATGGCCTGGGCGCTGGCCACCTCCCCCGCGGCGTGGCCGCCCATACCGTCGGCCACGGCGTACAGCCGGGTCGTCGCGTAGGCGGCATCCTCGTTTCCGTCCCGCTGCCGTCCGACGTCGGAGCCCGTGGCGGAGCGAAGGGTGAGGGCCTCGTCGTGTGTCATGTGTGCAGTGAACCATTGGTCGTGGGGCCGCGAGTGCCGACAATGCGGGATTCGTCCGGCTCTCGCGTCCGGGACGGGTGTCGGCGACCAGGCTACGGCGTCCGGTCCCGCCGCCGGAGCCGCCCTGCCCACGGGCGGTCGCCTCCGGGATCGTGGTGAGCACGCGCTCCCGCCGCTGGAATACCGTGGCGGGGTGGCGTCCCATTCTCCGTCCGGTCCCGGGGCCGTGCCCGAAGCCTACGAACCCGATCCGCGTCGGTGGCGTGCGCTCGCGGTGACCCTGACGGCGGGGTTCATGTCCCTGCTGGACGTCAGCATCGTGAACGTCGCGCTGCCGTCGATCCAGCGCGGTCTGGACGCCTCCACGGCCGGGGTGCAGTGGGTGGTGTCCGGCTACGCCCTGACGTTCGGTCTGGTCCTCGTCTCCGGTGGCAGGCTGGGGGACGCGGTCGGCAGACGGCGGATGTTCCTCATCGCGTTGTCGGCCTTCGTCCTGACCAGCGCCCTCGCCGGGGCGGCGGTCAACGAGTCCATGCTGGTGCTGGCGAGGCTGCTCCAGGGGGTCGCCGCCGGTCTGCTGACCCCGCAGAACAGCGGGCTGATCCAGGAGTTGTTCCGCGGCGCGGAACGGGGGCGCGCGTTCGGCGCGTTCGGGACCACGGTCGCGATCTCCACCGCGGTCGGCCCCGTGCTCGGTGGGCTCATCATCGCCCTGGTCGGGGCCGACCAGGGCTGGCGGTGGGTGTTCTTCGTCAACGTCCCCATCGGGGCGGTCGCGTTGGTCCTGGCGGCGCGCCTGCTTCCGCCGTCCGCCCCGCGGGGGCGCCCGGTGCGTTCCCAGCTCGACTACCTCGGCATGGCGTTGCTGGGCCTGACCGTGCTGGGGGTGCTGCTGCCGCTGGTCCGCTCCGAACAGGACGGTCTGCGGCAGCTGTGGTGGATGCTGCCGCTCGCCGGGGTGCTGGGGGCCGTGTTCGTGTGGTGGGAGCGCCGCGTGCTGGCGCGGGGCGGCTCCCCGCTGCTGGACGTCCGGTTGTTCACCCGCACCCCCGGCTACGCCACCGGGGCGGCCATCGCGACGGTGTACTTCACCGGCTTCGCCGGGATCTGGCTGGTCTTCGCCCTGTACTTCCAACAGGGGTTGGGGTACACGCCGCTGGAGTCGGGGCTCGCGGTCACGCCGTTCGCCCTCGGGGCGGCGGTGTCGGCCGCCGTCGCGGGGCGCCTGGTCGCCCGGTGGGGGCGGAAACTGACGTTGCTGGGGCTCTCGCTGGTGATGGTCGGTCTGGGCACCGTGGCGGCGATCGCCCCGCACACCGCGCCCGCCACGGCCGGGTACGTGGTGGCCGCCCCGCTGTTGCTGGCCGGTCTCGGCGGCGGCATGGTGATCTCGCCGAACACCACCCTGACCCTCGACCGGGTCCCCACCCGGATGGCCGGTGTGGCCGGGGGTGCCCTGCAGACCGGGCAACGGATCGGCACGGCGGTCGGGGTGGCCGTGCTCGCGTCGGTGTTCCACGCGGGGATCGGCGCGGGCGGGTACCCCACCGCGCTGGGGTGGGCGATGGTGTGTTCGGTGGCCCTCACGGCAGTGGCGCTGACCCTGGCGACCGTCGACCTCCGCAGGCATCGTGACCGCACGTTGACCGAGGAGGCACACACCGTCAGGTGAGTTGCTCCGACAGGGTGACATCCGCGGCTCCGCCCCGCCCTCCAACTGGCGGAACGCCGACTGCTCGGGTAAGGCTGAAACCGGTCTTTCCCGCACCGGCACACCGGTCCGCGGACCCGTCGTGGTGGTGCGCGGGCGGCGTGCCCGGTCACCGGTATCCCGTCCCGGCGGTCGAGGGGGGCCGAACGGGACGGTGGGGAAGACGATCCCGTCCGGGTGGGTCCCGACAAGGAAGGGGACGGGGCTCACCCGGACCTTGCGCACATCGGGCAGGCCGCGTCGGACTGCGGTGCCTTCCCCGGCCCGGCGTGGTGCGTCCGGGGGAATCCGCGCGGCACCGGGTTTCCCCGGGGCGGTGCCGGACCACCCCCGGGGACCACCGTGGTCGCCGGGGGACGTCGCGGCCCGCCGGGCCCACCCGTCGCCGGACGGCCACCCGACCCCGGAAGAGGTGGTCCGATGGCCGAGCATCCGCACGTCACCGAGACACGGGCCCGGCAGGTCGCCGAGCAGGCCCGGGAGAGCGGCTGGACGAAGCCGTCGTTCGCCCGGGAGCTGTACCTCGGGCGACTGCGCCTCGACCTGATCCGGCACACACCGGCCGGCCCCGGAGGCGGGGACACGCCCGCGGCGGAGGCGTTCCTCGCCCGGCTGCGGTCCTACTGCGAGACCCTGGACCCGACGGTGATCGAACGGGAGGGCCGCATCCCGGACACCTACGTCAAGGGGCTCGCCGAACTCGGCTGCTTCGGTATCAAGATCCCGGAAGACTACGGCGGACTCGGGCTGTCGCAGCTCGCCTACAACCGGGCCCTGATGCTGGTCGGTTCGGTGCACTCGTCGCTGAGCGTCCTGCTGTCCGCGCACCAGTCGATCGGCGTGCCGGAACCGCTCAAGCTCGCCGGGACGCCCGAGCAGAAGGCCGAGTACCTGCCCCGGTGTGCCCGGGGCGCGGTGTCGGCGTTCCTGCTCACCGAGCCGGACGTCGGGTCCGACCCGGCGCGGCTCGGCACGACGGCCACCCCCACCGACGACGGCGAGGCCTACGAACTCGACGGCGTGAAGCTGTGGACGACGAACGGGGTGGTGGCCGAACTCCTCGTCGTGCTGGCCCGGGTGCCCCGCACCGGGGAACGTCCGGGAGGCATCACCGCGTTCGTCGTGGAGGCCGACAGCCCGGGCATCACGGTCCGGCAACGCAACACCTTCATGGGGCTGCGCGGCATCGAGAACGGCCTCACCCGGTTCGACCGGGTCCGGGTGCCGCGCGCCAACGTCGTCGGGGGTGAGGGGGACGGGCTGCGGATCGCGCTGGCCACCCTGAACACCGGACGGCTGTCGGTCCCCGCCTCCTGCGCGGGCGCCGCGAAGTGGGCGCTCGGGATCGCGCGGCAGTGGTCCGCCGAACGGGTGCAGTGGGGCAGGCCGATCGGGGAGCACGAGGCCGTCGCCCGCAAGGTCTCGTTCCTCGCGGCCACGACCTTCGCGCTCGAGTCGGTCGTGGAGCTCACGGCGCGGATGGCCGACGAGGGGCACGGCGACATCCGGATCGAGGCCGCGCTGGCGAAGCTGTGGGCGAGCGAGCGGGCCTGGGAGATCGCCGACGAACTGGTGCAGATCCGGGGCGGGCGCGGCTACGAGACCGCCGGGTCGCTGGCCGCCCGCGGGGAACGCGCCGTGCCCACCGAGCAGCTGCTGCGGGACATGCGGATCAACCGCGTCTTCGAGGGGTCGACCGAGATCATGCACCTGCTCATCGCGCGGGAGGCGGTCGACGTCCACCTCACGGCGGCGGGCGAGCTCGTCGACCCGTCCGTGGAGCCGCGGCGCAGGGCCGTCGCGGCGGTGCGTGCGGGTGGCTTCTACGCCCGGTGGCTGCCCCGGCTGGTCACCGGGGCCGGGCGGGTGCCGACCGCGTTCGCCGAGTTCGGCGACCTCGCCGGGCACCTGCGCTACGTCGAGCGTGCCGCGCGCAGGCTCGCCCGGTGCACCTTCTACGGCATGGCCCGGTGGCGGGCGGCGATGGAGAAACGGCAGGCGTTCCTCGGCCGGGTGGTCGACATCGGGGCGGAGCTGTTCGCGATGACCGCGGTGTGTGTCCGGGCGGAGACCCCCGGCGCCGACGAGGAGGACCGCGGACGCCCGGCGCACGAGCTCGCCGACGCCTTCTGTGCGCAGGCGCGGCTGCGGGTGGAGGCGCTGTTCGACGCGCTGTGGACCAACACCGACCGCGGTGACCGCGCGCTGGCGCGTCAGGTCCTCGCCGGGCGCTACGCCTGGCTGGAGGAGGGGGTGCTCGATCCGAGCGAGGGCACCGGTCCGTGGATCGCCGACGGCGACGGACACGCCGGGACGGGGGACGGGGGTGGCGTGGCGCGTCGCTTCCTGCCCCCGACCCGCTGAACCCGGCGGGAGCGTCAGTCGCGGTCGTCGCCGCTGTCCGGGGACCCCGGAACGGGCTCACCGGACAGCGCGGCCAGCGCCTTCGCGGTCTTGCGCCGCTTGTACCGGACGACGGCGAGCACACCCACGACGCCCAGCGCCACGACCACGGCGGTGCCGCCGGTGCTGAGGGCGTTCTCCACCTGCCGGGCGGCCTCGCCCAGGACGGCGCCCAGGCTGATGTGCAACAGCGACCAGGACGCCGCACCGGCGACGACGGCGGGCAGGAACCGGCGGTAGGGCAGTCCGGCCGTGCCCGCCGCCGCCGGGGTCAGTGTGCGGACCACCGGCAGGAACCGGGCGAAGAACACCGCCCACACGCCCCGCCGGTGCAGGATCGTGCACGCGCGGTCCCAGGCGTCGCCGCCGTAGCGTTGGACGAGCCGGGTCTCCCGCAGGCGCGGCCCGTAGCGCCTGCCGAGGGCGTAGCCGATCGAGTCACCGATCCCCGCGGCGACCGTGACCACGGCCCACAGCACCAGGAACCGGGGCATGGTCGTGGCGGTCGTCGCGGCGATCAGCAGGCCCGACTCCCCGGGGGCGATGAAGCCGAGACCGACGGTGCACTCGAGCAGTACCAGCACCCCGGTGGCGCCGACCAGCGCGGGTTGCGGCAGGCTCTGCAGCCAGTCGAGGAACTCGGTTACCACGGATAGCCCCCTGTGGTCGCGGTGCCGGCCCGCCGGAACCGGTCATGTCGATTCCGTCGACGGTAACGCCCGTGTCGTTCCGGTCTTCCCGGGGCTTCCCGGAAGCGACCGGTCCGTGCGGCGGGGTCCGGCTCCACGTGTCGTCCGGTCAGCGCTGCCGCGCCAGGACGCTGCTCGCCTCCTGTGCGGCCGGGGCCGCCGCGGCCAGGTGGTCCAGGTTCTCCGGCAACGGCTCGCCACGGTGCTGCTTGGTCTTGGCGAACAGCTTGCCCGCGCGGTACGACGACCGCACCAGGGGCCCCGCCATCACACCCGCGAAACCCAGCGATTCGGCGGTCTTCGTGTGCTCCACGAACTCCTCCGGCTTGACCCAGCGGTCCACCGGGTGGTGCCGCGGGGAGGGGCGCAGGTACTGCGTGATGGTGAGGATCTCGCATCCCGCGTCGACCAGGTCCTTCATGGCGGGCTCCACCTCGTCCGGGGTCTCGCCCATGCCGAGGATCAGGTTCGACTTGGTCACCAGCCCCGCCTGCCGGGCGCGGCGGATCACGTCGAGGGAGCGTTCGTAGCGGAAGCCCGGCCGGATGCGCTTGAACACCCGCGGCACGGTCTCGGTGTTGTGTGCCAGCACCTCCGGCTCGGAGCCGAACACCTCGGCGAGCTGGTCGTCGTCGTTGTTGAAGTCGGGGATGAGCAGCTCGACGCCGGTGCCCGGGTTCAGCGCGTGGATCTGGCGCACCGTCTCGGCGTAGAGCCAGGCCCCGCCGTCCGGGAGGTCGTCCCGGGCGACGCCGGTCACGGTCGAGTAGCGCAGCCCCATGGCCTGCACGCTCTCGGCCACCCTGCGCGGCTCGTCCACGTCCAGGTCGGCGGGCTTGCCCGTGTCGATCTGGCAGAAGTCGCACCGCCGGGTGCACTGGTCACCGCCGATGAGGAAGGTGGCCTCGCGGTCCTCCCAGCACTCGTAGATGTTGGGACAGCCCGCCTCCTCGCAGACGGTGTTCAGACCTTCGCGCTTGACCAACCCCTTGAGCTCGGTGAACTCCGGCCCCATGCGGGCGCGGGTCTTGATCCAGGACGGCTTCTTCTCGATCGGTGTCTGGCTGTTGCGGACCTCGAGCCGCAGCAGCTTCCGACCCTCCGGCACCACAGTCACGCGCCCCACCCTACGCGGGAGGTGCCGGTGGGTTCGACTACGCGGGATCCGGGGTGACGCCCGTCAACTCCGCGGTCAGGTCCCACAGGCCGGCACCCGTGGCCCGGTCGAGCGCGCGGCGTGGCGGCCTGTTCACCCTGGGATGACCGCGGAGTTCGCCCGGCCCGTCCGGACCGACGTAGTCCCCTCCGCGCACCTCACCCGCGGTGGCGGCGTGCAGCTGGGGCAGCGTCCCGATGCGGGCGCTCTGCCCGAACAGGTCCGCGACCCGGGCTCCCGCGCCGACCACCGCACGCGCCACCGGGTGACCGTGCGAGCGGGCCATCGAGCCCGCCAGGCCCGTGGTGGTGTAGCCGGGGTGTGCGGCGACACTGGTCACCGTGGGTGCTCCGACCTCCCCGTCGTCCGCGGCGGTGCGCAGCCTGCGGTCGAGCTCCACCGCGAAGACCAGGTTCGCCAGTTTCGCCTGCGCGTACGCGGTGGCGGGGTTGTAGCGGCGTCGGGTGAAGTGCGGGTCACGCAGGTCGATCCGGCCGCGCAACGCGGCGAGGCTGGACACGGTGACCACGCGGGCGTCGCGGCCGCCCCGCAAGGCGGGCATGAGCAGCCAGGTGAGCGCGGCGTGTCCGAGGTGGTTGGTGCCGAACTGGGTCTCGAACCCGTCGGCGGTCTCGCCGCGCGGGGTCCCCATCAGTCCCGCGTTGTTCAGCAGCACGTCGAGCGCACCGTCGGTGCGCTCGGTCACCGCCCGGGCCGCCGAGCGCACCGAGCCGAGGTCGGCCAGATCCAGCGGGATCAGTTCCGGCCGGACCCGGGCGCGGGCCCCGACCTCGTCCAGCGCCCGCCGTCCGCGGTCGGCCGACCGGCAGGCCAGCAGCACCCGCGCACCCCGTTCGGCGAACACCGTGGCGCTGCGCAGACCCAGGCCCGAGTTCGCTCCGGTGATCAGCACGGTGCGCCCGCTCTGGTCGCCGATGTCGTCCTCGTCCCAGCCCCGACGGGCCCCCGAGTCCGGGAAAACCGTCATCCGGTCACCCTACCGACACACTCCGCAACCTGATCAACACCCGCCGCCCCGGCCCGTGGAGGTGTGCCGTGAAGGCCCCCTTGCCTGCACCCGGCGCCGTGAAGGGGTCCTTCCCTGCATGTGACGCAGCGAAGGGGTCCTTCACGGCACACCCCCCCGGGGGCGCGGGTCAGCCGGTCGGGGCCAGCTTGCGGAGCCAGCCGGTGAGGGCCGCGGCGGGGGAGGTGGCGCGGCGG
>NZ_KE387102.1:37450-39197 GCF_000430445.1 Saccharomonospora iraqiensis subsp. iraqiensis
GGTGACGCCGAGCTCCCGCGCCAGGCGCCCGCGGCCGAGGCGCCCGTGCTCGGCCACCAGGCGCCGCGCCCGGTCCACCAGGTCGGTGGCGTCGCCAGGGGTACTCCGAGCGGATACCCCTTCGCCCTCGGCCGGTGGCGTGTTGGGCTCAGCCCAACGGGCGCCCGGTGAACCGTTGTGCTCGGCCCAACGGTCGCCCGGCGAACTATCGGGCTCTGCCTGGTGGTCGCCGAGCACGGGCCCCTCGGCGGGCTCGGAAACTTTACTGACCTCGGCGAAGTTTTCCGCCTCGGAAACTTCCTGCGATCCCAGGAAGTTCTCCGCCTGGCAATCGCCAGGTGCAGGCCCGTGACCAGCCACGTTACGGGATCCCGTAAGGTCGCCGGCCTCGTCGCCGGTGGCGGGGCTAGAAGCGATGTCAGCCTTAACATCACTGCTAGCCCCTTCGCCGGTCGCCAGGTGCGCCAGGTGCGCCACCGCACCCAACACCAGCGGCGGCACCGAGGCGACGGCCACCACCGCCCACCAGGCGGGCGTGATGTCGTAGGCCACCAGGGCGTGCGCCGAGGCGTTGCCCACCACGGACACGCCGATCATCGCCAGCGCCAGGAACCGGGCGAACCGCACCGCCTTCCCTGGCGCCTCACCCGCCAGCCACACCCGGGTGCCCACCAGGGCGGCGGCGTCGATGGTGATCGGCACCAGCGGCGCCAGGCGCTTCGGCGTGCCCGTCAGCACCGCCAGCTCCCGCAGCGCGTCGAAGCTCAGGACGGCGGCCGCGGCCGCGACGATGCCGAGGCCGCACCAGGTGATCCAACCGCGCTTCACCGGGCACCGCCCTGCTCGGCCGTGTCCTGCACGGTCGGCTGCTTGTGCAGCGCCGTGCCGACCGCGCCGTCGGTCCAGATGTGCAGGTTGGCCAGCGCCATCCGCAGCGCGTTCGCCTCGCCGACCTCGCGCAGGCTGCCGAACCTCGCGTACCGCTCGATCGCGTCGTCCCGCCGGTAGGCCAGGTGCTCGGCGTGAATCCGCAGCTGCCGCACCGGCACCGGCGGCTCGATGATCGGCCGCTCGGTGGCCGACTCGCCGGCCTCGACGCTCTTCGTCAGCTCCCGGTCGGCACACTCGCGCAGCTGCTCGGCCAGGTGCAGCAGCTGCCGCGCCTTCTCGCCGTGGGACATAGAGTTGCTCATGGGTCAGACCTCCAGCGTCTGATCAAGTCCCTCGGCGGGTGGTGAGGTCACCCGTCGAGGGGCGTTTTCAACGGTTCTGCGCAGGGTGTGAGTGACCCGATAACTCAGGGCACGACGGGTCAGAGTGACCAGTGAAAACCCTGGTGAGCACGCGGATTGCCAGCGGATGGCTTACAAGCAGGGGGTCGCAGGTTCGAACCCTGCTGCGCCCACCAGCCGTGCCCGGAACACCGGGACGCGGCCGGGGCGTCCCGTTTCCCCGGTTCATGATCCGTCCGCGTCCGCGATCCCATATCCTCGGCGTCGGTAACGGACATCGACTCTGAAGGCTGCTGTGCACACTGCTGGTGACGGGGAGGACGACGGCGCCGGGCGGGAACCGGACGACTCCGGGCGCGTGCGGCCGTATCTCGACGATCTGCCCGCCGGGTTCTTCACCGCGGACGACCCGGCCGAGGACACCGGGTGCGGTACCGGAGCGAAAGCCCGGTCCCCCCGGCGTGCGGAGGCCGCCGCCCGCGGGGCGGCGCGGGCGGTCCGCAGCGGGAGACGTC
>NZ_KE387102.1:39297-50637 GCF_000430445.1 Saccharomonospora iraqiensis subsp. iraqiensis
AGGGCGGTGTTGCGCCGCACCGCGGCCCGCCAGGCGCGGGAGACCGCGTCGACGTGGTCCCGCTCCCCGCCGCCGGGCACGTTGTCGGCGTCCTCCGGGCCCGCGACCCGGGCACGCAGATATCCGCTCAGCGCCTGGGTCCACCGCTGGTGCAGCGCCAGCAGCAGGTTCTCCTCGCTGCCGAACAGGTCCCGCGCCCCGTCGATCCGGTCGAACGGGATCCGCCCGTGTGCGTCGTGATTCCCCAGTTCGACCGCAGCGTCCATGATCTCGCGTCTGCGGTAGAAGTCCTTCCAGCTCATGGCCTGCCCCCTTCTCCGGCCTCGTCCCACCGGGCATCCCCGGTGTGAACCGGGGCATACCGATGGTTTGAGTCATACTGTCGGTATGTACTTTCCGTGCTCAACATACCATCGGTACGGAGACTGTGCCCGGGGTTAAGGTTGTGAGCGTGGTGACACCGAGGTCCGAACAGAAGGCGACCGGCCCGGCGGGCCGGACGCCCCCGCCGGGCGGCGCACGCTCCCGGCGGGACGACCATGCCGAGTCCACCCGGGAGGCACTGGTCGCCAGCGCGGTCGCGCTGTTCACCGAGCGGGGGTACGGCCGGACCTCGCTCGACGAGATCACCCGGCGGGCGCGCGTCACGAAGGGCGCGCTGTATCACCATTTCTCCGGCAAACAGGCGATCTTCGAGGCGGCCTTCGACGCGGTCGAGACCCGGGTGAAGGACCGGCTGGAGGCGCTGCTGCGCCGGCCCGGCCCGCCGTGGGAACGGGCCCTGACCAGCCTGCGCGAGTTCATCGCGAGCTGCCTCGACCCGGCCTACCAACGCATCGCCCTGCACGAGGGGCCGGTGGTGATGGGCTGGCAGCGGTGGCGGGAGGCCGAGGACCACTACAGCCTCGGACTGATCCGGCAGAGCATGCGTGACCTCATCGACGCGGGGGAGCTCGTCGAGATGCCCGTGGAGATGACCTCCCGCCTGCTGCTGGGCACCCTGTGCAGCGCCGCGACCGAGATCGCGAACGCGGACGACCCCGAGAAGGTCGCCACCGAACTGGAACGGGCGATGACGGGCCTGCTCGACCAGGTCCGGCGAGCCTCCCTCGAAGCCCGGGCAGGCCGACCGGACGCCGACTAGCTCGCGCGCCGCTCCCGGTCGAGGCGTTCGAGCAGCCACGAGCGCGCCATGGTCGACATGGGCAGGTGGTGCTCACGGGCCACTTCCCACAAGTCGTTGAACTGGTCGTCGGTCAGTCGGACATTGAACATCCGGCTGGGCCGATTCGGTCGGGTGATCCGGGTTTCGGGCGGGTAGGGCCCGGTCGCCTCCGCTTCGGCTTCGAGCGCACGGGCGTCTTCCCGGGCCGCGCGCTCGGACGTCTCATCCGTCCTCTTCGTCATCGGACACCGCCCTTCTGTACGTTGCCAGGTCGCGCCCGCTCGCGGTCCAGGCATTCATGGCGTGCAGCCTTCCGTCCAAGTCGCGATAGGCCTGGAGCGCTTCGGTGTCGAGGTCCGACCATCAGGGTCGCGACCGGGAAGGAGGCTCGGAAGCGGCTCCGGTACGGCGACGACGCCGAGCAGGACACCGGTGCCGGCGTCACCGGCCTCTCCCAGCACGGCGCCGTCACCGACGACTAGGTGTATGAGGCCGCGACGTTGGTGACTGGAAGCCGAGACCGGTTGTACTGTGGCCGAGGTTGCTCGGGAGCTGGGGTTGATCCAGCAGACACTGCGGGACTGCGTGAACGCGCACGAGGCCGTACGTGATGACCCGGAGCCGTCGTTGAGCGTGTCGGAGCGCGCGCGGCTGCGCGAGCTGGAAGAGGAAAACCGTCAGTTGCGCATGAAGACGGAGTTCCTGGGAAAAGCTGCATCCGAATTCTATGACTGGCTGTCGCGGTCCGAGTCGGACACGGACCGGCGTCGTCGCTACTTGGGTGCCTTGATCAAGAAGTGTTTCGACGACTCCGACGGCACCTACGGACACCGGCGCATCCACGCCTGGCTGGCCCGCTCCAACGAGCCGGCCACACCGGAGCTGGTTCGCAGCATCATGCGTGAACTCGAGCTCGTGCCCTGCCAGCCACGCCCCTGGTGGCCGAGCTTGACCGAGCCCAGCACGCACGTGCTGCAGGACGCGACTTCACCGCGCGCACGCCGTGCGCGAAAATGGTCGGTGACATCACGTATATCCCGACCGGCGAGGGGTGGGTGTATCTGGCAACGGTCATCGACTGCTACTCGAAAGCCGTCGTCGGCTGGGCCATCGACGACCATTACCGCACACCACTGATCGAGGAAGCCATCCGCATGGCCGCACGCAACCACACCCTTCCCGTCCGTGCCATTTCCGTTCGGACCGTTCTGTTGAGGTCCTCACCCGTCAGCTTTGCAGGGAGGCTCAGGCGGTGCCCTGTTCGTGGTGGTCGGCCACCGGGTCGCGTCTTTACACAGTGATGTGCGCCCGCCGGGCGAGTCCCCCCAGTTCGGGCATGGCGCCGTGCCGGGGCGACGTGGTCAGGGAGCCGATCAACTGCCGCGCCGAGCTGCGGGTGTGGACCTCTCCCGGGGCGTGGTGCTCCGCGAGCAGCACAGCTCGATATGCCTGGTCGTCGTGGCCGTGCTGTTGCCATGCCATCGCGAGATCGACCAGGTAGCGGCCCTTGCGTTCGGTGGTGGGCAGCGCGTCGAGGCGAACCTTGCGGGCCGCGTCCAACGCGGTGGCGGAGTCACCCAACTTGTGGGCGCTGCTGATCTGGTGCGCCAGGGCGTAGTCACGCGCCCGCCGCAGCTGGTGGTGGTCGCTGATCCGGTCGGCCACGGCAGCCGCTTCCCGGTAGCACTCCACCGACCGGTCCCGGTCATCTCGCATGGCGGCCGCGTATCCGGCCACGCACCACAGCTCGACCGCGTGCCGCCATGTGGCCGGATGATCCTGTCGAAGCGGCAGGTCCTCTATCGCGCGGATGCCGACCCGTTCAGCCTGCTCGTAGTCACCGATCCGGCGTGCCGCGGTGGACAGCACCCGCCGGGCCTGCGCGAGCACCAGAGGATCGTCGGCCTGCTGCGCCCGGTGGACGGCACGGTCGGCCGCCATCGGCTGTAACCCGGACACCAGCAGTTTCGCCAGGGCGTGCGCGGCGAGCTGGTAGCTGGTTGAGGCCAGCGCCGCGGTTTCAGCTGTCGGTGTGGCGGCCATGCTCGCCTCAGCGGTGGACACCAGCCGCGGGAGTTCGTCGGACAGCCACACGTAGCGGCACGCGTCGAATCCGACCCGCGCACGGTCCAGCCGTGCCCGCAGCTCGACCGCCGGCATCGGTGCGGCGTTGGCGCCGGTGGTGGTGAACAGGCAAGACGACATCCGCCGTTCCAGCAGCACCGCCGGGTCCGGTTCGGCGGCCGCGGCAGGTTGGGTGAACGCGGCCGCGACACCGAACGCGCCGGCCGCGCCGAGGAATGCGCGACGGTCCACCGGATCCTCCGAAGTGTGATTGTGCAGACTGGACCCAACGGTAGGCGACTGGTCGACGAGGCCGAACGTTGACGGTGGCACGTCGAGAACGTCCGCCAGCTGCCGCAAAACAGTGACGTCCCGGATCGGCTGCGCCCCGGTCTCTGCCCTCGACACCCGCGTCTTGGTGTAGCCGATACGTCGTCCCAGCTCGTGTTGGGTCCACCCTTTCGCCCGTCGAGCCTGTCTGATCAAGTCCCCCCTGCTCGCCTGCTGCATGTGCGCCTCCAGCAATCGCGTCACCGCTCACCGTAGCGACACCGAGGGCGTTTCAACCCGAGTTGCCTGATCGGCAACCGGCGTGCCAAGTCGGCACGCCACGCTCCGACCAAAGCTGGTGTGCGGTTACGTGGAGCTCGCCACGAGTTGGGCATCACCGCATGGCCGAGGTGGGAGGGCACGACAATGACTGTTCCCGCAGCGCACCACGTTCAAGCCAGTGATCCGGGCCGCGTGTGGGCGCCGGTCGTGGATCAGCATGCGACGTGGATCGCGGTCAATCCGGTGCAGGGCTGTCCGAAGCGCTGCACCTATTGCTTCCTCAACGAGCGCGGGCAGACCGCTGTGCCGCCGACGCAGGTCGCGTCGCCACACGAGTCGGTGAGCTTGCTGCTCAGCTCGGAGTTCTACGGCCCGTCGCGTCCGGTGGCGTTCTACACCTGGACCGATGTGATGGCGCTGCCGACCTCCCGGGCGCATCTGTCCGCGCTGCTGGGGGAATGGGTGCGGCGTGCGGTGCCGAATCCGCTGGTGCTGATCACGAAGTGCCGGGTCCCGGACGAAACGATCGCGGCCATCAACTCCGCCCGCGAACACGGGGCGACGGTGCTGGTGTACCTGAGCTATTCGGGCCTGTCCCGCGAAGTCGAGCGGGGGATCCGGCACGACGCGATCGTGGACAACTTCCCCCGCTTGGCCGAGGCCGGGGTTCCGATCGTGCACTACTGGCGGCCCGCGTTCCCGAGCTCCGCCGACCGCGAAACGATGTGTCGGGTTCTGGACCACGCGGCGCGTTACGCGACCTGCACCGTCGCCGCCGGGCTCAAAGTTGAGCCCGCCGCGTTGGAACGCATGGCGAAATCCTGGCCGGAGCTGGCGAACACCCCGGGTGTGGCTGAGGCGGAGGGCGTGTATCCGCGCGCGTTCTGGAAGTTCATCCACCGCACCTGGCAGCGGCATCCCGGCTATCCGGTGTTTCACACGAACTCCTGTGCCCTGTCCTTCGTCCTTGACCGGGCGGACTCGTTCGGCGTTTTCGGCAGCCTCACGTGCCGGGTGCGCAACACCTGCCCGGTGGCGCAGCGGGAGCGCTGCACCGTCGCCGACTCCCAGCGCACGCCGCCCAGCGATGACGAGGTGCGTGCCGCGTTGGCTCGCCGCGGTGTGCCGGCGGCGTCGTTCTCGTTGGTCGGGCAGGGCCGTGAACTGGTCATCGACGCGGCAGTGGGGACGAACGTCGCCGCCGCGCTGACCCAAGACCTCGGTATCCGGATCCGGGTGGCGCGGGACGGTGGGGACCCGTACTGGAGCAGCGGGACGGCTGGGGCGACGCCCGTGATCCTGCCGTGACCCGCCGCCTGCTCAGCGAGCACACCATCGAGGTGTTGGGCGACGTGCGCCGTCTGCGCCGCCGGTTCGCCACGACCGCGCCCCGAGACTGGGATCCCAGCACCGCGGCCGCGGAGTTGTCCGTGCAGGTCGGGCACCTGGCGTTGTGCCTGCTGCGTGTGCACGGCGCCGACGTCGCCGGGCTCGAGGATCCGCGCCGTCCCATCGACGACGTCGGAGACGAGTTGGCCGACATCGTGCTCGCCGCGTTGAGTATCACCGTTCTCGCCGGTTCCGAGCCTGTCGGCTGTGCCGAGCTGCCGCACGCGGAAACGGCTCTTGAAGCGTTCCTGCGGCTGCTCGTGGCAGCGGGCAACCTCGCGGAGGCCGCGCTGGTCGAGCACGGCTACCGCCACCGGCCCGAAGGGGACCCGCCGTCGCTGCCGCACGCCGCCGGCGCAGTCCTCGCGGCTTGTGACGTGCTCGCCGACCGGCTGGGGCTCGACCTGCTCGGCGAGTTCCGCGCGATGGTCACCGACGCGGACGGTTTCCTCGACGAGCGTGGCGGGGGTGTGTCGTGAGTCAACAGGTGGGCGAGTTCGACGCTCATCGTCGCGACGGTGCGCACGTCATCAAGCGCCTCACTCGACAGCATCCGGCGGGCGCCCGGTTCGTCACCGCCATGAGCGCTACCGGTCCGGCCGGGATGCGCGCCTACGTCGACGCGCTCCGGGCGGGTGGGGTGCGGCTTGCAGACGACCTGCGGATCGTCGACTCCGAACCCTTGACGGTCCGCCACAGGTGGGTGCCGGGACCGACCCTTCTCCACGCCGCCGGCCACGCGGAATCCGCCGTCGTCGCCGCGGCCGCCACCGAGATCACGTGTTGGGTGCGGTCCCTCGACGGCGCGGACGCGCGGCTTGACACCAACCTCGCGAACTTCTGCCTCACCGGCGGCCGGCCGGTGCTCGTCGATGTGCTGCCGCCGTTGATTCCGAGTCTGCGGCCGGAGCCGGTGACCCTGTTCGACGAGTTGTTCACCGCGCTGAGCTGCGACACACCGGTCGTGCTCGACGCGTTCCTCGGCTACGCCCTGCGGGCATGTCTGCGCGCACCGAACCGGGCGTCCGCTCGTGCACTACTGCCCATCGTCGAGGAAGTCACCGCCGACACCACCACCGCGGGCTTCCCGGCCACGTGGTTCCGTGCCCGACTTCAACTGGCGACCCGCGCCGTGCGCGGCGAGATCACGGTCGACTCGGTGCACGAGTTCTTCTCACTCACGTCGGTTCTGGGTTTTCGGCAGGCCACCGAGCACGCCCGCCGACAGCGCATCGACATTGTCGCCCGACGCATCCAGGAGTGGTCATGACCGCACAGCCGTACGACTCGTGGACGTCGCATCTGGGTGACCTGACGTTCGAGCTCAACGCGCCGGCGTCCTGGTCCGCGCAGCAGCGGCGATACCTGGCCGACTACCTGCCCGGCCCCCTCGGCGACCAGAACTTCGGAGCGTTCCGTCTCATCGTGCAGCCCGACGACGCACGGTGCGAAGAGGTCGCCCGGGACGCGAACCGGCCACCGGTAGCCCGACACCTCGAACCAGTTCCCGGGGTGGTCCTCACCGAGACCCGCACACCCACCGGGGCTCGCAGTTACGCCGTGGCGGCCGACGCGTTGGAGCACCAGACCCGCGCCTACGCCGTCCGCGTGCACGGGCGCAGCATCGAGCTGTATCTGCACTCCACTGCGCGACGTCCACACGCCCACCCGCTGCGGTTGATGCGGGAGGCGATGCTGCGCACCTACGAGGACCACGGAGGTGTCGTCTTCCACTCGGCCGGCGTCGACATCGACGGCCACGGGGTGATGATCGTCGGACCTCGTTCGGCGGGCAAAACCACGCTGCTGACCTGCCTGATACGCGCCACCCGCGGCGCGTTGCTGTCCAACGATCGGCTCATCCTCGATCACCAGCGGCGACTGGTCGCCGTCCCGCTACCTGTCCCGGTCGCACGCGGCACGGTGGAAGCCGTGCCCGAACTCGCCGACGCCGTGCCGGGCCTGTCCCGCCCGCAGCGCCCGGTCGACACGCTCCCAACCACCTTCGGAACCACGGAGAAAGTCGAGTTCAGCGCCCGCGAGTACGCCGCCGCGCTCGGGACTTCCCTCGCTCCCGGGTCCTGGCTGCGGACGATCATCGTGCCCCGGCTGACCGACACCGCTGAACCTGCGACCATCCGCACGCTCCCACCAGCGGAAGCCCGGCGGGTGTTGTCCGCCAGTTGCTTCACGCCCCGCGACGAGTTTTGGCGACAACCGTGGCTCGTGCCCCGCGCGACGCCCGACGCCGCACTCCAGCGCCACGCCGAACCGGTCGTGTCGAATGTCGCCGACACTGTC
This sequence comes from Saccharomonospora iraqiensis subsp. iraqiensis, assembly GCF_000430445.1. GTDB lineage: Bacteria > Actinomycetota > Actinomycetes > Mycobacteriales > Pseudonocardiaceae > Saccharomonospora > Saccharomonospora iraqiensis. Next base: position 46,769 of record NZ_KE387102.1, read on the forward strand.
CCCTGCGTGGAGGTCCGGTTCGGGATACGCGACCCACTCGGCCAACTGGAACGGGTACTTCCGACACTGGAGAGGGTTCTTCCATGACCAGCAGCAGGTTTCCCGCGGTCGTGACCGCGGCGGGCGCGGCCACACGGTTCCAGCCGTTCGCCTCCACGGTGCCCAAGGAGATGCTGCCGCTGGGCCCCACGCCCGCCGTCGAACACGTGATCCGGGAATGCCTGGGCGCCGGAACCACCGACGTCATCGTCGTCACCAGCCCCGGCGACACCCTCATCCCAGCCCACGTGCAAGGTCTGCGCGCCGAGGGGATGCCCGTCCAGACCGTCGTGGAGGACTTGTCCCACGGTTACGGCAACGCCGCCCCACTGCTCACCGTCCGGGAACGGCTCGCCTCCTGTGAGGCGTTCGCGGTCGCGTTCGGCGACGACCTCCTCATCGGCGAACATTCACCCGGCGGGAACCTCGCCGCGATGTGCGACCGCCTGTGTGGTGACACCGAAGGCGTCATCGCGGCGCAACACATCGATCGGAACGACACGCGCTCGTTCGGCATCGTCGACACCACCGACTCCCCGGATCGTGTCTGTAGGATCCGTCAACGCCCAGCCCCGGAAACGGTGGACGAACCACTCGCGGTCGTTTCCCGCCTGGTCCTGCGGCCGTCGATCCTCGACCGGCTCCGGCCCACCGAGCTGGCGCGTGGCGAGGTGGACCTCGGCATCGCCACGGGCCAACTCGCCGCCGACGCCCGCGTCTCAGTCCACCGGATCACGGGACACTGGGTCACCGTCGGCGACCCTCGCCACTACTTCGACGCCCTCCGCACCTACTGGCAGCACCACACCGGCCCGGCAGGAGTTCACACCCGTGACTGAGATCGACATTTTCAACGACCGCTACGAACACGTCGGCGTCGACACCAAGAAGCAAGCCCACCGCCAGGGGCTGTGGCACCGCACGTTCTCCGCGCTCGCCCTCAACCCGAGCCGCCGCCGCGTGCTGTTGCAGAAGAAGGCACCCGGCCGGTACTCGTTCGACCGGCCCGACTACGCGGACATCACCGTCGGGGGCCACTACCACGCGGGCGAGGACGTCGAAGACGGTGTGCGTGAAGTGCACGAAGAGCTCGGCCTCCCAGTCTCCTACGACCAGCTGCATCCGATCGGGCTGCGCCAAACCGCGGTCACCCTCGCGCCCGACTACATCGAACGCGAGTTCCAGCACTGGCACCTGCTGCCCCTCGACATCGACCTCGAAGACATCCCACTGGCCGACGCCGAGGTCACCGGACTCGTCGACCTCGACGTCGACGACGCGGTCGCACTGGCCGCCGGCGACACCGACACCGTGCCCGCCCGTTTCGCCAGCCGCGCCGACACCGGCCTCCGCCACAGCGACGGCACACTGTCCCGCGCCGAGCTCGTGCCCAACTACCTCGCCCTCGACCAGCTGTACTTACGCCTGTTCGTCACCGCCCGCCGCTACTGCACGGGCGAACGCGGACACCTGTTCTGGTAGACACCCGTGACTGTCGCTCTCGTCGTGGGAACCCGCCCCGAAGCCATCAAACTCGCGCCGCTCGCCGCACTGCTCGGCCCCAAAGCGCTGGTGGTCGACACCGGCCAACACCACACCGTCGGCATGACCGGCCACCTCGCCCCCGACGTCGCACTCAACACTGCCCACCATGCGACACGGGGAACCCAACTCGGCGCGATGACCAGCGCACTCGACCAGGTCTTCCGCGACACCCGGCCCGACCTGGTGGTGGTGCAAGGCGACACGACCTCCGCTCTTGCCGGGGCCCTCGCCGCGAACGCGACCGACGCACCGCTGGTGCACGTCGAGGCAGGTCTGCGCAGCTTCGACCGCGCCATGCCCGAGGAACACAACCGAGTCCTCATCGACCACCTCGCCGACTGCTGCTGCGCACCCACACACGCGGCCCGCGACAACCTCCTGGCCGAACGCATCACGCCCGACCGGGTCGCGGTCACCGGCAACACCATCGTCGAAGCCGTCCACCACAACCTGCCCGAGCCCGGGCGGCAACGACAACTCCTGGACCAGGTGGGGACCACCACCGGTGGATTCGTCCTCGCGACCCTCCATCGACCCGAGAACACAGACGACGTGGAGACGCTGGAGACGATCCTGCGGGAACTCGCCGCGGTCCGTAGGCCGCTCGTCCTGTCACTGCACCCGCGCACCCAATTCCAGATCACGAAATCCGGTCTCACCAGGTTCACACGCGAACTTCGATGCACCGGCCCCCTCGACTATCCGACCCTGCTCACCATGATCCGCCACGCTGCCGTCGTGGTCTCCGACTCCGGGGGTGTCCAGGAAGAAGCCACCGTGCTGAAACGCCCGGTCCTCGTCGTCCGCCGCAGCAACGAACGCCCCGAGGTGGAAGGAGCCTTCGGCACACGGCTGCAACCGGGCCAGGACATCGCAGGCACCGTGAACCAGTGGCTCGCCGACATCGCGGGCACCCACGCCCGCCTCACCGGCCGGCCCTCTCCGTACGGGGACGGCACCGCGGCACGGCGAATCGCGGACGCTATGGCTCCCTACAGGCCGATGTCGTTGAGGGCGTTGTCGGTCCACCCGTCCTCCTCGCGGATGTAGCCGGCGACTTCGCCGCTGGTGGGCACCCACCGGCCCTGCCGGCTGATGGAGTGCTGGTCGTGCCCCGCCGCGGTGCGCGATTGCTGGCGCCGGTGGGGTCGAGGAAACGGCGACGCTGCAGGCCCAGGCGCCGCAGGTGGCGAGTGACGGTGCGGCGAGCGAGAGGCACACCCTCGACCGGCAGTTCCAGGGAGATCCGGTTCGCGGACCACTTTCGGCTGCGGCGTAGTGACTCGATACGGGACACGGTCTGACCCGGTGTGGCCGTCGGTTGCCGGTGCGGCGTTGAGGGCCGGTCGATCAGGCCCAGTTCGCCGAATCGGCGGTAGCGGTTGACCCACTTCGAGGCGCACTGCCGCGAGATCCCCATCTCGGCGGCAACGTGGGCGATCGGACGGTGCTGGCACCGAGCGATGAGGCAACGACGGCCCTCGACAGACAGCGGGGCATTACGGTGTGACACAGGACGGGTCCTTGCGGGTCGGCGGACGAGGGACTTGGCGGTTGTCATCCTGCCGCCGCAAGACCCATCCCCCTGGCCGACCCCGATCACCCCGCGTCAACAACCTCCCAACCCGCAACAACTAGGCTCGTCCCGGTGGACCTGAGGATCTTCACCGAACCGCAGCAGGGTGCCGACTACGACGATCTGCTCCGCGTGGCGCGCACGACCGAGGAGTGCGGCTTCTCCGCGTTCTTCCGCTCCGACCACTACCTGAAGATGGGATCGGTCAGCGGCCTGCCCGGCCCCACCGACGCGTGGATGACACTCGCCGGACTGGCGCGGGAGACCTCGCGCATCCGGCTCGGCACGCTGGTGTCGGCGGCCACGTTCCGTCACCCGTCGGTGCTGGCGATCTCCGCGGCCCAGGTGGACCGGATGTCCGGCGGGCGGCTGGAGTTCGGCCTCGGCTCGGGCTGGTACGCCGACGAGCACACCGCCTACGGCATCGACCTGCCGCCGCTGCGCGAACGCTTCGACCGCTACGCCGAACAGCTCGCGGTCATCACCGGGCTGTGGCGCACGCCGGAGGGGGAGACCTTCTCCTTCGACGGCGACCACTACACGCTGGAGGACGCCCCGGCGCTGCCGAAACCGGAGCAGCGGCCCGGCCCGCCGGTGATCCTCGGTGGCACCGGCCGGACCCGTACCCCGGAGCTCGCCGCCCGCTACGCCGACGAGTTCAACCTGCCGTTCAGCGACCGCGCCACCGCCCGGACGCAGTACGAGCGGG
>NZ_KE387102.1:50737-52774 GCF_000430445.1 Saccharomonospora iraqiensis subsp. iraqiensis
CGCTGGTGCCGGTCACCGCCGCGTTGGTCGCGGCCGGGGCGCTGTTCCTCGTGCGGTGGATCCACGCCGGCCTCACCGGCGCGCGACGGTAGCCGCCCCGGCGCGCCCGCGCGGATCCGTCAGGCCATGGCGACGGCGAGTCCGAACAGTGCCAGACCGGTCAGGGTCAGCAGCGCCACCGATTTCGTGGGCAGCTGCGCGGGGATCACCCCGTCGTGCAGGTCCTTCCACCACAGCACTCCGAAGACGGCGCCGACGAGGCCGAGGAAGATGCCGAAGCCGCCGACCATGATGTAGCCGATGAGCACCAGCATCCCGCCGGTGAACGTGAGCATGGTCGCGGTGACGAACGTCTTGGCGCCGGCGGAGCCGGTCGTGGGCGCAGGCTGGGAAGTCACGCGCACATCGTAGAGGCCGACCGCCGCCCGTGGGCGCGGATCGTCCGATCCCGGGCCGCCCGGACCCCGGAGGCACCCGCGCCCGGGGTGCCGGGAGGCCGCGCGACGGCGGCGGAGATCGTAGGACGAGCGATGTTCCGGTTTCCTACGTCAGCGATATGCTGTGCGCCATGACTACCACGATCCCGTTCCGCCGCACACCCAGCACCCGACCCGCCCCGGCCGAGCGGGTGGCGCAGGTACTGGCGAAACCGGGATTCGGGTTGAGTTTCACCGACCACATGGTCACCGCCACCTGGACCGCGGAGCAGGGCTGGCACGACGCCGAGCTGCGGCCGTACGAGCAGCTCACGCTGGACCCGGCCACCGCGGTGCTGCACTACGGGCAGGCGATCTTCGAAGGGCTCAAGGCCTACCGCGGGCCGGACGGGTCCGTGCAGGCCTTCCGTCCGGACGCCAACGCCGCCCGGTTCCGCCGCTCCGCCCGCCGGATGGCGATGCCCGAACTGCCCGACGAGCTGTTCCTCGGCTCGCTGAACGAACTGGTCTCGGTGGACGAACGGTGGGTGCCGACCAACCGGGGCGACTCGCTCTACCTGCGTCCGTTCATGATCGCGACGGATGTCGGGCTCGGCGTCAACCACCCGTCGCAGAGCTACCTCTACACCCTGATCGCCTCGCCCGCCGGGTCCTACTTCGCGGGCGGTGTGCAGCCGGTCAGCGTCTGGCTGTCCACCGAGTACGTGCGGGCGGCGCCGGGCGGCACCGGGGAGGCCAAGTGCGCGGGCAACTACGCCGCCTCGTTCGTGGCCCAGCGGGAGGCGGTCGAGCAGGGATGCGACCAGGTCGTCTGGCTGGATGCCGCCGAGCACCGGTGGGTCGAGGAGATGGGCGGGATGAACCTGTTCTTCGTCTTCGGCTCGGGGGCCGACGCGCGGCTGGTGACCCCGGAACTGAGCGGGGCGCTGCTGCCCGGCGTCACCCGGGACTCGCTGATCAAGCTCGCCTCGGACTTCGGCTACCCGGTCGAGGAGCGGCGTATCTCCACCGAGGAGTGGGAGAAGGCGGCCCGCTCGGGTGAGCTGACCGAGGTGTTCGCCTGCGGCACCGCGGCGGTGATCACCCCGGTCGGCCGGGTCCGGCACACGGGTGGTGAGTTCACGATCGGGGACGGGAACCCGGGCGAGATCACCATGCGACTGCGCGAGGAACTCACCGGAATCCAGGACGGCACCAAACCCGACCCGCACGGCTGGATGCACCCGCTCGGCTGAGCCGGGTGCTCACCGTTGTGCCGTGAAGGACTCCTTCCCTGCGCGCGATGCAGGGAAGGAGTCCTTCACGGCACCGGACGCAGGGAAGGAGTCCTTCACGGCGAACCCTGCGCGCCCAGGTGGGCCGCGGTGGACAGCAGGGGGAGGGCGGTGAGGGCGCCGTAGCCGCCGGTCTCGGCGATGCCCAGGTCGACGATCGGGTCGAGGTCCAGGTGTTCCAGGGCGAGGGTGTGGGCCGGCTCGGGTGAGCGGTGCGCCGCGAACCACCACTCGCGGGCGCCGGGGGCCAGTTCCTCCGCGAGCAGCGCGGCCGCGCACACGGGCAGCCCGTCCAGCAGCACCGGGGTGCGCCGTACGGCGGCCTG
>NZ_KE387102.1:52874-57199 GCF_000430445.1 Saccharomonospora iraqiensis subsp. iraqiensis
GGCGGGTTCGGCCGGTGCGGCGGGCTCGGCGGCGGGTTCCGGTTGTGCCTGCCCGGCGGCGGCCTGTCCACCACCGGAGCCGTCGTCGATCAGGGCGAGCTGGGAACCGACCTCGACGGTCTCGTCCTCGCGGGCCACGATCTGCTGAACCGTGCCCGCGACGGGGGAGGGGACCTCGGTGTCGACCTTGTCGGTGGAGATCTCGAGCAGCGGCTCGTCCACCTCCACCGAGTCACCCTCCTGCTTGAGCCACCGGGTGACCGTGCCTTCCGTGACGCTCTCCCCGAGCTCCGGCAGTGTGACGGAGTACGCCATTGTTCGCTGACTCCCTTGTGCGTGTGGTGCTGGTGTGGGTCGTTGGCGTGTCGGCCGCGCCGCGCCCGCGGTTTCCGGCGACCGCTCCGCGCCGGGGCCGTCGGTGACGGACGCCGCCCGCGCGGGTGGGCACTGCCCGGCCCCGGCCGCCTCAGCCGTGCACGTGCAGCGGCTTGCCGGCCAGCGCCAGGTGCGCCTCGCCGAGAGCCTCGGACTGGGTGGGGTGGGCGTGGATCAGCGGGGCGACGTCCTCGGGGAACGCCTCCCAGTTGTAGATGAGCTGGGCCTCGCCGATCAGCTCGCCGACCCGGTCACCCACCAGGTGCAGCCCGACCACCGGCCCGTCCGGGGCCTTGACCAGCTTCACCGCACCGGAGGTCTTCAGGATCTGGCTCTTGCCGTTGCCCCCGAGGTCGTAGGTGAACGTGGTGATGTCCGACCCGTAGGTCTCCCGCGCCTCGGCCTCGGTCAGGCCGACCGAGGCGACCTCGGGGTGCGAGTAGGTGACGCGCGGGATGCCGCTCTCGTCGACCGGCCCCGGGTTCAACCCGGCGATCTCCTCGGCCACGAACACGCCCTGCTGGAACCCGCGGTGCGCGAGCTGCAGGCCGGGCACGATGTCGCCGACGGCGTAGACGTTCGGCAGGTTGGTGCGCAGCCGCTCGTCGGTACGGACGAAGCCGCGCTCCATCGTGATGCCCGCCTCGTCGTAGCCGTGCCCGGCGGTGTTCGGACCGCGCCCCACCGCGACCAGCAGCAGGTCGGCCTCCAGCGTCTCGCCGGACTCCAGCGACACGCTGACGCCGTTGTCGTCCTGCTTGGCGCCGGTGAACTTCACGCCCGTCTTGTAGCTGATCTTGCGGCGCCGGAAGGCGCGCTCGAGCTGCTTGGAGGCGAACTCGTCCTCGTTGGGCACGAGCCGGGGCAGGGCCTCCACGATGGTCACCTCGGCGCCGAACGACGCCCACACGCTGGCGAACTCGACGCCGATCACACCGCCGCCGAGCACCACCACCTTCTCCGGCACACGGTCCAGGGTGAGGGCCTCCTCGCTGGCGACGATGCGGCCGCCCAGTTCGAGGTCCGGCAGCGTCTTGGAGTAGGAGCCGGTGGCCAACAGCACGTTCTTGCCGGTGTAGCGGGTACCGTCGACCTCGACGGTGGTGCCGCCGACGAAGGTGCCGGTGCCCTCCACGTAGTTGATCTCGTGGGCCTTCGCGAGGCCCTGCAGACCCTTGTACAGGCGGTTGACGACGGTGTCCTTGTACTTGTGCACACCGTCGATGTCGATGCCCTCGAACACGCTCCTGACGCCGAACTGGTCGCCCTCCCGCGCCGAGTCGGCGACCTCCGCGGCGTGCAGCAGTGCCTTGGTCGGGATGCAACCCCGGTGCAGGCAGGTGCCGCCCAGCTTGTCCTTCTCGATCAGGGTGACGGACAGGCCCAGCTCGGCGGCGCGGAACGCCGCGGCGTAACCACCCGATCCGCCACCAAGGATCACCAGGTCGGCTTCAGCGTCGGTCACTTGTCAAACTCCCTCGGCAGGTGTCGATCGTGTCCACGGGCGCTGTTGGGCGCTCATGCCACCTCATCTTGTCACCTCGCCCGAATCCGGTGCGAGTGAGTAGGGCTGTGACGCCGCTTGCGCCGACGCCCGGGCGAATCCGGTGAAACCGGACACCTCCGGCGCGGGTGCGGGGGAGACAGACCCGGTCGGTGTCGGAATAATGCTCGCCGCGACCCGAATGAGGAAGGTGAGGCGAGGTGGGCCTGTTCGACTCGTTGCGCAGACGTCGCAAAGGGGGGAAACCCGGCAAGCCCGGCAAGCCCGGGGCGGTGCGCGGGGCGAGTTCCGCCGACACGGACCATCTCGACCAGTGGGCCTCCGCCCGGCGCGGTGTGGAGGCGTTCGTCGAGCCGCGCACCAACGTCACCGAGACGACCGTGGTCCTCGTCGCCCACGACGGGGAATGGACCCGCCGCCGGATCGGCAGCCTCGGCGCGGCCCAGCAGTTCGGCAAGAAGCGCGCGATCCCGGTCTACGAGGTCGCCAAGACCGGATACCCGAAACGGATGCGCGAGTACACCGAACGGCAGCGGATCCTGCGCCGTCGGCAGCAGCGGCAACAGGACGGATGAACGGCTCCCCGGCGGGCCCGGCCCCGATGTCCGCACCGGGGCCGCCGTCGGTACCTGCGCGACGACGGCCCCGGCGCACGGGTCCACCTCCGGGTCAGCCGTGGTCGGCTCCGGGTCAGCCGTGGTCGGCTCCGGGTTTCAGCCGTGGTCGGCGACGTCGGCCAGCACCGCCGCGATCGTGCGCACCGGAACGCCGGTGCCACCCTTGCCGGTGTAGCCCCACGGCGAACCCGTGTGGTAAGCGGGGCCCGCGACGTCGATGTGCGTCCACGGCACGCCCTCCGCGACGAACTCGCGCAGGAAGTGCCCGGCCGCGAGCATCCCGCCCCAGCGCTGACCGCTGACGTTGGCGATGTCGGCCAGCTTGGAGTCCAGGTCGGAGCGCAGTTCCTCGGGCAGCGGCATCGGCCAGCCGTTCTCCCCGGTGGCCTGCGCGAGGTCGGCCACCCGGTCGCGGAACTCCTCCTCGCCCATGATCCCGGGGGTGCGGTTGCCCAGCGCCACCTTCTGCGCCCCGGTCAGGGTGGAGGTCTCGACCAGGTAGTCCGGGTCCTCCTCGCAGGCGCGCACGATCGCGTCGGCCAGCACCAGGCGCCCCTCCGCGTCGGTGTTGAGCACCTCCACGGTCCTGCCGCCGTACATCGTCAGCACGTCACCCGGGCGGTACGCGGTCGCCGAGGGCATGTTCTCCGCGAGCGGGATGTGCGCGACGACCTCCAGCGGGTACTTGAGCTTCGCGGCCAGCAGCACGGACGCGAGCACGGCCGCGGCGCCGGCCATGTCCGAGGTCATCTCGTCCATCCCGGCGGCGGGCTTGATCGAGATGCCGCCGGTGTCGAAGGTGATGCCCTTGCCGACGAGCGCGACCTTCTTCCTCGCCTTCGGGCCGCGGTAGCGCAGCCGCAGCAGGCGCGGGGGGCGGGACGAGCCACCGCCGACCCCGAGGATCCCGCCGAACCCCTTGCGCGCGAGCGCCTTCTCGTCCAGCACCTCGAAGTCGACGCCCGCGTCCTCGGCCAGCTCCCGGGCCCGGTCGGCGAACGAGCCGGGGTAGAGATCGTTCGGCGGGGTGTTGACCAGGTCGCGGGCCACCGTCACCGCCTCGGCGATGGTGCCCGCGGCCTTCAGCGTGGCCCGGTGGGCGCGGGTGGTGCCCTCCTCGGGGGCGGCGACGTCGAGCGTGCCGACCGGGGCGGTGCCGGGCTCGGACTTGTACCGGTCGAACGTGTAGGAGCCGAGCACGGTCCCCTCGACGGCGGCCTGCAGGTCCACGGCCGACAGCGTGGTCAGCGCCCGTGCGGTGCCCGCGAGGGCCCGCCCGGACGCGCCGGCGGCGCGGCGGACATCCTCGGGACCCACCTCGGGCGAGCCCAGCCCCACGGCGAGGACGACCCCCGCGGGCAGCCTGCCGAGGGTCGGCAGCTTGACCGTCTCCTCGGCCTTGCCGGTGGCCCCCATCGTGGTCAGCACGTCGGCGAGTTCGCCGTCGAAGGCCGCGTCCACCGCCTCTGCCCCGGCAGCGAGCTCGAGACCGTCGGCCCCGCGCACGGTACCGACCACGACGACCTCGGCACGGGTCTTGGCCAGTGCCGCCTCGGTGTTTTCGGACAGGGACAGCTTCGGCACGCTCACGTCACGCTCCTCCGGTTGTGGCGTCGGCGGGGTGCGCCGCCCGGGTGGGGCGGTCGGGCACCCCCGGCATCTGGTGGGTCATGCTATTGCCGCCGTCGGTCGTTACGGGGAGGTAGGTGGGTCGGTGTCACTCGGGGCGGGTCTCGTGGTCGCGCTCGCCGTCGCCGCCTCGGCGGCGGGCCGGTGGTTGCTCGCCGGGATCGTGGCGGCCGCGGTGCTGGTCACGGTCGGGGCGCGGT
>NZ_KE387102.1:57299-59944 GCF_000430445.1 Saccharomonospora iraqiensis subsp. iraqiensis
CCGCGTCCCGGGGCAGCCAGCGGTCGTCGCGGACGGGCAGGTCACCCTCCAGGGCGGCCAGCACGGCGTCCCGGGCGAGCGGCAGCGCCTCCGCCACCGGCACGTCCCTGCCGAGCTCGGCGGACAGCGACGTGGTCCCGGCGTCGCTGATCCCGCACGGCACGATCCGGTCGAACGAGCCCAGGTCGGCGTCGCAGTTCAGCTCGAAGCCGTGCATGGTGACGCCGCGCTGCACCCGGATACCGATGGCGGCGATCTTGCGCTCGACCCCGCGGCCGTCGGCAGGCAGCCACACCCCGCTGCGGCCCTCGACCCGGCCGGTGTGCACGCCGAACTTCGCGCACACCTCGATCAGCGCCTCCTCGATGCGCCGGACGTAGTGCACCACGTCGACCGGGTCGGCCAGCCGGACGATCGGGTACCCGACCAGCTGCCCCGGCCCGTGCCAGGTGATCCGCCCGCCCCGGTCCACGTCGATGACCGGGGTGCCGTCGGTCGGCCGGTCCTCCGGACGGGTGCGCTTGCCCGCCGTGTACACCGACGGGTGCTCCAGCAGCAGGAACGTGTCCGGTGCGGAGCCGTCGGCGCGGGCCTCGGCCAGCTGCCGTTGCCGCTCCCACGCCTCGAGGTAGTCGATGGTGCCGAGCTCGCGGACGTCGACGGGGCCGCTCGCCGCGCGGCAGGAGGGGTTGGGGTTCTCACTCACGACGCCGAGGTTACGCCGGGCACGGGTGTGCGGGGCAACGCCGCTGTGGCCGGTGACCTCCCGGGTGTCCCGGCCCCGGTCGTCCCCGACCGCCGCCGGATCACCGTGCGGCCGCCGATCACCGTGCGCGGACCACCTCGGCCAGTGCACCGTCCAGATCCGGGTGCCGGAACTCGAACCCGGCCGCGGACAGCACCCCGGGCACGGCCCTGGGGCCGGTGAGCAGCATCTCGTCGGCGGCCTCACCGAGCGCGGCCTTCAACGCGACGCCCGGCACCCGCCACGGCGCGGGCCTGCCCAGCGCCCGACCCAGGGCACGGGTGAACTCCGCGTTCGTCACCGGCGTCGGTGCCGTCAGGTTCACCGGGCCCGTCACCCCGGCGTTCTCCAGCACGAACCGGATCACCGACACCTCGTCCGGCAGGCTGATCCACGGCAGGTACTGCCTGCCGTCGCCGAGCCGTCCGCCGAGCCCGAACCGGAACAACGGCAGCAGCGGGCCGAGCAGTCCTCCCTCGGCCGTGAGCACCGGCGCGGTCCGCAGCAGCACCACTCGGGCCCCGCCCCGGCGGGCCTGCTCGGTCGCCGCCTCCCACCGGTCGCACAGCCGCGCCAGGAACCCGGCACCGACCGGGGCGGACTCGTCCACCTCGGTCCCGCCGGTGTCGCCGTAGTAGTTGATCCCGGAGGCGTTGACCAGGGTCGGCACCCCGTGTTCGGCGATGGCCTCGGCGAGCACCTCGGTGGGCTCGATGCGCGAGTCGGCGAGCAGCTGCTTGCGGGCCGCGCTCCAGCGGCCGGAGGCCAGCGGTGCACCGCACAGGTTGACCACCGCGTCCACCCCGTCGAACGTGCCCGCGTCGATCCGGCCGGACGGGGGATCCCAGCCGTGCTCGTCGGGACGGCCGGGCCGCCTGCGCACCAGCCGCCGGACCTCGTGCCCGGCGTCGGTCAACCGGGTGCGGAGCGCACCACCGATCAGTCCGCTGGAACCGGCCACGAGAACGCGCATGGAGTCACTCTAGACGTCGAACGACGACGGGGCGTCCACCGACGGTGGTGGACGCCCCGTGTCGGGTGACGGCGGGTCAGCGGCCGGGGGCCGCCGCCCGGGGACGGACGGTCACAGACCCAGCTCGTCCTCGAAGTTGCCTTCCTCCAGGCGCTGCCGGATCGTGGTCAGGAACCGGCCCGCGTCGGCGCCGTCGATCAGCCGGTGGTCGTAGGTCAACGGCAGGTACGCCATCGAGCGGATGGAGATCGTGTCGTTGCCCTCGGTGTCGGTGACCACGACCGGCCGCTTGACCACCGCGCCGGTGCCGAGCATCCCGGACTGCGGCTGGACGATGATCGGCGTGTCGAACAGGGCGCCGTTGCTGCCGATGTTGGTGATGGTGAACGTCCCACCGGTCAGCTCGTCCGGGGTCACCTTGTTCGTGCGGGCGCGCTGCGCCAGGTCGGCGATCCGGTGGGCCAGACCGGCCAGGCTCAGCTCCCCGGCGTCGTGGATGACCACCGACAGCAACCCACGCTCGGTGTCCACGGCCACGCCGAGGTGCACCGCACCGTGGTAGGTGATCTCCTTCGTCTCCTCGTTGTACGAGGCGTTGACGTTCGGGTGCTGCTTGAGCGCCTCGACCGTGGCCTTGGCGAAGAACGGCAGGAACGTCAGGCCGACGCCCTCCCGCTCCCGGAAGGCCTCCTTCGCCCGGGCCCGCAGCTGGGCGATCCGGGTGACGTCGACCTCGTGGACCTGAGTGAGCTGCGCGGAGACCTGCAGCGACTCCCGGGTCTTCTCGGCCGTGATCTGCCGGATCCGGCTGGCCTTCTGCACCGTGCCGCGCAGTGCCGCCTTCTCCGAGTCGGACACCGCCACGGCCCGGTCCGGCTCGGTCGGCGCCGACGGCCGGGCCTGCTGCTGCGCGGCGGGCTGCGGCTG
>NZ_KE387102.1:60044-61691 GCF_000430445.1 Saccharomonospora iraqiensis subsp. iraqiensis
TGGCGGCCGCCGCCTCCGCCGCGGGCCGGGACCCGGCGGAGATCACCCGGTCGGCCGCCCTGGTGGTAGCGATCGGCAAGGACGAGGCGGAATTCGCCCGCCGCGCGGAGGCCATCGGGCGTGACGTCGACGAACTGCGGGCGGACGGCGTGGCGGGCACCCCGGCGGAGGCGGTGGACACGATCGGCCGCTGGCGGGAGGAGACCGGCGTGACCCGGCTGTACCTGCAGGTGCTGGACCTGTCCGACCCGGCGCACCTGGAGCTCATCGCCTCCGACGTCGTGCCGCAGCTCGACTGAGCACCCGCGTTCGGCCGCGGCGGGGCGGCTAGACGTGCTCGATCAGGGACGGTGCCAGGGTCAGCACGGCGAACCGGATCGTCCGGCCGCTGAAGCCCAGGATCAGGAACCGGACAGGCCCCATCGTCGTCGCCCCGGCGACCACGGCGATCACCGCGAACGGGGGCAGGCCCAGCGACGCGGAGACGAACAGGATGCCCGCCGCCGTGCGCGGTCGCTCGGCACACGCCTCCCGGAAACGGCTGATCCAGGTGACCCAGCGTCGGGAGCGGGTCGGGTCGGTGTCCCGGCGCAGGCGCTCGCTGAGCCGGACACCGCCGCGTCCGGCGTAGAAGAACAGCATCTTGCCCGCCATCTGACCGACGGCGGCGGCGAGTGCGAGCGCGGGCCACGGCACGTCCGGGTCGGTCGCCCGGACGCCCACGAGGTAGACCTCGATGGTGACCACCGGTACGACGGCGGACAGCACGCCCGTGCCGAGGGTGGCGGCGAGCCAGCCGATCACAGGTGGGCACCGTCGGTGCTCTCGTCGACCGCACACCCCCGCCGGGTCGCCGGGGGTGTGCGCGCCGCGAGACGGACGGCCCCGGCGACCTTGACCGACAACGCGGCCACCGCGACGGCGGTGGCCGCGATCGGGTTGTGGGTCAGCAGCCACACGGCGACCACGGCGCCGGTGTTCAGCGCCTTCGCGGGGGGCGACCAGTTCCACCGGTACACCGCGGCGTCCACGAGGTGGAAGTAGTTCGGGCTGAGCAGGGGCCACCCGAGGAACGCCAGACTGAGGTAGGCGTCGACGACGACGAACTGCACCAGGAACACGGTCGCCGGGAGCAGGACGCCGGGCTCGATGGTGCCGTAGATCGCGATGATCAGACACACGGACAGGCGGTCGGTGAGGATGTCCAGCACCGCCCCGGTCCTGGTCTCCGTTCCGGTCCACCGGGCGAGGAGCCCGTCGGCGATGTCGCCGAGCCAGTAGGTGGCCAGCGCCGCGAGCAACCAGGGCCACGCGGTGGTCGCCCCCGCGGCGATCAGACACAACACCGCCGTACCGATTCCCCGGAGCACGGTGACCGCGTTGGGCAGGCCCACCCAGTGGTCCCGCAGGTCGTTCGTACAGCCGTGATGGCCGCACCCCGGCTCTCCGGCTTTCGTGATCACAGCGCCACCCCCAGTTTCCGCTATGTGCAGTACTCTGCGGTGCAGAGTAGCGCGTCACCGTGCCCGCGCGCGGGGTTTCGCCCCGATCGCTTCCGACGGAGCCCGCGCGGGGGCGGTGCGCGGGCTCCGGGAGCTCACGACTCCGGCAGGGCGACCGGCCCGCCGGGGATCCCCGCGTCCCGGG
>NZ_KE387102.1:61791-76053 GCF_000430445.1 Saccharomonospora iraqiensis subsp. iraqiensis
CGGACACGCCCCGGGCCGCGATGCCGTGGTCGGCGGCGAGGACGACCACCCGGACGTGCCGTGGCGGCCGTGGGGGCAGCTGCCCCCGGCAGGTCGCGAGCAGGAACCCGAGTTCCTCCAGCCGGCCGAAGCGCGGCCGGGTGCGGGACGGCCGCGGATCGGTGAGGGCGAACCGGGCGGGTACGTCGGCGAACCGGACGGATTCGTCGTCGGCGCCGTCATCGGTGAGCCGGTTCGCGGCGGCCCCGTTCTCGGTGGCCCCGTCCTCGGGGGCCCCGTCCCCGTCGACCCGGTCCCCGTCGATCCCGTTCCCGCCGGGGGTGCCACCGTCCCGCTCTGCCGCGCTGTTGTCGGACACACCGCCACAGTACCGAGTGCCGGGCCCGGGTGATCGTCCGGCGGGAGACCGGGGCGCACCGGCGGTCCCGCGCGGTGGGGATCTATGCTCGTGCGGATGGCGGGAGGTCGGACCGGGCACGTGGGGCGTGCGGCCGGGGTGGTGCTGGCCAGCGGCGCCGGGTCCCGGGTGGGGTCCGCGACGAACAAGGTCTATCTGCCGTTGGGCGGGCGCCACGTGCTGTCCTGGTCGCTGGAGGCGTTCGCCCGCACCCCCGGGATCGGCGTGCTCGTGCTGGTCACCCGTCCCCGGGACGCGGACCTGGTCGACGAGGTGCTGCGGGACACGCCGCTCCGGGACGGGGACGGGACCGGCGTCCCGGTGGAGGTCGTGCACGGCGGGGACAGCAGACAGGCCTCGGAGCTGTGCGCGCTGCGCCACCTCGCCGGACGGATCGCCTCCGGCACGGTCGACACCGTGCTGCTGCACGACGGTGCCCGGCCGCTGGTCACGGTCGACACGATCACCACGGTCCTCCGGGCGGCCCGCGAGGACGGTGGCGCCGTCCCCGGCCTCCCCGCCGACGACCTCGTGGCGGTGAGTCCGGACGGCGGCACGGTCCTGGACCGGCCCACCGGGAACCTGGTGCGGATGCAGACACCGCAGGGATTCGCCGCGGCGCCGCTGCTCGACGCCTACGAGCGCGCCGAACGGGACGGGTTCGTCGGCACCGACACCGCCTCGTGCGTGGAACGCCTCGGCACCACCCCCGTGCGCCGGGTCCCGGGCGACCCGCGCAACATCAAGATCACCTACCGGCACGACCTCGTCGTCGCCGAGCGGGTGCTGACCGCCCGGACCGACCCGTCCGACCCGGACCACCCCGACCCGGACCACCCCGGGGCGGACCCCGTGGGTGGACTCCGGGCCGGGTGAGCCGTCCCGGTCGCTTCTACAGGATCGGACTGCGGGTGTGCCCCGGGTCGCGCTCCACGACCCCGTCCAGTTCCTCGTCGATCGCCCGCATCAGGTCGTCGTCCAGCCGGGCGCCCACGGCGTCGACGTTCTCCCGGACCTGTTCGGGCCGGGACGCGCCGATGATGGCCGAGGCCACGTTGTTGTTCCGCAGCACCCAGGCGACGGCGAGCTGGGCGAGGGAGAGCCCGGCCTGTTCCGCCAACGGGCGCAGGCGCTCCACCCGGGTGAGCACGTCGTCGTTGAGGAACCGCTCGATCGTCCGCGCGCCGCCGCCCTTCTCGTCGGTGGCGCGGGAGCCCTCCGGCGGTGCCTGGCCGGGCCGGTACTTGCCGGTGAGCACGCCCTGCGCGATCGGGGACCACACGATCTGGCTCATCCCCTCGCGCTCACAGGTGGGGATGACCTGTTCCTCGATGACCCGCCACAGCATGTTGTACTGCGGCTGGTTCGACACGAACGGGATCTTCAGCTCCCGCGCGAGGGCCGCGCCCCGGGTGATCTGCTCGGCGTCCCACTCCGAGACACCGATGTAGCCCACCTTGCCCTGCCGCACCAGGTCGGCGAAGGCCGTCATCGTCTCCTCGAGCGGGACGGTGTGGTCGAACCGGTGCGCCTGGTAGAGGTCGATGTGGTCGGTGCCGAGCCGCTTCAGGGAGGCGTGGGCGCTCTCCATGATGTGCTTGCGGCCGAGCCCCTTGTCGTTCGGACCGCCGGGGCCGGTCGGCCAGAACACCTTCGTGCAGATCTCCAGGCTCTCCCGACGCTGCCCGGCGAGACCGCGCCCCAGGACCGACTCGGCGGCGGTGTTCGCATAGACGTCGGCGGTGTCCGTGTTCCTATGGTGATTACGCCCGGGGCGGTCCGAACCCGCCCCGGGGGCACAGGGAACCGGCCCTAAGTGGGCTAGCAGCGGACACAGCTCCGTGAGGCGGCAGGCCGGGGACTACCGACGACATCACAACGAACGAAGACACGGAGAGGGGTAGTCGGATGAAGCTGTTCAACTTGCTGACGGACCGGGATTGGACGGTTCGTGCTCGGTGCCGCGGGATGGACACCGAACAGTTCTTCCCGGTCGGTTTCGGGCGGGCTGCGGAAGCGCAGACGCAGGAAGCGAAGAAGGTGTGTCACCGGTGCCCGGTGGCTTCGGAATGCCTCACGGAAGCGCTCGAATCGAACGACTTCGACGGTGTCCGCGGTGGCATGAGTGGTCTTGAGCGGGCGGAGTTGGTTCGGCGGAAGGAAGGTGCCGCGTGAGCGACGAATTCAAAGACCTCGTGCGGGATGCGTTGACGGTGGCTATCCGCGCGGATAAGGCCGCGGAGGAAGGCAACATGTGGCCGCTGCCGATTGCACTCGGAGACAACCTCTTTAAGGCGGTTTCGGTGTCGTGTTCGGGGCTGCTGAGCGGTGCCGACGTGTTGGCGTTGACGGCGGAGGCTCAGGCCATCGTAGAAGGCAGGGCGGACCAGTGCTAGCGATTCTGGCGTTGGTGGCGACGGTGGCCGCGGTTGCCGGGGTTGTGTGGTTGGCCGCGACCAATGTCGACCGGGAACGGGAACGGGACGACGGGGAACTGTTGGCGTGGATTCAGAGCCTCGGTGACGACGAAGAAGGCCCCGGGCATGACCTAGATGCCCGGGACCGGTGAACAGGATACCAGGAGGAGAGAGCATGGACGCCAGTGGATGGACGCTCAGGGTGGCGACGACGCACGGACTCCGTGTCTGGTCTCACCATAACGGCGACGTCCGAATGTTCGGACTGAACGCGATGGCTAACGAGACGTTGACGAGTGCTGCCCGGCACTTGGAGGCGTTGGCGGAAGCAACCCGGAACGGGGAGGACCCGCCGCCGGTTATTGACCCGGCTATCTCACCTGAGCGGTTGGCGGAGTTGGTCATGAACGACGCCTACGTACTCACCGACGGCTGGTACTCGGAAGGGACCGAGTAACCAGCTCCCGAAGACAGCGATACCCGACCCCCGGCTTCGGCCGGGGGTCGGTTTATGCCGATAGGAGTCCGAATGACAACGACAGATGCCTTACTGCCCGATGCCCGGGCGGTGGCTGCCCGGCTGGGCAAAGTCCCGGGCAGGAACGAGTTGAAAGCCGAACTGGGGATCGGGTCGACTCGGGCGGACCGGTTGCGGGCGGCCCTGAGGGCTATCGAGTCCGGGAGTCTCCCGGCCGCTGAGGCCCCGGAGCCTGCCCCGGCCGCTGAGGCTCCGGTGGCTTCGGTGCCTGAGCCGGCCCCGGTGTCGGTGACCGAGCCGGCACCGGAGCCTGAGCCGGAGGCGACCGGGGACACCGAGCCGGGGCCGGACACCGGGGCGGCACCGGTGCAGCGTCCCCGGCGACCGTGGGCATTGATCTTGCTCGCACTGCCGGCGTTCGTCGCCGTGTGGTCCGGGTGGGTAGGGCTCGGGTCCATGACCGGGTTCGGTGTGGTTCACCCGCTGCCCGGTATCGCTGACGGGTTCACGGTCGACACTGCGATCACGCTGCCTATCGGGGTCGAAACCTACGCGGCTTATGCCCTGTCGGTGTGGCTGTCTCCGGGGCAGCCTGCCCGGGCACGGTCGTTCGCCCGGGCGTCAGCGATCGGTGCCCTCGTGCTCGGGGCAGCCGGTCAGGTTGCCTACCACCTTCTCGAAGCCGCGGGGGCTGTGGCCGCCCCGTGGCCCGTGACTATGGCCGTCGCCTGCCTGCCCGTTGCCGTACTCGGTGCCGGGGCGGCTCTGGCCCACCTCGTGAGGGAAGCGGAATGAACGAACCGGCACCCGGCCCGTGCCCACGGGGGCACGGGCCGGAATGGTCTGACGTCAAGGGGAACGGGAAACGAGTTTGCTACCGGTGCGTTGACGCCGCGCGGGCAGCGAAGAAACGGAAGCGGGGTAAGCGTGTGCGTTAACAATCACGACCCTAGCCGGGTCGAAACACGGCCCGACGGGTCTCGTGTGTGCGGGGCTTGTCGGGATATGTACGCCTCACGTCGTAGGCGTTATGGGAAGACGTTAGCCAACCACCGCCGAAAGGGCGCGAACAATGAGTCAACTCCGAGGCCCTGAGCAACTGCGTCGACTTGTGAAGTCGGCTGCGCGGAAACTACTTGACGGGGAGACGTCGAAAGCGACAGGGGCGGCAACGCTACTGGCGATAGCGAACTACTGCCACAGTGCCGGGTTGGACCAGGCCGACTACGAACGGTTGGTGACCGGGTCGACGTTCTGGCAGGGCTTCCGGCCGGCGGTGGCGGAGCACAAGCGTTACAAGGTGCTTGAAGACACTTGGGAGAAGTCCGCGGACCGGGACGATATCGACGCGGCCCTTGTGCGGGTTCGGACGGCTGTGGAGTCGGCACCGTGGCCGGGGCAGGCCGGTAGTCGGGATAAGACGGTGGCGTTGGCGTTGTTGGATTGGTGCCGTGAGCGGGGTGCTTATTCGACGGATGCCGCCGTCCGAAGCTTGCAGCTTCGCACGCCGGGGTTGCACCGGTCGTCGGTGTCCCGGGCGTTGGTGAGCCTGGTTGACCGTGGCGTGTTGACCAGGGTTCACCGGTCGGATTGGTCGCCGGGGAAGGCTACGAGGTACGACGTCAACCTGAGTTTCACACACACTGAGACAGATAAATCTTTGCGGGGTTTATCTGTCTCAGTACATGTGCACGATGTGTTTACTCGGGGCGCGTTGGGGTGGACTGCGGGTCGACTGTGGTCGACGTTGCCGCGGGGCCGGCCACTGACCACAAGGGAAGTGGCCGGGTTCGCGGGGTTGTCGGTGAACTCTGCTCGGAATGCGTTGACCAGGTTGGCGGATGCCGGGTTGGCGTGGCGGGACGAGAACCGTCCCGCCCGGTTCACGGTGGTGGACGCGACCGATGAAGACCTTGACCGGGTCGCCGGGGTTTACGGGAAGGCCGGCCGGTTGGCGCGGTTGTCCGAGCAAGTGACGTTGGAACGGTTGGGCTATTCGACGTCGGACGAGTGGTCAACCGTGGTGGACTCGCGGCTTGTTGGCGAGTTCGCCCCGCCCGGTGGTTTCGACCCGTTCGCTGAGGAGTTTGCCGATGTCTGACGTGTTCGATTTCGACGGTGTGCGGACGCTCAATCCCACGAGGGATTTAGCGTCCGCCCTGGGTGACCGTGTGTTCGGTGTTCGTGGTCCGGGTTGGGGGCCGGGTGGTATGCCGGCGGATGCGTATTCGGTGGAGTCGGGCGCTAGGCCGGCTCCACCCCCGTCGTGCAAAGTGTGCGGGGTTGAGTTGGAGAACACCGATGACGGTGTTGATGGTGAGTGGTTTTGCGAGTTTGAGCAGGAGTTCAACGAGGCGTTCATCGGGTATTGGCGTTGGGTTGATGGTCGGCGGTGGTCGTTGACGTCTCGGGTGACGAATCCTGAGTGCCGGTGCAATTGGTGCGAGATTCGTCGGATGTATCGCCGTGGCCGGGGTCGTCCCCGGGTGTTGTGTGGTTCGGCGGAGTGCCGTCGGGAGGACGCGAGACAACGCCAACGGAAACGTCGTAGACGTGTCACAACAATTCCCAATGGTAGGAAGGAGTACTTCCGAGCATGAATCCTCCCGACGGTCCCCCACCGTTGGGAGCTGGGCGGTTGTAGCCGCGGTGTTGCCTTCCCCGGCCGCTGTGCTCCCGTCCGCGGGCATCCTGGCTGTCTCCTTTCCGGCCGGGATGCCCGCCCTCAGTTCAACGGTTGAGCCGCCTGCACGAGTTCACCGTTACGGCCCGCCTGTCGGCCCGCCCTTACCGGCGGGCGGGTCACCATTCTTCCCGGGGTAGTCGTGTCCCCCGGGTTGGCGTCGGCTTCGTGCCGGCGTGGTGTCGATGCCGTGTGCATCACAGGTCGGCCACTGAGGTGGTCAGATAGGGGCCGTCCCGCTGTCGCGGGCCGGGGCGGCCCCTTCCTAGTTCTCCGAAGTCCACTGGCCGACTTCGGTTCCCGACCGTGCCGTCTCCTCACGGTCGGCTGCGCAGCCCCCGGCACCGGTCTCCATTGCGTCTACCGGTGCCGGGGGCACCTTAGTTTCCCGGCCGCCAGTGTTTTCGGACTCCACTGGCGGCCGGGTCTTTGAGTCCACTGTGAGTCCGACGAAGGGAACGAGTCCGATGGATGACCAGCTCGCGAGGGAAGACCTCGTGACCATGCCGTATACCGACGTTGCCCGGGCGGTGCATGAGGGCCGTTGTGATGACTTGCTCGGGAGGATTGCGAACACGGAAACCGTGTCGTCTGCGGAGGCCGCGGAGGCTAACGCGGAGGTGGACCGGTGAGCATGTTCGTGTTTGATACCGCGGACTTGATCCGCGCTGGGAATCTTGCCCGCGCAATGCGGGATTCGGATGCCGATACGTGGAACCTCACGTTGGCTGACCAGATGGACGGGGAAGGCGCATCCCCGTACGCCACTTTCTGCGCAATGGTGGCGTTGGTCAACGTGATGACCACGTCGGTGTCCGACTTGACGGACGATGACGCTCACAGCGTCATCGGGAGTCACGTGTCAGCTCTGGCCGACGTGTTCGGCGGGGGCGACGATGAGTAAACCGGCTTCCTTTCGGCGGGGCGCAATGCTCACGTCGGACGGCGTCGCAACGACGACCGTGTCTGCTTCGCCGGTCCGATAGAGTAACTACGTTAACCGAAAGGTAATGAACAATGGCTGTTGCCAACTTTATCCCTGAAATCTGGCGCGCTGAGGTTCTCGTCAACTTTCAGGCGCGTACCGTTATCGCGAACACGGTTGCCCGGGAGTACGAGGGTGACGCCCGGACCGGTAACGTCGTGAACGTCACCGAGTTCGAGCGGCCCAGCATCGTGGACTACGCCACGGGTAACGACGGTGGCTCCCGGACCATCGCGCCTCAGGACTTGACCGCTACCGGGCAGTCCATCCTGATTGACCAGGAGAAGGCGTTCTCCTTCTACGTGGACGACGTGGACCGTCGGCAGGCCGCGGGTGGCATGGACGTGGTCACCCGGGATGCTTCCGCGGGTCTCGCTGAGGATGCCGAGTCGTTCTTGGCGACCACGATGCAGACGTCGGGTACGGATTCGTCCCCGGCGTCCGAGCTGACCACGGGTAACGAGGCTTTCGACTACGTCAAGGGGCTGCGGACCACGCTGTCTAGCGACTCTGTCCGCGCTCCGCTGGACGGTCGCACGCTGCTGGTGAACCCGGAGTTCGCTGGGCTGCTGCTCGGTGCCGACTCGAAGCTCACCGACGTGGACACTTCGGGGTCGCCTGAGGGTCTGCGTAACGCGACTATCGGCCGGCTGCTCGGGTTCAACGTGGTGGAAACCCCGCTGCTGAACCCCGGTACCGCTACCTGTGTGGCCTACCACCGGTCCGCGGTCGGCTTCGTGTCCCAGCTCAACGAGACTGAGGCCATCCGGGCTCACAACTCGTTCAAGGACGTCGTTCGGGGCCTGCACGTGTACGGGGGCCGTGTGCTGCGTCCTGAAGCTTGTCTCGTCGGTGTGAACCCGGCTGCTGTCTGACGTTGAGAGCCCGGCCCCGTTCGGACGGGGCCGGGCTCCCCGGGTACCGGAGGTGACGTATGCCGGCCATGAAGACGTGTTCGGTGTCCGGCTGCGGGGAGCTTGTGCCGAAGGGCACCGGGCGGTGTACCGAGCACACTCGGCAGGCTGACCGTAGGCGGGGTAGTGCCGCCAAGCGCGGTTACGGCAACAAGCATCGAACAACGTTCCGTGAGCGTGTGTTGGCCAAGCATCCTCGCTGTGTGCTGTGCGGTGACCCGGCCACGGAGGCTGACCACTATCCCGTCGATAGGCAGACGTTGGTGCTCCGGGGTATGGATGCCAACGACCCTGCTCACGGTCGCGGGTTGTGCAAGTCTTGCCATTCTCGCGAGACCGCTGAGTTTCAGCCTGGTGGTTGGAACCGACGCTGACGAAGACCACTGAGGGTAGGCGGGTGTCCCCGTTGGCCCGGGTCAGCGGACCCGCGGAGGAGGGATCTCTCGGGTCGGTCAGGTTCATAGGGTGCCCTTAGTAAGGCGTGCCTAAGCTTTGTTGGCCACTCTGGGTGGCAGGGAAGGTTGGTTGATGACTGAGGTTCCGACGGTTGACTTCCCGACGTTGTGGTTCGTGCCGTCGTGGTTGGAAGCGCACGGCGTGGAGGAGTTGTCTTCGCCGGCTTTGTGGCGATTGGTGAGCCAACTTCGGTGTGACGGTGAGCGGTTGCCGGCGATGTTTACCGGGTGGGCTCTGGGCGGTGAGGTTTACCGGTGCGGTGACTACGGGTGTGTGTGTGGTTGGGAATACGAGTACGAACCGGGTGAGCCGATGGCCGCCTGGTGACGGTTGACAACCCCGGCCCTACGAAGGGCCGGGGTTTTTTTCATGTCGAAGTTAGATATTCAAGGGAGGCTTGTGGTGGCGAGTACGCGGACGTTCTCGGTGACGATTTCGGACGAAGACGTTCGGGAGCGGTTGGACCAGTGGTGTCGTGAGCGCGGGGTTACCCGGTCGGTGTTGCTGCGGAGGTTGGTGTCCCGGTTTATGGATGAGTTACGGGCGGAGGATGCCCGTTGGGAAGATGATCTTTAGTTCTGTCAAACGGCTGTGTGTGCAGAAATCGGCTTACTGGGGTAGTTCTACCGGTGTTCGGGTTTCCCCTGGTCACGCGGGGTCTGGGTTGTGCATGTCTCCCGGGGTTGTTTCTGCTGGTCACAGTGTTTCGGGTTCTGTGAAAAGGACGTGTGTGCGAAGTATGAGTCAGAAGACGAGAAGGGCGCCGGTTCGGTTGGAGCCGGTCCCGGTGCCTGAGCCGGATACGGACGGCTCGGAGAACCGGCGGTTGGTCCGCTGGGTTCACGACAAGCTTACGGTGAAGGCGGCTAAGGCCGGGTTGGCGGAGCATGTGGAAGCGTTGACGATGTTCACCGAGGATGCTTTGTGCGGGGTGGTTCCGTCGCGTGAGTGGCAGCTTCGGCACCTCGGTTATGTGATTGTTGGGAGGCGGGATGCCTAATCCGAACCGTGTTTGTGACCGGTGTGACGTGTACCGGCGTCGGAACAGGGACACCCCGGAGGATGCTCGGATTATCGGTCCGCGGGTTGTGCATGATGCGGTGACGCACGAGTTTTACGCGGATGTGGAAGCGTTCCGGCGTGTTCGGGGGCGGGATGGTGGCCGGCGGTCGCCGGTTGAAGCCGGGTTGGTGCTCTCGGATGGTGTGTGGGTGACCGGGCCGTAGACGCAGAGAGACCCCCGGCCCGAAGGCCGGGGGTCTCGTGGTAGGTTCCTTCTTGCTACGGAAGAAAACCTAGGGTCGAGCATACACCTTGAAGTTGCTCCCGCGTCAGCCGCCCCCGGCAAGCTGACGGAGACGGACTGAGACCGGGCCTCCGCTCACAGCGGAGTGATCCGGCCGTCAGAGGGTCCCCGGAGAGGAGTACCCGGACGCGTCGTTATCGGAGCACCCCGCGACCGGCCGTAGGGGCGCCGGGTACGAGATTCACTGGTCATCCCCACCATCGGAGTCCTGGTGATAACCCCGGCGCTGGGTGGCTGTAACAAGCCGCTCGGGTGAAGCAGTCGACCGTATGCGACCGACGGCACACCCCTTATCGGCAGGCACCCTCGTTGGTGCCTGCCAGGGGGACTCGCTCGCTCCCTCCGCTCCCTCCGGCATCCCCCTCCCTCCCGTCCGGTGCCAGTGGGGTACGGGCGGGGTGACCGTGGTTGCCGGGCGGGGCAGGGCGGCTTAGCGGCTTCGGAGTGTCGACGGTCTTAGTTGACCACGGGGGCGTCGGTCCGGCCGGCCGTAGGCCGGCCGGGGCGCAGGAGAGCGCGAGAACCACCGCGGGTTCTCGCCTACGGACCGCTACCCGCTACGCCGGCGTAGCTCTGCTACTTGGCGTTGTAGGTCTTCTACGTCCCACCGGGCGTGTCCGCCCGCGGTGACGGAGGCCGGGGTCACCCTGCCTTCCCGCTGCCACCGGGCGAGGGTTGACCGGTCGACGCTGAGCGCCTTAGCGGCTTCCCCGGTGGACAGTAGTCGGCCCATGACACTGAGGGTTGCCGACTACGGTTCCCGCATTCCACCCGTTCGCGCGGTTCCCCTCGTTTACCTCGTTTGCCACGATTGCTGACATGGACGAAGTCGTGTCGACGTTGGGGTTCCGGCACCGGGTGATCGGGTGGACCAGGGACAACCGCGGGGTGCTAGCTCATGCGACGAAGTGCGGCCGGACCGTGGTGATCACGGTCCAGCCGTCGGAGGACACGGTCAGTTGTCCGAAGTGTTTTCAGGGTCGAAGTCCGGAGCCCGGGTTCGGACGGCTTCAATGTCAACGTAGTAGGTCATCCTGAACGGGTTGACCGCGGCGTGAACGATCACGCCACAGTCGATCAACAGTTGTCGACGGTCGTCGGTGTCCATGCGTTGCCAGGCTTGCCGGAACGTCTCCCCGGTGCCGTGGCGTTCCCACCGTGCCGGTTGTGACGGTTCGGCTTCGAGCGCTTTCCGGCGTTCCACGAGGGCAGTGATCCGGGCGTAGTACGAGTCTTCGTCGCCCTCGTAGAGTCCGAGGTCGTTCTCCCGGCGGGCGGTGTCGATAGCCCGGCTCACCCGGTCCAACTCGTCAGAGTTGTCCGAGCCCGGGACGAACACGGGCTCGGTGACCTCGTAGTCGCCGATGTCGTCGAGCAACAGTTCTTCGACCGCGGGTTCTATGAGGTCACCGCGGATGGCTTTTGCCCGGCAGTCGTTGCGGCCTTTGAACTTCCCGGCGCAACGCCAGTAGACGTAGGTGGTTCCCCGGTCGTGCCGGTGCTGGTAGTTGACGTACATCGGTTCGCCACAGTGGTGGCAGTGGAGCACGTGTAGCAGTAGCCCGGTGTCGTGTGACCGGCGACGCGGGCGGGAGTTGTCTTTGAGAACGGTGTTCGCCTGGTCCCACATGTGCCGATCAACGATCGGTTCGGCTACCTGAACCGGCATCCCGTGGTCGTCGGTGACAACACGGCCGTTGTGTGTCGACTGTCCGAGTACCCACACGCCGGTGAGGAGTCGGCGGACGTTGGTGTTCGTCCATAGCTTGCCGCGGCGGGTCGGTACCCGCCGCGCCCTGAGGTCGTTGGTCACGGAGTTGACCGACCACCGGTTAGCTATCCGGTCGAAGATTTCCCGAACGATTTCGGCCTCGGACGGTTCGGGTACGAGTCGGTAGCCGTCGTCGGTCTTCTCAGGCCGGTAGCCGTACGGTGTTGGTCCTCCGTGCCACCGTCCGAGTTCCCGTAGCTTCCGGTGGCTGCCCGCGGTTCGCTCTCGGATGGCTTCTAGCTCACCCTCGGCCACCCCGGCGAGTACGGAGGCGACTAGCCGGCCGGTCCATGTGCTCAGGTCGATGGACTCCCGGACCGCGGCTATGGTCTTGCCGTTGTCGGCTGCCCACCGGAACAGGTCGTTGAGCCCGAACAGGGTTCGGCCTAGCCGGTCCATCGCTGAGGCACACAAGATGTCCCACTCACCGGGGGTGTTGATCCACCGGGAGAGCTCGGGGGCTTCGAGCGGTGACACGGAGCCGGACACGTCGACGTCTTCGGCCCATCCCACGATGTCGTGCCCGTGCATCCGGGCGTAGCTCTCGATGGTCTCCCGTTGCCGGTCAACCGAGGTTGATGCTTCGTGGTCCCTGCTCAGCCGTACCCGGCCTACCAACCGTGCCATGCCCGGGAGAATATCTGGTCATGCCTATTGACTTGTCGGCGGTGTCGAAGGTGGTGATGCCGGCGTCCAGGGCCGCCCGGATGCAGGCGTGCGCCTGCTCCTCCTCCACCTGGGAACCGTGCGTGAGCCAGTTGCCGTACGCGATTTCACTGACCGTGAGGCCGCTGTGGCCGAGTCGACGAAACTCCATGCCGCGGAGTCTAGCCGTCGATCTTTCGCAAGGCTAAGTACCGGGGGTGGCGTCCGCACGGTCGGGGGAGGCCGTGAGCCTGCCGTGTTCGGCGGCGGCCGCATCCGGGCCGACATACGGCAGGAGCGCGCAGTACATCAGGTCGGCCAGCAGCGTGGGGAGGGTGTCCGTCTCCCCGCGCTCGACGCGGTTGTAGATCACCTCCACCATGCCGCCGACGACGGTCTCCGCGGTGAGGGCCGGGGGAGTGCGCAGCCCCTCCTGCGCGGCGAGCGCGCACGTGCCGCGGTCGACGAGGTCGATCAGGGTCCGCAGCGACTCGTGCCGCCGGCGCAGCGCCCGCGGTCCGGCCGCCAGCACCTCGACGACCACGAGCCGCGCCTGATCGGGATGCCCGGCGAGGAACCGCAGCGTCGCGTCCAGGGTCGCCTCCACCTTCCGGGTGAAAGCGTCCCCGCTCGTGGTCCCGGCCTCCGCGATCCTGTCGGTCAGCCGGGCCACCGCGTCGTCGTAGGCGGCGAGGAAGACCTCCTCCTTGTTGCGGAAGTGCTGGTAGAAGGTCTTGCGGGAGACACCCGCGTCGCCGATGACCCGCTCGATGGTCAGACCCGGGTAGCCGTGCCCGGCCGTGACCCGCGCGGTCGCGGCCAGGATGCGGGCGCGCTGGTTGTCGTGGACGTAGTCGCGGGACAGGCCGTGTCGGCCGGGCGGGAGTTGTCCTGCGCGGTCGTCCACCGTGACCTCTTCTCGGAGTTTTCCCGCGGGTGACGCGGCCGTTACTCTGCGGAAATGATCACGAGCACTGCCGAGTGTCCCGCGTGTGCCCGGCTGCGGGCGGCCGTCCGGGTGATCATGGGGGAGACGCCCCTGCGCGAGGTGACCGCCGACGAGCTCGCGGACGCGGCCGGGACGGACGTTCGGATGTTCACCCGACACTACCCGAGCGTGCGCGCCTGTGGAGAGGCCGCGTTCGAGGAGGTGGCCGACGACCTCCACCGGGTCTGCGCCGCCGCGATGACCGGCGACGGGCCCGACTGCGCCGCCCGGTTCACCGGTGTGGCGGAGGCGGTGCTGCGGTGGGCGGACGCGCACCCACAGTGCGCCCGGTACCTCTTCGTGGTCTCCGAGCGCGCGGCCGTGCCGGAACTGCGGGCCCGGTCGAGCGGGCTGAAACGGTCGGTGACGTCCCTGTTCGACGGCATGGCCGGGCACACGCCCGCCGGGCGCATCCATGTGGAGTTCGTGGTCGGTCTGTTCTTCCGCGCGGCCGCGCAGGCCCTGGCTCCGGACGGGGGCGGTGGCCACGCGGCGTTGCGGAGGAAGGTGCTCGCGCTGAGTCCGTTCGTCGGTCAACCGACCGGTGGGGGACACCGTCGCGGGTCCGGTCACGTGGGGTGATCACCAAGAGTGACACTGTGAATGTGTACGGTTGACATCCGGAAACACTGCTGTTTCTCTGTATGGGCCAGCTCACTTACCAGCTGGTAACACTGAACCAACGGAGGTAACAGTGACTCGGCTCTCCACGAAGGTCCTGGGCGTCCTCGCGGGTGCGGTCGTCGGTGTCGGCATGTCGGCGGGCGTCGCCGCGGCGGATCACCAGAAGGTCGACGGCACGATCTCGTCCGGCGGGGACTCCTGCAGCTGGACGGACGCGGACACCACCGGCAACCCGCCGGACACCCTGACCGTCGACGGTGCCAGTGTGAACGCCAACACGACCTGCGACGGCAGCAAGGACGTGACCCTGAACAACGATCCGACGATCAGCTTCGACGACGCGGCGGGCACCGCGACCGCCGACCTGATCAGCGTCACCGTCGTGTCCTACGGGGTCACCTGCGAGTACGAGGCCGAGGGACTGACGGCCCAGCGGGAGGGCGACACCCGGACCTACACGGCCACGGGCGTCACCATCGAGAAGTCCGGCGGCAGCTGGCTGTGCCCGTCCTCGGAGACGGCCGACGCCGAGTTCGTCTTCCACTGACCGGCGCGGCTCCCGGTGTGACCGGGAGGCCGTAGGAACGACCCGCGCCCG
>NZ_KE387102.1:76153-83023 GCF_000430445.1 Saccharomonospora iraqiensis subsp. iraqiensis
CGGCCCGCAGGTCGGCGGTGAGGTCACCGGAGAAGCCCGCGTGGGCGGCGAGGGCGCCCGCGGCGTTGAGCAGCACCGCGTCCCGGACCGGTCCGGTCTTGCCGTCCAGCACCTGCCGCGCCACCTCCGCGTTCGTCTCCGCGTCCCCGCCGCGCAGCGCCTCCGGCCCGACGAGCGGGATCCCCAGCTCGGTCGGATCGATCGTGCCGGTGCTCACCCCGCCCCCGGTGATGATCCAGGCCGAACTGGTGGTGGTCGTGGTGATCTCGTCGAGACCGTCGTCCCCGCGCACCAGCAGGACGCTGTCCCCCCGCCGGGCGAAGACCTCGGCGAGCACCCGGGTCTTGTCCGGGTAGGCGCACCCGATGAGCCCGGCCCGGGGCTGCGCGGGGTTCGTCAGCGGTCCGAGCAGGTTGAACGTGGTGGGGATACCCAGCTCCCGGCGGGGCCCGCCCGCGTGCCGGAGGGCGGGGTGGAAGGCCGGGGCGAAGCAGAAGCCGATGCCGAGGTCGCCGACACTCCGGGCGACCTCCTCCGGCTCGGCCCCGATGCGGACCCCGAGCGCCTCCAGCACGTCGGCCGCACCGGACTTCGACGACGCGGCGCGGTTGCCGTGCTTGACCACGGGGGTGCCCGCCGCCGCCACCACCAGTGCGGTCATCGTGGAGATGTTGACCGACCCGGACCGGTCGCCGCCCGTGCCGACGATGTCGACGGTCCGGACGTCGAGTTCCACCCGGCGTGCGTGCGCCAGCATGGCGCGCGCCATACCCGCGATCTCGGCGGCCGTCTCGCCCTTGGCGCGCAACGCCACCGCGAACCCCGCGATCTGCGCGGGCGTGGCCTCGCCGGACATCACCTGGTCCATGGCCCACGCCGTGCCCTCCTCGGACAGGTCGGTGCGCTCGATGAGGGCGCTCAGGACCGAGGGCCAGGTGTGTTCGGACATCGTCGCTCTCCGGAACCGGCGGCGTCCTCCGCGTCGGCAGGGCCGACGGGGGGACCGACCGGATCACTTCCTACGGGGACCGCCGATCGTGCGGCGGTCCGGGGGACTACGGGGCCCGGCGGCACGTCCGGATCATTCCGGGGTCCGTGTCGTCGGGCACGGTCGCGTGCCCGCGACCGGTCATCCGCGGACGGTGGGGCGCTGGTGCGAACGGAGCACGTCCGCGACCGTCTCCGCGGCCGTCAACGGGTCCAGCGGGTGGACCAGCACGGCGTCGGCCTGCGACCAGGTCGCCAGCCATCGGTCGTCCGCGCGGCGCACGGCCACCACGATCGGCGGACAGTCGTCCAGTTCGTGATTCAGCTGCCGGCACAGACCGATGCCGCCGGTGGGTTGTGCCTCACCGTCGAGCACGGCGAGATCAATGTCACCCGAGTCCATCCGGCTG
This sequence comes from Saccharomonospora iraqiensis subsp. iraqiensis, assembly GCF_000430445.1. Lineage (GTDB taxonomy): Bacteria > Actinomycetota > Actinomycetes > Mycobacteriales > Pseudonocardiaceae > Saccharomonospora > Saccharomonospora iraqiensis. Next base: position 77,551 of record NZ_KE387102.1, read on the forward strand.
AGCACGTCGGCGACCCCGTCGGCCTCCACGTAGGTGACTCTGCCCAGGTCAGGGGCGGGACGACGGCCGATCGCGTTGATGATCGACTCACGGACCGGTGCCCGGTGGCTGAAAACCAGGATCGTCGTCGCGGGCTCGCTCATCCTCGTGTCCTCCGGGCGTCGGCGGTGGTGACCGGCCCCATGCTAACCCTCGAACCCCGTGGATACCCAGCGGGTTCACCGGTCCCGACCTGCGATCCACGACCATCCGTAGGACCCGATCTGCGGGGACCGGGGAGGGGGAGACATAATGCGAGCCGTGACAACGGCAGCTCCTTCCATCAGCCAGCGGGTGCACTCGCTCAACCGGCCGAACATGGTCAGTGTCGGCACGATCGTGTGGCTGTCCAGCGAGCTCATGTTCTTCGCTGGCCTCTTCGCCATGTTCTTCACGGTCAAGGCCCAGAACGACACCGGCGTGTGGCCGCCACCGAACCCGGCCACCGGTGAGCCGATCCACCTGGCCATCAGCTACGCGCTGCCGTTCACGATCATTCTCGTGGCGTCGTCGGTCACCTGCCAGCTCGGCGTGTTCGCGGCCGAACGTGGGGACGTCTTCGGGCTGCGCCGCTGGTACCTCGTGACCCTGCTCATGGGGACGGTCTTCGTCCTGGGCCAGGGTTACGAGTACGTGATGCTGGTCAGCGAGGGCGTGACGATCCCGTCCGGCGCCTACGGCACGGTCTTCTTCATGACGACCGGCTTCCACGGGCTGCACGTCATCGGCGGCCTGGTGGCGTTCGTCTTCCTGCTCATCCGGACGCGGCTGAGCAAGTTCACCCCCGCACAGGCGACCTCCGCGATCGTGGTCTCGTACTACTGGCACTTCGTGGACATCGTGTGGATCGGCCTGTTCGGTGTGATCTACATCCTTCCCTGACGACCCGCCCGGCCGGACCGAGGGCCGGGCGCACAGCAAGGCCGAACTGACAGCAAGGGTTGCCGCAGAAGATGACCACCAGTACGAACACCGAGGCCGCGTCGGCGAGGCGGGCGGGCCGTCGCACGAAGTTCCGCCGCCGGATGGCGAGCGTCCTCGCGCTCGGGGTCGCCCTGCTCGGTGCGGGGGCGCTGTACGCCACGTTCGTCCCCGAACCGCAGACGGCGCAGGCGCAGGAGGATCCGGCGCTGCTGCGCAAGGGCGAGGAGATCTACAACAACACCTGCATCAGCTGCCACGGCGCGAACCTGCAGGGTGTGGAGGACCGCGGCCCGTCGCTGGTCGGCGTGGGCGAGGCGTCGGTGTACTTCCAGACCTCGACCGGCCGGATGCCGATGGTGCGCCAGGAGGCCCAGGCCGCGCGCAAGCCCGCCAGGCTGACCCCGGAGGAGATCGACGCCCTCGGGGCCTACATCCAGGCCAACGGCGGCGGCCCGGAGCGGCCCGCCGAGTCCGGCGAGGCGCTGCACGGCACGAACCCCGCGCGCGGCGCGGAGCTGTTCCGGCTGAACTGCGCGTCCTGCCACAACTTCACCGGCCAGGGCGGGGCCCTGTCGGCGGGCAAGTACGCACCGGAGCTCGGCCCGGCCAGCGAGTCCGAGATCTACACGGCGATGCAGTCCGGCCCGCAGAACATGCCGAAGTTCTCCGACCGCCAGCTCAGCCCGGAGGAGAAGAAGGACATCGTCGCCTACGTGAAGTCGGTCTCCGACGGGAACAACAACCCGGGCGGCAACGGGCTCGGCGGGTTCGGCCCGGCCTCGGAGGGCGTGATCGCCTGGGTCGTCGGGATCGGTGCCCTGGTCGGCGCGACGCTCTGGATCGGGTCGAGGGCGTGACGGATCGGTGATCCGCGGGTACGGCAGGCCGACCGGGCGCGGTCGGTGGCGAAGGCAGACGGTGCGGGGCGTCCGCGTCCCGCACACGGAGCGGAGCGAGGCAGGTTCGAGAGAGCATGAGTAGCGGTAACGAGCCGCGGGAGCGGCCCTCCGACGAGGAGCTGTCGCGCATGAGCCGCGACGAGCTCGTCGAGCTCGGTGGCAGGCTCGACGGCGTCGAGCTGGTCAACTATCCGGACCCGTGGCCGGTGGAGGGCACGCGGGCCGAGAAGCGCGCCGAGCGTTCGGTGGCGCTGTGGTTCGCGGTCTCGGCGGTGTTCGGGCTCGCCTTCCTCGCGGCCCTGATCTTCTGGCCGTCCGAGTACGCGCCGCCGTCGGAGGAGAGCGCGCACTTCTGGTACAGCTGGTACACCCCGATGCTCGGGATCACCCTGGGCATCTCCGTGCTCGCGCTGTCGGTGGCCGTGCTGCTCTACACCAAGCGGTTCGTCCCGGACGAGCTGGCGGTGCAACAGCGCTCCGACAACATGGGCGAGGGGTCGGACGCGATCGACCGGCAGACGATCCTCGCGCAGCTGTCCGACAGCGGTGAGCGCAGCACGATCGCCCGGCGCTCGATGATCAAGCGCACGGCGGGTGCCGGTGCCGGTGTCCTCGGCCTCGGGACGGTGGCACTGCCGCTGGCCGGGTTCATCGAGGACCCGTGGGCGAACCCGGAGAGCAAGGACTCGCTGGCGCACACCGCGTGGAAGAAGCAGTTCCCCGGCGAGAAGGTCTATCTCCGCCGCAGTACCGGGAACCCGCACGACGTCTCGCTGGTGCGTCCGGAGGACCTCGACGCGGGCGGGATGGAGACGGTCTGGCCGTTCCGCGAGTCCGAGCGGAACGACGACCACGCACTGGCCGTCGCGCTCAAGCGGGCGGACAGCCCGGTGTTGTTGATCCGGCTGCGGACCGAGGACGCCGAGCAGGTCGTCCAGCGTGCGGGCCAGGAAGGGTACAACTACGGTACGTACTACGCGTACTCGAAGGTGTGTACCCACGTCGGCTGTCCGGCCTCGCTGTACGAGCAGCAGACCAACCGGCTGTTGTGCCCGTGCCACCAGTCGCAGTTCGACGTACTGCAGTACGCCAAGCCTGTCTTCGGCCCCGCGACCCGCGCGTTGCCGCAGCTGCCGATCACGGTGGACGAGGAGGGGTACTTCATCGCCCGGCACGATTTCGATGAACCGGTCGGGCCGGCCTACTGGGAGCGCGCGTCATGAGCTCACTGACCACGCCGACGAAGGGATCCGGGTTCCTGTCCAAACAGGCCGGTGAGGCGGCGACGAACGCCGACCAGCGCTACCACCTGGCGCGTGGGCTGCGGCACCAGATGAACAAGGTCTTCCCGACGCACTGGTCCTTCCTGCTCGGGGAGCTCGCCCTCTACAGCTTCATCATCCTGATCCTGTCCGGGGTCTACCTGACGCTGTTCTTCGATCCGTCGATGGCGGAGGTCGTCTACGACGGCCCGTACACGAACATGCAGGGCGTCGAGATGACCCGGGCGTACGAGTCGACGCTGGAGATCTCGTTCGAGGTCCGGGGCGGGCTGTTCATCCGGCAGCTGCACCACTGGGCGGCGCTGATCTTCGTCGCGGCGATGTTCGTGCACATGATGCGGGTGTTCTTCACCGGCGCCTTCCGCAGGCCGCGGGAGGCCAACTGGGTGATCGGCGCGCTGCTGCTCATCCTGGGCATGTTCGAGGGCTTCTTCGGCTACTCGCTGCCGGACGACCTGCTCTCCGGCACCGGTGTCCGGGCGACCCTGTCCGGCATCACGCTGTCCATCCCGGTGATCGGTACGTGGGCGCACTGGGCGCTGTTCGGCGGCGAGTTCCCCGGCACGGTGATCATTCCGCGGATGTACGCCCTGCACATCCTGATCGTCCCCGGGATCATGCTCGCGCTGGTCGCGGTCCACCTGGCGCTGGTGTGGTACCAGAAGCACACCCAGTTCCCCGGTGTGCGGCGCAAGGAGTCCAACGTCGTCGGTGTGCGGATCATGCCGGTGTTCGCCCTCAAGGGCGGCGCCTGGTTCGCGGTGGTCACCGGCTTCACCGCGCTGATGTCCGGCATGTTCCAGATCAACGCGGTGTGGAACCTGGGGCCGTACAACCCGTCACAGGTCTCGGCGGGGTCCCAGCCCGACTGGTACCTGGCCTGGGCGGACGGCATCCTGCGGATCTATCCCGCCTGGGAGCTCTACCTCGGGGACTACACGGTCCCGCCGGTGTTCTTCGCCGGTGCGATCGGCATGGGGCTGCTGTTCGGGCTGTTGCTTGCGTACCCGCTGCTCGAACGGAAGCTGTCCAAGGACACCGCGCACCACAACCTGCTGCAACGGCCGCGGGACGCACCGGTGCGCACCGGGCTCGGCGTCATGGCGCTGACGTTCTTCATGGTGCTGGAGATCTCCGGGTTCAACGACATCGTCGCCTACCAGTTCGACATCTCGCTGAACGCGATGACCTGGGCGGGCCGGATCGGGCTGCTGTTGCTGCCGCCGTTGGCGTACTACGTCACCTACCGGATCTGTCTCGGCCTGCAGCGCTCCGACCGCGAGGTGCTGGAGCACGGCGTGGAGACCGGCATCATCAAGCGGCTGCCGCACGGTGAGTTCATCGAGGTCCACCAGCCGCTCGGCCCGGTGGACGAGCACGGCCATCCGGTGCCGCTGGAGTACCAGGGTGCGTCGGTGCCGAAGAAGATGAACAAGCTCGGCACGGCGGGCAAGCCGGTGCCCGGCTCGTGGATCACGCCGGACCCGCCGGAGGAGACGGCGGCGCTGGAGCGGGCCAAGACCGAGCACGGGGACTACCCCGAGTCCGGTGAGCTGGAGGCGCCGCAGCCGGAACAGGCAGGCTCGTCGAGCGAACGCTGACGCACGACGTCGAGCGGACGACAGCGGAGAGGGCCGCCCACCCCCGTGGTGGGCGGCCCTTTCGCGTGTCGTTCCGGGTGGTCGGCCCGCTCCGGGTCGGCTCAGCCCTCGTCGATGCCGATCTCGAAGGCGGACTCGGTGTCGGCGCTGGAGTACGACCGGAACGCGATGTGGGTGTCGGTGTCGAGGACACCGTCGACCTTGGCGATCCGGCCCGGGATGAGGTCGGCCAGCTGTTCGTGGCCGGAGACACGCACGATCGCGATCATGTCGACGTCCCCGGCGCACGAGTAGACCTCGGACACGCCGTCGATGTCCGCGATCGTGCGTGCGGCCTCGGGGATGGTGTCGGTCGCGGCGTGGATCAGGACGATCGCGGTGATCACGGGGTACCTCCTCGGGTCGGTCGGTGGGCACGGTGTCGCCGGTGTGTCCGGACGGCTCCGTGGCGATGACGGTACGCCGGTGCCGGCTCCACCCGTGCGGGTGTGGGCCCGCGCGTCACCGCCCGTCGGACGTGGCGAGGCGTTCGAGTTCGGTGGCGGTGGTGGCCCGGTCGAGCCAGTCGGTCCATCCGCCCGCGCCGTGCAACGGTTCGGCCCACGGCGTCGAGGTGCGCACGAGCCGGACGCCCTCGACGGCGAGCCAGCGCACGAGCAGCCCGGTCTCCTCGGCCGGTGCCCCGCGGAGCGGACCCGGTCCGGGCAGGACGGTCTCGGCGGCGGCG
>NZ_KE387102.1:83123-85099 GCF_000430445.1 Saccharomonospora iraqiensis subsp. iraqiensis
CCGCGCCGTCCACGGCGACCCGTGTCCGGCCGCGGTGCCCGTCGGGCGTCCGTGCCTCGGCGGTGCGGGCACCCGCCCCGGCCACCGTCTCCGCGAGCTCCTCGACGAGCCGCTCGGGCGTCACCGGCCGGTACGTGGGGCGGGACGACATGATTCCACCGTAGTTCCCGGCCGGGTCGTAGAGTGCCGGGCATGGCGACCGAACCGACCGAACCGACCGGTGGGCCGGCGGCCGATCCCGCCGCGACCCGGGACCTGCTCGCGCTCGACGCGGAACACGTCTGGCACCCGTACGGGCCGATGCCGGGCACGGTCCCCCCGCTGCTGGTGACGGAGGCCTCCGGGGTACGGCTGCGGCTGGCCGACGGGCGCGAACTCGTCGACGGCATGTCGTCCTGGTGGTCGGCGATCCACGGCTACCGGCACCCGGCACTCGACGCCGCGCTGCACGAGCAGGCCGGGCGGATGAGCCACGTGATGTTCGGCGGGCTCACCCACGAACCGGCGATCCGGCTGGCGACCAGCCTGGCCGAGGTCACCCCGGGCGAGCTGCGGCACGTGTTCCTGTGCGACTCCGGGTCGGTCTCGGTCGAGGTGGCGCTGAAGATGTGTCTGCAGTACCAACGTTCGCGCGGCCGCCCGGAGAAACGGCGGATGCTGACCTGGCGCGGCGGGTACCACGGCGACACCTTCCACCCGATGAGCGTGTGCGACCCGGAGGGCGGGATGCACGCCCTGTGGCGCGGGGTGCTCCCCGAGCAGGTCTTCGCGCCCGCCCCGCCGTCCGGGTTCGACCGCCCGGTCGATGAGTCCTATGTGGATGAATTGGTCCGGCACGTCGAGCAGCACGCGGACGAACTCGCCGCCGTGGTGGTGGAGCCGGTGGTGCAGGGCGCGGGCGGGATGCGCTTCCACAATCCCGCGTACCTGCGGACGCTGCGCGAGGTGACCGAGGCGAACGACGTGCTGCTGGTCTTCGACGAGATCGCGACCGGGTTCGGGCGCACCGGGGCGCTGTTCGCCGCGGACCACGCCGGGGTCGCCCCGGACGTGTTCTGCGTGGGCAAGGCGCTCACCGGCGGGTACCTGACGATGGCCGCGACGCTGTGCACCCCCGCGGTGGCCGAGGGGATCTCGCGCGGAGAGGTGCCGGTGCTGGCGCACGGGCCGACGTTCATGGGCAACCCGCTCGCCTCGGCGGTCGCGAACGCGTCGCTCGGGCTCCTGCGGGACGGGGACTGGCGCGCCGACGTCGCGCGGATCGGGCGGGTGCTGGGTGACGGGCTCGCCGAGGCCGCCGACCTGCCCTCGGTGCGCGACGTCCGGGTGCTCGGCGGGATCGGGGTCGTCCAGCTCGACCACGAGGTCGACATGGCGGCCGCGACCCGGGTGCTCACCGAGCACGGCGTGTGGCTGCGGCCGTTCCGGGACCTGATCTACGCGATGCCGCCGTACGTCACCGACGAGGCCGACCTCGGGCGGATCGCCGGGGCGATGGTGGCCACTGCCCGGCAGGCGTGAGCGGAGCCGCCCGGCAGGCGTGAGCCGAGCCGACCGGGAGTGGAGGCAAGATCACCCGAAGTGGTTGCCCGGTCCCCGGGAGCGGGTGCTCCGCGCGTCCGGTGAACACGGCGCGTGGCACCGGCCACCGGGCCGGGTGAGGCGCGCCAGGCGCCGACGCGGTCGGCCCGCGCCGGTCGTACCGGTTCGGTGACGACCGGCCGACCCGGTGAACATGAATATCTGTGTCAATAGCGGACAATCCGGACGATCTCCGGTTACCTGGTCCCGACGGCCGACCCGCGGCCCCGACCAGGAGGGGTGACCATGACCGGAGCAGAACCGTCCGCACCCGGCACGGGCGACGGGACGACGGCGGCGGACACCGGGGCGGTCCCGGACGGGCGGCTTCCCCCGGACGGGGACGCGGTCGTCGGGGACGGGAGCGGGGGAACCCCCGGCGGTGCCGCGGACGG
>NZ_KE387102.1:85199-87719 GCF_000430445.1 Saccharomonospora iraqiensis subsp. iraqiensis
ACGGGGCGCCCGGTCGTGGCCGGGCACGCCGGGTCGCGGCGAGCGTGCTGCGGCACGATCTGCCCGCGTCCCTGGTCGTCTTCCTCGTCGCGGTCCCGCTCTCCCTGGGCATCGCGCTCGCCTCCGGTGCCCCGGTCGCGGCCGGCATCATCGCCGCGATCGTCGGCGGGATCGTCGCGGGGGCGGTGGGCGGGTCGGTCCTCCAGGTCAGCGGGCCGGCCGCGGGGCTGACCGTGGTGATGGCCGGGATCATCGACCAGTTCGGCTGGGCGGTCACCTGCGCGATCACCGTGGCCGCGGGGGCCGTCCAGGTGCTGCTGGGGGTGAGCCGTGTCGCGCGGGCGGCGCTGGCGATCGCCCCCGCGATCGTGCACGGGATGCTCGCCGGGATCGGGGTCACCCTGGTGCTCGGCCAGCTGCACATCGTGCTCGGCGGGGAGCCGGCCAGTTCCGCGGTGGCCAACCTCGCGGCCCTGCCGGGGCAGGTCGTGGCCGCCCACGACGCCGCCGCGCTCGTCGGCCTGCTGACCGTGACCGTGCTGCTCATCTGGCCCCGGCTGCCCCCGCCGGTGTCCCGGATCCCCGGCCCGCTGGCGGCGATCACCCTGGTCACGCTGCTGGCCACGGCCACGGGCATGCCGGTGGGCACGGTCGAGCTGCCCACGGAGGTCCTCACCCTCGGATTCGTGCCGCTCGCCCCCGGGGACGGCGGGTGGTTCGCCTTCGGTGTCGCCGTGCTCACGGTGGCGCTGATCGCGAGTGTCGAGTCGTTACTGTCCGCGGTGGCCGTGGACCGGATGCACACCGGGGCGCGGGCCGACCTCAACCGCGAGCTCGTCGGCCAGGGCACCGCCAACATGACCTCGGGCGCGCTGGGCGGGCTGCCGGTGACCGGCGTGATCGTGCGCAGTTCGACGAACGTCGCGGCGGGTGCGCGCTCCCGCGCCTCCGCCGTGCTGCACGGGGTCTGGGTCCTGCTGTTCACCGTCGCCTTCGCCGGGCTCGTCCGGAGCATCCCGCTCGCGGCACTGGCCGGGCTGCTGGTGCACGTCGGCGTGAAGCTGATCGACCTGCACACCCTCCGCCGGGTGCGGGGCCACGGCGACCTGCCGCTGTACACGGTGACGTTGGCCGGGGTCGTCGTCGCCGATCTGCTCACCGGGGTGCTCCTCGGGGTCGGGCTGTCGGTGCTGCTGACGCTGCGGCGCACGATGTGGTCCGGGATCCACGTCGTCGGCCAGGGCGGGTCGTCCCGCGTCGTGATCGAGGGTGTGCTGACGTTCCTGTCCGTGCCGCGGCTGTCGTCCGTGCTGGCCACCGTCCCCGGCGGCCGGCCCGTCCGGCTCGAACTCGTGGTGGACTACCTCGATCACGCGGCGTTCGAGTGCCTGTCCGGGTGGCAGCAGGCGCACGAACGCGGCGGCGGGACGGTCGTGGTCGACGAGATCGGGCATCCGTGGTACGGCCGCGGCAAGACCCACGCGCCGACGGTGCGCAGGCAGGAGGCCACCCGGCCGGTGCCGCGCTGGTTGGCGCCGTGGTCCGAGTGGATGGCCCGGGAGCACGCGGACGACGACGGACCCGGGTCCGTCCCCGGGCAGCGGCACGGCCCAATCCACCGGGGTGCCTCCGAGTTCCACCGGCGCACCGCCCCGCTGCTGCGCCCCACACTGAACCGGCTCGCCACCGGTACCCGCCCGCACACCCTGTTCCTCACGTGCAGCGACGCCCGGCTCGTGCCGAACGTGCTCACCACCAGCGGGCCCGACGACCTGTTCACGGTCCGCAACGTCGGCAACTTCGTCCCGGCCGGTGCCGGGGACAGGTCCGGGGACGCGACCGGGGACGCCGCGGGGCGACCGGCGTGCCCCGACGACGGGTCCGTCGGTGCCGCGGTCGAGTACGCCGTGGTGGTGCTCGGTGTCCGGGAGATCGTGGTGTGCGGGCACTCGTCGTGTGCGGCGATGACCGCCCTGCTCGACGGGGACGGCACGGAATTGCCCGCCCTGTCGGGGTGGCTCGTCCATGGGCACGCCAGTCTGCGCAGGCTGCGCGCGGGCGGCACGGTCCCGGTGGACGGCCGGGAACCCGATTCGGCGGTGGACGCGCTCGCCCTGCACAACGTCCTGCAACAGCTCGACCACCTGCGGGCCGACCCGGTGGTGCACGCGGCCGAGAGCCGGGGCGCGCTGCGCCTGACCGGGATGTACGTCGACGTGGGCCGGGCCCGCGTCTGTCTGCTCGATCCGGACACCGGGGAGTTCGTCTCCGCCGGGGTACCGGCCGGGTGAGCCGGGGAGTGTGGGCGCCCACCGGCGACCGGCCACCACCGCCGGGGTCGGCGCCGGACGGGACACCGGCCGGTACTAGTGTCGTGCCGTGACCGTGCTGGTGATCTCCGGAACCTCGACCGGTGTGGGCAAGACCGTGGTGACCGCGGCCGTCGCCGCGCTGGCGGCGCGGGACGGGCAGCGGGTGGCGGTGCTCAAGCCCGCGCAGACCGGGGCGGCGCCGGACGAG
>NZ_AICW01000002.1 GCF_000430445.1 Saccharomonospora iraqiensis subsp. iraqiensis
CCGACGTCCCGACCGCACCCGGGGTGAACGGCGCCGACGGTGCGGGACCGGGGGGAACGGATCCCGTGCTGTGCGCCGCCGTCGTGCTGTCGTCCGGTCCGCCGCCCGCGCCGATCGACCCGGGCACGTCCGCGTCCCCGCGGACCGCCGCACCGATCAGGTCGGGGGCGGGCAGTTCCGGCAGTCCCCGGAGCTTCTCGCCGCTGTCCTGCGCGTAGGACCCCAGCGCCTGTTCGGCCTGCTCCCGCGCCTCCTTCTTCCGCTCGGCCGCCCGGACCGCGTCGGTCTCGTGCCCGATCAGGCTGAGCAGCGAGTCCCCGATCCCGACGTCGCTGTCCGCGCGCAACGCGGCGGGGTCGGGGAGCTTGTGCAGCGTGCGGTTGAACGCCTCGCCCTGCGCGAACAGCCGCTGGGCGGAGTCGGTCCCCGCCGCGCCCGCACTGCGGGAGAACTCGGCCTCCTCCGCGAGCCGCGACCGGGCGCTCCCCCCGGCGGCCCCGTGCCACTGCACACCGAGTTTCGCCAGTTCGGTGCGCAGGGTGTCGTCCGTCTCGGCGAGCGCGTCCGAGACGGCCTCCAGCGCGGCCACCGCCTCACTCAACCCCCCGATCCCACGGCCGGAACGGAAGAACTCGATCTCGTCGGCGAGCATGTCGTCGGAGTAGCCGGTGAACCGGTGTTCCCCGATCTTCCTGGCGAGTTCGGCAACCTCGGCGTCGTTCATCGCGAATCCCTGTTCGGTGGTCCGTCGGATGGTCGGTGGCGGAACGCGGCGGGCCCGTGCGGCCCGCGGCGTCAGTTCCCGCCCGCGCCGTGCAGGGCGGCGGCGTTGTCCTGCTCGTTCCCGGCGTACTCGTGGGAGGCCAGCCGCAACCGCGCCGCGAGTTCGACGAGGCCGGCCTCGTAGGCGCGGACGCGCTCGACGTAACAGCCGTTCCCCTCGGTGATCAGCGTGTTCCAGGCCTCGGCGACATGGACCGAGACGATGTCCTCCGAGGGTGGCAGGACCGTGAGCGCGGGTGTCTGCTCGTCCAGCTTCCGGCGCAGCGCCGCGGCCTGTTCCTCGACGATCCCGGCGACCGCCTCGATCTTGTCGGGTTCGATCTCGAGGTCCCGCGCCCCGCCGGACCCCGTCCCGGACGTCCCCGGCCCGTTCCCGGAACCTGCGACCTTCTCGGACACTGTGCCGCACCCCCTGTTACCGCCAGTAGTCGACCGACTTCCCTCGCAGGCTACCAAGCCTGGTGTGAGGGTGACCTGAATTTGGGACGGTCTTTCGGCCGGTCCGGTTCCGCGGGAACGGGGACGACGGTGGGACGGCGACGGCGCCGGGGGCCTCAGCGCGAGGGGACCGCGAGCTCACCGGCCGCCGCGCGGGCGGCGATGTCGGTGCGGTGGTGCGCACCCGTGAGATTCACCCGGGCCACCCGTTCGTAGGCGTCCTCCCGGGCCGCGGCGAGGTCGTCGGCGACCCCGACGACGGACAGCACCCGGCCCCCCGCGGAGACCACGGCACCGTCCTCGCGACGGCGGGTGCCCGCGTGCAGCACCCCGTCGCCCTCGCTGCCCGTGATCACGTCGCCGGTGCGCGGTTTGCCGGGGTAGCCGTCCGCGGCGAGCACCACGGTCA
>NZ_KE387103.1:0-2979 GCF_000430445.1 Saccharomonospora iraqiensis subsp. iraqiensis
TGTTCGTGGCGCTGCCCGTGCTGGTGCCGCTGCTGGCGGCGGCGGTCTCCCTGCTCGTGGGGCAGGTGCCCGCGGCCCAGCGCGTGCTGAGCCTGCTGGTGCTGACCTTCATCGCCGTGGTGGCCGCCGTGCTGCTGGTGCGGGCCGACGGTTCGGGGCCGGTGGTGCTCCAGCTCGGGGGCTACGCGGCCCCGGTCGGCATCACCCTGATCGCGGACCGGTTGGCGGCGCTGCTGCTGCTGGTCTCCATCGTGGTGATGCTCGGCGTGCTCGTGTTCGCCATCGGGCAGCGCGTCACCGACACCGGTCGGGTCTCCACCACCACCGCGTTCCACCCGATGTACCTGGTGCTGTGCGCCGGGGTGTCGTTGGCGTACCTGACCGGCGACCTGTTCAACCTGTTCGTGGCGTTCGAGATGATGCTGTCCGCCTCGTACGTGCTCATGACCCGGCAGACGACGGCGAGCCGGATCCGGCCGAGCATGACCTACGTCATCGTCAGCCTCACCTCGTCGCTGCTGTTCCTGACGATGATCGCGATCGTCTACGCCGCCACCGGCACGGTGAACCTCGCCGACCTCTCGCACGCCATCGCCGGGCTGCCGTCCGGGGTGCGGAGCGCGCTCGGGCTGCTGATGATGGTGGTGTTCGGCATCAAGTCGGCGGTGGTGCCGTTGCACTTCTGGCTGCCGGACAGTTACCCGACCGCGCCCGCGCCGATCACGGCGGTGTTCGCGGCGTTGCTCACCAAGGTCGGTGTGTACGCGATCATCCGGACCCAGACGCTGCTGTTCTCCAACGCCGCCGACTGGAACTTCCTGCTCGCGGTGGCGTTGCTGACGATGGTGGTGGGTGCGCTCGGCGCGATCGCGCAGAACGACCTCAACCGTGTGCTGTCGTTCCTGCTGGTGTCCGGGATCGGGTTCATGCTGTTCGGGTTGGCGCTGTTCACCGTGACCGGGCTCGTCGGCGTGATCGTCTACATCATCCACCACATCGCCGTCATGGCGGCGTTGTTCCTGGTCAGCGGGTTGGTGACGCGGTTCACCGGCACCGCGTCGCTGCACGACATGTGCGGGGTGGCCACCGGCTACCCGTTGATCGCGATCGTGTTCTCGGTCCCCGCGCTCAGCCTGGCGGGCATCCCGCCGTTCTCCGGGTTCGTGGCCAAGGCCACGCTGTTGCGCGCGGGGGTGGAACTGGGCACGCCGATGGCCTACGTGGTCACCGGCGGCGCGGTGGTGACCAGCCTGCTCATCCTCTACGCCCTGAGCAAGGTCTGGGCATCGGTGTTCTGGGGACGGCCGCGCGCCCCGGTGGCCGACGTCGACCCGAACGACGAGCTCACCGTCGGCACCGGCACGCGGTCCCGGGCGATGCTGACCGCGACCATCGGCATGGCCCTCGTCGGCCTCGCGATCACCGTCGCGGCCGGGCCGGTGTCCGGTGTCGCCGAACGGGCCGCCACCGACCTCCTCGACCGCGGCCCGTACCGGCAGTCCGTGCTCGTCGGGGGAGGTTCCCCGTGAGACCCGTGCGACGCCAGCTGTCGACGTTGTCCCTGCCGCTGTTCGTCTGGCTGGTGGTGGTCTGGATCCTGCTGTGGGGTTCGGTCGCCCCGGGCACGGTCGTCGCGGGGATCGTCGTGTCGCTCGGGGTGCTGGTGCTGTTCCCTCTTCCCGCGGTGCACTTCCCGGTGTTGCGGCCGGTGCGGCTGGTCCGGCTGATCGGCTACGTGGTCGTCGATCTGGTCTCCTCCGCCCTGCGCACCGGCGTCGAGGTGATCCGGTACGGCCCGCGGGTGCGGGCCGCGGTCGTCGCCGTGCCCGCGCTGTCCGATCTGGACCACGTGATCGCCGCCGCCGCCGGGGCGATCTCGCTGACCCCGGACACCTTCGTGATCCAGATCGACCGGGAGGGCGGGGTCCTCTACGTGTACTCGCTCGGTGTCCGCAGCCGGGAGCAGGCCGACCACGCGCACGACCAGGCGCTGGCGCTGCAGGTGCGGGTGGTCCGGGCGATCGGCACCGCGGACGAGGCGGGCCGGGTCGCGGACCGGGCGGACCGGCTGCGCCGCGGGCGTCCCGTCTCCCCCGAGAAGTCCCCCGAGGCGCCGCCGGAGGAGGAGTCATGACCGTCGTCTACGTCACGACCTACGTGCTGCTGACCGTCGCCGGGGTGTGCACCCTCGGCCGGATGCTGCGCGGCCCCGGCGCGCTCGACCGGGTGCTCGCCCTCGACGTGGTGCTGGTGCTGATCGTGGCCGGGGTGGCGGTGGGGATGGCCTGGTCCGGCCTCGGACTCAATGTGGCGCTGCTGCTCGCGGTGGCGCTGCTGAGCTTCATCGGGTCGGTCAGTGCCGTCCGGCTCGTCGAGCGCTGGGGAGGTGACCGGTGATCGTGCTCGACGTGCTCACCGCGGTGAGCATGCTCTCCGGCGCGGTGTTCTGCGTGCTCGGCGGGATCGGGCTGGTGCGGTTCCCGGACGTGCCGAGCCGCCTGCAGGCCGCGACCAAGCCGCAGACGGTCGGACTGCTGCTCGTGCTGCTGGGCAGCGCGTTGCAGGTGGGACCGTCCGGGGCGGCCGGGCTGCTGCTCGCCGCCCTGTTCCAGGTGATCACCGCGCCCGTGCTGTCCCAGCTGTTCGGTGGCGTGGCCTACCACATCGGCGCACGCGAGGAGTCCACCGTCGTGGTCGACGACCTCGCCGAACGCCTGGGTGCCCCGCACGACTGACCGGCAGGCAGAATGGGGCCCGCACACGATGACCACATCAGGGGAAGGAACGGTCGGTGGCGGGAGCCCTACGCGGGGTGGTAGCACTCGACGGCCCTTCGGGGACCGGGAAGACCACGGCCGCACGCGAACTGGCCGCGGCCCTCGGGGCGGGCTATCTGGACACCGGGGCGATGTACCGCGTCGTCACGCTGGCCGTGCTGCGCGCGGGCGTCGACCCGGCGGACGCGGAGGCCGTGGCCGC
>NZ_KE387103.1:3079-5897 GCF_000430445.1 Saccharomonospora iraqiensis subsp. iraqiensis
TGCCGTCGTCGCGCGCGACGGCGACCCGGCCGGCTGAGCCCGCCCGGACCGCGCCGGCGGGGTGGCGTACACGCCGGGGTGAGGGCATCGGACGGGGGTGCGGGGGCAACTCGATAGGGTTTGTCGATCGAACCCGATCAGCACCGGCTCCCGTAGGAAGAGATGCTCAACATCTTCGCGCGCGCGTCCGTGTCCCGCGTCACCGACCCGCTCGGTGCGGCGCTGGTCCGGCTCGGGCTGACGCCCAACGCGATGACCGTGCTCGGCACCGTGGGTGCGATGGCGGGCGCCCTGGTGTTCTTCCCGCTCGGAATGCTGCTGACCGGCACGTTCGTCGTGTGGGGCTTCGTCATGCTCGACCTCCTCGACGGTGCGATGGCCCGGGTGAAGGGGAGTACGCCCTTCGGTGCGGTGCTGGACGCCACGTGCGACCGCCTCGTCGACGGTGCGTTGTTCGCCGCGATCGCGTGGTGGGCCTTCGCCGTGGCGGACAACCCGCGCGTCGCGGCGGCGGCGCTGCTGTGCCTGGTGCTCGCCCAGGTGATCTCCTACATCAAGGCACGGGCCGAGGCGTCCGGCTTCGCCGACGCCGCCAACGGCGGGTTGGTCGAACGGGCGGAACGGCTGATCATCGCGCTGGTCGGGACGGGGTTGTACGGACTGGGGCTGCCCCACGCCGTCGAGGCGTCGCAGTGGCTGCTCGCCGCGCTGTCACTGGTGACGCTGGTGCAACGGATCGTGGGCGTGTCGAGGGCCACGGGAGGGGCACGGACGTGAGCACGCTCGGGATGCGGGTCGCCGACTGGAGTTACGCCCTCGGGTGGCGGCTGGTGCCGGCACTGCCCGAGCGGGTGTCCGCCCCGCTGTTCTCGGTGGCCGCCGACCTTCTCGCCCGGCGCGCGCCCGCCGGGGTCGGCAGGCTGCGCGACAATCTCTCCCGGGTGGTTCCGCAGGCGGGGCCGACCGAGCTCGACGACCTCACCCGCCGGGCGCTGCGCTCGTACGCCCGGTACTGGCACGAGGCGTTCCGGCTGCCCGCGAGCGAGGTCGCCGACGTCCGCGCGCGGGTGGACGTCACCGGGGCGGACTACCTGGACTCCGCGCTGGCGGAGGGCAACGGGGCGGTGATGACACTGCCGCACACCGGGAACTGGGACGTCGCCGGGGTGTGGCTGGTGGGCCACTCCGGTAGTTTCACCACGGTGGCGGAGCGGCTCGAACCGGAGTCGCTGTACGAGCGGTTCGTGGCCTACCGGGAGTCCCTGGGATTCGAGGTCGTGCCCGCCGACGGCAGCGTGTCGTTCCGCGCGCTGCTGCGCAGGCTGCGCGAGAACACGGTGGTGTGCCTGGTCGGCGACCGGGACATCACCGGCTCCGGCCATCCCGTGTCGTTCTTCGGCGAGACCGCGCGGTTCCCGGTGGGGCCCGCACGGTTGGCGCTGAGCACGGGGGCCGCCCTGCTCCCGTGCGGCACCTGGTTCACCGACGGCGGCTGGGGCCTGCGCATCCACCCGCCGGTGCGGGTCAACAACCGGGACGAGGTCGGCGCGGCGACCCAGGCGGTCGCGGACGTGTTCGCCGGCGACATCGCCGCGCACCCGACCGACTGGCACATGCTGCAGTCGTTCTGGGAGGCCGACCGCTCCGCGGAGCCCGCGCGGGGGCGCGCGGCGTGAGGACCGGTGCGGCATGAGAATCGGGATCGTCTGCCCGTACTCCTTCGACGTGCCCGGAGGGGTGCAGGGGCACGTGCGGGACCTGGCCGGGGCGCTGCGGGCGCACGGGCACACGGTGTCCGTCCTCGCGCCCGGGGACGAGGACGGGCCGGATCTGCCGGACTTCGTGCAGCCCGCCGGGCGGTCGCTGGGCATCCCCTACAACGGGTCGGTGGCGCGGTTGCAGTTCGGCCCGGTCTCCTACGCCCGGGTCCGGCGGTGGCTGCGCGAATCCGACCTCGACGTGCTGCACCTGCACGAGCCCACGGCGCCGAGCCTGTCCCTGCTCGCGTTGAAGCTCGCCGAGGGGCCGATCGTGACGACCTTCCACACGTCCACCCCGCGGTCGCGCACCCTGGCGGCCTTCGAACCCGTGCTGCGCCCGCTGCTGGAGAAGGTCACCGCCCGGATCGCGGTCTCCGCGCTGGCCCGCCGGGTCCAGGTCGAGCACCTGGGTGGGGACGCCGTCGAGATCCCGAACGGGGTGGACACCTCCCTCTTCTCCACGGCCCGGCCGTTGCCCGGGTATCCGCGCGCGGGCGGCACGGTCGGGTTCGTCGGCCGGTTCACCGAGCCGCGCAAGGGCATGGGGGTGCTGCTGGACGCGTTGCGGCGGCTCGCCCCCGAGCTGCCGGACCTGCGGCTGCTGGTGGTCGGCCGGGGTGAGGCCGAGACGCTGTACCGGCAGGCCGGCCCGGAGCTGGCCGACCGGATCGACCTGCTCGGCCAGGTCGACGACGCCACCAAGGCCCGCGCCCTGCGCAGCGTGGACGTCTACTGCGCCCCGAACACCGGCGGGGAGAGCTTCGGCATGATCCTCACCGAGGCGATGGCGGCCGGGACGCCCGTCGTCGCCAGCGGGCTCGACTCGTTCCGCCGGGTCCTCGACGACGGGCGGGCCGGGGTGCTCGTCCCCACCGGTGACCCCCGGGCCCTGGCGGAGGCACTGGGCGCGCTGCTGGCGGACCCCGTGCGGCGGGCGGAGCTGTCCGCGGCGGCCACGGGACGGGTCGCGCTCTACGACTGGACGACGGTCGTCGGACAGGTGCTGCGGGTCTACGAGACCGCGATCGCCGCCGATCCCCGCACGGTCGGCACCGGGG
>NZ_KE387104.1:0-4074 GCF_000430445.1 Saccharomonospora iraqiensis subsp. iraqiensis
ACGGCCGGGGCGACGCGGACGCGGTGTACGGGGCGGCGGCGGCCGAACGCACGCTGGCCGAACGCCGGCACGTCACCGCCCTGCTCGCCCGGCACGGCGTCGAGGTGGTCGACGCGGTGCCGGACCAACTGGCACCGGCGCTGGCCGACCGCTACCTCACCCTCAAGGCCCGGGGTCACCTGTAACGGTCGGTCCGACGGGGACCTGGCACACCGGGACGGCACCGGCGCACGGCCCGGTCGGGGTGTGTCGTCACCCACATCGGTGGTTCACACCCGGGAGCGTGAAACATCGGGTAGGACGGTGCCGACATCCAGGGCGAATGCCGCGGTGGGTTGTGGACCGTGGCGGTCGCGGTCGAGGGGTGGAGAAGGCCAGTGCAGGGGTCGGGACCAGTGTCGGGGTCGGGGGCGACGTTCAGGTCGGGGGCGAGGTCCGGGTCGAGGGCGGCGCCGGGGTCGGGTGCGGTGCCGCGTTCCGGGGTGGTGCGGCGTGTGCGTGCCGCCCTCCTGGTGGGCGTTCTCGTGCTGGTGGCCGGATGCTCCGCGCCGCGCGCGGCCCGGGATGACGCGCCGACGTGGTGCAGCGACCCCGGTTCCGCCGTGGTGCTCGGGGACTCGCTGAGCACCGGACGGGGGTTGCCGGAGTACGACGGCGGGGGCGACTACGCCGAGACGCCGCACAGCTGGACCACGGGCTTCGACCGGATGGCCGCACAACGCTGGGGGACGAGTACCTCCGTACTGGCCCGTGACGGCGCGATGGTGTCCGACTTCCTCCCCGGTGGCCGGTGGGAGGACACCGGCGGGGCCGTCGCGATGCTGCGCGACCGCGAACCGAGCCTGGTCGTCGTGGCCCTCGGGGCGGGCGAGTACGCCCGGGACGTCCATCCCGGGGAGTTCGACGAGCGGTACCGGCAGCTCGTGCACGACATCCGCCGGGTCTCACCGCGCTCGACCGTGCTGCACCTGATCGGGCACGAGCCGGGCTTCCGCCAGGTGGAGGACCCGTCGCACTCTTGGCAGGCCTACGTCGACGTGGTCCAGATCCTGGCGGCGGACACCGACACCCACGTGCTGGACCTGCGTCCGCACCTCCCCACGGGGGGTGCGCCGGACGAGGCGGGGCTGCTCCAGGAGGACGACAGCCACCTCAACGCGGCCGGGCACCGCGTGGTCCGCACCGCGGTCTGGACCCACCTGACCACCTGGTGCGACGACCCGGGGTCCTGATCCCACCGGCCTCCCGGCCGGACCGCGGGATCACTCCGCCGTGCGCTGGGCCGGTGGTTCGCCGGGTTTGCGGGAGACGAACACCGAGTCCAGGGGGTCGTCCGGTACCTCGTGGACCTCGGTGCCGACGAACCCGGCGTCGGTGAGCATGGTCCGGGCGAGCTGTTCGCCCCACACGGTGCCGAGCCCGGCCCCGCCCTGCGCCAGCGACACGGTCATGCAGTGCAGCGTGCTGATCGAGTACAGCAGCGGCGCGTTCGGGTTGCCCAGGTTGTCGACCAGGTCGGTGGCCGCGCGGGTGTCCATCATGACGAAGTACCCGCCCGGCGCCAGGGCCTCGAACACCCGGCGCAGCACCCGGGCGGGCTCGGCCTGGTCGTGGATGGTGTCGAAGGCGAACACCGCGTCGAACGGCGGGTCGACGGGCATCCGGGTCACGTCGAGCACCTCGAAGGAGACGTTGTCCAGCCCGTACTCGCCGGCCTCCGCGCGGGCACGGTCGACGGCGTCCCCGGCGAAGTCGTAGCCGACGAACGTCGAGTCCGGATACGCCGCCGCCAGCAGCACCGTGGTGTGCCCGGTGCCGCAGCCGATGTCGGCCACCCGGACGCCCTCGGCCAGCCGGGCGGGCAGGTCACCGGTGAGCGGGAGGATGCCGTCCACCAGCTGGTCGTCGAACAGTCCGCGGTTCATGCCGTCCATGAGCTCGGTGAACCGCGGCCGGAACCGCTCGTACGGCACGCCGCCGCCCTCGCGGAACGCCGTGGTGAGCTCGTCGAGGTGCTCCCCGAGCACCGCCACCCCGGTGGCGAACGGGGCGAGGTTGGTCGAGCGGGTCCCGGTCAGGCACAGCGCGTGCTCGGGGGGCAGGGTGAAGGTCAGGGTGCGGGCGTCGTACTCGACGACGCCGCCGGTGGCCATCGCACCGAGCCATTCGCGGACGTAGCGCTTGTTCAGCCCCGCCCGGTCGGCGAGCTCACTGCTCGTGGCGGGGCCGCGCGCGAGCGCGTCGAACAGACCGGTCCGGTGTCCGATGCCGATCAGGTGGCTGAGCATGCCCCCGGTGACGAACTCCTGCACTCTCCCGGCGAACCGCTCCATCCGCTCGGTGTCCAGTTCGGTGCCGGCCGGAGCCTGCTGCGGCGGTGTCGCGGTCATGGTGCCCTCCTGGGGGCGATGTCACGTGGGAGCTGACGAACGAGGATTCACCCGATCGTGCGGTAGCGAAACCGGCGGGCGTCGGAAGTCTGGGTCAGAATTGGCACTGACCGTGGTCGAGTGCCGGTGTGTGGCGGGCGAGTACGTCCGGGACACGGCTGTGGTCGGCAATGAACCGACTGAGGTCGCCGTCGAGAAATCCGGCCATGGCGATCAGCGCCTCATGATCCCTGGCGAGGTCACGGCGATGGAGCGGCTCGTGGTGAGCCACGCGGTTGCGGAACTTACGGAGCAATTCGACGCGACGGACGAAATCCTTCCTCCCCTGTGTACCGGGTTTGTAGTGCCAGTTCGGAAAAGCCTCGTACAGCGACGTGTGCCAGTACCGGTTCTGCTCAAGCGCGTTCCGAGGGGCATCCACGATCGAGGACCAGAAGCCGAAGGACAGCGCGGCCACGACATCGTCCGAAGTCGGCGGTGAGGTGTTGCGCTTCCGTCCGCGTTGCCTTTGGAGTCGCTTCTCCTCGTCCCGGGCCTTCACGACGTCCGGGGGGTACATCGAGGGATCGTTCCACCAGTCCGGGCGGCCGACATGCGTCGCGAGCGCTCGGTGTACGGCGTTCCTGAACGCGATCTCGACCGCGCTGATCGGGCCCCAGTAGGGCGCGAGCCGCGCGGGGGAAAGATGGATGTCGAGTGTGCGCAGTTCGGCTGGGTCCACCGCTGCAGGGTAGAGTCGCCAAGAAAAAGGCCCGGCACGGGTTCCCAAAGGGAGACGCTCCGGCCGGGCTTGCGCAATCGACTATACGCGGATGCCGTCGGCCGGACAAGTGCCTCCGCCTCACGCCGAGGTGGGGAGCGGGGTGTCGGTGCGGTCCGGGGTGACGTCGCCGGTCTCGCCCGCGCGGGCCGCGCGGCGGCCGGGGACGAAGACGTACCACAGGAACGCCGCCTCGGCGGCCACCCCGATGCCCACCCGCGCCCAGGTGGGCAGACCCGACGGGGTCACGAACGCCTCGATCACCCCGGAGACCAGCAGCACGCACACCAGACCCAGCGCGATCGCGGCGACCGCGCGGCCCGCCCGCGCCAGGGCCACGGACCGCGGCAGTCCGCCCGGGTCGATCACGGTCCAGCCGAGCCGCAGTCCGGTCCCCGCGGCGACGAACACGGCGGTCAGTTCCAGCAGCCCGTGCGGGGCGAGCAGCCCGAGGAAGAACTCGCCGCGCCCGGCCGAGGCCATCAACCCCAGGCCGATCCCGAGGTTGAGCGCGTTGAGCCAGAGCACCAGCAGCACCGGGATGCCCAGCAGCACCCCCAGCACCAGTGACGCGGCCGCCACCTGGGCGTTGTTCGTCCACACCTGCGCGGCGAAGGACGCGGCGGGATCGCTGGAGTAGTAGGTCTCGTACTGCCCGCCGGGGCGGGTCATCGCGCGGATCTCCTCCGGCGCGGCGATGGTGGCGCGCACCCGCGCGTCGCCGGCGATCCACACCGCGAGCAGGCCGGTGACGAGCACGAACACCGCCGACGTGGACACCCACCACGGCCACGCCCGGTAGACGGCGGCGGGGAACCGGCGGGCGAAGAACGCGCCCAGTTCACGCCAGGCGGGGGTGTGCGTGCCGGTGACCGCCGACCTGGCCCGGGCGACCAGGGCCGACAGCCGCGCGGCGAGCGCCTC
>NZ_KE387104.1:4174-8985 GCF_000430445.1 Saccharomonospora iraqiensis subsp. iraqiensis
GCCCCGGCAGCCCCGCGCCGGGTCCGACCGGGCCGACCGGCCCCGCGGCGACGCGGGAGCGCGGTTCGGGGCGTTCCGCCAGGCTCTGCGTCCGGACAAACGGGACACTCCACCTCCGGAATCGCGGCCGGATTCCGACTGATCCGCACCGGCCGCACCACCCGACCGCAGCTGACAAGGATCGCGTGATGACTACGACCAACCAGAGTCTCGAATGGTTACTGGAGCGTCTGCTGGAACAGAC
This sequence comes from Saccharomonospora iraqiensis subsp. iraqiensis, assembly GCF_000430445.1. Taxonomy (GTDB): domain Bacteria; phylum Actinomycetota; class Actinomycetes; order Mycobacteriales; family Pseudonocardiaceae; genus Saccharomonospora; species Saccharomonospora iraqiensis. The sequence goes on from NZ_KE387104.1 coordinate 4,419, forward strand.
GCCGGGCGCGCAGCACGCGCTGGTGCTGTCGCGGGACGGACTCAAGCTGTGTCACACCCAGGGGCTCGGCGTCGACCGGGCCGACCAGCTCTCCGCCGTCGCCGCGGGCGTACAGGCGCTCGCGCAGAGCGCGTCGATGGAGTTCGGGGACGGCTCCGGGGGCGTGCGTCAGTCCATGACCGAGTTCCACGGTGGGCTGCTGTTCATCGTGGAGGCGGGGGAGGGGGCGCACCTGGCGCTGCTCGCCGAGGAGGACTCCGACGTCGGTCTCGTGGGGCACAAGCTGAACGAGCTGGTCGAACAGCTCGGACCGTTCCTGACGGCCCCGCCCCGCAGGCCCGGACCCGACGGTCAACCGGCATGATCCGGCACGCGATCGACAGCGAGGACCCGGACCGGCTCTACACGGTGACCGGGGGGCGCAGCCGCGCCGACGACAGTGACCTCGACCTCGTCACGCTGATCGTGGGCGAGTCGGACCCGGCGCCCGGGATGCAGTCCGAACACGCCCGGATCCTGCGGATCTGCCGGTATCCCACCGCGGTCGTGGAGATCGCCTCGGAACTCGACCTGCCGGTCAGCGTCGTGAAGATCCTGATCACGGACCTGTTGGGCACCGGCCAGGTCACGGCCCGCCATCCGAGCGCGCGCCGGACCACGGCCGAACTGCCCGATCCGGCCTTCCTCGAAAAGGTGCTCGTTGGACTCCACAATCTCTGATTCCCCCTCCGCCGACCCCGTCACCGACCGCACACCGCTGCACAGCACGGCGGCGGACGGGGTGAAGATCGTCGTCGTCGGCGGGTTCGGTGTCGGCAAGACCACGATGGTGCGCTCGGTGAGCGAGATCCGCCCGCTCAACACCGAGGAGACGATGACCCAGGCCGGACTCGGTGTCGACGAGAACGGCGAGGTCGACGCGAAGAACACCACCACGGTGGCGTTCGACTTCGGCCGCATCACCCTCAACGAGGAGATGGTGCTCTACCTGTTCGGCGCCCCCGGGCAGCAACGTTTCTGGTTCCTCTGGGACCGGCTGTTCGCGGGAACCCTCGGCGCGGTCGTGCTGGTGGACACGCGCCGGGTGGAGGACTCCTGGTACGCCATCGACCGGCTGGAGCACCACGGCACACCCTTCATCGTGGTCCGGAACAACTTCCCGGGCGCCACGCACGATCTCGACGAGTTGCGCGAGGCGCTGAGCCTCGCCGACGAGGTGCCGCTGATCGACTGCGACGCCCGCGACCGGGAGTCGTCCAAGCGGGTCCTGATCACTCTCGTCGACCACCTGTACACGATGTCGACCCAGGGAAGTACGTCATGACCGACCTCCGGTCGTCGCTGGACAACGCCGAACCGCTCTACGGCGAGCGGTTCCGTCACGACCCGGCCGTGCTGTACGCCGACATCCGCAGCCGGCACGGCCCCGTCGCCCCGGTTCTGCTCGACGGGGACATCCCGGCGTGGTTCGTGATCGGCTACCGGGAACTGCACCAGGTGGCGTCCAATTCGGACCTGTTCGCCCGGGACACCCGGCGGTGGAACATGTGGGACCGGGTGCCCGAAGACTGGCCCCTGATGCCGTACGTGATGCACAACCCGTCGGTGATGTTCGCCGAGGCGGAGGAGCACCGGCGCCGTGCCGGGGCGCTCGGGGACGCCCTCGGCGCGTTCGACCAGTTCGAGATCGGTATGAACTGCGAACGCATCGCCGATTCGCTCATCGACACCTTCGCCGGCCGCGGCGAGGCGGAGCTGATGAGCGAGTACGTGCTCAAGATGCCGCTGTCGGTGCTGGCGACCATGTACGGCCTGCCCGAGGGTGACATCCCGACGCTGGTGCACGACATCCGCACGTCGCTGGACGTCGGCCCGGACGCGGGCCCCGCCTACGGGCGGGTGCAGCAGGCGATGGCGGAGCTGCTGGAGCGGAAACGGGCGATGCCCGGCCCGGACGTGCCGTCGACCCTGCTGGAGCACCCCGCCGGGTTGACCGACGAGGAGATCTCCCTCGACCTGCTGGTGGTGGCCTCGGCGGCGCAGCAGCCGACGGCGAACTGGATCGGCAACACGCTGCGGCTGATGCTCACCGACGAGCGGTTCGCGCTGACACTGGCCGGGGGCCGGGAGAGTGTCGGGCAGGCGCTGACCGAGGTGCTGTGGCACGACACCCCGACGCAGAACTTCATCGGGCGGTTCGCGGCCCGGGACACCGAACTGGCGGGCAGGCGCATCCGCGCGGGTGACCTGCTCGTCCTCGGTCTGTCGGCGGCCAACACCGACCCGAACGTGCGGCTGGCGCTGCCGGACGCGACGGGCAACCGGGCGCACATGTCGTTCGGACACGGCGAGCACGGTTGTCCGTACCCGGCGCCGGAGGTGGCCGAGGTGATCGCGAAGACCAGCGTCGAGGTCCTGCTGGACCGGCTGCCCGACCTCAATCTGGGGCTGCCCGCCGAGGATCTGGTGTGGCACCCGTCGGTGTGGATGCGCGGGCTGACCGAGCTCCCGGTCACCTTCACGCCCACCGTGGTGTGAGCACCGCGGGGCGCACCCCGCCGCGTCCCGGTGCCCGTGCGGCACGGGACGCGGCGGGCGGCGGTCAGTTCGGGGTGAAGCGCACCGGCACCGCGGCCGGGCCCCGGGTGAACACGCCCTCCTCGACGACGGTGTGCCCGTCGGCGATCCGCAGGTCGGGCATCGCGTCGAGGAGCTGGTTCATGCCCACCTCCACCTCGGTGCGGGCGAGCATCGCGCCGACACAGAAGTGCCTGCCGAGCGCGAACGACAGGTGCTGCGCGGCGGCGGTGAAGGCCGTGTTCGTCGGCAGGTCCTCCCGGAAGAGGTCGAAGGTGTTCGGGTCGGAGAACCGTTCCGGGTCGCGGTTGGCCGCACCGATCAGGCAGGTCAGCGTGCTGCCCGCGGGCACGACACCGCCGGAGAGCTCGACGTCCTCCGCGGGCTGCCGCATGATCATGTGCACGGGGGGCGTGTAGCGCAGCGTCTCGGCGAACGCCTGCGGGATCAGGCTCCGGTCCCGCTGCACCGCGCGCAGCTGCTCGGGGTGGGCGGTCAGGTTCGACACGATGCTGGCGAGGGCCTTGTCGGTGGTCTCCCCGCCCGCGGCGAGCAGCAGACTGACGAACGCCTTGATGTCCTCGTCACTCATCTGGGTGCCGTCCACCTCGGCGGCGCACAGGGTGGACAGCAGGTCGTCGGAGAGGTTGTTCCGGCGCTCCCGGATGATCGGGATCATGTACTCGGCGAGTTCGTCCCGGGTGCGCAGACCGTCGGCGATGATGTCCTGGTCCTGGCTGAGGTTGCCGAGGAACGCGATGATCGAGGTGTACCAGCGCTGGAACCGCTCGTGGTCGCCGCGGTCCAGGCCCAGCATGTCGACGATCACGTTGATCGGGAAGTGCCGGGCGAAGTCGTGCACCACGTCCGCGCTGCCGGTGTTCCGGAACCGGTCGATCAGTTCCCGGGCGTTGCGTTCGATCACCGGCCGGAACTTCTGCTCCAGCTCCTGCCCCCGGAACGCGGGCGCCACCAGGGCACGGCGCACGGAGTGCTCACGGCCGTCGAGCTGGAGGATGGTCTTGCCGTGGACGGGTTCGAGCTGCCACTCGTAGTTGTCGGTGGTGAACACGCCCTCCTTGAAGGCGCGGGACACGTCGTCGTAGCGGAAGATCACGTAGCTGTTCATGGCCTCGTGCCAGATCAGCGACGGGCCGTCGAACATCGCCTCGTAGGCGGAGTACGGATCCGCGGCGAACTCGGGGGAGAGGATGTCGGGTGCTTCGCGTGCGGTGGTCATGACCCTCCTGTAATCCGTCCGGGTCGGGTTCCCGGATCGGTCGCTGGCGGCGCCTGTGCCGTGGTCGCCGGTTCTGATGACTCGTTGACAGTGTGTCAGCGAGTGATGACCGATCGCGAGACTAACGATCATCCCCGGGATCTCGATGATGCCGCCGACGAGATTCCAACGGTCGGCCTAATCACCACGCACCGGATGTTGCGCCGCGTAGTCGGCCCCCGTGGGAGGATCGGAACATGACGTCGACGGTGTCCGATCTGATCGCCGCGCTGGACGCGGCCTATCCCCGGGAGCTGGCCGAGTCGTGGGACGCGGTCGGCCTGGTCTGCGGCGACCCGGGCGAGGAGGTGGAGCGCGTGCTGGTCTGTGTGGACCCGGTGCGCGACACCGTGGACGAGGCGCTCGAACTCGGCGCCGGGCTGATCGTGGCGCACCATCCGTTGTTGTTGCGGGGCGTGCACGGGGTCGGGGCGGACACCACCAAAGGGAGCCTGGTGCACCGCATGATCCGCTCGGGGGTGGCGCTGTTCTGCGCGCACACCAATGCCGACTCGGCCGACCCCGGCGTGTCCGACGCCCTGGCGCACGCGCTCGGCCTGACCGTGCACCGGCCGTTGGCCCCGCATCCCGACGGCAACGGCCGGACCGGCCTCGGCCGGATCGGCGAGCTGCCGTCGACGGAACCGTTCGGCGACTTCGTGGAGCGTACCGCGCGGGCGCTGCCGGGCACGCGCCCCGGCGTGCTCGGGG
>NZ_KE387104.1:9085-22623 GCF_000430445.1 Saccharomonospora iraqiensis subsp. iraqiensis
CCCCCACACGCCTGCTGTTGCTGCGGCACGGGCAGACCGCGCTGTCGGTCGAGCGGCGGTACTCCGGCCGCGGCGACGCCGCCCTCACCGACCTCGGGCACCGGCAGGCGGAGGCCGCGGCCAAGCGCATCGCCACGTGGGACGACCTCGGCGACGGTGACGTGGCCGTGGTGTCGTCCCCGCTGATCCGCGCGACGGAGACGGCGCGGGCCGTGGCCGACGCCCTCGGCGGCCGAGTCGTCACCCACCGCGGGCTGATCGAGACCGACTTCGGCGAGTGGGAGGGCCTATCGTTCGGCGAGGCAGCACGCCGCGATCCGGAGATCCACGGCCGTTGGCTCGGCGACACCTCGGTGCGCCCGCCCGGCGGGGAGAGCTTCGACGAGGTGCACGCCCGCATCCGCACGGCACTGGACGACATCCTCGACCGCTACGCCGGCCGCACCGTCGTCGTGGTCAGCCACGTCACCCCGATCAAGTCGGTGCTGCGTACCGCGCTCGACGCGGGCCCGGCACTGCTGTTCCGGCTGCACCTGGACCTGGCCTCGCTGTCGCTGGTCGACTTCTACCCGGACGACAACACCTCCGTCCGCCTGGTCAACGACACCAGCCACCTGCCCTGACGGCAGCGCCCAGCTCCGGCGCTCCTGGCTGACCTCCGTTGAAGGTCTTCCGAGCGTTGCCACCCCAGCCGCCGCAGCGTACAATTTCTTGTACAAGAGTGGGAGGAGGGGTCATGCGAACCATGACGTACTCGGAGTCGCGCGCGAAGTACGCCGAGACTCTGGACTCGGTGGTCGAGGACCGTGAGGAAGTCGTGATCACCCGCGCGGGTCACGAGCCGGTGGTCATGGTCTCCCTCGAGGACTATGAAGCGCTGAAGGAGACCGCGTATCTCCTGCGCAACCCGGAGAACGCCCGCCGACTGCTCGCCTCCATCGACCGGTTGGAAAGTGGTGGTGGCGTCGAGCGGGACCTCACTGAATGAAGATCGTCTGGGACGAGAGTGCCTGGGACGACTACGTCCGGTGGCAAACGGAAGACCGTAAGGTCCTCAAGCGCATCAACACGTTGATCAAGGACATCGACCGGAACGGCAACGAGGGTATCGGTAAACCCGAACCGCTCAAGCACGGTTTTCAAGGCTACTGGTCCCGTCGCATCACCGATGAACACCGGCTCGTGTACAAGGTGGTCGGCACCGAGATCAGGATTGCCGCATGTCGCTATCACTACGGGAAATAAGGGGCGAATCTGCGGCGCCACACCGCCCGGCCCGCCGGGCCCGCCCACGACTGCTGACACACCGTCGGCGGGCGGGTACGGGGCGGCGGGTATCCTGGACGTGGACGAGTTGGCAGGGCGGCCGCGGTCGGGGACGTCGTCCCCGGTCGAGGAAAGTCCGGACTCCACAGGGCAGGGTGGTTGCTAACCGCAACCCGGGGTGACCCGCGGGAAAGTGCCACAGAAAACAGACCGCCCGGCCCCTGACGGCCGGGTAAGGGTGAAACGGTGGTGTAAGAGACCACCAGCGTCCCGGGTGACCGGGACGGCTCGGCAAACCCCACCCGGAGCAAGGCCAAGAGGGAGCGCGAGCTCCTGCGCAGGCGTTCGAGGGCGGCCCGTCCGAGGCCTGCGGGTAGGCCGCTTGAGCTTGTCGGCGACGGCAGGCCCAGATGGATGGCCGCCTCCCGTCCCGCCCCGGCGGGACGGAGGACAGAATCCGGCTTACATGCCAACTCGTCCACCCCACACTTCGGTGCCGACGGCGCTCCTCAGGTCTCCGGCCAGTCACGTCCCGCGAAGATGCCCTCACCCGGTCGCCAGACCATCCACCCGGTGTGGGCGTGGATCTGCAGAAGTGCGATCTCGGGTTCGACGAGTTCGTCCGTGCCCGGGTCGATCGTGATCGACCCCGAGGGAAAACGGATCACCAGACCCGCCTCCGGAGTCTCGTCCGTGCTCTCGATGTCGTGCCCGATGAAAGCGCACAGCGCGTCCCGATATCCGGGATCTTCGAAGCGCGTGGGGCAAGTCCGCCGAAGGACGGTCGGCCACACGTAGCTCGTGAGCACCGATCCGTTGGAATCGAGCTGCAGGTAGTCCGCCACGAACACGACGGCCGACAACGTTTCGCCGCGGAGCTCGGCGAACAGCGTCTCCTTCACGGGGGCATCGTATCGAGCACCGCCGCTGACCGGTCGTTCTCCGGATGAATCCCCACGGAGCTCAGTGGGGGTACGGAAGTGCTGTGTCGGGAACGGCATGGCGCTCTACACTGGGCGGGTGAAGTTCGGGGAGCACGGCGCGGGGGAAGGGCGTGCGCGATTCCGGGAACAACCGGTGTCGGTCTGGTCCTTCCTGTCGGACGACGTGCTCGTGCGCTGCCCGCGGTGTGGCGCTCGCGCACGGATCACGCCGGGCCCTCTCGAGGCCGCGACACGGCTCGTGTGCGCAGCGTGTGGCCAGGTCACACGGCCGACCGGTCGGAGAGTCCTGGCGTATCCCGAGGGCAGGGGAACCGTCACCGACCCGGTCTTCCGTCAGCCACTGTGGTTGCAGCTGGATTGCCGCGGCCGCACGTTGTGGGCCTACAACCGGGCGCATCTCGATCATCTCGATGCCTACGTCGGTGCCAGGCTCCGCGAGCGGTCGGTGCCCTCGTCACCGTCGGCCTCGCGACCGCCGTACCAACGGATGACGCTCGGAGCGAAGCTACCGGGGTGGATGAAGTCCGCGAAGAACCGGGGCGAAGTCATGCGCGGCCTCGGACGACTCCGAGTCCTGCTCGACTGAGCCCTGTTGGTGCTCGGTCCAACCGACTGACGGGCACGGGTCGACGGAACGGTCCCGGGCCACCGGGCGTCACCTCGTGCGTCGGGCGTCATGCCCCGACCGTGGTGTCGGCACATGGACCCTGGTCGGGAAGCGCCGACCGTACCGTGCCGGTGAGCCCCCCGGCTCCTCTGCCGTCCATCCTGCTCACGGCAGGTGGGGAGCGGCGTGCTTTGAGCCGACTTTGGGGATACAGTAAGTCCGTTACCTTCCTCAAAGGGAGCAGTGTCCAGGCTGCGTTGACCGCGGTCGTGAACGGCAGGGCGGCCTTGAAGTCGAGAACGACGTTCTCGACTTCAAGGAGCAGAAGCCGCAGTTCAAGGACGCCTGCCTGGACCTGGCGGACGCGGCGGTGTGCTTCGCCAATTCACGAGGCGGAACGATCGTGGTCGGTGTCGCCGACAACAAGTCCGGTCCGGATGCTTTCGTGGGTTGCGACCTCGACGCCGGGGAGTTGCGTTCGCGGGTCCACCAGTTGACCAACCCGGGGCTACTCGTCGAGGTGGACGAAGTGGTCTTCGCTGATCGACGACTCCTCGAGATCCGGGTGCCGGAGGGGCTGGAGGTTCATGCGACCGTAAAGGGTTACACATACCAGCGGATCAGTACCGACTGCGTACCCATGCGGCCGTTGGATGTCGCTCGGCTCTCGGAGGAGCGGCGGGGCGTCGACTGGTCCTCCCATTCGAGTGGGCGCGCGGTCGAGGATATCGATCCGCTCGCTCTGCGCTACGTGCGTCGCCTGTTGTCGACGTCGACGGACGCGGCACGTCGCAAGTACGCCGATTTCACCGACCCGGATCTGCTCCGCGCACTGAAAATGGTCGCGCCGGACGGGTCGTTGACGAGGTCGGGAGAGATCATGCTCTGTCCTCCGGGGCCGGGCGTTTCGGAGGACATGGTCGTCTATCAGCACAGGAGGACGCAGTCCGGCGAGAACGACACCATCGTGCGGGTTTCGGGCCCCGCCGTCACCGCGTTCGAAGAGGTGCTGCAACTGATCCGGACACGGCAGTCCATGACACCGGTGACGTTGCCGGACGGGCAGCAACTGCAGATCGAGGATTATCCTTCGGGGGCTGTGCGGGAGGCGCTCGCGAACGCCTTCATCCACGGTGATTGGCGCCTGGGCGTCCCGATTCAGGTGGAACATTCGCCTCAGTACCTGCGCACCGACTCTCCCGGGCCCCTCGTGTCCGGGATCACCACGCACAACATCCTGACCCACGGTTCACGTGCTCGTTTCCCCGCACTGACGACCGCGTTCCGCGTGCTGGGGCTCGCTGAAGAGGTCGGGCAGGGGGTTGACCGGATGTATCGGGAGATGATCCGTTCCGGCCGCGACATCCCCGTCATCACGGAGGATGCGAGCCGGGTGTCGGTGCTCTTCCGCGGACAGCCGCCGAAGGTCCGCATCACGAAGTTCCTGTCGACACTGCCGGAGACCGAGCAGAACGACACGGACACCTTGCTGATCGTGCACTACCTCTGCCGCAAGAAGACCGTGCGAGCCGACTCGATCGCCGAGACACTGCAGAGAACACCTGAAGAGGCGCAGGCAGCGTTGAAGCGCTTGTCCGCGGAACCCGTCGACGTGCTCGAACCGACACGCGGCACGATGAGCCGCCGCTTTCCCTCGTACCGGCTCCGTGCGGAGGTGGTCGCCCAACTCGGGCACGCGGTGAGCTACCACAGTCGGGCCATGGACGACATCGACAAGAAGGTGATCGAGCACATCAACGACTACGGGGAAATCAACAATCGGACGATTCAGCGACTGTTCGATGTTGATGTCTATCAGGCACGGGACATCCTTCGGGATCTCGTCGGTAGAGAGATCATTACGCGGAGCTCGACGCAGAGACGTGGCGTAGCCGTGCGCTACGCTGCCGGCCCGAAGTTCCCGGACCGGAAGCGCACCCGGCGTTCGACCCGTAGCGGGGGGCGCCGCACGAGCTGAGGCGGTACGCGGATCCACGGAAGCGTTCCGCCGCTGTCCGGCGGGCTTCCGATCCCGACCGACCGCTCGTGGTTCACGGAACGGACGTCGGGACATCGGTCTGGAGAAGGCGGGTCTGGGGTGAGAAGCCGTGGCGCTGGTACACGGGGATCGCCCGGTCGCTGGAATGCACCGTCACCCGGACCAGTCCGAGCTCTTCGGCCAGTCGCAGGACGGCGGTGACGAGCCGGCCACCGTGGCCGTGGTTCCGTTCCCCCGGGACGACGTACACGCACTGCACGTCACCCGCCAACCGTTCGACCGAGTGGGGCGTCGGGACCCGTGGCAACAGCGCCAACCACGCCATACCGATGACCTCCCGGCCCCGGAGCAGGACCAACGGGCGGTGGGATGCGGTGTTCCGGAGGGTCCACCGGACGAATTCCGTGCGGAACTCGTCGCGACCGATCGTGGGTGTCTCCCCCTTCTCCAGGACCCATTCCCACCGCAGTTCGGCGAGTGCGGGAAGTTCCTCCTCCTCGGGAGGGCGCACGGTGAGCTGTTCCATGGGCCGATTGTCGCCGTGGGAGGCCGTCGGTGTCTCCGGCTTCCCGACACCGTCGGTCGGCGGTGCCGTGTGGCGGGACGGATCGGTGGTGGCAGGATCAGCGACGACGCCACCGGTTCGTATCGGTGTCCGTGGCGTCGTCGGTGTCGGTGTGGACAGGAGGCGAGGTGCCGGTGTGCCGGTGATCGAGTGGGCGGACTTCGAGAAGGTCGAGCTGCGGGTCGGCACGGTGGTGGCGGCCGAGGTCAACGAGAAGGCCCGGAAACCCGCGTACGTGCTCACCGTGGACCTCGGGCCGGAGCTCGGCCGACGTACCTCCAGCGCGCAGGTCACCGAGCACTACGGCGCGACCGAACTCGTCGGCCGTCAGGTGCTGTGCGTGTGCAACTTCGAGCCGAAGCGGGTGGCGGGGGTGAAGTCCGAGGTGCTGGTGACCGGCGCGCACGACGCGGACGGCCGGGTGGTGCTGGCCGGTTTCGACCACCCCGTCCCGGACGGGACCCGGCTGCTCTGACGCGCGGCGGACCCCGGCCGTCCCGGCACCGGGTGGGGTGTGGAGGTCGTGCCCGCACCACCCGGTGCCGGGACGGTGCCGAGGTCAGGCCGCGGTCGGGCTCTGTCCGGCCGGTGCCTGCATCCCGGACCCGTTCTGCCACGCGGTGATGCGCTGCAGCACGAGGACGAGGGGGACCGCCGCGCTCACCAGGGCCACGCCCATGAGCGTCTGGGTGATCGCGAGGGTACGGAACATCTCCACGGTCGGTTCCGCCTCCTCGAACGCGGCCGAGGCTCCGCGGTCGAGGACGAGCGCGACGAGCCACGAGGCCCACCACCACGCGAGCCACGGGGTGCCGCGCGACCCGTCCGGGGAGCTCGCCCGGTAGACGTCGGCCACGACCTGGTACGGGAACCAGAAGTTCACCACGGGTACGAACCACCCGCCCAGCACCCAGCCGCGGGCGCGGCGGTGCGGCGTCGTGGAGGTCCGTTCGGCGTTGGCCCGCGCACGCCACAGCCACACGAGGAACGTCACGACGGTCACCACGCCGAGCGCCAGGTAGAGCAGTCCCAGGGTCAGCGACAGGCTCTCCAGCGACTCGATCTCGGCGAAGGTGACCGTCCGGGCGCCGGTGACGGAGTCGGACACCAGCGTGTACAGCTCCCAGCCCAGCCAGGTGGTCACGGCACCGTACGAGGCGACCAGGCCGATCAGGACGGACGCGGCGGTCCCGAGACCGGCGGTCGGGCGGTGTCGGCCCGGGGGCTGCGTGGGCCCGGGTTCGTGCGGGGCGGGTGCGGGTGTGGTCACCGGTCTCCTTCCAGCGGTGTGTGGGGAGGTCGAGTTCTACACCGCCGTCAGCGGTCCTGTCCGCCGAATTGGCGACACCGACCACCCGGCCCCCGTGACGCAGGACACGGGACGGTCCGGGCCGTGCCGCGCCACCTTCCCCCGCACGGGTGGGCGCGCATAGGGTGCGCGCATGGATCGCGCCGACGCCGAAGCCGTGGCACTGCGCTGCCACCAGACGCTCGAACCTCTGCACTCGATGGTGTACTTCGCGCCGGAGGTCGAACAGGCCTTCGTCGACGCGGGCCTGAAGCAGGGGCGCATGTGCTACTTCGCGGGCCGGGCCGCGCCCCTGGGTCCGGTGGGCGCCGGCATGGTGACCGCGACATTTTACAACTTCAGCCCGGAGCTGGTGGCGCGGCACGTGCCGCGCGCGTGGGGGTTGGTCGAGCCGGACGAGGTGGTCAAGCTGCGCTTCGCCAAGGCCGGTGAGGCGCTGCGCAGGCTGCTCGGCGACGAGGCCGCCGACTCGGCGGAGCTGGCCGAGCTGGCGGGCCTGGTGCGCGAGGCGGCCGAGGGCTGCACCCCGGAAGGGCGCCCGCTGTACGCCGCGCACGCCGACCTCGACCGCCCCACCGACCCGGTCACCGCGTTGTGGCACGACATCACCCTGTTGCGCGAGTTCCGCGGGGACGGGCACATCGCCGCGCTCGTCGCGGAGGGGATGTCCGGGCTGCACGCGCTGGTGACGCACACGGCCACGGGCGAAGGCTTCAACGAGCAGGCCGCCAAGGCGACCCGCGGCTGGTCGGACGCGGAGTGGTCGGCGGCCGAGGCCGACCTGCGCGAGCAGGGCGTCCTGGACACCGCGGGCGGACTCACCGAGCGCGGCCGTGCCTGGCGCGCCCGGATCGAGGAACACACCAACGCGGTGGCGACCGGTCCGTACCGGCACATCGGCCCGGAGAAGGCCGCCCGCATCGCCGAACTCGGCCGCGACTTCGCCCGCACCGCCCTCAAGGCCGGCGCCATCCCCCGCGAGCTCTTCGACCGCTCCTGACCCCACGCCGCCGGTGTGTGCCGTGAAGGCCCCCTTCGCTGCACCGGATGCAGTGAAGGGGGCCCTCGCTGCGTCGGACGCAGGCAGGGGGGCCTTCACGGCACCCCACGGAGCGCAACCCCGAACGGGTGGTTCTCGGGGTGGGGGTGTTGCTCGCTGTCGGGGAACAGGGTGATTTCGGTCGTTCGTGTCCTCCGAACGGGTGAAGTGCGGCGGGTCGGAGCGGGGGAGTGGCGGACACCACTCGCCGGAGTCCTCCCCGGCCCCTGGCCCGGGCATGATTCACTGTTCCAGCGGTCACCGACCGAGGGAGTTCTGGCACAGACTGTGAGAGGGATCGACGCACGTGGGTGAGTGGTCACGCTCGACGGGAGTGGACGCACGGGCTGCGTGTGCGACAGCGCCGAGGGAGGTCGAATGCCGCAGCGGTCATCCGGTTCCGCACCTTTGACCCCCACCCCGCATCACGCCATGATGTTGTTTGAACACGGCTTGTGCCGGAAACCCGGCGCGGCGCACACCGGTGCGCGGCGCACCACCCCCCGGGCGCTCGGGAGTACGCGATGACCACGTTGACGCTTGCGACACTGGCGCAGGCCGAGCTCGACACGAACAACGTCCAGGGCTGGATCCTGGACAACATCATCCCGCTGGTCCTGCTCGCCGTCGCCCTGCTGTTGCTGTGGCTCGGAGGTGGTAAGGGCGACAACGCGGGCGTCATGCGGAGGCTGGCCGGCGTGGTGGTGGCCCTGGCCATCGTCGGCCTCGCGGTGAGCGGTCTCGGTGTGGACGTCGGTGAGTGGCTCGCCGGCCTGTTCACCACCACGACCTGACGTAGGGCTCGCGCGGTGCGCATCCGGACGGACGACGAGATCTACCGCGTCGACGCGGTGTGGTTGGGGCCGCCGAAGGCCACCTTCCCGTGGCGGGCCCGGTACGTGGCCTGGGGCGTGGGCATCCCGCTGTTCCTGGTGGTGCTCGCCGTCGAACGGCAGATCGGCATCGGGTTCGGGTTCTTCTCCACGGCGTGGGCGTTCGTCATCACGATCGCGCTCACCCGCGTCATCACGTCGAAGATCAGCCACGAGCGACCGTTGGGGGCGGTGCTGACCATGTGGATGCGCGAGCTCCACGCCCCGAGGGAACGTCGGGCCGGGACGGGCGGCGCGGCCGGTGCGAGCCGGGTCCGGGTGCGGACGGAGAGACCCCGGCCGCGGGACGGACACCGCCGCCGCGCCAGGAAGGACCCGGCGCCCCCGTCCCCTGCCGCCCCTCCGTCAGACAGCCCACCACGAGCACGTCGTCGCCCACCGGCGACGCTGGGGAGGTAGTCGTTGTTCGGTCGCGGCCGCAGCCGGAAAGTGCAGCCCTCGGCACCAGCGCAACAGGCCGAGGGGCCCCACCGCGGCAGGAGACTGCCCGGTGAGGAGGCCATACCCCACTACACCCCGTCCATCGCCGCCCGCTCGATCGACGGCCATCTGCTCCGCACCGGCAACGAGGTCTACGCCTGGTACCGGCTGGCCCCGCAGCGCTGGTCGTTCCGTTCCGACGCGCAGCGCCGCGACCTGATCGCCGCCATCGCGGGCCAGTACGCCGAGCTCCAGGGCCGGTGGATGCACCTGCGGGTCACCACCAGGCCCTATCCCATCAGGATGTGGGCCGAGGCGCACGTCCACAACGCCCGCCACCGGCCGGAGGACGTGCCGGACGCGCTGTCCTTCGACGACTACCTGGTCGGCGAACAGCAGCAGCTGCTCGGCCGTTCGATGGCCGAGAAGGAGGTCTACCTCGGCGTGCAGGTCCAGACCCGCCGGGTCATGGACCGTGCCGTCGAACGTGCCGCGCCACTGCTGCGCAAGGTGCTGCCCGAGGCGGTCGACGCCGAGCTCGCCGCGCTGGACTCCGAGATCGAGCACCTCGACCAGGTGATCGGCTCGGCGGGGCTGGAGGGCAGGCCGGTGCAGGCCGAGGAGATCTCCTGGCTGATGCACCGCTCGTGCTCGCTGGGACTGCCCGCGCCGCGCAACCTGCCCGCCGTACCGGGCGCGGCGTGGGAGCCGGAGGACCTGGCCAGCTTCACCGACGCCGCCGACATGCACAGCGAGCCCTACGCGCCCACCGTCACCGTGCGCGGGCGCACGGGCTCCAACGCGGGGCTGACCCGGCACGTCGCCGTGCTCACGGTCGGCCAGATGCACGGCCTGCAGATCCCCGAGGTCGACGACCCGTGGGTGCAGCACGCCGACCGCCTGCCCGCGCCCGTCGAGTGGTCCGCCCGCATCTACGTGCGCAGGCCCGAGGAGGTCTCCGGGGAACTGCAGCGGCAGATGAACAAGGTGCGCTCGCAGGTCAAGCACTACACCGACGAGCACGACCTGGAACCGCCGCAGTCACTGGCCCGGCAGGCCTCCCGGGTGCTCGAGATCGACGACGAGATGACCACCGGCTTCACCGCACTGGCCACCAGGGTGCGGTCGTGGTGGCGGCTCGCCGTGTCCGGCCCCACCGAGCGGGACGCCCTGAAACTGGCGCAGCAGATGCTCGACCTCTACAAGCCGAAGGTCGCGATCGAACATCCCGAGGCGCAGTACGCGCTGGCCCGCGAGTTCATCCCCGGGGAGGCGCTGTCCTCCGGTGCCTACCTCCGCCGTGGGTCGGTGGTCTGGGCCGCCTCGTCCGTCCCCACGGCCACCGCCGAGGTCGGCGACCGGCGCGGCATCCTGCTCGGGGAGACCTGCACCGCCACGCGCCGCCCGGTGGCCTGGGACCCGTGGATGGCCCAGGAGGTCCGGGACGGCTCGGGCCTGACGGCGCTGGTGGCCGGACTCGGCGGCGGCAAGTCGTTCCTCGGCGGCGGGATCGTCTACAAGACCCTGCGCGCGGGGGCGCACTGGACGATCCTCGACCCGTCGGGGCCGCTGTCCCAGTTGTGCGAGCTGCCCGAGATCCGCCCGTACGCACGCCCGATCAACCTGCTCAACGCCCAACCCGGCATCCTCAACCCCTACCGGGTGGTGCCCGAGCCGCAGCTCGAACACTTCCTCGACGAGGACGACCCGGAACGGGCCTGGCGCCGCGAGCGGGCGCTGGCCGGCGCCACCCGGCGGCGGCTGGTGCTCGACGTGCTCACCGGCGTGCTCCCCTACGAGGTGGCGCGGATGCCGCAGACCCGGATCGTGCTGCTGCGTGCGGTCCGCACGGTGGGCGGGCGCCACGACGCCGACCCGGGGCAGGTGATCGACGCCCTGCGCCGGGACTCCAGTGAACACCACGAGCACGCGATCGTCGTGGCCGACTTCCTCGACGAGCTCCGGGAGCGCATGTCGCTGCTGATCCCGGAGAGCGACGCCGACCCGTACTCGGAGACCCGGGACGACCGGATGACCGTGCTCACCATGGCCGGGTTGACCCTGCCGAAGGAGGGCGTGGGCCGGGAGCACTGGACCGACGCCGAGGCGCTCGGCATCGAGATGCTCAACCTCGCGGCGTGGCTGACCCAGCGTTCGGTGTACGAGAAGCCGAAGGAGCTGCGCAAGGGCGTCTGGATCGACGAGGCGTTCTTCCTGTCCGAGGTGCCCACGGGCCGGGTGCTGATGAACCGGTTCGCCCGTGACTCGCGCAAGTGGAACGTCCGGGTGCTGCTGTCGTCCCAGATCCCCGCCGACTTCCTGAACATCCAGGGGTTCGTGGCCCTGCTCGACTCGGTCTTCGTCGGCAGGCTGGACGACGAGGAGACCCAGTCGGACGCGTTGCGGCTGCTGAAGGTGCCGGTCGGGGTGGGCTACGAGTCGGTGGTCTCCGCGCTCGGCCGCAGGCCGGGATCGCGGCGCGACGTCGAACGGGACACCGAGCCGCGGCAGTTCCTGTTCGCCGACGGTGCCGGGGGCGTGGAACGCATCCGCGTGGACTTCTCCGGCCCGCATCTGGAGCACCTGCGGGACGCACTGGACACGGCGCCGGGTGCGACCGTCGACCGGCGCGCGGCCGGACGCGGCGGCGCGGATCCCGACGGGGACACCCCGGACGGGACCGCCTCCGTCGACGTGCCCGCCGCGCCGGTCCCCGGCGGCACGGACACCGACGGCACCGACACCGACTTCGAACTGGCCGCGGAACTGGAGGTCGGGCTCGCCGAGGCCGGGCACACCGACCCCGCGACCGGCACCGGGGACGACCCACCGAGGGAACCGAGGGAACAGGAGCACGCGGGAGCCGCCCGGAGCGGTACCGGCAGGGGTGTCGCATGAACACCGTGCTGACGCTGATGACGGTGGCGGCGTGTGCCTGGGCGTGGCGTGCGGTGCGCACGCGGGACCGGCGGTCCCGGCCGCGGCGTCGACTGCCCGCCCTGCTCGCGGCGGTGGCGCTGCTGGGTACCCAACTGGTGCTCACCGCACCCGCCGCGGCCCAGACCCCCGGGGAGTGCGCACCGAACCCGGAGCGGCCCGGTTCGGGCATGGTGGGTGCCATCGACCCGCCGACCGGCAACGGCGCGGACGGCAGTGCCTACCTCGACCACGGCTACGCGGGCATGGTGTGGCACGTCTACGAGTGCGACGACGGCGCGATTTCCCTCGGCCCGGGAGTGTCCGACCCGGAGTCCACGATCGACACCTGGGCGGGCAACCAGCTGTTCAACATCGGCAAGAACATCGTGGGCGCGACGAACTCGCTGCACTACACCGTGCTCGAGGGCGGGCTGCTCACCCCGATTTACAACGCCGTGCAGCAGGGCGCCGAGACCGTCTACGACAACATCTACACCCAGTTGTTCGGCCTGGCCGCCCTGATCCTCGCGGTCCTGCTGTTCCGCAACATCTGGCGCGGCGATCTGTCCACGGTGGGCAAACGGTCGCTGTTCGCGCTCGGCGGGGTGTGGCTCGCGGCGTCGTCGATGGCACTGCTGCGCTACTACGACGACATCGACAACGCCATCGTGCAGACCACCACGAACATCCAGGCGGGTTTCGTCGACGAGACCGAGGACCGGATCGTGCGGGACGTGCTGCCCACCGACCTGCACACCGAGGTGATCTACAACAACTGGATGCGCGGCGAGTTCGGGGCGCCGGACGCGCCGCAGGCCGAGGAGTACGGCCGTGAGCTGCTCGACGCGCAGGCGTTCACCTGGCAGGAGATGCGCTCCGGCGCGGACGCCGACGAGGCCGTCATCGACGAGAAGAAGCGGGAGTACGTCCGCATCGCGGGCGAACTCGGCCCCGCCACGGGGTACTTCACCGGTGAGGACGGCAGCCGTACCGGCGTCGGGTTCCTGGCCTTCCTGCAGAGCCTCTGTTACGCGCTGTTCCAGCTGTTCGCGAAGGCGGCGGTGCTGCTGGCACAGATCCTCGTGCGGTTGTTCACCCTCACCGCACCCCTGGTCGGACTGATCGCCATCGTGCACCACGACGTCCTGCGCCGGGTCGGCAAGGTCGTCGGCACGGTCGCGTTCAACCTGCTGGTGCTGTCCGTGCTGGCCGGGGTGCAGGCCCTGCTGCTGCGCGCCATCTTCTCGGCGGGCGGCACGTTGTCGATGCTGACCCAGATGGTGGTGGCCGGGCTGGTCACCGTGCTGCTGTTCATGGTGGGCCGCCCGGGCCGCCGGTTGTGGCAGATGGTGGAGATGTCGGTGGGCATGGCGTCGTCGGCGGTGCCGACACCGGCCGGGGGCCTGTTCTCCCGGCTGCGCCGCAAGAACGGCGAGCCGAGTCCGCAGGACGAGTTCTGGCGCACGGTGTCCGAGGACGACCGCACCGCGGGGGGCGCGGACACCCGCGGTGCGGGTGGGGTGCTCTCCGGTGGGCGCGACCGGCCCGAGGCCAGTGTCGTCGCCGGTGCCGCGCGG
>NZ_KE387104.1:22723-33668 GCF_000430445.1 Saccharomonospora iraqiensis subsp. iraqiensis
CCCACCCGGTCCCGGCCCGCCCGGTCCCCGGCCCGCCCGGTGTCCCGGGGACCGCGCCGTGGCGCGGGGCTGGTGGACTGGACGGTATGCGTACCGATGCGACCGCGCCGACCGACGATCTCGGGGCCCCGGTGCCCCTGTCCGCCCGCCCGGAGCGGGTGGTCTCCCTGGTCCCGTCGTTGACCGAGGCGGTGGCGACCACCGTGCCCGGGGTGCTGGCCGGGGCCACCACGTACTGCTCGCACCCCGTCGACCTCGACGTCGGCAGGGTCGGGGGCTCGAAGTACCCGACCGTGGACTCGGTGCTCGACCTGCGGCCGGACCTCGTGCTCGCGAACGCCGAGGAGAACCGGCCGGACGACGTCGCGCGGCTGCGGGAAGCCGGGGTGCCGGTGTGGGTGACCGCGGCGCCCGCGACGGTGCCCGCCGCGCTGGACTCCCTGGAGCGGCTGTTCACCCACGCGTTCGAGGTCCCGGTGCCGGAGTGGCTCACCTCGGCGCGGCGGCTGTGGAGTGCGGTCGCGCCCGTGCGCGCGCACGCCGTGGTGCCGGTGTGGCGCAAACCGTGGGTCGTGCTGGGCCGGGACACCTTCGCCGGGGACGTGCTGCGCCGGGTCGGCGTCACGCACGTGTACGCCGACCATGCCGACCGCTACCCCCGGCCGTCCCTCGACGAGCTGCGCGCCCGCTTCGCCGGCGGCGAGGCGGACCTGCTCGTCCTGCCGGACGAACCGTACGCCTTCACCGACGACGACGGCCCCGACCACTTCCCCGGAGTCCCCTACGTCCTCGTCAACGGCCGCCACCTCACCTGGTACGGCCCCTCCCTCGTCGAGGCCCACCCCACCCTCCTGCACACCCTGTCGGGTGTGCCGTGAAGGGCACTTTCCCTGCGTGTGACGCAGTGAATGTGCCCCTCGCGGCGTCCGATGCAGGGGATGTGCCCCTCACGCTCGGCCGCCGGCCGCGAAGCGGTCGGTGGCCGAGCGCAGGGCGGGGAGGATTCCCGGGTCGGTGACGGCGTGGCCTGCCGTGTCCAGGACGGTCAGGGTGGAGTCCGGCCACGCCCGGTGCAGGGCGTGGGCCGTGGCCGGCGGGCACACGGCGTCGTAGCGGCCCTGCACGATCGCGCCCGGGATGCCGGCCAGCCGGTCGGCGTCCCGGAGGAGGGCGCCGTCGTCGAGCCACGCGCCGTGGGTGAAGTAGTGCACCGCCAGCCGGGCGAACGGCACCGCGAAGGCCGGATCCGCGTAGCGGGCCCGGTGGGCGGGCCGAGGGGTGATCGACACGAGCGCGCCCTCCCACTCGCTCCAGGCCACCGCGGCCCGCTGCCGCACCGCCGGGTCGGGGTCGGACAGCAGCGCGGCGTAGGCCGCCAGCGGGTCGTGGCGCCGCTCGTCCGGTACCGGAGCCAGGAAACGCTCCCAGTCCTCCGGGAACAGCCACGCCGCCCCACCGGCGTAGAGCCAGTCCAGCTCGCACCGTCGCGCGGTGAACACCCCGCGCAGCACCAGCCCGGACACCCGGTCCGGGTGCGTCTCGGCGTAGGCCAGCGCCAGCGTGGCGCCCCACGACCCGCCCAGCAGCAGCCACCGCTCGATACCGAGGTGTGCGCGCAGCCGCTCCAGATCGGCCACGAGATCCCAGGTGGTGTTGCCGGCGAGCCCGGCGTCCGGGTCGGCGTCCGGGTCGGTCACGCTGTCGGCCACGTGCGGCGTGCTGCGGCCACATCCGCGCTGGTCGAACTGCACGATCCGGTAGGCCGACGGGTCGAAGTGCCGCCGCGTCAGCGGGTCGCTCGCACCGCCCGGACCCCCGTGGACGACGACCGCGGGCCGCCCCTCCGGATCGCCACTGACCTCCCAGTGAATGCGGTGACCCCCGCCGACGTCGAGCATGCCCCGGTCGTGCGGCCCGATCGCCGGATACAGCCCCTCCACCGTGCCTCCGCTCGTCGACGCCCGTGGCGTGTGCCGGGCGCGGTCACACGCCCGGCACACGCGGGGGAGATCCTGGCAGCCACCAGGGGCACGCGGACGACCGGTGTCGTCCAGGGGCACGCGGACGACCGGTGTCGTCCGGGGCGCCGTCAGTGGAAGGTGTGTTCGGACGACGGGAACGTGCCGTCCCGGACCTCCGCGGCGAAGTCGCGGGCCGCCTGCGACAGCATCCCGCCCACGTCGGCGTAGCGCTTGACGAACCGGGGCGCCTTACCACCGCTCATCCCGGCCATGTCCTGCCACACGAGCACCTGCGCGTCGCAGTCCGGCCCCGCGCCGATCCCGACCGTGGGGATACGCAGTTCGTGGGTGACCTGCTTCGCGACCTCGGCGGGCACCATCTCCAGCACCACGGCGAACGCGCCCGCGTCCTGCAGCGCCAGCGCGTCGGTGACCAGCTCGTCCGCGGCCGTGCCGCGCCCCTGGACCCGGTAGCCCCCGAGGTTGTGCTCACTCTGCGGCGTGAAGCCGAGGTGGCCCATGACCGGGATGCCTGCGGCCGTGAGCATCTCCACGTGCGGTGCGAACCGGCGACCGCCCTCCAACTTGACGGCGTGCGCACGGCCCTCCTTCATGAACCGCACCGCCGTGTCGAACGCCTGCGCGGGGGAGGCCTGGAACGACCCGAACGGCAGGTCGGCGACCACCAGCGCGCTGCGGGCCGAGCGGGTCACCGACCGCACCAGCGGCAGCATCTCGTCCACCGTCACCGGCAGCGAGCTCTCGTAGCCGTACACCGTGTTGGCCGCAGAGTCACCCACGAGCAGCACCGGGATCCCGGCCTCGTCGAACAGGGCGGCGGTGTGGGTGTCGTACGTGGTCAGCATGGGCCAGGTCTCGCCCCGCTGCTTCATCTCCCGCAGGTGGTGCACCCGGACCCGCCTGCGGGGCGCCTCCGGCGCGGACGCCCCGGCGCCGTACGGCGCGCCCGTCTCGTCCCGCGTGGTGGCGGGTGCGGTGTCGTCGGTGTGCCCGGCGGCCGGGCCGGTGCCGGCCGCGTCCGGCGTGGAACGCGCGTCGTCTCGCGACATCCTCGTCGACCGTCCTTCCCTCGAGGCCTCCACGAGGTCCCCGGGTCGTGATCGTTGGACACCTTCAGCGTCGCACCGGCCGCGACGGCGCCCAAGCGGCTGCGATGAGCTTCACAGGGGGTTCTGCCCTCCGGCGCGCACGGCGAACGGCTGTGCTCGCCGGGTGCGGCGTGATAAGTAGTTCGCCATGCTCTCGGCCCTGCCCCGTTCCGCGCCGTTCGGCGTGGTCCGGACGGCGGCCGTCCTCCTGCTCGGCGTGGGCACGGCCGCCCACCTCGGATGGCTGGCCGAGCTGGTGCTGGACACCGACCTGTCCCCGCTGCACGACCTGCCGGTGGGGCTCAGCGCCCAGGGGCAGCCGTACCGGACGCTGTTCCGCCTCGCGGACGCGGTCGCCGGGGTGGCGTTCATGCTGTCCACCCCGCCGCTGCTGCGGCTGGCGCCGGTGCACTGGCAGGGCAGACTCACCGTCGCGGCGGTCTTCTCGTTCGGCGCCCTGATGCTCGTGCGGGCGGGGTTCCCCCCGGACTGCGTCCCGGCACTGTCCGAGGTGTGCGCGCCCCGCGGGGATCTCTCGCTCGCCCACCGGGTGAACGTCGTGGCCTCGGCGGTGCTCGCCGTGCAGTACGTCGTCGGCCCCGCGGTCCTCGCGCTCTGGTGGCACGCCGGGTGGGGCCTCGTCGCCCGGTGTGTCGTGGTGGTCGAGTCCGCGGCGGCGGTGGCGCTCGCGACGGGCGTCGTGACCGGGGTGTCGCGGTACGCGGGGGTGGCCGCCCGGGTACAGCTGGTGGCGATGTCGGTCCTGCTCTGCGCCGGCATGGCCTACCTGGTCGCGGTCGGACGCCGGGTGCGGAGCAGGGAGGGGACACCGTGGTCGCGAACGTGAGCGGAACCCACCGGCCGGGCCGTACCGCGGCGGGCCCGGGAGGTGTGCGGTGCCCGGTCTGATCGGTCCGGTCTCCGACGAGCGGGAGGGACTGCTCAACTACCTCGCGCAGCAGCGGTACGTGCTGTGCCTGGCGGCCTACGGACTCACCGACGAACAGGCCCGCGCCACGCCCGTGGCCGGCCCGCTGAGCGTCGGCGGGATCATCCGGCACGTCGCCGCGACCGAACGCGGGTGGCTGGACACCGTGCTCGGCCGGTCCCCACGCCCCGGACCGGAACCGGGCACCGCACCGGAGGCGACGCTGCACGAGATCATCCGCGAGTACGAGTGCGTCGCCACCCGCACCGAGGAGATCGTCTCGCTGATCGACGACCTCGGCAGGCCGGTGCCGGTGCCGCGGGACGTGCCGTGGTTCCCGGACGACGTCGAGGCGTGGTCGGTGCGGTGGGTGCTGCTGCACCTGATCGAGGAGACCGCCCGGCACGCCGGACACGCCGACCTCGTCCGGGAGGCACTCGACGGCGCGACGGCCTTCCCCCTCATGGCCGCCGCCGAGGGCTGGCCCGAGACCCCCTGGCTGCGCCCGTGGCGCCCCCCGGGCCCCGCCCGGCCCCGCTGACCGGGCGGTCACCGTGCGTGGTGGCCGTGAAGGACTCCCTGCCTGCGTCGGACGCAGTGAAGGAGTCCTTCGCGGCACCCGGGGCGGGGAAGGGGGCCTTCACGGCACACCCTGCCGCGTTACCCCCGGTGGCGTTCGCGCCAGGCGTTGGTCATCGGGAGTCTGCGGTCCCGGCCGAACGCCTTGAAGGTGATCTTGGTGCCCGGCGGGTACTGGCGTCGCTTGTACTCGGCCCGGTCCACCATGCGCACCACGCGGTCGATCACCTCGGCGTCGAACCCGGCGTCGAGCAGGTCCGCGAACCCCCGGTCACCCTCCACGTAGTCGTCCAGGATGTCGTCGAGCAGTGCGTAGTCCGGCAGTGAATCCGTGTCGAGCTGGCCGGGCCGCAGCTCCGCCGACGGGGCCTTGTCGATCGAGTTCGGCGGGATCGGCGGGGTCTCGCCGCGCTTGTCCGCCTCCGCGTTACGCCAGCGCGCGAGCTCCCACACCTGTGTCTTGAACACGTCCTTGATCGGGGCGAACCCGCCGACCGCGTCCCCGTAGATGGTCGAGTAGCCCACGGCCAGCTCGGTCTTGTTCCCGGGCGCCAGCACCAGGTGCCCCTCCAGGTTGGACAGCGCCATCAGCAGCATGCCGCGGACCCGGGCCTGGATGTTCTCCTCCGCCAGCCCGCTGCCCGCCAACCCGAGCTGGTCCACGTACAGCGCGACCATCGCCTCGACCGGCTCCTCCCGGTAGTGACAGCCGGTCCGCCGGGCCAGCTCGGCCGCGTCGGTCCGGGAATGCTGCGAGGAGTACTTCGACGGCATGGACACCCCGTACACGGCGTCCGCGCCGAGCGCGTCCACCGCCAGCGCCGCGCTGACGGCCGAGTCGATCCCCCCGGACAGGCCCAGCAGCACCGACCCGAAGTTGTTCTTGGCGACGTAGTCGCGCAGGCCGAGCACCAACGCCGACCACACCTCGGCCTCGTCGGACAGTGGCTCGCCGACCACCGACCCTGCGGCGACCCGCGGTCCGGTCTCCGGCGCGGACGCGGGAGCGGGAGCGGACGTCGCGGCCTCGCCGGGGAGGACCCGGCGGCGCACCGCGAGGCCGGCGAAGGTGCCCTCGGCCGTGTGCCCGCCCGCGGGGACGTCGAGATCGGTCACCAGCAGGTGCTCGGTGAACTGCGGTGCCCGCGCGAGCAGGGACCCGTCGGCGCCGACGACGATCGAGTCCCCGTCGAAGACGAGGTCGTCCTGCCCGCCCACCAGGTTGGTGTAGACCACGGGCGCCCCGGCCTCCGCGGCGCGGCGGGCCACCAACGGGAGCCGCACGTCGTCCTTGGACCGTTCGTACGGGGAGGCGTTCGGCGACACGACGACGTCGACACCCGCCCCGCCGAGCGCGGTCACCGGCCCGCCCTCCTGCCACAGGTCCTCGCAGACCACCACACCGATGTCCACGCCGTGCGCCCGCACCACGTCGAGTGCCGTGCCGGGCGCGAAGTGGCGCCGTTCGTCGAACACGCCGTAGTTGGGCAGGTGGTGCTTGTACTGG
Source organism: Saccharomonospora iraqiensis subsp. iraqiensis (assembly GCF_000430445.1). Classification (GTDB taxonomy): domain Bacteria; phylum Actinomycetota; class Actinomycetes; order Mycobacteriales; family Pseudonocardiaceae; genus Saccharomonospora; species Saccharomonospora iraqiensis. Next base: position 28,808 of record NZ_KE387104.1, read on the forward strand.
GTGGCCACGACCTCGCCCCGGTACAGGGCGGCCACCGCGTTGCGCGGCCCCGCGTCGTCGGCGTCCAGGTAGCCGACCCAGGTGAGCAGCTCGCCGCACCCCTGGTCGGCCAGGCGGGTGGCCAGCCGCGGCAGCGCCTCCGCCGAGGCGGACGAGAACGCCGTCCGGAGGGCGAGATCCTCCACCGGGTATCCGGTGAGCGACATCTCCGGGAACACGGCGAGGTGCGCCCCCGCCGCGGCGGCCTCACGGGCCCACGCCACCGTCCGGTCGGCGTTCCCGGCGAGGTCGCCGACGGTCGTGTTCACCTGGGCCAGGGCGATGCGCAATCGGGGCATGGCCCCATTGTCCCCCGCACCGCCGCGGCCGGGGGCGGGCCGGGTGCCTCAGTCCCGCTTCTTGCGCAGCGTCGCCCGCACCTTCTTCAGCGCCTGCTCGGCGTCCGAGTCGAACGGGTTGTCGTGCACCAGGTAGGTCCACGTCGAGGTCGGCCTGCGCACCCCCGCTCCCGCCAGGTCGACCCCGTCCGCGGTGACCTCCGCCTCGCGCAGGGTGGCCGCGGCGCGGGACTCCGCCTCGCCCCGGATCTTGCGGAACGCCGGGATCGCGGTGCGGTGGAACTCGTCCAGCGGTGCCTCCTTGGCCAGCGCCCGGAGATGGATCGTCTCCCGGACGTCGGTGAGGAAGGCGAGGTGGTCGGCCCACAGCTGGTCGAGGTGGAACAGGACGATCTCCCGGCAGGCCTGGTCCACCGTCGCCTCGTCGAGTGCCTCGGCGAGCTCGGCGACGCGGTCCGGCTCGGCCTCGGCGAGCAACCGCCGGGCCTCCCCGGTGCGCAGCACCTCGTCGCGGTACTTCAGCATCTCCGCGCGCTGGTGCTCGATCAGCCGCGTGTAGCGCCAGGTGTTGCGGTGGATCTCCAGGTCGACGCCTTCGGCGACCCGCTGCGCGTGGTTGATCTGCCGGTGCGCCGCGGGGTCGGTGACCTCGCCGCTGTCCTCGTCGGCGGGCAGGTCGGCGACGTCCGGCGCGTGCGCCAGCACCAGTTCGTCGGCGAGGCTGGCGAAGAACACCGAGCTGCCCGGGTCGCCCTGCCTGCCCGCCCGGCCACGGAGCTGGTCGTCGAGCCTGCTGCTCGGGTACCGCGCGGTGCCGATCACGTGCAGACCGCCCAGCTCGGCCACCCGCTCCGCGTCGGCGCCGTCCGCGCCCCCGAGCCGGATGTCGGTACCGCGGCCGGCCATCTGCGTCGACACCGTGACGGCGCCGAAGGTGCCCGCCTCGGCGATCACGGACGCCTCCTCGGCGTCGTTGCGCGCGTTGAGCACCACACACTCGATGCCGGCCTTGCGCAGCTTCTCCGCCAGCTCCTCGCTCTCGGCGACGTCCTGCGTGCCCACCAGCACGGGCCGTCCGGTCTCGTGGACCGAGCGGATCTCCTCCACGATCGCCCGCAGCTTGCCGGTCGGCGTGCTGAACACCCGGTGCGGCAGGTCCTCGCGGATGTTCGGGGTGTTCGGGGGGATCACCGCGACCTCGAGCCGGTAGAACTCCCGCAGCTGCTCGGCCACGGCCTCCGCCGTACCCGTCATCCCCGCCACCCGCGGGTAGCGTGCGATCAGCGCCTGCACGGTGATCGAGTCGAGGATCTCGCCGTGGTCGGACGGCGGAACCTGTTCCTTGGCCTCCACCGCCGACTGCAGCCCGTCCGGCCAGCGCTGCAACTCGGCGACCCGGCCGCGGGAGGCGTTGATCAGCTGCACCCGGCCGTCCCGCACCAGGTAGTCCACATCCCGGGTGAGCAGGGCGTGCGCGTGCAGGGCGGCGTTGACGGCCGCGAGCCGGTCGGTGGCCTCCTCGGCGTAGAGGTCCACCCCGCCGAGCGCCTTCTCCACCACCGACGCCCCCTCGGGGGTCAGCCACGCGTTGCGCCCGTCCGGGTCGGTCTCGTAGTGCAGGTTCACCCGCAGCCGCCGGACGATGTCGGCGACCTCCTCGTCGGCCACGCCCGCGTCCACCGAACCGGCCATCACCAGCGGCACCCGGGCCTCGTCCACGAGCACCGAGTCGGCCTCGTCCACGATCGCCACCTCGGGCTCCGGCTGGGCGAGGTCGTCGACCCGGGTGGCCAGCCGGTCCCGCAGCACGTCGAAGCCGATCTCGCTGACCGCGCCGTAGCACACCTCGGCGTCGTAGGCCGCCTGCCGCTCCTTCGCGTCCAGTGCGGGTTCGACCCAGCCGACCGAGACCCCCAGCAGGTCGTACACGGGGCGCATCCACTCCGCGTCGCGGCGGGCGAGGTAGTCGTTCACCGAGATCAGGTGCACCCGGCTGCCCCGCAGCGCGTGCCCGGCCGCGGCCAGCGCACCCGCGAGGGTCTTGCCCTCGCCGGTGGCCATCTGCACCACGTGCCCGGTGAGCAGGCCCATCACGCCGAGCAGTTGGACGTCGAACGCGCGCTCGCCGAGCCGCCGGTGTGCGGCCTCCCTGCCGAGCGCGCAGATCTCGGTCAGCGTGTCGTCGTCGAATCCGGTCTTGTCCCGCAGCGCCGTCGCCCGCTCGGTGAGCTCCTCGTCGGAGAGGCCGCCGAGCTCGTCCCCGCGTTCGGCGACGGCGGGCAGCAGGGCCTCGTACCGGGTCAGTTCGACACTGGCGGGTTTCTGGAGGAGTCGCCGCATCCTCCTGCCGACCCGGTCCCTCAGCGCCACCAGTGTCTCTCCTCCCTGTTCGTTCCCGAGCGGGTAACGCTCCCGTTCAGCACCGAGCGTGCAACGCTCCCGTTCGTCACCGAGCGTGGAACGCTCCGTTCGTCACCGAGCGGGTAACGCGTCCGGGTACCGTACGGTTCCCGCCTCGTCCGGAAGTGGCACGATCGCGGACGTGCTCACACGGAAACGCTACCTGCCCGGGGCAACCGTCCTGCTCGTCGCGGTCCTCGCGGCGTGCTCCGGTCCGGCGTCGGAGTCCCCCGACCCGACCGCACCGGCCGGCCCGGTCCCGGAGGGGCTGGAGACCTACTACTCCCAGCAGCTCGACTGGGGCGAATGCGCACCGTACGCCACGTCCGCCTACACGCAGCAGGCCTTCTCGACGGTTCCCGAGGGCGTCGAGTGCGCGCGGATGACCGTGCCACTGGACTACTCGGAGCCCGACGGGGAGACCGTCTCCCTCGGATTGCTGCGGCAACCGGCCGACGACGGTGGCGGCGAGCCGCTCGGCTCCGCCGTGATCAACCCGGGCGGTCCGGGGGGCTCCGGCATGTCCCGGGCCGCGTACATGGCGCAGGGCGAGTGGGACGGCCGGCTCGCCGAGCGGTTCGACCTCGTCGGCTTCGACCCGCGGGGGGTGCAGGCCAGTGAGCCCGCCGTCGACTGCTTCACCGACCGGGAGATCGACGCCGACCGCAACGACGTCGACGAGTACGACGGCAGCCCCGAGGCCGTCGCCGAGGCCGAGCGGGAGGCGCGGGAGTACGGCCGGCAGTGCGCCGAGCGCACCGAGCACGGCGAGGAGATGCTGGCCAACCTGGGCACCCGGGACGTGGCCCGCGACCTGGACGTGCTGCGGTCGGTGCTGGGGGACGAGAAGCTGACCTACATCGGGTGGTCCTACGGCACACGGATCGGTTACACCTACGCCGAGCGGTTCCCGGGCAACGTCCGCGCACTCGTGCTGGACGGCGCGGTCGACCCCGAACAGGACGCCATGGAGTCCCTGGTGGCCCAGTACGAGGGCTTCGGCGACACCTTCGACCAGTTCGCCCGGTGGTGCACGGGGCGCGAGGACTGCGCCCTCGGCAACGACCCGGCCGGTGCCGTCGGGGCGTATCAGGACCTGACCCGGCCGCTGCTCGACCGGCCGGTCGAACTCCCGGACGGCAGGGTGCTCTCCTACGAGGACGCGACCACCGGGACGATCGCCGCGCTCTACGACGACCAGAGCTGGCCGATGCTGAACCGGGGACTCACCGAGCTCGCGCAGGGGCAGGGCGCCACCCTGATGATGCTCGCCGACAACTACCTGCAGCGCGGCCCGAACGGCCGCTACTCGAACATGCACGAGGCGCTGACCGCGGTCAACTGCGTCGACGAGCCGCCGGTGACCGACCCGGAGCGCAACGCCGAGATGCAGCGGCAGGCGTTGGACGCCGCGGAGTTCCTCGACCCCGGGCTGCCCCCGTCGTCGGCACGCGGGCCCTGCGCGTTCTGGCCCGTCGACCACACCTCGAAGCCACGGCTGCCCGACGTCGACGGGATCCCGCCCCCGCTGGTGATCTCGTCGACCGGTGACCCCGCCACCCCGTACGAGGCCGGGGTCAACCTCGCCGAGGCCCTGGGCGGCCGGCTGCTGACGTTCGAGGGCGCGCGGCACGGTGCGTTCCTCGCGGCGGGCAACGACTGCATCGACGAGGCCGGCGCGGAGTACCTGATCAGTGGCACCCTGCCGCCGGAGGGCACCCGCTGCGGTACGGCGTGACGCCGGACCGCCGCCACCGGGATCAGGACCCGGTGGCGGCGGTCTCGTGTCCGTCGAGGGCGAGTTCCAGCATCACGGCGCCCTCGTTCTTCTGCCGGGGCGGCACCTGCATCCAGACCCGCAGCAGCTGTCCCTGCCCGCGCCCGGCCACCCAGAACTTCACCGCGACGTCGTCGTGGACGCCCGGCACGAACCCCGCGACGACCTCCCGGTCGAGCTCGCCGCCGACCCGGTAGCTGGGGACCCCGTCCAGTTCCTCCCGGCTCTCCGTCTCCAGCGCGGTGGCCTCGCGCAGCAGGGTGGTCAGCCCGTGTTCGGGATCGAGCAGCCGCGCCGGCGTCAGCGGGCCGGGGGCGGGACGCGTCCCGCCCGCACCGCCGCCCCG
>NZ_KE387104.1:33768-43840 GCF_000430445.1 Saccharomonospora iraqiensis subsp. iraqiensis
AGCCGCAGCTCGGCACCGTCGAGCACGAAGTCGTACCGGTGGCGCTCGGTCCCCCTCTGCACGTCCGCCTCGCCGCGCGCGAACCCGTGCGGGCCCCCGTCGCGGGTCGCCACGCCCTCCACCGTCCGGACCGGCAGCCCGGGCAGCGCCCCGCTCACGTGGAACTCGAAACGGACGCCACGCACGTCGGCCAGCGCCCGGGTCGCGGTGTCGACCAGTTCGCGTCCGTCCGGGAGCGGGCCGGTCGTGTCCGGCGACGCGGCACACCCGCCCACGACGGTCAGCGCGGCGACGAGGACGACCGCGAGGCGACGGATCGGCATGGCGCCCACGGTATCGGGCGGGCCGCCGCCGCCCCGGTCAGGTGGACGGACGGTGCCGACGGGCACGAGCCTGCCGGGGGTCGACCGCACGGGGGAGGTCCGGCCGCCCCCGAAACACCGAGTTAACGTCTCGCGCCTAGAGTCGCGGCATGGATCGCCAGCAGGAGTTCGTGCTGCGCACGCTGGAGGAACGCGACATCCGCTTCGTGCGGCTCTGGTTCACCGACGTGCTCGGGTATCTCAAATCGGTGGCCGTGGCACCCGCCGAACTGGAAGGCGCCTTCAGCGAGGGCATCGGCTTCGACGGGTCCGCCATCGAGGGGTTCGCCCGGGTCTACGAGTCGGACATGGTCGCGAAGCCGGACCCGTCCACCTTCCAGGTCCTGCCGTGGGAGACCCCGGACGGCGACCGGTACTCGGCGCGGATGTTCTGCGACATCGCCATGCCGGACGGCTCACCGTCGTGGGCCGATCCCCGGCACGTGTTGCGCCGCCAGCTCTCCCGGGCGGCCGAGGCCGGGTTCACCTGCTACGTCCATCCCGAGATCGAGTTCTTCCTGCTGGCGACCCTGCCGGAGGACGGCAGCGAGCCCGAACCGGCGGACAACGGGGGGTACTTCGACCAGGCGAGCCACGCCACCGCCACGCACTTCCGCCGCAACGCCATCGAGGCGCTGGAGGAGATGGGCATCTCCGTGGAGTTCTCCCACCACGAGGGCGCCCCGGGCCAGCAGGAGATCGACCTGCGCTACGCGGACGCGTTGACCATGGCCGACAACGTCATGACGTTCCGGTACGTGGTCAAGGAGGTCGCGCTGATGCAGGGCGTCCGCGCCACCTTCATGCCCAAACCGTTCACCGGCCAGCCCGGGTCGGGAATGCACACGCACGTGTCGCTGTTCGAGGGGGACCAGAACGCCTTCTACAGCCCGGAGGACCCGTACGAGCTCTCGGACACCGGGAAGGCGTTCGTGGCCGGGCTGCTGCGGCACGCCCGCGAGCTCTCCGCGGTCACGAACCAGTGGGTCAACTCGTACAAGCGGCTGATCCGGGGCGGGGAGGCGCCGACCGCGGTGTCCTGGGGGCACGCCAACCGTTCCGCGCTGGTCCGGGTGCCGATGTACTCACCGGGCAAGGCGTCGTCCCGGCGGGTCGAACTGCGCAGTCTCGACTCGGCGTGCAACCCGTACCTGGCCTACTCGGTCATCCTCGCCGCGGGGCTCAAGGGGATCGAGCAGGGTTACGAGCTGCCGCCCGCGGCCGAGGACAACATCTGGGACCTGTCCGACTCGGAGCGCAAGGCGGCGGGGTACGCGGAGCTGCCGCAGAACCTGGGCGAGGCGCTCGTCGAGATGGAACGGTCGGAGCTGTTGCCGGAGGCGCTCGGCGAGCACGTGTACGACTTCTTCCTCCGGAACAAGCGGGTGGAGTGGGACAGCTACCGCAGCGCGGTCACCCCCTACGAACTCCGGACCCTGCTGCCGGTGCTCTGACCCCGTGGGCCGGCGCAGGGGGGGCGACGCCGGGAAACCCGCTCCGACCTGCGGGTTCACCGGAAAGGGGACCCCCCTGCACAGCGGGGTCGGGCGGGTGTGTAATCTTCTTCTTGTCGCCAGGGACGGCCGGGGCGAACGGGAGAGACCCACAGAGGTTGCTTCCGGGAGTCAGGTCGGGTACCGTTGCTGGTCGGCCCTCTCCACGAGAGCGGGCCACCCCCCTTGAAAGAGCCTTCCGGGGTTGTTGTTAGGGTGGGTGTCGCTCGGAGGGAAAAACCGAGAAGCATCTTTGTGGTGTTGTTTGAGAACTCAACAGTGCGCTAGTGATTGTCAGCTAGTAGAGCTTTGATGCCTCACCTGTTTTGGTGGGTGGGGTTTGCCCCTTTTTTGTGGGTTTCTTTGAGACATTGGGTCTCGGATCGAATATTCATTGTTGGAGAGTTTGATCCTGGCTCAGGACGAACGCTGGCGGCGTGCTTAACACATGCAAGTCGAACGCTGAAGCCGCCTTCGGGTGGTGGATGAGTGGCGAACGGGTGAGTAACACGTGGGCAATCTGCCCTGTACTCTGGGATAAGCCCTGGAAACGGGGTCTAATACCGGATAGGACATCGCCTCGCATGGGGTGGTGTGGAAAGCTTCGGCGGTACGGGATGAGCCCGCGGCCTATCAGCTTGTTGGTGGGGTGATGGCCTACCAAGGCGACGACGGGTAGCCGGCCTGAGAGGGTGACCGGCCACACTGGGACTGAGACACGGCCCAGACTCCTACGGGAGGCAGCAGTGGGGAATATTGCACAATGGGCGGAAGCCTGATGCAGCGACGCCGCGTGAGGGATGACGGCCTTCGGGTTGTAAACCTCTTTCGCCCGGGACGAAGCGTAAAAGTGACGGTACCGGGAGAAGAAGCACCGGCTAACTACGTGCCAGCAGCCGCGGTAATACGTAGGGTGCGAGCGTTGTCCGGAATTATTGGGCGTAAAGAGCTCGTAGGCGGTGTGTCACGTCTGCCGTGAAAACCTGCGGCTTAACCGTGGGCGTGCGGTGGATACGGGCATCACTTGAGTTCGGCAGGGGAGACTGGAATTCCTGGTGTAGCGGTGGAATGCGCAGATATCAGGAGGAACACCGGTGGCGAAGGCGGGTCTCTGGGCCGATACTGACGCTGAGGAGCGAAAGCGTGGGGAGCGAACAGGATTAGATACCCTGGTAGTCCACGCCGTAAACGTTGGGCGCTAGGTGTGGGACGCTGTTCACGTGTCCCGTGCCGTAGCTAACGCATTAAGCGCCCCGCCTGGGGAGTACGGCCGCAAGGCTAAAACTCAAAGGAATTGACGGGGGCCCGCACAAGCGGCGGAGCATGTGGATTAATTCGATGCAACGCGAAGAACCTTACCTGGGCTTGACATGCACCGGATCGCCTCAGAGATGGGGTTTCCCTTGTGGCTGGTGCACAGGTGGTGCATGGCTGTCGTCAGCTCGTGTCGTGAGATGTTGGGTTAAGTCCCGCAACGAGCGCAACCCTTGTCCCATGTTGCCAGCGGGTTATGCCGGGGACTCGTGGGAGACTGCCGGGGTCAACTCGGAGGAAGGTGGGGATGACGTCAAGTCATCATGCCCCTTATGTCCAGGGCTTCACACATGCTACAATGGCCGGTACAGAGGGTGGCGAGACCGTGAGGTGGAGCGAATCCCTTAAAGCCGGTCTCAGTTCGGATCGTAGTCTGCAACTCGACTGCGTGAAGTCGGAGTCGCTAGTAATCGCAGATCAGCAACGCTGCGGTGAATACGTTCCCGGGCCTTGTACACACCGCCCGTCACGTCATGAAAGTCGGTAACACCCGAAGCCCACGGCCCAACCGTTCGCGGGGGGAGTGGTCGAAGGTGGGACTGGCGATTGGGACGAAGTCGTAACAAGGTAGCCGTACCGGAAGGTGCGGCTGGATCACCTCCTTTCTAAGGAGCCTTCGGCTCGTTGGAGTCTATTGTGAACCTCTACTGGTGGTGCTGGTGTCCGGTTCCTGCCGTGGTGGCAAGGGGGATGCTGGTGCCCGTCGGCCCGGTGGCCGGCCCCGTGTTGCGGGGTGGGGACGCCGGGTGGGTGTGATGGTTGCTGGTGCACTGTTGGGTGTCTGAGGCAGCACCGTGGGGTGTGTGTCTTGGGTGTGGTGTTTGAGAATTGCAGAGTGGGTGCGAGCATCTTTGTGGTCAAGTTGTGTAGGGCACATGGTGGATGTCTGGGCATCAGGGGCCGATGAAGGACGTGGGAGGCTGCGATAAGCCTCGGGGAGCTGTCAACCGAGCTGTGATCCGAGGATGTCCGAATGGGGAAACCCGGCACCCGTGATGGGGTGTCACCCGCACCTGAATGTATAGGGTGTGTGGAGGGAACGCGGGGAAGTGAAACATCTCAGTACCCGTAGGAAGAGAAAACAACCGTGATTCCGTGAGTAGTGGCGAGCGAAAGCGGAGGAGGCTAAACCGTGCACATGGTGAGAATGGTCAGGTGTTGTGTGTGCGGTGTTGTGGGGTGTCCGTGTCCGGGGTCTGACCGCCCCGGGGGCGTGGTGTGTGGCTAGCGGAACACGTTGGGATGCGTGGCCGGAGTGGGTGAGAGTCCCGTACGCGAAAGCTGCATTGCTGTGTCTGGCGGATGTTCCCGAGTAGCAGTGGGTCCGTGGAGTCTGCTGTGAATCGGCCGGGACCACCCGGTAAGCCTAAATACTTCCTGGTGACCGATAGTGCACGAGTACCGTGAGGGAAAGATGAAAAGTACCCCGGGAGGGGAGTGAAAGAGTACCTGAAACCGTGTGCCTGCAAGCCGTCAGAGCCTTCGGGTGATGGCGTGCCTTTTGAAGAATGAGCCTGCGAGTTAGTGCTGCGTGGCGAGGTTAACCCGTGGTGGGGGAGCCGGAGCGAAAGCGAGTCTGAAGAGGGCGTGTGAGTCGCGTGGTCTAGACCCGAAGCGGAGTGATCTACCCATGGCCAGGGTGAAGCCCGGGTAAGACCGGGTGGAGGCCCGAACCCACCAGGGTTGAAAACCTGGGGGATGAGCTGTGGGTAGGGGTGAAAGGCCAATCAAACTCCGTGATAGCTGGTTCTCCCCGAAATGCATTTAGGTGCAGCGTCGTGTGTTTCCCGCCTGGGGTAGAGCTACTGGATGGCCGAGGGGGCTTACCGGCTTACCGAAGTCAACCAAACTCCGAATACGGGTGGGTGAGAGCGCGGCAGTGAGACGGCGGGGGACAAGCTCCGTCCGTCGAGAGGGAAACAGCCCAGAACACCAGCTAAGGCCCCTAAGTGTGTGCTCAGTGGGAAAGGATGTGGAGTCGCAGAGACAACCAGGAGGTTGGCTTAGAAGCAGCCATCCTTGAAAGAGTGCGTAATAGCTCACTGGTCAAGTGGTTCTGCGCCGATAATGTAGCGGGGCTCAAGCACACCGCCGAAGCTGTGTCACTCACACAGTCGATCCGCACTGCTCCTTCGGGGGTGGTGTGCAGTCGTGTGGGTGGGTAGGGGAGCGTCCCGCATCCGGGGAAGCGGCGAGGTGACTCAGTCGTGGAGGGTGTGGGAGTGAGAATGCAGGCATGAGTAGCGAAAGCGCAGTGAGAATCTGCGCCGCCGGATGACCAAGGGTTCCTGGGCCAGGTTGTTCCGCCCAGGGTAAGTCGGGACCTAAGGCGAGGCCGACAGGCGTAGTCGATGGACAACGGGTTGATATTCCCGTACCCGCGTGTGCGCGTCCCTGGTGAGGCAGGTGAGACTAACCACCCACCCGCCGGCGTGGTCTCTTCGGAGGCCCGGTGGTGGGGTGCGTGGGACCTGATCCTGTAGTAGCCAAGCGAGGGGGTGACGCAGGAAGGTAGCCCCGCCAGTCAGTGGTAACACTGGTGTAAGCGTGTGGCCCGGCCGGTAGGCAAATCCGCCGGCCAACAGGGTGAGGCGCGAGGCATAGCCGTTGAGGCGAAGCAGGGTGATCCTCCACTGCCGAGAAAAGCCTCTAGCGAGTGCGCATGCGGCCCGTACCCCAAACCGACACAGGTGGTCAGGTAGAGAATACCGAGGCGAGCGGGTGAACTGTGGTTAAGGAATTCGGCAAATTGCCCCCGTAACTTCGGGAGAAGGGGGGCCACGGCACCTGAAGCCCCGCGCGGGCTAGGGTGTTGCGGCCGCAGAGACCAGCGGAAAGCGACTGTTTACTAAAAACACAGGTCCATGCGAAGACGTAAGTCGAGGTATATGGACTGACGCCTGCCCGGTGCTGGAACGTTAAGAGGACCCGTTAACCCCCTTGTGGGGTGAAGCGGAGAATTTAAGCGCCAGTAAACGGCGGTGGTAACTATAACCATCCTAAGGTAGCGAAATTCCTTGTCGGGTAAGTTCCGACCTGCACGAATGGCGTAACGACTTTCCGGCTGTCTCAACCACAGCCCCGGCGAAATTGCACTACGAGTAAAGATGCTCGTTTCGCGCGGCAGGACGGAAAGACCCCGGGACCTTTACTACAGCTTGGTATTGGTTTTCGGTTCGGCTTGTGTAGGATAGGTGGGAGACTGGGATGTGGCCACGCCAGTGGTCGCGGAGTCGTTGTTGAAATACCACTCTGGCCGGATTGGGAACCTGAACCTCGGACCGTGACCCGGTTCAGGGACAGTGCCTGGTGGGTAGTTTAACTGGGGCGGTTGCCTCCTAAAAGGTAACGGAGGCGCCCAAAGGTTCCCTCAGCCTGGTTGGCAATCAGGTGTCGAGTGTAAGTGCACAAGGGAGCTTGACTGTGAGACCGACGGGTCGAGCAGGTGCGAAAGCAGGGACTAGTGATCCGGCACTTCCTGGTGGAAGGGGTGTCGCTCAACGGATAAAAGGTACCCCGGGGATAACAGGCTGATCTTGCCCAAGAGTCCATATCGACGGCATGGTTTGGCACCTCGATGTCGGCTCGTCGCATCCTGGGGCCGGAGTAGGTCCCAAGGGTTGGGCTGTTCGCCCATTAAAGCGGCACGCGAGCTGGGTTTAGAACGTCGTGAGACAGTTCGGTCCCTATCCGCCGCGCGCGTTGGAGACCTGCGGAAGGCTGTCCCTAGTACGAGAGGACCGGGACGGACGAACCTCTGGTGTGCCAGTTGTCCCGCCAGGGGCACGGCTGGTTGGCCACGTTCGGAAAGGATAACCGCTGAAGGCATCTAAGCGGGAAGCCCGTTCCCAGATGAGGTCTCCCACCACCTTCGAGTGGGTAAGGCCCCCTACAGAACATGGGGTTGATAGGCCAGACATGGACGCACAGCAATGTGTTCTCGAGTGGACTGGTACTAATCGGCCGAGGGCTTGACCACAAACATGCTACGCACCCACTCTGCAACTCTGAAACACCACGCCCGGGCACGCCTGCGGGGTTGTTTCGGAGGGTTGTTCGGTGGCTATAGCGGTGGGGACACGCCCGGTCCCATTCCGAACCCGGAAGCTAAGACCACCAGCGCCGATGGTACTGCACCCGCCCGGGTGTGGGAGAGTAGGACACCGCCGAACACTTAACCGACAGGAGAGGACCGATCCGCACAGGATCGGTCCTCTCCTTTTTTTGTGCCCGGGGTGAGGTCGTAGGGTGGGACCGTGAGCTCTCCCCGGATTCTCGTCGTCCAGCCGGACCCCACCGTGCCGATCGGCTCGCTCGACGCGTGGCTGACGGAGCAGGGGGCGACGCTGGACACCCGCCGGCCGCCGGACGACGACCTCCCCGAGAACCTGGCGGGCTGGGACGGCCTGCTGGTCCTCGGCGGAACGATGCGGGCCGGGGACGCGCCCGGACACCCGTGGCTGTCGTCGGTCCGCGGCCTGCTGAGCGCCGCGGTGGCCGGGGACGTCCCCACGCTCGGGATCTGCCTGGGCGCGCAGCTGCTCGCGGTGACCGCGGGTGGTCGCGTGGGCGCCGACCCGAAGGGGCCGGACGTCGGACCGGCCCTGGTGTCGAAGAAGGACGCCGCCTGGGTCGACCCGCTGTTCTCCGAGCTGCCGCTCATGCAGGACGTGCTCCAGTTCCGCGAGGACACGATAGAGCAGCTGCCCTCCGGGGCCGAACTGCTCGCGTCGTCACCCCGGGCGACGAACCAGGCCTACCGCCTGCGGCGCCGCGTGTACGGGATCCAGTTCCACATCGAGACCACACCGGAGGTGGTGTCGCGGTGGGCGGGCGACGCGCCGGAGAAGGCGGCGACGGCGCGGCCGGGTGCGCTCGACGAGGACCCTCTCGCGCAGGTGCATGCCGACATCGCGGAGACCTGGCGGCCCTTCGCGCACCGGTTCGCCGATCTCGCGGCCTCCCGCATCGACCCGGTCGAACCGCGCTACACGCTTCCGATGGCATGACCGGAATCCGGGTGGGCGGCGATGAGTGAGGGGATCCGGCCGGCCGTGTCGGCGGCCCGGTACGGGTTCGCCGACGACCGGGCCGAGGAACGGCTCCGTGCCGCCGGGTGGTGGGGTGCCGGCGGACCCCCCGCCGGGGCGGCGCCCGTCCTGACCGCGTTCTCCCGCACCCCGGACCCGGACACGGCGCTGATCGTGCTGGACCGGATCCGCACCGCCGACGACGCCGGCTGGGACGAACTGGCCGCGGCGCTCGCGGACGACCCGGTGCTGCGCGGACGGCTGCTCGCGATCGCGGGGGCCTCGACGGCGCTGAGCGATCTGCTCGTGACCGAGCCGGGTCTGTGGCGCGCACTGGCCGGTGAGGACCTCACCGCCCCCGAGGCGTACGACCGGGTGCTGGCCGACGCCGTCGCCGACGGGCAGGACGGTGCCCCGGCCACCGGATCGGCCGCCGAGCAGGCCCTGCGCCGCGCGTACCGGGCGATCGTGCTGGAGATCGCCGCCGCGGACCTCGGCCACCTCGTCGAGCCCACGCTGGAACGCCTCGACCTGGCCCGGATCACGGAGCGGCTGACCGCACTCGCCGAGGCGTCGGTGCGGACCGGTCTGCGCGTCGCCGAGCACGAGGTCGGCACCCCGGCCGACGGCACCGTCGCGGTCATCGCGATGGGCAAGTGCGGCGGACGCGAACTGAACTACGTCAGCGACGTCGACGTGGTCTTCGTGGGTGGCGACGACGTCGCGGTCGCGACCCGGCTGGCGACCACGATGATGCGGGTCGTCGGTCAGGCCTGTTTCGAGGTCGACGCCGGGCTCCGGCCGGAGGGCCGCACCGGCGCACTGGTCCGTTCGCTCGACGGGCACGAGACGTACTACCGGAAATGGGCCCGCACGTGGGAGTTCCAGGCCCTGCTCAAGGCACGCCCGATCGCCGGTGACGGCGAGCTGGGCCGCCGCTACGCCGAACTGGTCGCCCCGATGGTGTGGTCGGCGGCCGAACGGGACAACTTCGTCGAGGACGTGCGGCACATGCGCCGCCGGGTGGAGAAGCACGTGCCCGCCGAGATCGCCGAACGGGAGCTGAAACTCGGCCGGGGCGGCCTCCGGGACGTCGAGTTCGCGGTGCAACTGCTGCAACTCGTCCACGGGCGCGCCGATCCGGAGCTGCGGTCCGCCTCCACCACCGAGGCGCTGGAGGCGCTGGGGGCCGGCGGGTACGTCGGCCGGGCCGACGCCGCCGAGCTGCGTGCCTCGTACGAGTTCCTGCGCGTCCTCGAACACCGGCTCCAGCTCCGGGGGCTGCGCCGCACCCACCTGTTCCCCGATCCCGGCGCCGTGGAACAGCTGCGGTGGCTGGCGAAGGCGTCGGGCATCGCACCCACCCGGGGCCGGACGGTCGACGAGATCCTGCTCGCCGAGTTCCGCAGGCACGTCCAACGCATCCGCCGTCTGCACGAGAAACTCTTCTACCGGCCGTTGCTCGGCGCCGTCGCCCGGGTACCGACCGCGGCCCTGCGGCTGTCCACGACACAGGCCCAGAGCCGGCTCGCGGCGCTGGGTTACCTCGCCCCGGAGGGCGCGCTGCGCCATATCGAGGCGCTCACCTCCGGGGTCTCCCGCCGCGCGTCGATCCAGCAGACGTTGTTGCCGGTGCTGCTCGACCTGCTCGCGGACACGCCCGACCCGGACGGCGGCCTGCTCGCCTACCGGCGGGTGTCCGAGGCGCTGGCGGAGACGCCGTGGTACCTGCGGGTGCTGCGGGACGAGGCCGCGGTCGTGGAGAGCCTGGCCACCCTGCTGGGGACGTCCCGGCTGGTGCCGGACCTGCTCGTGCGCGCCCCGGAGGTGCTGCAGCTGCTGGGCGAGCCGCAGCGGCTCGCGGGGCGGGATC
>NZ_KE387104.1:43940-47160 GCF_000430445.1 Saccharomonospora iraqiensis subsp. iraqiensis
CGGCGATGTCCGCACCGAGGTCGGTCAGCGCCCGCAGCAGCGGACCCACCGGCCTGCGCCGGATCGCCGGGTCACCGTCGAAGTGGACGGTGCGCGACCCGAGGGCGGCGGGGGCGGGGGTGAACCGCGCGACGGTGCCCGCGTTGCCGAGGTCCACCCCGACCTCGCCGGAACCCTGCGTCACGGGACGGATACGGACGCCGTCGTCGACCCGTTCGGAGACCGCGCCGAGGCGGTCCAGCGCGGCCAGCATCAACCGGGTGTCCCGGGAGTCCAGCGGGGCGCGCACCACGGTCGGCCCCGTCGACAGCGCCGCGAGCACGTACGCGCGGTTGGTGACCGACTTCGAACCGGGCACCCGGACGGTGGCGTCGAGCGGCCCGGCGGCGGCCGGAGCGGACCAGGGGGTGTCGTCTGCCACCCCGCCACTCTGGCACACGGCGGCGCACGGACCGTGCGCAGGTCATCGGGTGCGTGCTGCCCGGTGAGGCCTCGGGCACGGGGGCCCCGGTGTGCGATAAGGTGGAAGCCCGTGGGACTTCAGCCGCGGACTACCAAATACGTCTTTGTCACCGGAGGCGTCGCCTCCTCCCTGGGCAAGGGACTCACCGCCTCCAGCCTGGGCCAACTGCTCACCTCCCGCGGACTGCGGGTCACGATGCAGAAGCTCGACCCGTACCTCAACGTCGATCCGGGCACGATGAACCCGTTCCAGCACGGCGAGGTGTTCGTCACCGAGGACGGCGCGGAGACGGACCTCGACATCGGCCACTACGAACGCTTCCTGGACCGTGACCTGTCCGGGACGGCCAACGTGACGACCGGCCAGGTGTACTCGTCCGTCATCGCGAAGGAACGCCGCGGCGAGTACCTCGGGGACACGGTGCAGGTCATCCCGCACATCACCGACGAGATCAAGTCGCGCATCACCGGGCTGGCCGACGACGACGGCAGCGGCCGCCGTCCGGACGTGGTCATCACCGAGGTCGGCGGCACCGTCGGGGACATCGAGTCGCTGCCGTTCCTGGAGGCGTGCCGGCAGGTCCGGCACGACGTCGGCCGGGACAACTGCTTCTTCCTGCACGTGTCCCTGGTGCCCTTCCTCGCGCCGTCCGGCGAGTTGAAGACCAAGCCCACGCAGCACTCCGTGGCGGCGCTGCGCAACATCGGTATCCAGCCGGACGCGCTGGTGTGCCGGGCGGACCGGGAGCTGCCCGAGGACCTGAAGAACAAGATCGGCCTGATGTGCGACGTGGAGAACGAGGCCGTCGTCGCCTGCCCGGACGCGCCGTCCATCTACGACATCCCGAAGGTGCTGCACACCGAGGGGCTCGACGCCTACGTGGTGCGGCGGCTCGGTATGCCGTTCCGCGACGTCGACTGGACGGTGTGGGGCGACCTGCTGAACCGGGTGCACAACCCGTCGGAGACCGTGCGCGTGGCGCTGGTGGGCAAGTACGTCGACCTGCCGGACGCCTACCTGTCGGTCACCGAGGCGCTGCGGGCGGGTGCGTTCGCCCACCGCGCCAAGGTGGAGATCGTGTGGGTCCCCTCCGACGAGGCCACGACACCCGCGGGTGCCGCCGCCGCTCTGGCCGGAGTGGACGGCGTGCTGGTGCCGGGCGGGTTCGGCGTCCGGGGGATCGAGGGCAAGGTCGGGGCGATCCACCACGCCCGCACCCACGGCATCCCGGTGCTGGGGCTGTGTCTGGGCCTGCAGTGCATGGTGATCGAGACGGCGCGCGAGCTCGCCGGGATCACGGACGCGAACTCCGCGGAGTTCGACGAGAACACCGCCAACCCGGTGATCTCCACGATGTCCGACCAGAAGGAGGTCGTGGCCGGCCAGCGCGACATGGGCGGCACGATGCGGCTCGGCGCGTACCCGGCGAAGCTCGTCGAGGGGTCGCAGGTGGCCCGGGCGTACGGGACCCTGGAGATCTCCGAACGGCACCGGCACCGGTACGAGGTGAACAACGCCTACCGCAAGCGGCTGACCGAGGCCGGACTGGTGTTCTCCGGCGTGTCCCCGGACGAGCGGCTCGTGGAGTTCGTGGAGCTGCCCGCCGATACGCACCCGTTCTTCGTCGGCACCCAGGCCCATCCCGAGCTGAAGTCGCGGCCGACCAGGCCGCACCCGCTGTTCG
This sequence comes from Saccharomonospora iraqiensis subsp. iraqiensis, assembly GCF_000430445.1. GTDB lineage: Bacteria > Actinomycetota > Actinomycetes > Mycobacteriales > Pseudonocardiaceae > Saccharomonospora > Saccharomonospora iraqiensis. The sequence goes on from NZ_KE387104.1 coordinate 46,088, forward strand.
ACGCCTTCGTGCGCGCGGTGGTGAACTACCGCACCGCCGACCGGCTTCCGGTGGAGCTGCCGGGGACCGCGGTGGGTGCCCGGTGAGTGCGCCGGGTGACCACGACTTCACCGTCGTCTCGTCCCGGGACGTCCACATCGGACGCATCCTGGGGCTGCGGGTGGACGAGGTCGTCATGCCGGGTGGTGCGGCGGCCCGCCGGGAGGTCGTCGAACACCTCGGGGCGGTCGCGATCTGCGCCGTGGACGACGACGGCACGGTGACCCTGGTCCACCAGTACCGGCATCCGCTGGGGGACCGGTTGTGGGAGCTGCCCGCGGGCCTGCTCGACGCCGACGGCGAGGAGCCGGTGGACACCGCCCGCCGGGAGCTGGTCGAGGAGGTCGGTCTGTCCGCCGGGCGCTGGGACACCCTCGTCGACGTCGCGGCCTCGCCCGGGTTCACCGACGAGGTGCTGCGGGTGTTCCTGGCCCGGGACCTCACCACGGTCCCGCGGCAGGCGCACGGCGACGAGGAGGCCGACCTCGTGGTGACCCGGGTTCCGCTGGACGAGGCCGTGCGCATGGTGCTCAACGGGGAGATCGTCAACGGCGCCACGGTCGGCGGACTGCTGGCCGCGCACGCGGTGCTGAGCACCGGCGGGTTCGAACCGAGGCCCACCGACGCGCCCTGGCGGTACCGGCCGACGCGGTTCGCCGAGCGGGAACGCTGACCGCCGGGCCCGCGGCGTCCGCTCAGCGGCTGAGCGGACGTCCGTCCCCGTCGACCCCGCCGTTGACCAGCAGCAGGATGCCGTCGATCATCGGCCACAACGCGCCGAGCCCGAAGGTGAGCAGTGTGACCAGCAGTTGCGCGACGGCGAGCCCGGTCTGTCCGGTGTAGAACCGGCCCACGCCGAACGGCACCACCAGCTGCAGGATGCCCGCGACGACCGCCGAGCGCCCGGAGGTCACCGGCTCCCCGTCTCCGCCGGGCGCGGGCCGGACGGCGCCGTCCGGCGACGTGGTCATCTGCGACTCCGCCAACAGGGCGGGGTGCGGGGCGGGCAGGTCGGCGAACAGCGGTCGGAGGTC
>NZ_KE387104.1:47260-49930 GCF_000430445.1 Saccharomonospora iraqiensis subsp. iraqiensis
CCCGGTGGCGCCGGACTCCGGTGTGCCGGGGGTCCCCGGCACACCCACGCCCACGGTCCCCGTGTTCCCCGGCTCGGGGCCGTCGGCGCCGTCCGCCGGGTGGGCCGGGGTCACGGTGTCCACCACGACCCGGACGTCCCGGCCGTCGAGCCGCACGTCGACGACGTGGCCGGGCAGTTCCGCCGTCACCTCCGCGGCGAGGTCGGACAGTGCGTTCATCAGCGCCAGCCGGGCGGCGGGCTCCAGCGCCGCCGACAGCACCGCCGCCGCACGCTGGAGCTGTTCGTCCCCGGCGGAGGCCGTGGTCGCGAGGTTCTCCCGGAGGGTCTCCAGGTACGGATTCAGGTCCATGACATCACGATGACACCAGTGATGGTGTCCGACAAGGGGCCATTTGCCTGCACGGTGGTGTCGGCACGGTGTCGTGGTGCGGGCGGTGTGGTGCCCGCCCGACCGGCGCGGACCCCGGGCGATACGCTGGCCGGGCGCGTAAGAGGAGGGAGTCGGACGTGGCCGAGACGGTGAAACCCCAGGTGCGGTTGATCGCGAAGACGGAGTTCGTCCCACCGGACGACGTGTCCTGGTCGACCGACGCCGACGGGGGGCAGGCACTCGCCGAGTTCGCGGGGCGGGCCTGCTACCAGTCGTGGAGCAAGCCGAACCCGAGAACGGCGACGAACGCCGGGTATCTCGACCACATCATCGAGGTCGGGCACCTGTCCGTGCTCGAGCACGCCAGCGTCACCTTCTACATCACCGGGATCTCCCGTTCGCTCACCCACGAGCTGATCCGGCACCGGCACTTCTCCTACTCGCAGCTGTCCCAGCGCTACGTCCCCGAGCGGGACGCCGCGATCGTCGAGCCGGACGTCATCGCCGACGACCCCGAGCTGCACGAGAAGTTCCTCGCCGCCGCCGACGCCGGGGTGCGGGCCTACAACGATCTGCTCGCCGCGCTGGAGGACAAGTTCGCCGACGCGCCGAGCGCCACCCTGCGCCGCAAGCAGGCCCGCCAGGCGGCGCGCTCGGTGCTGCCCAACGCCACCGAGACCCGCATCGTGGTGACCGGCAACTACCGCGCGTGGCGGCACTTCATCGCCATGCGCGCCACCGAGCACGCCGACGTGGAGATCCGCGCGCTCGCCGTCGAGTGTCTGCGGCAACTGCAGAAGGTGGCCGAGAACGCCTTCGCCGACTTCACGATCTCGACGCTGCCGGACGGCACCGAGGTGGCGTCCAGCCCCCGGGTCGCCGAGGGCTGAGGCGTGCGCAAGCTCGCCGTGGACGTGCGGCCGGGGGAGTACGTCGTCGCGCGGCTGGACCCCTCCGCACCCGTGCCCGCGCCCCTGCTCGACCCGGGGTCCGGAGCCGGGCTGGTCTCGGTGACCCGGACCGACACGGAGCTGTCCGTGGTGTGCGCGGCCGCGGCGGCGCCGGAGGGTGCCCGGGTGGAGCACGGGTGGCGCCTGCTCACCGTGCGGGGGCCGCTCTCGTTCACCCTGACCGGGATCATGGCCGCGCTGGCGGGTGAGCTGGCCGCCGCGGGGGTGACGCTGTTCGCCCTGTCCACCTACGACACCGACCACGTGCTGGTCCGGGGCGCGGACCTCGACCGCGCGCTCGCCGCGCTGCGCGACGCGGGACACGACGTCCACGACGGGTGACGGCCCGCTCACCGGTCGTCGCGGACACCGGTGGTCGCCCTCCCGCCCAGTGGTGTCGCTAGCATCGGGGCGCCGCGGACGAGGGGATGGCTGTGACCGACGAACGGACCGACGAACGGACCGGCGAGCAGGCCGACGGACGGACCGGCGGGGCCGCTGCCGGCGGGGTCGCGCGCACGATCGCGGGCCGGTACGAACTGGCGGAGGAGCTGGGCCGGGGCGGCATGGGCGTCGTCCGGCGGGGGCGGGACACCGTGATCGGCCGCTGGGTGGCGGTGAAGGAACTGCGGCTGCCCGACGGCGCCGAGGACGTCGGCGTGTTCCAGGAGCGGGTGCTCCGGGAGGTCCGGACCGGCGGGCGACTCAACGACCCCGCGGTGGTCACGGTGTTCGACGTGGTGACCGAGGTGGACACCACTTACATCGTCATGGAGCTGGTCGAGGCACCCACCCTCGCCGATCTGGTGCGGGAGCGCGGGGCGCTGCCCCCGGAGCAGGTGGCCACGATCGGGACGCAGGTCCTGTCCGCCCTGCGGGCGGCCCATTCCGAGGGCATCGTCCACCGGGACGTGAAACCGGGCAACATCATGGTCGCCGCCGACGGGCGGGTGAAGCTCACCGACTTCGGCATCGCGCAGGCCGTGGACGATCCGCGCCTGACCACCAGCGGGATGCTCGTCGGTTCCCCGGCGTTCATGGCACCGGAACGGGTCGCCGGACACGAGGCCCGGCCCGCCTCCGACCTGTGGGCGCTCGGTGCCACGCTCTACCACGCCGTGGAGGGTGTGGTGCCGTTCGAACGCCCCACCACGGCCGCCACCCTGCACGCGATCCTGAACGAGGTCCCCTCCCTCAGCCGGGCGCACGGTCCGCTCGCGTCGGCGATCATGGGACTGCTCACCGCGGCCCCGGAGGGACGGATCTCCGCCGACCGGGCCGCCGACCTGCTCACCGCGCACACCCGGCAGCCAGTGGCGGCGCCGGGCACGCCACCCGGCGGGCACGC
>NZ_KE387104.1:50030-51778 GCF_000430445.1 Saccharomonospora iraqiensis subsp. iraqiensis
GCCCGGTCCCGGGGGCCGCGGGCGAGTTCCGACTCTCGCCCGCTCTGCGCACGACGATCCCCGCCCCGGAGTCGAAGGCGGTGCTCGCGGCCTGACGGGTCGCGGACCCGGGGCGCCCGGGAACCGGTGTCCGGGGCGCGTCCGGGAGACGCCGTGCCGTCGTCCCGTTCCGCGCGAACGTGCGGGGTCGTGGTGGAACCGTGGGCGCCGACCTGACACGATGGAACCCGACAGACGGGGGTCACGTGTTCCGACCGGTATCGGCAGGTGGTCACCCGCGCAGGGAACCGTGGAATGTGAGAAGGCAGGCGGAGGAGATGGCCAACCCTTTCGTGAAGTTCTGGAAGTACCTCATGGCGGCGTTCTCGTCGAAGGTCGACGAGCACGCCGACCCGAAGGTGCAGATCCAGCAGGCCATCGAGGAGGCGCAGCGTAACCACCAGTCGCTCTCCCAACAGGCGGCGTCGGTGATCGGTAATCAGCGTCAGCTGGAGATGAAGCTGAACCGTCAGCTGGGGGAGGTGGAGAAGCTCCAGTCCTCCACCCGCCAGGCGCTGACCCTCGCGGAGGAGGCGCGCGCCAAGGGCGACGAGGCGAAGGCGCAGGAGTACGAGACCGCGGCCGAGGGTTTCGCCGCCCAGCTCATCACCGCGGAGCAGAGCATCGAGGACCTGAAGACGCTGCACGACCAGGCGCTGCAGGCCGCCGAACAGGCCAAGCAGGCCGTCGAGCGCAACTCGAGCATGCTCCAGGAGAAGCTGGCCGAGCGCACCAAGCTGCTCTCGCAGCTGGAGCAGGCGAAGATGCAGGAGCAGGTGTCGGCCTCGCTGAACCAGATGACCGAGATGTCCTCCTCCGGCAACACGCCCTCGCTGGACGAGGTCCGCGACAAGATCGAGCAGCGGTACACGACCGCGGTCGGTTCGGCGGAGCTGGCGCAGAACTCCGTGCAGGGCCGGATGATGGAGGTCCAGCACTCCACGACCCAGCTCGCCGGGCACAACAGGCTGGAACAGATCCGTGCCTCCATGAAGGGCGACTCGGTGGCCCAGGTGACCGACGGCTCCGAGACCGCGGGCACCGGGCAGGCCGCCTCCTCCACCGGCCCGGACGTGCAGAGCGAGATCCAGGCCCGGGTGGAGGCCGAGCGGCAGAAGAACGAGGCCTGAGGGCCGGGAACGGCGGGGGCGGATGTCGGGCCGACGCGACTTCGGGGAGCAGAATCTCGAGAAGTACGTGCGACGTCTGCCCGACTACGCCCGGAAGGCCCACCGGCAGCTCCGGCGCTACACGGCAGAGGAGCACCTCCCGACCGCCCCGGACCGGCGACGGGACGAGGCCGGGGCCGGACCGTCCACCCCGGCGGAACTGCCGGTGGTCGCCGAGATCCGGGACAAGTGGGACCGCTGGAACGATCCGGCGGCGAAACTCCGGCGCAAGCGGCGGCGCACGTCCCGCGCCCTGACGGTGTGGTCGGTGCTGACCCTGCTCAGCGTGTTGTGGGCGGTGGTCGGCTACGCCGGCCTGGGCGGGGCGGAGGGCATCCAGGGCGCGTTCAGCGGTCTCGCGGCGACGCTGATCTTCGGTGCGCTCGGGGTGCGCTCCGGCATCCGCCTCCACCGGCTCTCCCGCACGCCGTTGCCCGAGCGGCACTCGGCCGCCCCGACCGCGCTGCCACCGTCGGGGTCCGCGGCGCGGGAACCGATGGAACGGCTGCGCCGCGGGGAGGAGTCGCTGGGGGAGCTGCT
>NZ_KE387105.1:0-2553 GCF_000430445.1 Saccharomonospora iraqiensis subsp. iraqiensis
CCGCGCGGCACGACCGCGTGCGGATCGCGCTGCACGGCACGGTGCTGCGCCGGGGGGACTGGTCGCCCGCGGTGCCCGACCCCCAGCACATCGCCTTCGCCACCGACGACATCGTGGCCTGCGCCCGGACCGCGCGGGGACGGGGCGCTCCGCTGCTGTCCGTGCCGGACAACTACTACGACGACCTCGAGGCGCGGGTCCGGCTGCCCGACGAGACCCACGCGGCCCTGCGCGAGCACCGCATCCTCTACGACCGGGACGCGGACGGGGAGTACTTCCACTTCTTCACCGAGGTGCTCGGCTCCCGGGTGTTCTTCGAGGTCGTGCAGCGGGTGGGTGACTACGCCGGGTACGGCACGGCCAACGCGCCCGTCCGGATGGCCGCTCACCGCGCCGCCCGGCGCGGTCGGTGAGGCGTCACCCGCGCGGCGCGTACATGATGACCGCGACCCCGACGAGGCAGAGCCCCCGGAACCCTACGCCGGTGGCGGGGCGGGGGACCGCTCGTAGCCGACGGCGACCCGCCGGGTGCCCCGGTTCCAGGGGTCGGTCTCAGCCGCGCACCACGGGGGCGGTCGCCTCCGGATCGGCGTCGGTGCCGGGTGTTGCGGCGTGGTCGGGGTCGAGGTCGAGGCTGGTGCGCAGGTCGGCGGGTTTGAGCGCCAGTGCGGCCAGCACGCCCACCACGGCGATCGCCGTGGAGATCAGGAACAGGTGTCCCGTCGCGTCACCGTAGGCGGTCCGGACGATCTCGCGCACCGGCTCCGGCAGTTCGGCCAGGTTGAGGTTGCTGGTCCCGGCGGTGGCCGGGGCGGGGATGCCCGCCTCGGCCAGGCCCTCGGCGATGTCCCTGTCCACCGTGCGGTCCAGCACCGCGCCCAGCACGGCGATGCCGGTCGTACCGCCGAGCGAGCGGAAGAACGTCACCGACGCGCTCGCCGCACCGACGTCGCGCAGGGCCACGGTGTTCTGCACCGCCAGCACCAGGTTCTGCATGGACAGGCCCACACCGGTGCCGACCAGCAACAGCCCGCCGAACACCACCGGCAGCGGGGTGTCCGGGCCCAGCGTCGACAGCACCCCGAAGCCGGTGACCAGCACGAGCGTGCCCGCCACGATGAACGGCTTCGTCCTGCCGGTGCGGCTGACCAGCAGGCCGGAGACGGTCGAGGCCACCAGCGTGCCCGCCATCATCGGCACCATCATCAGCCCGGCCGCCGTGGGGTCGTACCCGCGCGCCACCTGGAAGTACTGGCCGAGGAACACCGCACCGCCGAACATCGCCATGCCGACGGCGAGGCTGGCCACGATCGCCAGGGCGGGTGTGGGTTGCCGCAGGATGTGCAGTGGGACGATCGGTTCGGCGGCGCGCGACTCCCACCACACCGCGACCGTCAGGATCGCCAGGGCCGAGCCCGCCAGCACCGCCGTCTGCCAGGACAGCCATCCGAACGAACCGTCCACGAACGACACCCAGATCAGCAGGACGCTCACGCCCGTACCGACGAGCACCGCACCCGGGTAGTCGACACGGACCTCCGCGCGCCCGCGCACCACCGGAAGATGCAGCGTCCGGTGCAACACGACCAGCGCGACGGCGGAGAACGGCACGCCGAGGAAGAAGCACCAGCGCCACCCCAGCCACGACACGTCGGTCACCAGTCCGCCGAGCAGGGGCCCGCTCACCGTGGCCAGCGCCATGACCGCGCCGAGCACGCCGTTGTACCGGCCGCGCTCCTTCGGCGGGATCATCGCCGCGATCACCGCCTGCACCAGCGCCTGCAGGCCGCCGACGCCGAGCCCCTGGACGGCGCGGGCCGCGATCAGCTGCCCCGGGTCCTGCGCGAACCCGCTCACCAGGGAACCGACCAGGAACACCGAGATCACGACCTGGGTCAGCCGCTTCTTGCTGTAGAGGTCGGACAGTTTCCCCCAGATCGGGGTGGACGCGGTCGCGGCGAGCAGCGTCGCGGTGACCACCCAGGTGTACTGGGTCTGGGTGCCGTTGAGCGAACCGATGATCCGGGGCAGCGCGACCGAGACGATGGTCGAGCTGGTCATCGCGACGAACAACGCGAGCAGCAGCCCGGTGAGGGCCTTGAGCACCTCCCCGCGGCGGGGGGAGGACCCGGTGTCGTCGGTGGACGCGGTCGTGGGGCTGGTCACACGGTCTCCGGGACGGTCGGACCTCGCGGTCGGGACGGACGGTGGCGGACGGCGCCACCCCGGTCGACTGTCCGGGAAATTTGCCCAGTGGGCAAGTTTGCGCGTTGAGAATCACACCGGTCGAGGAATTACGATCGTCCCGTGGACGACACCGGACCGGGACTGCGCGAACGCAAGAAGCGGGCGACGAAGCGCGCGCTGCACGAGGCCGCGATGCGGCTCGCCCTGCGGGACGGGTACGACCAGCTCACCGTGGAGGCCGTCGCCGACGCGGCGACGGTCTCCCGGCGCACCTTCTCCAACTACTTCGCGGGCAAGGAGGAGGCGCTGCTGCACGGCGAGCGCACCCGGCTCGCCCGCCTGCTCGCCGCGGTGGCGGCCCGGCCC
>NZ_KE387105.1:2653-6701 GCF_000430445.1 Saccharomonospora iraqiensis subsp. iraqiensis
CCGGTCGCCGACCTCGCCCGGCACGACCGGGACCACGGCACCCGCTACGTGGCCACCCTGTCCGCGTGGCTGCGGGCGCAGGGCGACCTCGCCCGCGCCGCGGCGGCCCTGGAGGTGCACCCGAACACCGTGCGCTACCGGATGCGCCGGATGAGCGAGGTCACCCTGCTGCGACTCGACGACCCGGACCAGCGGCTGGCCATGCTCATCGCGCTGGCGATCCGGTGAGGCGCGCCCTCACCCGGACTCCTCGGGTGGCGCGTCGCTGTGCCGGGAGGCGTGGTCGGGCAGCACCTGGCCGGGTTCGACCTCGCGGTGCATCCGCAGGAACTCCAGATGGCGTTCGTACTGGTCGAGCACGTCGGCGATCAGCTGCTCCCGGGTGTAGCCGAGCACGTCGTAGCCCTGCCCGCCCTCCGGCAGGAACACCTCGATCCGCAGGTAGGTGTCGGCCTCGGCCACCGACCGCATGGCGAACGCGGGCGTCTGTTTCTCCCGTGGCCGCAACCGGTAGTTGAAGCCCTGCTCGGGGCCCATCGGGACGCGCAGCGTGAGGTGCGGCAGGTCGATGTGCTCGTCGGGTTCCTCGGTGACCGTGGCGTCCAGACCCTGCTCGCGCAGTTCCCCGGCCACCTCGTGCAGCGCCGGCCGGGCGACGTCGTCGACGAACCGGTGCGCGGTGCGCCTGCCGGGATAGCTGAGCATGCGCCGTATCCGGTTGCGCCACGAGCCCGTCACGTGCCCCGGGGCGGGCACACTGGTGCGTTCGGACAGCGACGAGGGCAGCGTCGTGCGCAGCGCGTCGTCCCGGAACCGCTCCACCCGCAGCGCCTTGTACAGGCCCCAGATGATCGCGAAGATGACGAACGAGAACGGCAGGCCCATGATGATGGTCGCGCTGGTGAGCGCGTCCACCCCGCCCACGATGAGCATCGCCATGGTGAGCAGACCGGTCGCCAGCGCCCAGAAGACGCGCAGCCACGGTTTCGCGTCGCTGATCGGGGTGGGCAGCCGGGAGCTGAGGTTCGCCATCACCAGCGCCCCGGAGTCGGCCGAGGTCACGTACAGCAGCAGCCCGACGAACGTGGCCAGGCCCGCGCTGAAGAGCACCCCCGGGTACTGGTCGAGCAGTCCGTAGAAGCCCTGTTCGGGCGAGTTCATCGCGGTGAGGCCGAACGCGAGGTCGCCCCGGCGCACCGTGTCGAGGGCGCTGTTGCCCAGCACCGACAGGAAGGTGGCGGTGAACAGGAACGGGATGATCAGGGTCGCGGCGACGAACTCCCGGAGCGTGCGACCACGGGAGATCCGCGCCAAAAACAGTCCCACGAACGGGGCCCAGGCGATCCACCAGGCCCAGAAGAACAGCGTCCAGTTGTTCAGCCACTCGACCGGCTGGTCGTAGGCGAAGGTGTTCAGGGTCATCGACGGGAACCGGCTCACGTAGTCGCCGATGTTGAGCACCAGCGCCTCGAGCAGCTGGGCGGGCCCCTGCAGCACCAGCACGTACAGCATCAGCACGATCGCGAGGATCACGTTGAGCTGCGACAGCCTGCGGATCCCGCGGTCCACACCGGCCACGGCGGACACGGTCGCCATGACCACGGCCACCCCCACCAGACCGAGTTGTGCCGCCACCCCCTCGGGGATGTCGAACAGGAACAGCAGGCCGTAGTTCAGCTGCACCACGCCGATGCCCAGGGACACCGAGATGCCGAAGATGGTGCCGATGATGGCGGCGAGGTCGACGGTGTCACCCACCCGTCCGTGGATGCGCCTGCCGATGAGCGGGTAGAGGGCCGAGCGGATCGCCAACGGCAGGCGGTACCGGAACGCGAAGTACCCGAGCACCATCCCCATCAGCGCGTACATCGCCCACCCGGTGATGCCGTAGTGGAACAGCGTCCACACCACCGCCTGCCGTGCGGCCTCCAGGGTGGCCGGGTTTCCGGACGGCGGCGACAGGTAGTGCGTCACCGGCCCGGCGACCGAGAAGAACATCAGGTCGATGCCGATGCCGGCGGCGAACAACATCGCCGCCCAGGCGAACACCCCGTAGTCCGGGGTGGCGTGCTGCGGGCCCAGCTTCACCCGACCGTACCGGGACAGTGCCACGAACAGCACGAACAGCAGGTACAGCGTGGCGGCCAGGAAGTAGTACCACCCGAGCCCGGACGAGATCCAGGACACCGCCGTGCCGATCGCGTTCTCGGCCCCGGTCGGTGTGACGATCGCCCAGATCGACAACGCGACGATGAGGGTGCCGGAGCCGAGGAACACCAGTCGTTTGACACCGCGGTCCCCCGGACCGAGTTCGTCCGTGCCGGGGTCGGCCTGCACGGCGGGCCGGTGTGGGTCACCACCGGTGGTCACGGCACTCACCTCGCTCCGGTCGGTTCCGGTGTCCCGGCGTCGTGGCGCCCCGGCCGGGGCACGGCGGGTCCGCTCACGCTGTGCGGGGGGACACCAGGCTCTATCGTCTGTGCAGAACGGTAACGAGGTTCCCGGAATCACGCTGGCCACGCCGATCGGCGAAAGGATCGCCGCAATGTCCACTCTGTTCATCGACGGCCGCTGGGTGGCCGCCTCCGCGGGCGCGACCCGGCAGGTGATCAATCCCTACGACCGGTCCGTGGTCCGCGAGGTGGACGAGGCCGACACGATCGACGCCCGGACCGCCGTCGCGGCCGCGCGGGCCGCGTTCGAGGACGGCGAGTGGCCGGGCTGGCCCGCCCGGCGCCGGTCCGCCCTGCTGTACCGGGTGGCCGAGCTGCTCCAGCGGGACCGCGCCGAGATCGCGCGACTGGAGACCCTGGACACCGGCAAGACCCTCGTCGAGGGCGGCATCGACGTCGACGACGTCACCGGGGTGTTCCGCTACTACGCCACGCAGGCCGAGTCCGACCCGGGCAGGCTCGTCGACGCCGGGGACCCGTCGGTGCGCAGCAGGGTGATCTACGAACCCCTCGGGGTGTGCGCGCTCATCGCGCCGTGGAACTACCCGCTGCTGCAGATGTGCTGGAAGGTCGCCCCCGCGCTGGCGGCCGGCAACACGATCGTGTTGAAACCCAGCGAGTCCACACCGTTGACCACGATCAAGCTCACCGAACTGATCGAGGAGGCCGGGGCGCCCCCCGGCGTGGCGAACCTCGTCCTCGGCCCCGGCGGCACGGTCGGCTCCTTCCTGGTCGACAGCCCCGAGGTCGACATGGTGTCGTTCACCGGCGGGCTGGAGACCGGCAGCGCGATCATGAGCCAGGCCGCGCGGACGGTGAAGAAGGTCGCGCTCGAACTGGGCGGCAAGAACCCCAACATCGTCTTCGCCGACGCCGACTTCGAGGCCGCCATCGACTACGCGCTGATCGCGGTGTTCTTCCACGCGGGGCAGGTGTGTTCGGCGGGCACCCGGCTCGTGGTCGAGGACTCGTTGCACGACCGGTTCGTGGCCGAGCTGGTGCGCCGGGCCGAACGGATCCGGCTCGGCAACGGGCTCGACCCGGACACCGAGAGCGGGCCGCTGGTCTCGGCCGAGCACCGGGACAAGGTCGAGTCCTATGTGGAGATCGGGATCAACGAGGGCGCCCGCCTGCTCACCGGCGGGCGCCGCCCGGACGACCCGCAGCTGCAGGACGGGTTCTTCTTCCTGCCGACCGTGTTCGACGACTGCACCAGCGACATGCGGGTGGTCCGCGAGGAGACGTTCGGCCCCATCCTCACCGTGGAACGGTTCGCCGACGCCGACGTCGACGCCGCGGTACGGATCGGCAACGACACGACCTACGGGCTGGCCGCCGCCGTCTGGACGGCCGACGCCGGGCGCGCCGAGTACGTGGCGCGCCGGTTGCGCCACGGCACGGTGTGGATCAACGACTTCGGCCCGTACCTGCCGCAGGCGGAGTGGGGCGGGTTCAAGCGGTCCGGGGTGGGCCGGGAGCTGGGGCACGCCGGGCTGGCCGAGTACCAGGAGCCGAAGCACATCTACGAGAACACCGCGCCGGAGCCGCAACGCTGGTTCGCCCGCTGAGGTGCCCGCCGGGATCCCCGACCGCCG
>NZ_KE387105.1:6801-10050 GCF_000430445.1 Saccharomonospora iraqiensis subsp. iraqiensis
CGTCGCCGGACCCGCGTGCGCCGCCGGACCCGCGTGCGCCGCCGGATCCGCGTGCGCCGTCGGGAACCCGGCACAGCACGAGCGGACCCGTGGACGCGCCGAACGGGTACCGGTGCGGCAATGTCTCGGGGGCGGGGACCACGGGGGCGGTGTCCTGGTGACACGGGCCGGACTCCGGGTCCCGGAACGACGCGAGCAGGTGGAACACGGTTCTGCCGTGCTGGACGGCCTCGACGCTGCGGGTGCGGGCCGGGTGGCCGTCGCGGAGGCGGTCGACGCGGAACCGGACGGGTTCCCGGGGATCGCCCGGCCGGAGGAAGTACGCGTGCAGCGAGTGCGGGGCCGTGGTGTCCCCGACGGTCCGGCCCGCCGCGACGACGGCCTGGGCGAGGAACTGGCCGCCGAAGACCCGTTCCCCGGGCAGCGGCAGGCACGTCCCGAGGAAGGTGTCCGGCGAGCACCGGCGCAGGTCCAGGGCCGCGAGCACGTCGTCGAGGGACATCTCGGTCATCCGGTCCGCCTCCGGGTCGCCGAACGTGGGTCGGACCCGCCGCGATGCGGGTCCGGACCATCCGATCACGGTCCGGTCCCGTCGGGGCCCGGATGTGGCCCGGGCCATGCGCACCGCGAGACCGCCGTCTCCGTCCGCGGCCCGCCCCGCGTCCGCACCCGTCCGCTCCGGGGCCGGGAACGTGTGACACCGGGTGCGACCGGTGCGGCCGCGAAAGGGGGACCGCCCACCCGGACGGGTGAAAGCCGGGGCGGGCGGTTTCCGGGCGAAGGGGGACGGAAACGCACTCTTCAAGGGTCGGACGGGTGACAAAGTCCGGTTCTCATCAGATCGCGAGCACGGAAGGAGGCAGCGATCGTGGCAACGACACCGCGTCCGGAGGAACTCGTCGACAGCTCGGTTCTCGACTCCCAGGGTCGCAAGATCGGCAAGGTCGGGACCGTGTATCTGTCCGACGAGACCCGTAACCCGGAGTGGGTGACCGTACGCACCGGGATGCTGGGGCACAAGGAGAGTTTCGTGCCGCTGCAGGGCGCCCGCATGGACAACGACGGCATCCACGTCCAGGTGTCCAAGGACCAGGTCTCCAACGCGCCGAGCACGGACACCGACTCCGATCTCTCCGGCGAGGAGAGCGCCGAGCTGTACCGGCACTACGACATGCCGGCCCCCCGGGCGGCCAGGCCCGAGGAGAGCACGGGCCCGGCGGAGAGCACCGGCACGGCGGAGGGCACCGGCACCGCCGCGGGGACCACGGCCGGCACCGCCGCGGGCGGGACCGGACGGCAGGAGACCGGGACCACGCGCGGGCGCTCCTCCGAGGAGGAGGAGTCGATGGTCCGGTCCGAGGAGCGGATGCGCGCGGGCACCGACGAGGTCGAGAGCGGGCGCGTCCGCCTGCGCAAGTACGTGGTGACCGAGGAACAGCAGATGAAGGTCCCGGTCTCGCACGAGGAGGTCCGGGTCGAACGCGAGCCCATCACCGAGGAGGACCGCGCCGAGGCGGCGACCGGCGAGCTCGGCGAGGAGGAGCAGGAGGTCACCCTGCACTCCGAGCAGCCGCATGTGGAGAAGGAGAGCGTGCCGGTCGAGAAGGTGCGGCTGGGCAAGGAGCGGGTCTCCGAGGAGGAGACCGTCTCCGGCGAGGTGCGCAAGGAGCAGTTCGACATCGACGAGGAGGGCGGCTCCGGCACCCGAGGGGGCGGGACGAACCGCTGAGACCGCCGCCACCGTCGACGCGACGACCGTCGGGCGGAGGTGAACGACCGATCGGCGCCGTGAGCGCCGGAACGACGTGGGCCGCGGGCCGGGCGACATCCGGCCCGCGGCCCACGTGTGTGCCCGGGTGAGCCTCACCCGGGAGTTCAAACCTCACTGTTGGCAGTGCCACACGGGAGAAGTGAGGACGGGGTTCCGCACCGCTGGGTAGCTTGTTGCCGCTCGGTCGACGAGCGACCGGAGCCAATCCCGACCGGCCGAGTGCGCCGGCGTTCGTCTCGCGGAAGGACCCCTGGAATTGCGGCGAGAACTGCCGCCGATGCTGCGCGCGTTCGCCAACCGGAACTACCGACTCTGGGCCTCGGCCGACCTCGTGTCGGTCACGGGCACCTGGATGCAGGTCCTCGGCCTGAACTGGGTCGTGATGGAGCGCACCGGGTCGGCGACGTCGGTGGGCCTGTCGGTGGCGCTGTCCACGGTGCCCGCACTCCTGTTCGGCCCCTGGGCGGGAGCGCTCGCCGATCGGTTCCCGCCCCGGCGGCTCATCCTCGCGGGTGAGTCGATGCACCTGGTGATCGCGTTGCTGCTCGCGTTCACCGTGTGGAGCGGCCTGCCCCTGCCGGTGCTGTTCACGCTCACCGCGACGGCCGGGCTCGTCGGCACGTTCGAGGGACCCGCACTGGGCCGGTTCGCCAGTCAGGTGGTGCCGCGCCACGATCTCGGCAACGCGCTGGCGTGGAACTCGGTGACCAACTCGACCGGCCGCGTCCTCGGGATGAGCCTGGCCGGGGTGCTGGCCGCCGTGGTCGGGGAACCGGCCCTGTTCCTGATCAACGGGGCGACGTTCCTCGCGGTCATCGGGACGGTGCTGATGATGCGGTCCGGCCAGTTCCACCCGCTGGAGATGAGCAGGCCGGAACACGCCGGGGTGCTCGCGGGCCTGTCCTACCTGCGCACGCAGCACGTGCTGGTGGTGCTGTTCGCGCTCGGGTTCGTCCTGTCCTCCCTCGGGCGCAACTACCAGGTGACCATGGCGGCGATGGCCGACGGACCGTTGAACGCCGGGTCGGCCGGGTACGGCACGCTGTCCTCGGTGTTCGCCGTCGGCACCGTGCTCGGGGGGCTCGCGGCCGCCCGCGTCCGGGAGTTCACCCTGCCGCTGCTGCTCGGCGCCGCCGCGGCGACGAGTGTGCTGCAGGCGGTGAGCGGATTCCTGCCCGGTGTGCTCGGCTTCGCCGTCGCGCTGGTGCCGATCGCGGCGGGCGCCGTGGTCATCGACACCGTCAAGAGCACGCGGCTCCAGCTGGACGCCGCGGAGAGCATGCGCGGGCGGGTGCTGGCGGTGCAGGGCACGGTCGCCGGTGGTGCCGGGGCCCTCGGCGCGCCCGCACTCGGCTGGCTCTCCGAACATCTCGGGCCGCAGGAGGCACTGTTCGTGGCGGGTGCGGTGACGCTGATGGTCACCGGTGCGGCGGCGTTGGTGCTGCGCACGCTGGCGCGCCGGCCCGCGCCCGCGCAGC
>NZ_KE387105.1:10150-12897 GCF_000430445.1 Saccharomonospora iraqiensis subsp. iraqiensis
GCGGCGGGCTGCTGGGGGCGCTCGCCGGGTCGACCGCAGTCGGAACGGCCTCGCACGCCGTCGCCCCCGTGGTGGTGGTCCGCTCCCGGGCGGAGGGGGAGGAGCCGCCCGGGGACGGTCCGATCGTGGTGGGTGTGGACGGCAGTCCGCTGAGCGGGCGCGCGGTGGGGTACGCGTTCGAGGAGGCCGCCGCCCGGAGGGCGCCGCTGGTGGCGGTACACGCCCGTGCCGACGTGCCGGAGGGGCCGCGGGACCCGCTCGCCGTCGGACTGGCCGGATGGCGGGAGAAGTACCCGGACGTGGCGGTGCACCCCGTGACGGTCCGGGAGAAGCCCCGCCCGGCGCTGCTCGACCACTCCGCCACCGCGCGGCTGCTCGTGGTGGGCAGCAGAGGGCTCGGCGGGTTCCGCGGGCTGCTGCTGGGCTCCACCAGCCAGGCGCTGATGCACCACGCCCGGTGCCCCGTGATGATCGTCCGACCGACCGGAAAGGAATCCCCGTGATGCGTGCTCTCCGCCTGCTCGAATGGCGTTCCGACCCCGTGTTGACCGATGTGGACACCCCGGAGCCCGGTCCGGGCCAGGTGCTGGTCCGGGTGGGGGGTGCGGGCGTGTGCCACTCCGACCTGCACCTGATGCGGGAGTTCGGCGCGGGCGACATGCCGTGGAATCCGCCGTTCACCCTCGGCCACGAGAACGCGGGCTGGGTCGAGCGGGTCGGTGACGGTGTGCAGGGGCTCGACCGGGGGATGCCGGTCGCCGTGTACGGCCCGTGGGGGTGCGGGGTCTGCCAGTACTGCCTTCAGGGCCTCGAGACCTACTGCGAACGGCCGGAGGCCGCCCCGGTCCCGCGCGGCGGGGCCGGCCTCGGCCTGGACGGCGGGATGGCCGAGTACCTGCTGGTCCCGCACGCCCGGCACGTCCTGCCGTTGCCCGACGGGCTCGATCCCGTGGTGGCCGCACCGCTCACCGACGCGGGGCTGACGCCGTACCACGCGGTGCGCCGGTCGTGGCCGAAGCTCGCCCCGACCTCCACGGCCGTCGTGATCGGCATCGGCGGTCTGGGGCACCTGGCCGTGCAGATCCTCAGGGCCACCACCGCCGCGCGGGTCGTCGCCGTGGACACCCGGTCGGCCGCGCTGGACCTGGCCCGCGACTCCGGTGCCGACCTGGCCACCCCGCCGGGGGAGGGGGTGGCGGAACGGGTGCGGGAGCTGACCCGGGGCCGCGGTGCGGACGTGGTGCTGGACTGCGTCGGCTCGGACGACACGCTCGCCCTCGCGGCCGCGGTGGGGCGGGTGCTCGGTGACCTCACCGTGGTGGGACTCGGCGGGGGCACGCTGCCGGTGTCGTTCTTCTCGATGCCCTACGAGATGTCGGTGCAGACGACCTACTGGGGGTCCCGGTTCGAGCTGGTGGAGGTGCTGGAACTGGCCGCGCGGGGCAGGCTGCACACCGAGATCACCCGGTTCGGTCTGGCCGACGCGCCGGAGGCGTACCGCCGGTTGGAGGAGGGTGCGCTCACCGGGCGCGCGGTGGTCACTCCTTCGGAGGAATGATATCCGGGACTCGTACTGATCGAAGTGGACTCGTCGACCGGTCGACATACCGTCCACACGGGATCCGGTCGTACGTCACGGCGGTTCCGGTGCGGTGGCATGGCGCGGATCGGGGACCCGGTCCGGGTGTCCGGGCCGCGCCCCGTGCCGGCCGGTACGACGTGCGCCGTCCCGTCGGGGGCCGCCTCGTGTCCGGTTGCGCCGCCCGCACGGCGGCATAGGATTCGGCGCAGTGACCCCAAGGATTCCCCCGAACCCGAATATTCCGGCGCCCCCGGCGGTACCGGTGTCCGGAACCGAGGTTCCGTACAGCGGTGAGAGTGCGTCGGTCGGCGCCGTGCCCGCGTGCCGTGGCACGCCGGACCCGGTTTCGGAGTTGCCCGGGTTCGCATCGCGGGCCGACAATGGTACCGCCCAGACGTCGAGGGTCGGCACACCGACCGGACGGGACGAGGCGGATCACATGCACGCGGACCACCTGCACGCCGACCGGGCGCGGCTCTCCCCGCCGTCGCGGCGGCTCCGCGCGCGGGCCCGGCGCGAGAACTTCCCGGTGGCCCTCCGCGTCCTCCCCGCACGCCACCGGGAGCATCTGCTGGTGCTCTACTCGTTCGCCCGGACGGTGGACGATCTCGGGGACACCGCGGGCGGGGACCGGCTCGCCCTGCTCGACGACGTCGCGTGCGAGATCGACCGGATCTACGACGGGCGGGACCCGCGCACCCCGTTGTTCCGCGCCGTCGGGCGCACCGTGGCGGCGTGCGCGTTGCCGCGGGAGCCGTTCGACCGGCTCGTGCAGGCGAACCGGCGCGACCAGGTGGTGACCCGCTACCGGACCTTCGACGACCTGCTCGACTACTGCTCGCTGTCCGCGGAACCCGTGGGGCGGCTCGTCCTCGGCGTGTTCGGCGGGGCGTCCGACGGGGACACGCTGCGCGCCTCCGACCGGATCTGTGCGGCGCTGCAGGTGCTGGAGCACTGCCAGGACGTCGCCGAGGACGTGCGGGTCGGCCGGATCTACCTGCCCACCGAGGACCTGACCCGGTTCGGTGTGGCCGAGCGGGACCTGTCCGCCCCGCGCGCGGACACCGCCGTCCGGGCGCTCGTGGCGCTCCAGGTCCAGCGGGCGGTGCGCATGTTGGACGAGGGGCGCCCGCTGCTCGGCACGCTCTCCGGCGCCGCGCGGGTC
>NZ_KE387105.1:12997-18147 GCF_000430445.1 Saccharomonospora iraqiensis subsp. iraqiensis
GCCGCACCGCGCCGCGACCGACATCCCGCCGTCCGGCCCGCCGGTCCCATCGTTCGCCCGGCCGGGTCACCCCCGGCGGCGTGCGAGCAGGCCGAGCGTGAGCAGCAGACGGTCGCGCGGTTCGGAGACCCTGCGGCCGGTCGCCGACTCGATGCGCTGCAGCCGGTAGATCACCGTGTTCCGGTGGCAGTACAGCCGTTGCGCGGCGTGCGTCGGGGACCCGCCGCTGTCGATCACCGCCTCCAGCGTGGCCAGCATCGTGTCCCGTTCCTGCTGCGGCAGCGTGAGCAGGTCCCCGAAGGCGACCTCGGACAGCCGCGTCGTCAGCTGGGGGCTGCCCACGAGCAGGGCCTCCGGCAGGCGGTCGTCGAGGAAGGCGACCCCGGGGGAGGTCAACGTCCGCGCGGCCGTCTGCGCGAGGGTGTAGGCGTCGCCGACCTGCGCGAGCGTGGTGATGACGGGGGAGGCGCCCACCCGGCCGGACACCGCGGGGCCGAGTGCGTCCAGCGCCGTGGCCGGGTCCCGGTCGCCGAGCGCGACGAGACCGACGATGTCCGACGGACGCACGTGCCACGAGGACACGATGCCCTGGTTGCCCAGCACGTCCCGGGGCGAGCGCAGCGGATCGTCGCGCGGGGTGTCCACCGGCGCGACGACGCACAGCATCGGGCCGCTCGTCGGCAGGCCCAGCGCGGTCGCCGCCTCCTGCGCCAGGCCCGGGTCGGAGCCGCGGCCCTCCAGCAGCGCGTTGAGGAAGGCGTGCCGTTTGCTCAGCTCCTGGCTGCGCAGCCGCGCCTCCTCCAGCCGGTAGTCGTCCACCAGTGCCGCCGAACTCGCGTCGATCACCCGCCAGACGTATCCGGCCGCGTCCAGCAGCTCGTGGTCGTAGTACCCGTCGAACCGCTCCCGCGAGGTCGCCAGCAGTCCCTCCCAGATCACCCGGCCCCCGAGCCGGTAGGCCCGCAGCACCGCCTCCAGCGGGACCCCCTCGCGGGCGCGCAGTCTGCCGGTCTGCCGGGAGGTGTCCTGGGGGTCGGCCCCGTCGGGCACCACGCCGCCGAGCGACTGGATGCCGCGTTCGATGTTGCCGCGCAGATTCTCCCGCAGCTCGTCCGGGGAGGTGATCCCGAGCTGGGCGTACGCGGGTTCGTACTGCAGGACCTTGAGCGTCAACCGGTCCGCGAGGCTCTCCAGATTCTCCAGCAGCGCACGGCTGAGCGTGCGCAGGGCCTGTCGGGCCGGCCCGGACACGTCGGTGGGTGCCGGGCTCTCCGCTGACGTGCTCATGCGCTGAGAATTGCACGCGGCGTTGCGCTCCGTCCAGCCGATCCGGGCGCGGAGCCCAGCGGACCCCGGATTTTTTGGGCACTCCGCCTATGGCCGATTTTGGGCGTGTCGCACGAAGCTGGGTGCCTCCCGCAGGGCGGGGGCTGAGGAGGTTCGTCGTACCCGAAGGTGGGAGGCGCCAAGGTGACGTTGCCGGACACTTCCGAGGCCGGATCCGGCCGTGCCGGACCGGAGGCGGCGCCGTTGTTCGCGGCCACCGGGATCACCGTGCGGTTCGGGGGACTCACCGCGCTCGACTCGGTGTCGCTGGAGGCGCTGCCGAACGAGGTGCACGGTGTGATCGGCCCCAACGGCGCGGGCAAGACCACGCTGTTCAACGTCTGTTGCGGTTTCGTGCGCCCCGACGAGGGCACGCTCAGCCGGCACGGCCGGCGGCTGCGCGATCTGCGGCCGCACCGGCTCACCCGGCTCGGCATCGCCCGGACACTGCAGGGGCTCGGACTGTTCCGCGGGCTGACCGTGGCCGAGAACGTGCTGGTGGGCGCCGACCGGTTCCGCGCGAGCGGATTCCTGTCCGCGCTGCTGGCGCTGCCGCGATCGCGGCGGGACGAACGGGCGCTGGCCGAGCGCGCCGAGCGGGCCATGGCCGAGGTGGGCGTGCTCGAACACGCCCGTGCGTACCCGGGGAGCCTGCCGTACCCGGTGCAGAAGCGGGTGGCCCTGGCCCGGGCGCTGGTCGCCGAACCGGAGCTGCTGCTGCTCGACGAACCGGCCGCGGGGCTCGGCCACGACGACATGACCGAACTGGCCGAGCTGGTCCGGCGCCTGACCGGGCGGATGGGCGTGATCCTGGTCGACCACCACATGGACCTGGTGATGTCGGCGTGTGACCGGATCACGGTGCTCGACTTCGGGCGGGTCATCGCCGCCGGGGAGCCCGACCGGGTCCGGGACGACCCGGCCGTCATCGAAGCGTATCTCGGCGAGGAGGCCGGCCAGTGAGCGAGACCACCGACGTCCCCACCGGGGCGGGTGCGGGAACCGCGGACACCACCGGATCCGGACGGGGCGCCCGGGCCCTGGACGTCCGTGAGCTGACGACCCGGTACGGCCCGGTCGTCGCGCTCGACCGGGTGAGCCTGCGGGCCCGTCCCGGCGAGATCACCGCCGTGCTGGGCGCCAACGGCGCGGGCAAGACCACCCTGTTGCGGACCGTCTCCGGGCTGGTGCGTCCCCGGTCCGGCGGTGTCCTGCTGGGGGAGCGGGAGCTGGTCGGCGCCGCCGCCGAGGACATCGCCCGGGCCGGGGTCGCGCACGTGCCGGAGGGACGTGGCGTGATCACCGAACTCGGGGTGGAGGAGAACCTGCGCCTCGGCGAGCTGCTGGGCGCCTCCCGGCGCGGGGCCGCCGACCGCCGCGCCCGGCTGGACACCGTCTACGACCTGTTCCCCGCGCTGGCCGAACGGCGGCGGATGCCGGCGAGCTCGCTGTCCGGCGGGGAGCGGCAGATGCTGGTGCTCGGCAGGGCGCTGCTGTCCGAACCGGAGGTGCTGCTGCTCGACGAGCCGTCCCTGGGGCTGGCGCCGCGGGTGGTCGCCCAGATCTTCGGCATCATCCGCGATCTCGTCGACCGCGAGGGGCTGACCGTGCTGCTGGTCGAACAGAACGCGCGCAGTGCGCTGTCCATCGCCGACACCGGCTTCGTGCTCAACCTCGGCCGGGTCGTCGCGTCCGACGACGCGGCCACGCTCGCGGCGGACGAGGACCTCCGCCACGCCTACCTCGGCTTCTAGCCGGGCCGTTTCCGGAGGATTTCTGCCCCGATGCAACAGTTCGTGAACCTCACGCTCAACGGGATCAGCCAGGGCGCGATCTACGCGGCGTTCGCGCTGGCGCTGGTGCTGATCTGGCGGTCCACCCGGGTCATCAACTTCGCCCAGGGCGCGATGGGCATGTTCACCACCTACCTCGCCCTGATGCTGATCGAGAACGGGCAGCCCTACTGGGTCGGCTTCGCCGCAGCCCTGGTGGGTGGCCTGCTGCTCGGCGCAACGGTGGAACGGGTGGTCATCCGTCCGGTGGAGGGCGGCCCCGAGCTCAACGCGGTGATCGTGACGCTGGGGTTGTTCATCGCGCTGCAGGCGCTGGCCGCCGTGCTGTTCGGCTCGACCTACGAGTCGTTCCCGGCGCCGTTCGCGTTGCGCGGGTTCGACCTGAACGGCTTCACCGTCGCGTTCACCCCGTTCAGCGTGTTCGTCATCGGCTCGGTGCTGGTGGTGATGCTCGCGCTGGTGGGCCTGTTCCGGTTCACCGACCTCGGGCTGAAGATGCGGGCCTCCGCGTTCAGCCAGGAAGTGTCCCGGCTGCTGGGGGTGCGCGTCGGGCGGATGCTCACGCTCGGCTGGGCGTTCGCCGCCGTGGTCGGGTCGCTGGCCGGTCTGCTGATCGCCGGCGGGAGCCTGGTCCACCCCGCCTACATGGAGCCGATCATCGTGTTCGGGTTCGTCGCCGCGGTCCTCGGCGGGCTGGACAGTCCGGGAGGTTCCGTGGTCGGGGGGCTGCTGATCGGCCTCGCACTGTCCTATGTGTCCGGCTACCTCGGTAGCGAACTCGTGACGCTGGCGGCACTGGCCATTCTCATCGCGGTGCTGCTGGTGCGCCCGCAGGGACTGTTCAGCCACGCCGCCGAAAGGAAGGTCTGATGACCGCGTTGTCGGCGGCCGCGCGCCGCCTCGTCCCCTCGTCCGTCGGTGGCCGGAACCTGCTCGGCGGGGCGGCCGCGCTCGTCCTCGTCGTCCTGGTGCTGGAGAGTACGGAGCCGTTCCGGCACTCCCAGCTGGCCACGCTGTCCTACTACGGGATCGCCGCGGTCGGACTGACCGTGCTCACCGGCCTGAACGGGCAGATCTCCCTCGGTCACGGCGCGCTGATGGCGGTCGGCGCGTACACGACCGCGCTGCTGCTGGACGGCGACGGGGTGCCGTTCGGCCTCGCCCTGCTGGTCTCGGCCGCGGTCACGGCGCTCGTGGGTGTCCTGGTGGGCGCGGCCGCGGCCCGGCTGCACGGCCCGTACCTGGCGGGTGCGACGCTGGCCCTCGCCGTGGGCGCCCCGGGGCTGGCCGTCTACTTCGACAGCCTGCTCGGCGGGGAACAGGGCCTGCGCGTGGCCTCGCCGACGGCACCGCAGTGGTTCGACGACGCGATGTTCTTCGTCACCGGCAGCGGGATCGGGAACCAGGAGTACCTGGCCTACCTCGGCTGGGGGACGCTGCTGCTGGTGATGGTGCTGCTCGCCAACCTCGTCGCGAGCCGCTTCGGGCGGGTCTGGCGCGCGGTCCGGGACGACGAGGTGGCCGCCGAGCTCTCCGGTGTCCGGCTCGGACACACCCGGGTCCTCGCCTTCGTGGTGAGCGCCGCGTGCGCGGGACTGGCCGGCTCGGTGCTGGCGATGGTGGTGCGCCTGGCCGCGCCGAGCGGCTTCACGATCGTGCTCTCGCTGTCGCTGCTGACCGCGGTGGTGGTGGGGGGACTCGGCAGCCTGACCGGCGCGTTGCTCGGCAGCGCGCTGCTGGTGTTCCTGCCGCCCGCGGTGACCGACCTGGGCACCGGGGCCGGACTGAGCGACGTGCGGGCGGCCGAACTCGCCCCGCTGGTCTACGGCGTGGTGCTCGTGGTGGTCATCCTCGTCGCCCCCTCCGGGGCGATGGGCCTCATCCGCCGGCTGTGGCAGTCGGTGCGGAACCGTCGTCGGGGGAACGAACAAGGAGGAACCAGATGAACGAGCGAATGCGGCGGCGCGGTGCGGCGCTGACCGCGGTGGCGGCGACGGCCGCCCTGGTGCTGTCGGCCTGCGGCGCGGGCGG
>NZ_KE387105.1:18247-19815 GCF_000430445.1 Saccharomonospora iraqiensis subsp. iraqiensis
CGTCCGACCCGCCCGGGCCGTCCGACCCGCCCGGGCCGTCCGACCCGCCCGACCTGTCCGACCCGTCCGGGCCGGACAGGTCGGCGACGCCGAGGTAGACGTCCGGCGCGAGCCTGCGGTTCAGTTCGACCTCCCGACGGCACACCTCGCGGCGCCGCCGCACGGTCGAGAGGTCGATGAACCCCAGGTCGACCGGCTTCTTCAGCTTCCAGGCCTCGTCGCCGACGAGGAACACCACCCCGATGTGGGTCTCGTGCACGGCCGCGTACGGCGCCGACCGCCCTCGCACGCCGGTGCCCCTACCCGCTCTCCGGACGCGCGATCATCACGGGGCACTGCGCGTGATGGATCAGCGCCTGGCTGGTGGAGCCGAGCAGCATCCCGCGGAAACCGCCGCGTCCCCGGCTGCCCACGACCACCAGCTGCGCGTGGCCGCTGCGTTCGAGCAGCTCGTGCCGTGGCCGGTCCTTCACCAGCTCCCGGTGCACGGTGACGTCCGGGTACTGCTCCCGCCATCCCGCGAGCCGTTCGGCCAGCCTGCGTTCCTCGACGTCCCGGATGGGCTCCCAGTCGAAGTACATCCGCTGGTCGGTGAACACGTCCATGTCGGCGTCGCTCCAGGTGTGCACCGCGAGGAGGTCGACACCACGGAAGGACGCCTCGGAGAAGGCGTAGCCGATGGCGCGTTCGCTGACCGGGCTGCCGTCGACACCGACCAGCACGGGACGTTCGTCCCCGGCGACCACCTCGGGATAGTCGGACCGCACCGACACGACCGGGCAGTGCGCGTGCGTGGCCAGGGCCAGCGTCGTCGACCCGACCATCATCCCCACCAGTCCGGTGCGCCCGGACGAGCCGAGCACGATCATGCGGGCCGTGCGTGAGG
Source organism: Saccharomonospora iraqiensis subsp. iraqiensis (assembly GCF_000430445.1). Lineage (GTDB taxonomy): Bacteria > Actinomycetota > Actinomycetes > Mycobacteriales > Pseudonocardiaceae > Saccharomonospora > Saccharomonospora iraqiensis. The sequence continues at coordinate 19,134 of NZ_KE387105.1, forward strand.
CGTGCAGCAGCCAGGGGATCGGCGGGTCGGTCTCGAAGCGGGTCTGCACGTCGGTGACCCCGGTGGCGGTGGCCACCTCGCGGGCGGCCTCCAACGACCGGGACTTCTGCTCCCGCAGTTCCTTCTTGAACGACTCGGGTGGCGGGATGGTGGATCCGACGTAGAGGTCCGGGAAGCCGGCCGCGTGCACGAGTCGCAGCGGGGCCTCGTGCTTCAGTGCGGTGAGCGCCCCCCAGCGGACCGCGCGCAGTGCGGCGTCGCTGTCGTCCACCCCGACCACGACCGGGGCGTTGTCCTGTGGTTGCGTCATGTCGCCGTCCTTCGCTGTCCCACGCGGTCCCGGCCGCCGTCCCGCGTCCGACGCGGTCCACGACCGGTCCGGTCGCCCGCGGTGGCTCCGTACCCGGAATACCCGACCGGCCCGATCCAATCCCCGCGGTCGATCTCGCGTCAGTCACCGCCACCGGCCCGGCGGAGCCCGGAGACCGAGATCGTGGGTGTGCACCATTCCCACGAACGTCGTCCCCTGGGCCACGAGCAGCGGTGACCGGGCGAGGGCGCGGACACCGCGGGCGAGCAGTGCGCTGACCGGGGTGTCCGCGGGCACGACCGGTACCGCGGGCGGTCGGCGGGACACCTCCGCCACCCGGGTGTGGGCGCGGTCCCGTTCGGGGAGCCGGCG
>NZ_KE387105.1:19915-22762 GCF_000430445.1 Saccharomonospora iraqiensis subsp. iraqiensis
GGCGAGACCGGGCGCCTGTACCGGCGCACGGACGCCGCGGAGCGGGCCGGGGGGGGGGCGGGACACCGCCGCCGAGGCGGAGTTGCGGTCGATCGGGTTCCTGCTGCTGGAACTCGGGTTCACCGTCGCCGAGGAGGGCGGCGTCGACTGCGCCGAGGTGGAGCGCACGATCGCGCGCGCCTACGGCCTGCCCGGCTACGCCGACCCGGCCCCGGCCGCGGTCCCCGGCTGACACATGGTGAGAGCGCTCCCAAATCGATGCCGCCGACCGGCGTGCGGGCCGGTGCGAATGGAACGGCGGTTTCGGTAACAACCAGGTCATAAGCCGCTGACCTCCCATTGACACCCGCACGGGTGAGACGGCACTCTGCTCGCCATCGCTGGGAGCGCTCCCAAAGCTCCCGGTCTCGTGGCAGCCGACCCAATGAGGGGTTACCGTGCGACACTCACCGCAGCACCAGCCGAGACACGAGCATCTGTCCCACCAACCACCGCAGAGTCCCCCCGGACGTCCCCGGCGTGGCCTGCGCCGGACCCTCGCCGTGACCTCGGCCGCCGCCCTGGCCGCCGTGACGGCGGCCTGCGGGGGAGGCGGGGCCGACGACGGCACGATCGAACTCAGCGTCGCCACGTTCGGCGAGTTCGGGTACGAGGAGCTCTACGCCGAGTACGAGCGCCAGAACCCGGACGTGCGGATCGTGCCCCGCAAGACCGGCCAGGGTGGTCCGTACCACCAGGCCCTGTTCACCAAGCTCGGCGGCAACTCCGGCCTGGAGGACGTCGTGGCCGTGGAGGAGGGCTACATGGCCGACGTGCTGGACGCCTCCCAGCGCTTCCACGACCTGACCGAGATCGGCCCGGACGGGGTGGGCCCGGAGCGCTGGCTGGACTGGAAGTACGACGGTGGCGTCGACTCCGACGGCAGGCTGATCGGCTACGGCACCGACATCGGCCCGCTGGCGATGTGCTACCGCAGGGATCTCTTCGCCGAGGCCGGGTTGCCCTCGGACCCGGAGGAGGTCAAGCCGCTGTTCGAGACCTGGGACAGCTACTTCGAGGCGGGCGACGAGTTCCTGGCCGGCTCGGACGGCGTCGCCTGGTTCGATTCCGCGGCGCAGATCTTCAACGCCATGCACAACCAGCTCGAGGTCGGCTACTTCGACGAGGACAACACCCTCACGGTCGGCTCCAACCCGGGCATCCGGGAGAACTGGGACCGGGTGACCGCGGCCGTGCAGCGGGGACAGTCGGCCGGACTGGTCGCGATGAGCAACGAGTGGAACAGCGGGTTCCAGGAGTCCGCCTTCGCCACGAAGACCTGTCCCGCCTGGATGCTCGGCATCATCGAGGGCCAGGCGGGCGACCAGCACGCGGGTGACTGGGCGGTCACCGACGCCTTCCCCGGCGGGGGCGGCAACTGGGGCGGCTCCTACCTGGCCGTGCCCACCCAGACCGAACACCCCGAGGAAGCGGCGAAGCTCGCCGCGTGGCTGACCGCGCCGGAACAGCAGATCACCGCCTTCGAGGCCAGCGGTGCCTTCCCGAGTCAGGTGGAGGCGCTGGACGCACCGGAGCTGACCTCGACCACCGACGAGTACTTCGGTGGGGCACCGACCGGGGAGCTGTTCGCCGCCCAGGCCCGCAAGGTCGACCACGCCCAGTACAAGGGCCCCGGCGACGGGCAGATCCAGGAGAACGCGGCCACGACCGCGCTGCAGACCGTCGAACAGGGCGCCACTCCCGAACAGGCCTGGCGCCGGTTCGTCGACTCCGCCGAACGCATCGCGCGCTGACCGGGGAGAACGCGAATGAGTGCGGTGGAGACCACGACGGCGCCCGAGGGGACCTCCTCCCCCTCGGGCCCGTCGTGGCGCGACCGGTTGAACCGGGCGGACGTGCGCTGGTCGCCGTACCTGTACGTCGCGCCGTTCTTCGTGATCTTCGGCATCGTGGGCCTGTTCCCGCTGCTGTACACGGCGTACGTGTCGCTGTTCGAGCGGGGACTGATCGACGACAGCCCCACCTTCGTCGGCCTGGAGAACTACGCGCTGCTGCTCGGCGACGGCCAGTTCTGGAAGACGCTGGTCAACACGCTGAGCATCTTCGTGCTCTCCAGCGGGCCGCAGATCGTCACGGCGGTGCTGCTGGCCGCGCTGCTGAACACCGGGCTGCGGTTCTCCACCGGGTGGCGGGTCGGCGTGCTGATGCCGTACGTGGCCAGCCTGGTGGCGCTGGGCATCATCTTCGCCAACCTGTTCGGCCCGGACTACGGACTGGTCAACGGCATCCTGGAGACCCTGGGCCTGGACCGGATCGACTGGCAGGCCGACCGGTTCTCCAGCCACGTCGCGATCGCGATCATGGTGAACTGGCGCTGGACCGGGTACAACGCGCTGATCGTGCTCGCCGCGATGCAGGCCATCCCGAAGGAGATCTACGAGGCCGCGATCGTGGACGGTGCCGGGGCGGTGCGCCGGTTCGTCACCGTCACACTGCCGATGCTGCGCCCCACGCTGATCTTCGTGGTGATCACCTCGACGATCGGCGGGCTGCAGATCTTCACCGAGCCGAAGCTGTTCGACGCCCTGCCGGGGTCGAACAACGGCGGCTCCACCCACCAGTTCCAGACGATCACGCTGTACATGTACCAGACCGCGTTCGAACGCGGGGACCTCGGCTACGCCTCGGCCGTCGCCTGGGTGCTGTTCCTGCTGATCATCGTGTTCGCGCTGGTCAACTTCCTGCTCACCAGGAGGCTCGCGAGTTCGGGGGAGGAGGACCGATGAGCGTGTTCCCGCTCGCCCGGCCCGGCGGCGGGCGCCGCCGGCGTCCCGGCCCCGTCGGCGC
>NZ_KE387106.1:0-2062 GCF_000430445.1 Saccharomonospora iraqiensis subsp. iraqiensis
CGGTGAGGTCCACCAGGCAGCCCGCCACGTGGTCGGCCTCGATCTGCAGTCCGATTCCCGCCGGTCCGGCGGTGTTCGCCACGAGCAGTGTGGCGGGCCTGCCCGGGCCGTCCGCCCGGCCGAGCCCGAGTTCGCGCAGCAGACCGCCGTCGAGCAGCTCCCCGGTGAGCTGGGTGACCGTCGTCTTGGTCAGTCCGCTGCGCCGGGCCACGGCCGCGCGGGAGACGGGACCGTGCGCGGCGATCAGCCGCGCGACCAGGGCGAGGTTGTGCTCGTGCTGTTGCTGTCCCCGGACGGGACGGGTCTGTTCCACGACCGCTCCCCACGGACTCGGCTGCGGTGGATTGGTCAGTCCACCGGACGAACGAACTCTAGCGGCGGGGATCACCCGTTCGGTAGACATTCGGTCACCGCGAGCACGGGACCGGGCTCGCCCGCACGAGAGGACCAGCGCATCATGGCCGACGTCTCCTTCCACGAAGCCTCCCGCGTGTTCCCCGGGAGCCCGCCGGTCCGGGCGGTCGACCGGCTCGACCTCGACATCACCGACGGCGAGTTCCTGGTGCTGGTCGGCCCGTCCGGGTCGGGCAAGTCCACGGCGTTGCGGATGCTGGCCGGCCTCGAGGACGTCGACGAGGGCGCGATCACGATCGGCGGCCGGGACGTCACCGACGTGTCCCCGAAGAACCGGGACATCGCCATGGTCTTCCAGTCCTACGCGCTCTACCCGCACATGACGGTCGCGGAGAACATGGGCTTCGCCCTGAAGATCCAGCGGGTGGCCAAGTCCGAGATCGCAGAACGGGTGAAGGAGGCGGCCCGGCTGCTCGACCTCACCGACTACCTGGACCGCAAACCCAAGGCACTGTCCGGTGGCCAGCGGCAGCGGGTCGCGATGGGACGCGCGATCGTGCGCGAGCCGGCCGTGTTCCTGATGGACGAGCCACTGTCCAACCTCGACGCGAAGCTCCGCGTGGAGACCCGGGCGAACATCACCGCCCTGCAGAAGCGACTCGGCACGACCACCGTCTACGTCACCCACGACCAGGTCGAGGCATTGACGATGGGCCACCGTGTCGCCGTGCTCAAGGACGGTGAGCTCCAGCAGTGCGACACCCCGCGGGCGCTGTACGACGCGCCGACCAACGTGTTCGTCGCGGGGTTCATCGGCTCCCCCGCCATGAATCTCACGACGGCGCCGCTGTCCGACGAGGGTGCCAGCGTGGACGGCCTCACCGTGCCCGTGTCGCGGGAGATCCGCTCCGGTGCGGCGGCGAACCTGCGGGAGGTCACGGTCGGGCTCCGGCCGGAGGGGCTGCGTCCGGCGCTCGACGGCGAACCCGGACTGGAACTGGACGTCGAACTGGTCGAGGTGCTCGGTTCGGACGCCTACATCCACGGCCGGGCCGAGCTCGGCGGGCGCCGGGAGCGGTTCATCGTGCGCACCGACGCGCACAGCACCCCGTCGTTCGGGGAGACGATCCGGGTCGGACTGCGCGACCCGGAGTCCGCGCACGTCTTCGACCCGGAGACCGGGCACCGGCTGGCGGCCTGAGGGGCCGCCCTCCTGCCCCGGACGCGAGCCCGCGTCACACGGTTGACGGTCGCCGTCCGGGGTACCAACCCGGGTGTGGACACCGCAGGAACCGGTCCTCCTCGCCACCGCGCGGATGATCCCGCGGCTGGTGCGACACCCGGTGTGGCAGGTGCGGGACCCGGGCCAGGGCGGCGGGACCGCCGTGCTGCTGGTACCCGGGTTCGGCGTCGGTGACTGGAGTCTGTCGCCGCTGCGGACGTGGCTGGCCGCGCGGGGATACCGGCCGCAGACCTCGCACACCGGGCTGAACCTCGGCTGCACCACCGAGCTCCTCCGGCAGCTCGAACGCCGACTCGACGCCCTCGCCGCGGACACCGGCGGGCGCGTGGTGGTGCTGGGACAGAGCCGCGGTGGCTGGCTCGGCAGGCTGGCGGCGGTACGCAGGCCGGACCTGGTGCGTGCCCTGGTCATGTTGGCCGCGCCGGTGCTCGACCCGCTCGGGGCCAGGCCGGGCAGCGTGCGGGC
>NZ_KE387106.1:2162-8032 GCF_000430445.1 Saccharomonospora iraqiensis subsp. iraqiensis
CCCGGCGCCGGCGCCGGCACCCGCCGATCCGGGCGGAGGCCCCGCGCACGGGACCCCCGCACGGGGAGTGACCCCGCCCTCCCCGCTGCGCGGCTGAGACGGACGAGCCGGGCGATGCGGGTACTCGTCGTGTACGAATCGATGTACGGCAACACCGAGGCCGTCGCCCGCGCGATCGCCTCGACCCTCACGGCGCACGCCGGGGTGGAGGTCGACCTGACCGAGGTCGGCGCGGCGCCCACCACCGTCGGCGGCGACACCGACCTGCTCGTGCTCGGTGCCCCGACGCACGCCTTCGGGCTCAGCCGGGACTCCACCCGGGCCGACGCCGGGCAGCGGGGCGACCGCGCCGGGTATGCGCTGGTGTCCCGCGGTATCGGGCTGCGGGAGTGGCTGGACCGGGCCCGCCTGCCGAACGCGGTGCGCACGGCCATTTTCGACACCAAGGTGGACCGCCCCCGCCTGCCGGGCTCCGCGGCGAGATCGGCGGCGAAACGCCTGCGGAGGACGGGCCTGCCCCGACCGGAGGCGGTCACGAGTTTCTACGTCACGGGGCAGTTCGGCCCGCTCGCCGACGGCGAGGCCGACCGTGCGCGGGAGTGGGCCGCGGGCCTGCCGACCCCGGAGGGCCGTCGTTGAGGACGACGGCGGCGGGCCGTCCCTGCGCCCCGGACACCGGGTCAGGCGGGATCCGGGCTGCCCGTTTCGAGCGGCCCGGTGACGCCCGCGCCGACCGGGCTCTCCTTGCCGGGGTGGACCCACAACACGACCTCGGCGCCCTCCACGGCACCGGCGGCGCCGACCGGGCGCTGGGTGGTGACGATCCCGCTCATCGGCAGCTCGTCCACCCCGTCCGGGGGGACGGGCACTAGTCCCGCCCTGCGCACGATCTCGCAGGCGTCGTCGGGTGCGAGCCCGACGACGTCGGGGACCTCGGTCACCGGGCGCCGTCCGTGCATGTCGCGATTGTAGGCACCGACGCCGCCGGAGGACACGTCCCCGACACCGTCCGGGCAATTCCGGCCCCCGGACACACGACGACGGCACCGGCCGAGGGGCCGGTGCCGTCCGTTCCGGTTCGAGGCCCCGTACCGGGGCGGGGTGCGTCAGCTCGCCTCGGCGATCTCCCGGCGCACCTGGTCCATGTCGACCTCCCGCACCTTGCCGATGAGCTCCTCCAGCGCGGGGGCCGGGAGCGCACCGGGCTCGGCGTAGAGCACGACCCCGTCGCGCACGACCATCAGCGTGGGAATCGAGGAGATCCCGAAGGTCTGCGCGAGCTCGATCTCCTGCTCGGTGTTCACCTTGCCGAAGGTGATGTCCGTGTGCTGTTCGGAGGCCGCCTCGAACACCGGCGCGAAGGTCTTGCACGGGCCGCACCACGACGCCCAGAAGTCCACGAGGACCGTGCCCTCGCTGCCGACGGTGTCCTTGAAGTTCTCGCTGGTCAGTTCTACGGTCGCCATGACGTCCTCCCGGCGCTCGTTTCCGCGTTCCGTTCTGCCAACAGCACACCGGTGCCGTGCATTCCGGCCGCACCCGGGTAGAACACCTGTTCGATCGAAGGTACGCTCGGGAACATGGAACCCGCGTTGCAGGCGTCGTTGTTCGACACGGCCGACGAACCCTCGGTGCGGCCGCCGGACGGACTGCGCCGCACCGACCTCGGCGACGGTGCCTGGATCGACGTGCTGCCCGGGTGGCTCTCCGGCGCGGACGTCCTGTTCGAGCGGCTGGCCGCCGAGGTGCCGTGGTACGCCGAACGCAGGCGGATGTACGAGCGCACGGTGGACGTGCCCCGCCTGCTGTGCTTCTACGGCGAACGGGACCCGCTCCCGGATCCCGTCCTCGCCGACGCCCGCGCCGAACTGACCCGCCACTACCGGGACGAACTCGGGGAACCGTTCCGTACGGCCGGGCTGTGCTACTACCGCGACGGCCGGGACAGCGTGGCCTGGCACGGCGACCGCATCGGCCGGGGCGACCGCGAGGACACGATGGTGGCCATCGTGTCGGTGGGCGCCGCCCGTCCGCTGCTGCTGCGGCCCCGTTCCCGGTCCGGCGGCACCGTGCGGTATCCCCTCGGCCACGGCGATCTGGTGGTCATGGGCGGGTCGTGCCAGCGGACCTGGGAACACGCGGTGCCGAAGACCGACCGGCCGGTGGGCCCGCGCATCAGCATCCAGTTCCGCCCGCGCGACGTGCACTGACGGGCGGCCCGTCCGGCGGCGCGGTGCGGGTTTCGCGGTCCGGCGACCGGACATCCTCCGTACAGGGATCCGCACGGAGGTGGCGCGTGCCCGAGAACGTGTTCGTCCTCGGACTGGACGACGGGAATCTGGCGCTGCTCCGGCGCCTGCCCGGCGCCGCGGACCTGCGCTTCCACACCCTGCTCGACATCTCCGAGGTGCGCATCGGCTACGCCGACTACCGGCGGTGCCTGACGCGCGCCGAACAGCGGCTGGAGACCTTCGACGGGTCGATCGACGCGATCACCGGCTACTGGGACTTCCCGGTGACCTCCCTCGTCCCGGTGCTCTGCGAACGGTACGGGCTGCCCAGCACCAGCCTGGAGTCGATCGTCAAGTGCGAGCACAAGTACTGGAGCCGGTTGGAACAGGCGGAGGTCGTGGACGCCTACCCGCGGTTCGGTCTGCTCGACCCGGCCACGGCCGAGCCCGCGCTGCCGCCCGGGCTGGAGTATCCGGTCTGGCTCAAGCCGGTCAAGTCCGCCTCGTCCAAGCTGGCCTTCCGGGTCCGGGACGAGGCCGAACTGGTCCGGGCGGTGTCCCGGGTCCGTGCGGAGATCGACCAGGTCGGCGGCCCGTTCGAGGCGGTGCTGGAGCGCGTCCGGCTGCCCCCCGCGATCGCCGACGTGCCGGGCACGGCCTGCCTGGTGGAGGAGGCGGTCACGGGCAGGCAGGTCACCGTCGAGGGGTACCGCTACCACCACGAGCCGCACGTCTACGGCGTGATCGACTCGGTGACCTACCCGGACAGCTCCAGTTTCCTGCGGTACCAGTACCCGTCCACGCTCCCGCCGCACCTGATCGCGGAGGTCTCGGACATCGCGAAACGGATCGCCGTGCGGATGAACCTGCGTTCGACGACGTTCGACGTGGAGTTCTTCGTCGACGTCGACACCGGACGGGTGTCGGTGCTGGAGGTCAACCCGCGGCTGTCGCAGTCGCACGCGCGCCTGTTCGAGCACGTCGACGGGGTGTCCAATCTGCACTGCATGGTGAACCTGGCGCTCGGGCGGGACCCCGCGATGCCGTACCGGCGGGGGCCCTACGGGATGGCGGCGAAGTGCTTCCTGCGGCGGTTCACCGACGGGGTGGTCCGCCGGGTGCCCACCGCGGCGGAGATCGCGCGCCTGGAGGCGGAGATCCCGGGGCTCACCGTGGACGTCACCACCGCGGAGGGGAACGTGCTGTCCGACCAGTACGCCCGGGACAGCTACAGCTACGAGCTCGCCGACGTCCACCTCGGCGCCCGGGACGCGGACGAGCTCGACGAGCTCCACGAGCGGTGCGTCCGGTCCCTGCGGTTCGAGATCGACGACCGCGGCGGCCCCGACGGTCCGGAGGACGCGGGGAACACCGTCGACACCGCCGAGCACGACCCGTACCCCCGAGAGCGAGCCGGAGGCCGACCGTGCGCACCGTGAGTTCCCTCCCCCACCCCACCCGGGTCGACGACCACGTCCGCATCCCGATGGCGGACGGGACCGAACTCGGTGCCCGCATCTGGCGCCCGGTGTCGTCGGACAGCGACCCGGTGCCCGCGATCCTCGAGTTCCTCCCCTACCGGCTGCGGGACCTCACCGCGCAGCGCGACTCCATGCACCACCCCTACCTGGCGGGCCACGGCTACGCCGGTGTCCGCGTGGACCTGCGCGGCAGCGGCGACTCCGACGGTGTCCTCGGTGACGAGTACCTGGAACAGGAACTGCTCGACGCCGAACAGGTGCTGGCCTGGCTGACCGAGCAGCCGTGGTGCGACGGCAACACCGGGATGATGGGCATCTCCTGGGGCGGGTTCAACGCGCTCCAACTGGCCGCCCGCAGGCCGCCCGGCCTCGGCGCGATCGCGACGTTGAGCTCGTCCGACGACCGCTACGCCGACGACGTCCACTACATGGGCGGGTGTCTGCTCTCGGACAACCTGTCGTGGGCGTCGGTGATGTTCGCCTACATCTCGTGCCCGCCGGACCCGGCCGTCGTCGGCCACCGGTGGCGGGAGATGTGGTGGCGACGTCTCCGGCACTGCGAGCCGTGGCTGATCGAGTGGCTGCGGCACCAGCGGCGGGACGACTACTGGCGGCACGGGTCGGTGTGCGAGGACTACTCGGCGGTCGGCTGCCCGGTGCTGGCGGTGAGCGGCTGGGCCGACGGATACTCGAACGCGGTGTTCCGGCTGCTGCGCCACCTCGACGTGCCGTGCAAGGGACTGATCGGCCCCTGGTCGCACAAGTACCCGCACCTGGGCAGGCCGGGCCCGGCCATCGGGTTCCTCCAGGAACTCGTGCGCTGGTGGGACCACTGGCTCAAGGGCGTGGACAACGGTGTGATGGACGATCCGGCGCTGCGGATCTGGATGCAGGAGAGCGCCAGGCCCGCCACCGCGTACGAGCAGCGGCCGGGACGCTGGATCGGGGAGGACGCCTGGCCGTCTCCGCACGTCGAGTCGACCGCGTTCGTGCTGCGCCGCAACCGCCTGGTGGGTGCCGACCCGGCCGGGGTCGACGCCGGATCCCGGTCCGAGGCGGGGTCCATCCCGGACCGGTTCGCCGCCGACGCCGTGGAGGGCCCCGGCGCGGCCGGATCGCCGCGGGGGGACGGTCCCGGCGAGGCCATGACCATCGAGTCACCCCTGTCGGTGGGCCAGTTCGCCGGGAAGTGGTGTTCCTACAACGCCCCGCCGGACCTCCCGTACGACCAGCGGGAGGAGGACGGCGGCTCGCTGGTGTTCGACACCGCGGTGCTGACCGAACGCCTCGAGATCCTCGGCTCCCCGGTGGTCCATCTGGACCTGTCCGTCGACCGGCCCACGGCGATGGTGACGGTCCGGCTGTCCGACGTCTCCCCCGACGGACGGGCCACCCGCGTCAGCTACGGCCTGTTGAACCTCACCCACCGCAACGGGCACGCACGGCCGGAACCGCTGGAGGCGGGCGGACGGTACCGGGTGAGCGTCGGCCTCAACGGTGTGGCACAGGCGTTCCCCGCGGGGCACCGCATCCGGCTGTCGGTGTCCACCTCGTACTGGCCGCTGGCCTGGCCCCCACCCGAGCCGGTGTGCCTGACCGTGCACGCCGACACCAGCGAGCTGATGCTGCCGGTCCGTCCGATCTGGACGGACGAGGTGCGCCCGGAGCCGTTCGACGAACCGGAGAGCACCCCCACGACACCGGTGCACCGGCTGCGGCCGGGCGACGGGAGGTGGACGGTGTCCCGGGACCTGGTCGAGTACCGCTCCGCGCTGGACGTGGTGAAGGATCTGGGGGTCGTGCACTTCGAGGACATCGACCTGCGGGTGGGGCGCCGCGCCGACGAGCGCTACGAATGGGTCGGTGACGATTTCGAATCGGTGCGCGGACAGGTGGACTGGGTCATGCGGTTCACCCGCGGCGGGTGGGACGTGTCCACCACCACGCACACCACGCTCTCGTGTACGCCGACGGAGTTCGTGGTGCACGCGCGGCTCGACGCGTTCGAGGGCACCGAGCGGGTGTTCTCCCGCAACTGGCACACCGCCATCCCGAGGGACCACGTCTGACGCGGCCGCCTCACCCGGACACTGTCCGGGTGCCGTCCCCGTGGAACCGGGTGCGACCGTCGGCGTCGAGCCGCTCCAGCAACGGCACC
>NZ_KE387107.1:0-2413 GCF_000430445.1 Saccharomonospora iraqiensis subsp. iraqiensis
CCCGCCGGACATCGGCGGCGGTGGCCTCCGCCGCCACGGCCGTCGGCGGGACCCTGCGGCGGAGGAGGTCGTCGACGCGCAGGTTCTGCAGGTCGAGCGCTCCGGACATCGGGGTGCGCAACGACGAATCGAGGGCGCCGACGTTGGCCGAGTGTTCCACGAGGTGCCGGATCGTGGCCGCGTCCTGGCCACCGATCGTCGCGTGGTCGACCGGTTGCACTCCCGTGGCCTTCACCAGACGGTTCGCGACGGAGTTGACCCACAGCAGCAGGGGGCGGAACAGCCAGATGAAGGCGCGGGCCGGTGGCCCGGTCAGGATGGCGGAGGTCTCCGGATGGGCGATCGCCCAGGACTTCGGTGCCATCTCGCCGACCACGAGGTGCAGGAAGGTCACGATCAGCAGTGCCAGCACGAACGCGGCGACGTCGCTGAGCCAGTACGGCAGTCCCACCAGGCCCAGGAGTGCCGAGAACCAACTGTCGAACGCGGGTTTGGTCACGGCACCGAGGGCGAACGTGCAGGCGGTGATGCCGAGTTGCGCCCCGGCCAGCATGAGCGTGAGTTCGTTCACGCTCCGCAGCGCGGCGCGGGCGCCGCGGCTGGTGGACGCGGCGTCCTCCAGGCGGCTGCGGCGGGCCCCGAGGAGGGCGAACTCGATGATGACGAAGAAGGCGCTCAACGCGATGATCGCGACGGTCGCCGGCAGGACGATCCACAGGTTCGTCATCCGTGCTCCTCCTCCGGGCGGGTGTCGCCGTCGTGCTCGCCCCGCGATTCGTGGAGTGTCAGGGAGACCAGCGTCGGAACGCGCTTGGCGACCCGGAGCACCTCCACCGTGAGGTGCCGGTGCACGGGGGTGTCCAGGGCGAGCTCGGCCGGATCGGCCTGCAGCTCCACCCGGACGCTGTCCCCCACGGCGGGGAACGCACCGAAATGCGCGATGACCAGCCCGGAGACCGTCTCCCAGTCGCCGCGCGGGAGCGTGTGGCCGAGGGCGCGTTCGACCTCGTCGACGTGGACGTCACCGCCGAGTCGCCAGGTGTCCTCGTCGACGGGCTCGACGGCGACCGGCGGGTGGTGGTCGTGTTCGTCGGTGATCTCGCCGACGACCTCCTCGGCCACGTCCTCCAGGGTGAGGATGCCGGCGAAGCCGCCGTGCTCGTCGATGACGCACGCGAGGTGGTTGCGGGAGGCCGTCATCCGCCGGTGCGCCTCGGGCAGCGGCATCAGGCTGGGCACCACCATCGGCCGGCGCATCAGCGCGCGGACGGGCCGGTCCTCGGCCAGCGACGTGCCCAGCACATCGATCAGGTTGACCACGCCGACCGGCTCGTCGCCTGCGTCGATGACCGGGTAGCGGGTGTGTGCCGCCGCCATCAGGGACCGTACGGTCCCGATCGTCGTGTCGGGCTCGACCGTGTCCACCCGCGACCGCGGGATCATCGCGTGCTCGACGGTGTACTCGGGGAAGTCGAGGATGCGGTCGAGCATCATCGACAGCTCCTCGGGCAGGTCACCGCTCTCCCGGGAGTCGGCGACGATGTGTTCCAGGTCGCGGGCGGTGGCGCTGCTGTCCACGTCGTGCACCGGTTCGATCCGGACCAACCGCAACAGCGCGTTGGCCGCGTGGTCGAACACGGTGATCAACCACCCGAACACGGTCAGGTAGAGCCGTGTCGAGCGGACGAGACCGCGGGCGAGCGGACCGGGATTGGCGATCGCCAGGTTCTTCGGGAACAGCTCGCCGAAGATCATCTGCACGACGGTCGACACGGCGAGGGCGAGGACGGTGGCGACCGTGATGCTCACCGACGCCGGGCCCCCCGCCCCGCCGAGGAGCACCCCGAGGCTCTCCCCGACGAGCGGTTCGGCGACGTACCCGATGAGCAGGCCCGTCACGGTGATCCCCAGCTGCGCCCCGGACAACATGAAGGAGGTGCGCTCGGTCACCGACAGCACACGCGAGGCGACCCGGTCACCCTCGGCCGCCTGCGCGCGGAGCCGCGCCCGGTCCACCGACATGTAGGTGAACTCCTGGGCGACGAAGTAGCCGTTCGCCGCGATGATCACCAGGATCGCGAGGATGCCCAGCAACAGGGTCAGCGTGGCGGTCAGCATCGCTCACCGCCCGCCGTCACCGGGTCGATGCCCTGTCCGGGTGGGCCTGCTGACGGGCTGGAGCGGATCGCTCTGCTCACGGGGGTGGAACGCCTCCGAGTTCTCCGGTCGTGTCACCGAACGCTCCGTACGCCGTCTCCGACGTCTCCGGGTTCCCCTCCCCGTCGGAGCGCGACCGTTCCGGGAGCGCATGCCGCTACCGTACGGCACAGATCATCGCGACCGCGATCACGGGTCCGCGACGTCGCCCCCGGGCACGGGTCGGGCGGGCCCCGGGCGGCGCGTCTACAACCCG
>NZ_KE387107.1:2513-6366 GCF_000430445.1 Saccharomonospora iraqiensis subsp. iraqiensis
CCCCGCCGAGGAGCAGGACGGCGACCACCGCGGTCACCACGGCCCGACGGCGGCGCCCGTCGCCGCGGCGCGGCGCGCCGTCCGCACTGGTCAGCACCGGTGTCACCTCCTCGCGTCCCGGTAATCGGACTGTGCCACCGGCACCCCACGCGCACCGTGCGCACCACGCGGAACACCGGTTCCGGAGTGCGGTTTTCGCCGGACAGGGGGACGGACGGCCACACGGACGGGGGAGGAGGGGGGCCGGGGACAGGCCCGGGCGACCGGGGTGTGACCGCCGCCTCCGGGGCCGACGGCCCGGCTACCACACCGCCGTACGGGGTCTTCGGCTATCCTGACCTTGACTGTAAAAAGTACGAGCGTACGGTTTAAGCAGGACGGTCCGACGCATCAGTGCGGCCGCTACGCAGGTGCGCAAGACTCGACCTGCTGCTACCCGAACAACCGCCGCCATGGAGACAACGTGACTGCACCCGCCAGTAAGAACAGCTTCGGCGCCAGGGACACGCTCCAGGTCGGCAACGCCTCCTACGAGGTGTTCCGCCTGGACAAGGTGGAGGGGTCCCAGCGCCTCCCGTACAGCCTGAAGATCCTGCTCGAGAACCTGCTGCGCACGGAGGACGGCGCGAACATCACCGCCGAGCACATCCGCGCGCTCGGCGGCTGGGACCCGAAGGCCGAGCCGGCCACCGAGATCCAGTTCACGCCGGCCCGCGTGGTGATGCAGGACTTCACCGGTGTGCCCTGTGTCGTCGACCTCGCGACGATGCGGGAGGCCGTGACCGACCTCGGCGGCAGCCCGGACCAGGTCAACCCGCTCGCGCCCGCCGAGATGGTCATCGACCACTCCGTGGTCATCGACGTGTTCGGCCGCTCCGACGCCTTCGAGCGCAACGTCGAGATCGAGTACGAGCGCAACCGGGAGCGCTACCAGTTCCTGCGCTGGGGGCAGAACTCGTTCGAGGAGTTCAAGGTCGTCCCGCCCGGCACCGGCATCGTGCACCAGGTCAACATCGAGCACCTCGCCCGTTCGATCATGGCCCGCAACGGCCAGGCCTACCCGGACACGTGCGTGGGCACCGACTCGCACACGACCATGGTCAACGGCCTCGGCGTCCTCGGCTGGGGCGTGGGCGGGATCGAGGCCGAGGCCGCGATGCTCGGCCAGCCCGTGTCCATGCTGATCCCCAAGGTGGTCGGGTTCAAGCTTACCGGGGAGATCCCGCCCGGCGCGACCGCCACCGACGTGGTCCTCACCATCACCGAGATGCTGCGGCGGCACGGTGTGGTCGGCAAGTTCGTCGAGTTCTACGGCGAGGGCGTGGCCTCGGTCCCGCTGGCCAACCGCGCCACCATCGGCAACATGAGCCCCGAGTTCGGCTCCACCGCCGCGATCTTCCCGATCGACGACGAGACGCTGCGCTACCTCAAGCTCACCGGCCGCTCGGACGACCAGCTCGCGCTGGTGGAGGCCTACGCCAAGGAACAGGGCCTGTGGCACGACCCCGCCCGGGAGCCGGAGTACTCCGAGTACCTGGAGCTGGACCTGTCCACCGTGGTGCCGTCCATCGCCGGTCCGAAGCGTCCGCAGGACCGCATCGCGCTCAGTGAGGCCAAGCCGTCGTTCCGCAGCTCGGTGCGCGAGTACGTGACCGACCACGGGCCCGTGCCGCACACCAAGATGGACGAGGCCTCCGAGGAGTCCTTCCCGGCCAGCGACTCGCCCGCCCTGGAGTTCGCCGACGACGACTCGATGGCCGTGCACTCGGCAGCCCTCGGCGCCGACGGCAGGCCCAGCAAGCCGGTCAAGGTGTCCTCGCCGGACCGCGGCGAGTTCGTGCTCGACCACGGCGCCGTGGTGATCGCCTCGATCACCTCGTGCACCAACACCTCGAACCCGTCGGTGATGCTGGGTGCGGCGCTGCTGGCGCGCAACGCGGTCGAGAAGGGCCTGTCGGTCAAGCCGTGGGTCAAGACGTCCATGGCACCCGGCTCCCAGGTGGTCACCGACTACTACGAGAAGGCCGGGCTGTGGCCGTACCTGGAGAAGCTGGGCTACCACCTGGTCGGCTACGGCTGCACCACCTGCATCGGCAACTCCGGCCCGCTGCCCGAGGAGATCTCGGCCGCGGTCTCGGAGAACGACCTCGCGGCCGTGTCGGTGCTGTCCGGTAACCGCAACTTCGAGGGCCGGATCAACCCCGACGTCAAGATGAACTACCTGGCCTCGCCGCCGCTGGTGATCGCCTACGCGCTGGCGGGCACGATGGACTTCGACTTCGAGAACCAGCCGCTGGGTCAGGACGGCGACGGCAACGACGTCTTCCTGCGCGACATCTGGCCGTCGCCGCAGGAGATCCAGCAAACGATCGAGTCGGCCATCACCCAGGAGATGTTCACCTCGGACTACTCCGACGTCTTCGACGGCGGCGAGCGGTGGAAGTCGCTGCCCACCCCGGAGGGCGAGACGTTCGCGTGGGACCCGCAGTCCACCTACGTGCGCAGGCCCCCGTACTTCGAGGGCATGGGCGCCGAGCCGGACCCGGTCACCGACATCTCCGGCG
Source organism: Saccharomonospora iraqiensis subsp. iraqiensis (assembly GCF_000430445.1). Taxonomy (GTDB): domain Bacteria; phylum Actinomycetota; class Actinomycetes; order Mycobacteriales; family Pseudonocardiaceae; genus Saccharomonospora; species Saccharomonospora iraqiensis. The sequence continues at coordinate 5,078 of NZ_KE387107.1, forward strand.
CCCGGGTGCTGGCCAAGCTGGGCGACTCGGTCACCACCGACCACATCTCCCCGGCCGGCGCGATCAAGGCGGACTCCCCCGCGGGCCGCTACCTCATGGAGAACGGCGTCGAGCGCAAGGACTTCAACTCCTACGGCTCCCGCCGGGGCAACCACGAGGTGATGGTGCGCGGCACGTTCGCCAACATCCGGCTGCGCAACCTGCTGCTGGACGACGTGCAGGGCGGCTACACCCGCGACTTCACCCAGCCCGGTGGCCCGCAGGCGTTCATCTACGACGCCGCGCAGAACTACGCCGCGCAGGGCACGCCGCTGGTGGTGCTGGGCGGCAAGGAGTACGGCTCCGGCTCGTCGCGGGACTGGGCCGCCAAGGGCACCCGGCTGCTCGGGGTGCGCGCCGTGATCGCCGAGTCGTTCGAGCGCATCCACCGCTCGAACCTCATCGGCATGGGCGTGGCCCCGCTGCAGTTCCCGGACGGGTCCTCGGCGGACTCGCTCGGCCTGGACGGCACGGAGACCTACGACATCGCCGGGCTCACCACGCTGAACAACGGGGAGACGCCCGAGACGGTGCGGGTCACCGCCACGAAGGACGACGGCTCGACGGTCACCTTCGACGCCGTGGTGCGCATCGACACCCCGGGTGAGGCCGACTACTACCGCAACGGCGGCATCCTGCAGTACGTGCTGCGCAAGATGACCGCCTGAGACCCGGCGCCGGAGCACCTCCGGCCCGACCGACGATCCGGGAACGGCCCGCCGCGCGACCCCGCGTCCCGCGGCGGGCCGTTTCCACGGGTAAGGCGAGGCCCGGCACCCCCGCCGATTGGAGTTCGCGATGACACTCGCCGCGATCCTCGCGGGGCTGGCCGTGTTCACGGGCGCACTGGTGCAGGGCACCGTCGGCTACGGCATGAACCTGATCGCGGCGCCGCTGCTGGCCCTGGTCGATCCCGCGCTGGTTCCGGTCCCGCTGCTGGTCGTCGCGCTGGCCCACGCCGTGCTGTCGGTGGTGCGGGAACGCGAGGACACCGACTGGCCCGGGGTGCGCTGGGCGATGCTGGGGCGTATCCCCGGAACGGCGCTCGGGGTCCTGGCCGTCGCGGTGCTCGCCCCGGGTCCGTTCGCGACGGTGGTCGGGCTCGCGGTGCTGGTGTGCGTGGTGCTGTCGCTGGTGTCCTGGCGGCCGCGCCCGCGGCCCGGACCGTTGCTGGTCGCGGGGATCGCCAGCGGCACGTTCGGTACCGCCGCCTCGATCGGCGGACCGCCGCTGGCGCTGCTGTACCAGCA
>NZ_KE387107.1:6466-10354 GCF_000430445.1 Saccharomonospora iraqiensis subsp. iraqiensis
CGTCGCACCTGGCCCGCTGGCAGCCCGGGCCGGACGTCGTCCTCACCGGGGAGCGGGCGCGGCGGTTCCTGGACCGGTCCGGCTACCGGGAGACCGACGCCGGGGTCTCGGTGGACCCCGCGGCGTTCACCGACCGGCTCGCCCGGACGACGCGGCGCTCGCTGACCCTGCTGGAGGCCGTGGACCGGCGGCGACCGCGGCTGAACTGCTTCGGACTGCACGAATGGGCCATGGTCTACCGGGCCGACCCCGACCGCATCCGGCACTCCCAGGTGCCGCTCCGGCTCGGATCCGCGGGCACCGACGAGGTCGTGGAGAACTCCGACCTGCGGTGCGGCCACTTCGACGCGTTCCGCTTCTTCACCGACGAGGCCGTCCCCCGCAACCGGTACCACCCCACCCGCGACACCCAGGCCGCGCTCGACCAGCCGGGATGTCTGCACGTGGGCATGGACCTCTACAAGTGGGCCTACAAGCTGGGCCCGTTCGTGCCCGCGGAACTGGTCGCCGACTGCTTCGAGCTGGCCGCCGACATCCGCACGCTGGACATGCGGGCGAGCCCGTACGACCTGCGGGAGTTCGGCTATCCACCGGTGCGGATCGAGACCGCCGAGGGCCGTGCCGAGTACGCCCGCGCCCAGGCCGCCTTCGCCCGGCGCGCGGCCCCGCTGCGCGGCCGTCTGATCACTCTGTGTCGTGGGTTGCTGACCCGGTACACGGACGATCCCCCCGAGCCGCTGTCGGACCGACACGGGGACCCGGCACCGGATGGATGAACCGCGCGGGTCCGGCCCGGCCGTATTGGTCGTTATACACCTTCCGGTCCGGCGCTGTCCGACGGGAGAGCCGTACGAGCGATGCCGGTCAGCCGGTGCGGCGGGCGTTGCGCCGCTCGGAGAGCTCGTCCGGCACCGCGGGGTCGAGCTCCGCACCGTCGGCCCGCTCGGCCGGGAACTCGTGCAGCGTGCCGCTGATCTCCTGCATGGCGCCGCTGACCGCGATGCCGAACACGCCCTGCCCACCCTGGAGCAGGTCCACGATCTCCTCCGGCGAGGTGCACTCGTACACCGTCGTGCCGTCCGAGAACAGCGTCACCCGCGCCAGGTCCCGGACACCCCGGCCACGCAGGTGATCGACCGCGACCCGGATGTTCTGCAACGAGACACCCGTGTCGAGCAGCCTCTTGACGATCTTGAGGACGAGCAGGTCCTTGAACGAGTAGAGCCGCTGGGAGCCCGAGCCATGGGCGGTGCGGATGCTCGGCATCACCAGCTTCGTGCGCGCCCAGTAGTCCAGCTGCCGGTAGGAGATCCCGGCGATCTGACAGGCGGCCGGACCGCGGTAGCCCACCAGCTCGTCCGGCAGCGAGGAGTCGGGGAACAACTCCGTCTGCCCGTTCCCGGCGTGCACCGGGCCCTCGTCGACCACCATGCCTCCTCTCGCCCGGCGCGCGTGCGCCGGCAGGCGAAACAAGACCACCGGCTCCGGGACGGAACCGACCGGTACGACGATCGCGCCGCGCCCGGGCATCCCGGTCGACCGGCCCACCCACCGCAGGTCACGACGGCGCGCTCCATCGTCCCTTGACGGTATGCCCGCCCACGGGGGCGGTCAACGCGACGCGCGGACACGGCCACCGACGGGTTGCGCCCCACCCACACGGCCGGGGCCGGGACCGCTCAGGTGTCGGCGCCGCGGAAATCCTCGGGCGAGACGGAGTCGAGGAACTCGCGGAACTTCTCGACCTCGTCCTCCTGCTCGTCCGGGATGAGCAGACCGGCCTCCTCCAGCACGCCGTCCTCGGCGTGGATCGGGACACCCACGCGCAGCGCCAGCGCCACCGAGTCACTCGGCCGGGCGGAGACCCGCACGTCACCGTCGAACACGAGCTCGGCGAAGAAGGTACCTTCACTCAGGTCGGTGATGATGACCTGCTGCAGCTCCCGGTCCAACGCACCGATGATGTCCTTGAGGAGATCGTGGGTCAGCGGTCGTGCCGGACGGACCCCCTGTTGCTCCAGCGCGATGGCCGTGGCCTCGACGGACCCGATCCAGATGGGAAGGTACCGCTCACCGTCGGATTCCCGCAGCAGCAAGATCGGCTGATTCGCGGGCAACTCGACCCGGACGCCGACGACGCGCATCTCGCTCATCGGGCTTCGCCTCCCTCTCCTGCGCGCGGGCTGCAGCGCTGTCACGAGGATCCCGCATCGACTCTACTCGACGCTACCCGTCATCTGGGCGCTGTGCTCGCCACAAAATCTCTGTCGCTCGCCACAAAAAATTCGGTCGCTCGCCGCGAAACCTGTGTCGCTCGCCACGAACCTGTCGTTCCCGGGCGGACACGCCGCGTGCGTCGCGTCCGTCACCTGGTCGAGTTTACCCACCCGCCATGCCCCGAATACCGGATTTCACGAGCAGGGTGTGCAGACCGATCGACAGCGCCGCGAGCTCCGCCGCGAGTGCGTCCCCCCGCGCGCGGGCCTCGGGATCGCGGTTGCGGTAGACCGGCGTCACGATCTGCTCCAGCAACCCCACCTCGCGGTCGGCCGAGGCGCGGAAGGCCCGCAGGTGCCTCGGTTCGATCCCGTACCCGGCCATCGCCCGCGCGGTCCGGGCGATGGCCACCGCATCCGCGTCGTAGTAGCCGGTGGGTCCGGGCCGGACCAGTCCGTACTGTCGCAGCTCCGCCAGCATCGTCGGGTCGATCCCCGCCTCGGCGAGCAGGTCCGGCTCGGACAGCCGCACCCCGGGCTCCGGGTCGGGCAGCAGGTCCGCCGGGGACGGCGTCCCGGCCGGGGAGACCTCCCCGCCGTCGGGAGCGGCCGGACCATCGTCGGAGGCCACCGCCACGAGCCTGCGCGGGGGTCGGACGGGCTCCGGAGCGGGGAGCACGGCCGCGGGGTCGTCGGCCCCGTCGGCCGCGTCCAACCGCTGCCTGATCACCTTCAACGGCAGGTAGTGGTCCCGCTGCGCGGTCAACACGAACCGCAGCCGCTCCACGTCGGCCGCGCTGAACTGCCGGTAACCGGACGACGTCCGCGCGGGCCGGACGAGTCCCTCCGACTCGAGGAACCGGATCTTGGAGATCGTCACGTCCGGGAAGTCGGGACGCAGCTGTCCCAGGACCGCCCCGATACTCAGACCGTCCGGCCGCGGCCGCCCGGCAGCCGTCACTGCGCCCCCTGACCTCCGTGCCCGGGTCCGGTGAGGAACACCAGCCGGAACTTGCCGACCTGCACCTCGTCACCACCGGAGAGCACCGCCTGGTCGACCGGCTCGCGGTTGACATAGGTGCCGTTCAGACTGCCCACGTCGATCACCACGAACTCGCCGCCCTCCCGGCGGAACTCGGCGTGCCGCCGGGACACCGTGACGTCGTCGAGGAAGATGTCGCTGTCCGGGTGCCGCCCCGCGCTCGTGGTGTCACGATCGAGCAGGAACCGCGACCCCGCGTTCGGGCCCCGCTTCACCACCAGCAGTGCGGAGCCCGCCGGCAGCGCGTCGACACCGGCGTCCTGCGCCTCGACGGCAGGCGCCTCCTGGCCCTCCATCTCCGACGTGAAGTCGGCCCGGAAAACGGAGGTCCGCTCCGGAGACTGCTCCGGGGGAACGCCGGACTCGTCGTTCGTGCTCACCTGAGCTCTCCTTACGCACTGAAGTGTCGTCATCGAAACGTGGTGTAGTCAACGTACCGTGCCGGGACCACCCACGGCCCCGGGGCCTCCCCGATCAGCCGTTGATCACACCTGCCGAAACGTCGCCGCGTCGTCGGCCGCATCGTCCCACAGACGGGCCCGCACGCGCCCGTGTGACGGCGGAGAAATCGCCCCGCCCGCACGGGCCCGGGCGGTACCGGCGTGCGCGGCACCGACGGCGGGGGGACGG
>NZ_KE387107.1:10454-13697 GCF_000430445.1 Saccharomonospora iraqiensis subsp. iraqiensis
CGCGGACGACGGGCAGCCCCGGCCGGGACGTGCGCACGGCCGCCGCCTCCACGGGCAGGGCCGTGACGAGCACGCCCGGCTCACCCGTCGTGCGCACGGCCGGTCACCTCCAGGTAGCGCCCGAGCGCGGTCAGCGGGAACACGATCCGGTAGAGGTGGTAGCTGATGTAGAAGTCGCCGGGGAAGCCGGTGCCGGTGTACTGCGGTTCGTCCCAGCCGCCGTCGGGGCGTTGGTTGCGGACGAGCCAGGCGACCCCGCGGCGGGTCACCGGGCCGTACTCCCCCGCCGCGAGCAGCGCCAGCAGCGCCCACGCGGTCTGGGAGGGGGTGGAGGTCCCCCGTCCGACCCAGGCCCGGTCCACATAGGACCGTAGATCCTCACCCCAACCGCCGTCCGGGTTCTGGTGCGCGGTCAGCCAGTGCACGGCGCCCCGGACGGCGTCGTGGTCGCGCGGAATCCCGCACGCCACGAGCGCGGGGACGACGGCACCGGTGCCGTACACGTGGTTGGCGCCCCACCGGCCGAACCACGATCCGTCCGCCTCCCGGTGGTCGAGCAGCCACCGCACGCCCCGGCGTGCCGCGTCGCACTCCGCCAGCCCGCGGGCGGCCAGCATCTCCACCACGTGCGCGGTGACGTCGGCCGAGGGCGGGTCGATCACCGCGCCGAAGTCGCAGAACGGCAGTTTCTCGCACAGCGTCCGCGTGTTGTCCGCGTCGAACGCGCCCCAGCCGCCGTCGGCGGAGCGCATCCCGACCAGCCACTCCGTGGCACGGTCGACGGTCCGGCGCAGGCGTTCCGGCTCCGGGTGCCGCACCCGGCGCAGGCCCAGCACCACCTCGGCCGTGTCGTCGATGTCCGGGTAGTGGTCGTTGGCGAACTCGAACGCCCAGCCGGACGGGGCCACGTCCGGCCTGCGGACCTGCCAGTCGCCGCCCACCCGGATCTCCTCGTCGAGCAGCCAGTCCGCCGCACGGACCAGGGCGGGGTCGTCGGCGGGGGTCCCGGAGTCGAGCAGCGCGGTCACGGCCAGCGCGGTGTCCCACACCGGCGACTGGCACGCCTCCAGCCTGCGGACGGGGCCGTCGTCGGTGTCCTCCCGGACGGTGAAGCTCTCCAGGCCGTCGAGCGCCTTGGCGAGCACCGGGTGCTCCACCGGGTAACCCCGCAGGTGCAGCGCGAGGATCGAGTACACCCACGGGGGCTGGATCCCGCCCCAGCCGCCGTCGGCCTCCTGCCGCCGCAGGATCCACTGCTCCGCCCGGGACAGCGCGTACCCGCGCAGCGGCTTCACCGGGGACCGTTCCAGTCGGTGGAGCACGCCGTCGAGCCCGTGGAACAGGCCGGCCCAGCTCAGCGGCGGGTCCGCCGCCCGCGCGGGCGCCCCGGTGCGCAGCTCCCGGACGTCCACCCCGAGGTCCCGGTGCGGGCGGGCCGCGCACACGATCGTCAGCGGCACCACCGTCTGCCGCGCCCAGCAGGCCCAGTCGTAGACGTTGAGCGGGAACCAGTCGGGCAGCAGCATCATCTCCGGGGGCAGCACGGGCAGGTCATCCCAGGACCACTGCCCGAACAACGCCAGCCAGATGCGGGTGAACACCCGGGTCGCCTCGATGCCGCCACTGTCCAGGATGTACTCCCGGGCACGTCGCAGGTGCGCGGCGTCGACCGGGTCGCCCGCCAGGCGCAGCGCGGTGTACGCCTCGACCGTGGTGGACAGGTCGGCGGGCCCGTCGTGGAAGGTCGCCCACGTGCCGTCCGGCCGTTGCCGGGACCGGATCCAGCGGGCGGTCTCCCCGGTGACGGTGTCGTCGTCGATGCCGAGGAACCGCCGCAGCAGCAGGTCCTCGGCCTCCATCGTGACGTTCGTGGCGAGCTCGCCCTTCCACCAGCCCTGTTCGTGCTGGGCGGCGAGCAGGTGGGCCCGGGCACGGTCGACCGCCCCGGCCACCTCCACCTCCACGGCGCCACCTGCGGGATCGACCCCGACCGGGTCCGTCGGGTGCGCGGCGCCGTCGGCACCGTCGGGGTGGTCGGGTCCGGCGGTACCGCCGGGGCGGGTGGCACGGTCGGAGCGGGCGGTCGGACGGTCGGGCAGGACATCGGTCATCGGTCACGCTCCACGACGAACTGGGTGAGTCCGGACAGAGCCGCGTGAATCGCCGGGGGGACGTCGACCCGGTCGAGACAGGACCGGGCGTGTTCGAGGTAGCGGTGCGCGCGCCGCCGCGTCCAGTCGATCGCCCCGGTCCGCTCGATCAGCGCGGCCATCGTGCGCAGATCGTCCTCGGACGGGGCACGGTCGTCGCGGTACCCGCGGGCGAGTGCGGCCCCGTCGGCGGTGCCGGACTCCAGGGCCACGACGACGGGCACGGACTTCTTGCGCGCACGCAGGTCGGCCAGGACGGGTTTGCCGGTCACCTCCGGGGTGCCCCGGATGCCGAGCAGGTCGTCGACGAGCTGGTAGGCCATCCCCAGGTCGCGTCCGAACTCGCCCAGCGCCCGCACCGCCCCGTCGGGGGCCCCGCCGAGCACCGCCCCGAGCGCGGTGGCGCACCGCATCAGGGAGGCCGTCTTCCCGTCCGCCATCCGCAGGTACTCGTCCACGCCGACCTCGGTGCGGCGTTCGAACGCGATGTCGGCACTCTGCCCCGCGATCAGTCGCCGTACCGCGGTGGTGAGCTCGCCCGTCGCGGCCGGGTCACCGGCCTCCTCCAGCACCTCGACGGCGAGGGTGAGCAGGGCGTCCCCCGCCAGGATGGCGGTGGGGGTGCCGAACAGCCGCCACACCGTCGGGCGGTGTCGGCGCTCGGTGTCACCGTCCATCACGTCGTCGTGCAGCAGGGAGAAGTTGTGCACCAGCTCCACGGCCACCGCGCCGGGGAGCGCGGCCTCGGGTCGGGCGCGCACCGCCTGCGCGGCGAGCAACACCAGGGCCGGGCGCAGCGACTTGCCCCCGTCCCCGTCGACGGGGACACCGTTCTCGTCGGTCCAGCCGAGGTGGTAGGCCACCACCCCGCGCAGGTCGGGTTCCAGGCGCTGCACCGCCTCCCGCAGCGCGGGCCGCACCAGGTGCCGGGTCGCGTCCACCTCGGACGGGAGTGTGCCGGTCACGGGCACGCACCTCCCGTCGACGGCGCGGTGACCAGGTCGGCGGCGCGGTGTCCACTGCGCACGGCACCCTCCATCGTGTCGGGCCAGCCCGTGGCGGTCCACGACCCGGCGAGGACGAGACCGGGCAG
>NZ_KE387107.1:13797-16179 GCF_000430445.1 Saccharomonospora iraqiensis subsp. iraqiensis
GGACGCGGCAGCTCCAGGTCCGCGGCCGGGTCGCCGTCCCCGGCCTCCTCCCCGGAGTCGGCGGTCGGTTCGAGCCGCAGCAGCGGCGCACCCGCCTCGACCTGGCTGCCGATCGGGACGGAACGCTCCCGCAGGATCCCGCGGAACGGCGCGCGCAGCACCGTCTCCATCTTCATGCTCTCCAGCACGAGCACGGGTGCGCCCGCCTCCACCTCGGCGCCGACCTCCACCGGTGTCGCCACCACGAGTGCGGGTGCGGGGGACCGCACGACACCGCCCTCGTCCCGGCTGACACGGTGGGTCACCCCGTTCACCTCGACCACGTGGACCGGCCCGTGCGTGCCGGTGACCAGGCGGAAGTCGGTGCCGTTGACCACCATGCGGGCGGTGGCGTCGTCGAACCGCTCGATCTCGACGTCGAGCGGTTCCGCACCGTCGGCCACGGTGACGGCGAACCGGTGCGGCCCGGTCCGGGCGACGGTGACGCGGTGGCCGGTACCGCGCAGTTTGAGCTCGATCGTGCGGCTGCCGGTGTGCCGCACCTGCGGTCGGCCGCCGTACGCGGTGGACAGCAGATGGTGCCGTTCGGCCTGTTCGGCCTCCTCGTAGGCCTCGACCGCGGCCGCGGCCAGGGCCACCCCGGAGTGCCGGGTGTTGTGCAGCCCGCCCTCCTGCCGGACCCGGTCGATCCACCCGGTGTCCGCCGTGGCGGCGATCACCTCCGGGGCGGCGAGCAGGTCCAGCAGGAAGCTCTTGTTGGTCGCGCCGCCGTCGACGAGCACGCGCGTCTGGGCGACGGCACGACGCAGGCGGGCCAGGGCCTCGTCCCGGTCCCGGCCGTACGCGATGATCTTGGCGATCATCGAGTCGAAGTCGGCGGGGATGGTGTCGCCCTCGGCGACGCCGGTGTCCACCCGGACGCCGGGCCCGGCGGGCAGCCGGAGCAGGGAGATCCGGCCGGGGGCCGGGGCGAAGTCGCGGTCGGGGTCCTCGGCGTTGAGCCGGGCCTCCACCGCGTGCCCCCACTCGGCGGGGCGGGCACCGTCGAGCGGATGCCCCGCGGCGACCCGCAACTGTTCCTTGACCAGGTCGGTGCCCGTGGTGGCCTCGGTGATCGGGTGCTCCACCTGCAGCCGCGTGTTCACCTCGAGGAAGGCGAACAGCCGCTCGGTGGGCTGGTAGAGGAACTCCACCGTGGCCGCGCCCCGGTAGCCCACGGCCAGCGCCAGCCGTTCCGCGGACTCCTTCAGCTCCCGGACCTGCTCGGCGTCCAGCAGCGGGGACGACGACTCCTCGATGATCTTCTGGTTGCGGCGTTGCACCGAGCAGTCCCGGACCCCGAGCGCCCACGCGGTGCCGTGCCCGTCGGCGATCACCTGGACCTCGACGTGCCGGGCACCGGTGACCAGGCGCTCCAGGAACACGGTGCCGCTGCCGAAGGACCGCTCGGCCTCGGTGCTGGTGCGTTCGAAGGCGTCGGCGAGTTCGTCGGCGGAGTGCACCACCCGGATACCCCGGCCGCCGCCGCCCGCGCTGGCCTTGAGCATCAGCGGGTAGCCGATCGAGGCGGCGGTCTCCCGGGCGGTGTCCGGGTCCCCGACCGGGCCGCGGCTCCACGGCGCCACCGGCACCCCGACCTCCTCGGCCAGCAGTTTGGCGCCGATCTTGTCGCCGAGCCTGCGCATCGCCTCCGCGTCCGGCCCGATGAAGGTGACCCCGAGCCGGTCGCACAGTTCGACGAAGGCGGCCTCCTCGGCGACGAAGCCCCACCCCACCCACGCGGCGTCGGCGGCGGTGGCGACCAGGGCCCGTTCGAGCACGGCCAGGTCGAGGTACGGGCGGTCGGCGGCGGCGCCGAGGCAGTGCGCGTGGTCGGCCTCCCGGACGAAGGCCGCGTCCCGGTCCGCGTCGGTGTAGAGCGCCACCGTCTCCAGGCGTGGCCCGCCGTCGGCGTTGTGCTCCCGTACGGCGTGGATCAGCCGCATCGCGGCCTCACCCCGGTTCACGACGGCGACCCGACGAAACACCGACAACCCCCTCATCACCTCTGTCCGACACGGCACGTGGGCGCGGTCCCCCGCAGGGGCGCGCCCACCGGCCCCACTCTCCCGTCTCCCGTGTGCCGACGGTAATGATCGCGACTCACCACGCCCCCCGCCCCGCTTTTGTAGACACCCACCAAACCGCGAGTCGACACCCCACGACGGCGAGTCGACGCCCCGGTACGGCGAGTCGACGCCCCGCGACCGTGGGTCGACGCCCCCGACCCGGCGGGCGGTGCCGACCGCCGGGTTGGAGCCGTGCGTCAGACCGCGGCCAGCGGACGGGTGGTCCCGGTGTCCCCGGGGTCGCCGGTTCCCTCCGCGTCGGCTCCGGCCTCCG
>NZ_KE387107.1:16279-18527 GCF_000430445.1 Saccharomonospora iraqiensis subsp. iraqiensis
CGAGCGCGGCGGCCAGCTGCACCGCGGCCGTGCCGACACCGCCCGCGGCGCCGTGCACCAGCACGGTCTCGCCCTGACGCAGCCCGCCCCGCCGGGTCAACGCGAAGTGCACGGTGAGGTAGTTCATCGGCAGTGCGGCGGCCGCGGTGAACGACAGCCGGTCCGGGATGCCGAACACCATCCCGGGACGGGCCGCGACGGTCTCGGCGAAACCGCCGAGCCCGGGGAACGCCGCCACCCGGTCACCGGGCCGCACGGAGGCGTCGTCCGGCGCCGTGCGCACCACCCCCGCCACCTCGGTGCCCGGCACGAACGGCAGGTCGGGCTGGATCTGGTAACGGCCCTGGCTCTGCAGCACGTCCGGGAAGGTCACCCCGGCCGCGTGCACGTCGATGAGGACGGATCCGTCCCCGCCGGGCTCGTCGACGTCCGCGACCCGCACGGCCGCGGGTCCGTCCAGGGTTGTGACCTGGGCTGCACGCATGCGCTGCTCTCCTTCGACGCCGGTTCGCCGCGGGACGCGGTGCCCCACGGTGATTTTGCACTCTAGGTGCACACTGTAGGCTCCGGCGACAGCGGTGTGAACGCCGCCACCGACGGCAACGGCAGGGATGGACCGGAGTGGGGCCAGAGCGGACCGGGGACACCGACGGACGCACCCGACGCCGGCTGCGGACGCGGCAGGCGATCATCGACGCCCACGTGGATCTCATGCTCGAAGGGGACCTGCGGCCGACCGTCGACCGGATCGCACAGCGGGCCGGGGTCTCCCGCCGGGCGCTGTGGACGCACTTCGCCGACCGCGAGGAGCTCTTCGCCGCGGCGGGCGAGAAGACACTGGGCCTGCAGTACGCCGACGCCGGGCCGCTCCCGGTCGGGGCCGCGCTGGACGAGCGCATCGACTGGTTCTGCCGCCGCCGGGTACGGATGCTGGAATCGATCGCGGGGGTGGCCCGGGCCGCGCAGCTCTGGCTGCCGTTCTCCGCCCAGGTCCGCCGCAACCGCGCCCGGCACAACGACCGGCTCCGGGACGAGATCGAGCGGCTGTTCGCCCCGGAACTGGACCGGTTGGCCGGCCCGGACCGCACCGAGCTGGTCCGGGCCCTGGTGCTCGCGACGAGCTGGCCCGCGTGGATGGGCGGCCGCGACGACCTCGGGCTGGATGTCCCCGACGCCGCGGCCGTGCTGCACCGGACGGTGTCCGCGCTGTTCACCGCCGCGCGGACACCGCCGGGCACGGACGGGTGAGCCGGGTCGGGCCCGGCCCGGCTCAGTCCCCGCTGCGCGCGAAGACCAGGCGGTAGATCAGCAGGATCACCACCGCTCCGCCGACCGCCAGGCCCCACGTGCGCAGGTCGAAGAACGTGCCGAGGTCGGTGTCGAACAGTGTGCGGCCGAGCCAGCCACCGAGCAGGGCTCCGCCCACACCCAGCAGGACGGTGATGATGCAGCCGCCCGGGTCCTTGCCCGGCATCAGCAGCTTCGCGATGCCGCCGGCGAGCAGGCCCAGGATGATCCAACCGAGAATACCCATGCGCACACGGTACTGATCTTGAGGTGTCCCCGCGCGGCACCCTCGGTCCGCGGCCGCCGCGCGGGCGCGTGCGCTAGCGTTGAAGGGTCCGGCGACGCCGGACACCGGCGACACGGCCGAGGTCACGGAGGTGAGCAGGTGAGCGACCGCTCCGCCCGGGAGGGTGCGGTGACGGCCCGGGACGTCGCCGAGGCGGCCGCCGGGTTCGCCGACGTCATCCCGCCCACGCCGCTGCAACGCAACGAGCGGCTGTCCCGCCGGTACGGGCTCGACGTGTGGCTCAAGCGGGAGGACCAGAGCCCCGTCCGCTCGTACAAGGTCCGCGGCGCCTACAACCGGATCAGCCGCCTGTCCCCCGACGAACGCGCCCGCGGCGTCGTCTGCGCGAGCGCGGGCAACCACGGCCAGGGGGTGGCCTTCGCGTGTGCCGCCCTCGGGGTGACCGCGCGGGTCCACCTCCCGCGCACGACGCCCCGGCAGAAGCGGGACCGGATCGCGTGGCTGGGCGACAAACAGGTCACGGTCGTCGTCGAGGGGGACACCTACGACGACGCAGCCCGGTCGGCCGAACAGGACGCGGCGGAGACGGGCGCGGTGCTGGTCCCCCCGTTCGACGACCCGCGCACGATCGCCGGGCAGGGCACGGTCGCCGCCGAGATCGTCGCGCAGCTCGGGCGGGCCCCGGACGCCGTGGTGGTGCCCGTCGGCGGGGGC
>NZ_KE387108.1:0-6019 GCF_000430445.1 Saccharomonospora iraqiensis subsp. iraqiensis
CCGACCGCGCGGCCCCGCGCGCCGCACAGGGCCCCTCGGGGCCGCCGGATCGTCCGGCGGGACATCGTCCGGGGTGCCGGGCGGGGTCGGGTACGTGCCCACGTCAGGAGCCTCCCTCTCGCTCCGCGGCGCGTCGCGCTCGCGCATCACCGTTGATCCCCCGAAGCACTAGGATGGTAGTGGCCTCCCCCGGCCCCCGCAGGACGAATCACGGCAGTCTGGAGACCCGCATGGCGACGATGGACTCCGGCGCGGCACGGCAGGGGACCGGTGCGGACGGGCCGGTCTCCGGGGAGCACGAACACACCCCGGACGGGGCCACCCCCGCCGCGCCCCCTCCCCCACCGCAGACGGCGCTGACCGACGCCGGGGAACTGCTGCGGGCCCTGGGGGCACCGGTGCGGATCGCCGTCGTGCTGCAATTGCGGCACGGGCCGCGCTGTGTGCACGAGCTGGTCGACGCGCTGGACGTGAGCCAGCCGCTGATCAGCCAGCATCTCCGGGTGTTGAAGTCCGCCGGGATCGTGCAGGGCCAGCGGCGGGGCCGCGAGGTGGTGTACCACTTGGTGGACGACCACCTGGCGCACATCGTGGTCGACGCCGTCGCACACGTACAGGAGGACGTCCGGGCGCAATGAGTGGGACGAGGACAACCGGCACGGCCTCAGCGGCCGCCGGGACGCAGGACCGGGCCCCGGTCCCCGGCAGGCGGGCGACGCGGCAGCGCGCCGCCGTGGTCGCCCTCCTGGCCGAGGTGGACGAGTTCCGGTCGGCACAGGATCTGCACGACGAACTGCGCAGGCGCGGCGAGGGGATCGGCCTGACCACCGTGTACCGGACGTTGCAGTCGCTGTCCGAGGCGGGCGAGATCGACGTGCTGCGCACCGATTCCGGCGAGGCGGTCTACCGGCGGTGCTCGGCCCACCATCACCACCACCTCGTGTGCCGGCACTGCGGCTACACGGTCGAGGTGGAGGGTCCGGCCGTGGAGCGGTGGGCCGAACGCACCGCCGCGGGCAACGGCTTCTCCGACATCCGACACACCGTGGAGATCGTCGGCACCTGCACCGACTGCGCCACCCACGAGTGACCCCACCCGCCCCCGCGAGTCGCCACTCCAGCCCCGCGAGTTGACACTCCAAGCCCGCGAGTCGACGCCTCGGGACGGCGAGTCGACCTCCGGGTCGCCTTCCGCGCCGCGGTCGGGCCGCCGCGGGGGTCAGGTGCCGAGCAGTTCGCCGCGCACCTGGGAGGCCGTGGAGACCACCAGCATCAGCAGCGTGCCCAGCGGTCCCTCGTCGAGCCCCTGCGCGGGGAAGGCGTACCGCAGCGTGAGGTCCGTGCCGCGTTCGGTGTGCACGACACCGAGGGTTCCGAACAGGCCCTGACCCGCGCGTTCGGCCACCGACGCGGCCACCGACTGCTCGTCGGGCATGTCCCACGCCACCACGCAGGTCAGGCTGAGCACGGACAGGCCGTCGGCCAGCCGCATCGCCTGCACCACACACGGCACCTCGGCGTGCGAGAAGGTCAACGTGCCGTCGTCGTCGACGCTGACCTCCAGGAACCGCTCCAGCGCCTGCCGTGCGGAGGCGAGCAGGGCCGCAGTGTCGGCCGCCTCGGTACTCACGCGGACGCACCCCCGTCCGTGGCCTGCGCCGCGTCCACCGCGGCGCCGAACCGGCGGTCGCGTTTGGCGTACTCCAGGCACGCGTCCCACAGCTTGGTCCGGTCGAAGTCGGGGAACAGGGTGTCCTGGAACACGAACTCGGCGTAGGCCGACTGCCAGAGCATGAAGTTCGACGTCCGCAGCTCCCCGGACGGCCGCAGGAACAGGTCCACGTCCGGCATCTCCGGCTGGTAGAGGTACTTCGCCACCGTGCGTTCGTCCACCTTGTCCGGGTTGATCCGACCCTCCGCGGCGAGCTGCGCGATGCGCCGCGCCGAGTCCCCGATCTCGGCCCGGCCGCCGTAGTTGACGCACATCGTCATGTTCAGCCGGGTGTTGTTCCGCGTCTTCTCCTCCGCGGCGCGCAGTTCCTTGATGACGCTGCGCCACAACTTCGGGCTGCGGCCCGCCCAACGGATGCGCACCCCGATCGAGCCGAGGTAGTCCACCTGCCGCCGGATGGTGTCCCGGTTGAACCCCATGAGGAAGCGCACCTCCTCGGGACTGCGCTTCCAGTTCTCGGTGGAGAAGGCGTACACCGACAGCCACGGCACACCGAGCTCGACGGCACCCGCGGCGACGTCGATCATCACCGACTCGCCGCGTTTGTGCCCCTCGATGCGCGGCAGGCCCCGCTGGTTCGCCCACCGGCCGTTGCCGTCCATCACCAGCGCCACGTGCCGGGGCACCAGTTCCGGCGGGATCCGTGGCGGGCGCGCGCCGGACGGGTGCGGATCAGGCTCCCGCACCTCGGTCTGGGCCGTCGCCGCCTCGCGTCCCCTGCGCCGCACCTGTTACCTCCGCATCACCGGACACCGCCGTATCGCCGGACACCGCGTCAGACCCTAACCTGTCGGCGATCGGCGACTCGCGGGCACGGCGCTCGACGAACGGCAACGACCGCAACTGCCGTTCCAGGTGCCACTGCAGGTGTGCCGCGACGAGCCCGCTCGCGTCGCGGCGGGTGCCGGACGCGCTCGCCTCCGCGGTGTCCCAGTCCCCGTGCAGCAATGCGCCGAGCAGGACCAGCACCTCGGGAGCGGGATGGACCGAGCCGGGCACCCGGCACTCCGGGCACAGCGACCCGCCGGCGGAGACGTTGAACGCCGCGTGCGGGCCCGTGGTGCCACAGCGTGCACACTCGCCGAGCGCGGGGGCCCACCCGGCGATCGCCGTCGACCGCAGCAGGAAGGCGTCCAGTACCAGTGAGGCGTCCCGACGCCCCTCGGCCAGCGCCCGCAACGCGCCCACCAGCAGCAGGTACAGCTTGAGCACCGGCTCCCCCTCCTCGGGGATCAGCCGGTCGGCCGTCTCGGTGATCGCGCTGGCGGAGGTGTAGCGCTGGTAGTCACCCACGATCGGCAGGGCGAAGGCGTCCACGGTCTGCACCTGGGTGATCACGTCGAGCGTGCGCCCGGTGTAGAACTGCACGTCGACGTGCCCGAACGGCTCCAGCCGCGCACCGAAGCGGGACGTGGTGCGGCGCACGCCCTTCGCCACCGCCCGCACCTTCCCGTGCCGCCGGGTGAGCAGGGTGATGATGCGGTCGGCCTCCCCGAGCTTGTGCACCCGCAGCACCACACCCGTGTCCCGATACAGACTCACCCGACCATCGTCCCACGCACGCCGAGGTGGCCGGGTTCGACCGAGCCTCGGAAAGTGGGACGATCGTGAGGTGACCCACGGTGAACAGCAGGTGGCCACGAGCCACACTTGCCCTTCCCGCGCCAACGGCACCGCACTGCGGCGGGTGTTGGCCCGCTGCCACGGCGACCCACCCGCGGACGAGGCTTTCGAAACCGCCGTGTCCGAGGCGCGGGAGAGCGCGTTGACCGAGCAGGAGCGGGGTTCGCGGAGCGACTGACCCCGAACCACTCCCGGACCTCCCCCGACCTCACACCGCGGGCACTCCGACCGCCGGGATGTTGCGCACGACCCACCATCCGACGGTGAGCACCCCGAGCGACACCGCGAGGAGCCTGCCCCGGCGGCCGGTGGGCCACCAGGTCGCGGCCCGGCCCGTCTCCCACCGGCCCAGCGCGACGAGGACGGCGAGAACGACCGGCACCACGACGGCGACGGCGAACGCGTTGTACCCGAGGGCGGCGGACAGGTCCGCGTCCAGCAGCGCACCGAGCGCACGGCTGCCGCCGCAGAACGGGCAGTTCAGGCCCGTGGCGGCCAGGAACCAGCACGGGATCCGCAGGACGCCGGTGCCGAGCGCCACCCCCGTGGCCACGCCCACCCCGACCAGCATCGGTGTGATCCGGGTCGCGTGCCACGGCCGCACCACCCCGGACGCGTGCCTCACCACCTCACACCTCCCCGGAGCCGCTCAGTACATCGGCATGGGCTTGGTGGAGATCACGTAAGTCTTGGCCGCCTTGTCGTGCCAGCCCTGCCGCGCCTGCTCGTCGAAGAACGGCGAGAGGATCATCAGGATGCTGACGAGTCCTCCGATGCACGGGATGAGTCCCGGAAGGAACATCGTCGCCATCCGGGTGAAGGCGGGGCCACTGCCGGGACCGCCGGCGGTGGTCACCGACTGTTCCGTCACCAGTTTGAGCCCGGCCACACTCTTGCCCACGGTGGCCCCGCGACTGCTGAGCATCACGCCTTCGTAGACGAGCATCGCCGCAGCCATGATCGGGTAGAAGATCAGAGTGACCCACCATTCTTCGGGACCGAGCAGGGCGAACTGAACGATCAGGAAGAGCGTGCCGAGAGGCAGCCCGATGATCAGGCCGTCGACCAGGCGTGCCAGGAAGCGGCTGCCCATCGTCCCCAACACCAGCGGCCCGGAGTGCGCGAACTGGATCTGGGAGCCGGGCACGAGGACCTGGGCCTGACCCTGCATCCGGGGTCCCATCCCGGGCTGCGGCCCGCCCGGGAAACCGGGGCCGCCCGGCTGCCCCGGCTGCTGAGGTGGGAACCCGCCCGACTGCGGGAAGGGCTGCTGCCCCGGGGCGGCCGGGAATCCCCCGGAGGGAGAGGGCTGGCCGAACGCAGGCGGCTGCTGCCCGGGTTGCTGTCCCTGCTGTGGCTGCCCGTACGGCTGGCCGGGCTGTGGCTGACCGAACGGCTGCTGTCCCGGCTGCCCCTGTCCCGGCTGCCCCTGGCCGTACGGCGGCTGGTTGTACGGATGCGTCATGCCCGCTCCCCCAGATAGGTCTTCGTGATCCGGCGAGAGGGTAGCCGATCCGCTTCCGGACGGACACGGACGGTCCCCACCGGCCCCGAAGGCCCTCCTCGCCTCAGAAGCCGAGCTTGCGCAGTTGTTTCGGGTCGCGTTGCCAGTCCTTGGCGACCTTGACGTGCAGGTCCAGGTACACCTTGCTGCCGAGCAGCGCCTCGATGTGCCTACGGGCCCGCGCGCCGACCTCCTTCAACCGGCCGCCCCGGTTGCCCAGCACGATGCCCTTCTGGCTGGGACGCTCGACGTGGATGTGGGCGTAGATGTCGACCAGGTCGTCCCGGCCCTCGCGCGGGAACATCTCCTCGATGGTCACCGCGATCGAGTGCGGCAGCTCGTCGCGCACGCCCTCCAGCGCCGCCTCCCGGATCAGCTCCGCCACCAGCGTCTGCTCCGGTTCGTCGGTGAGCTCGCCGTCCGGGTACAGCTCGGGCCCCTCCGGCAGCCGGGCGACCAGCAGGTCGGCCAGGAGCCGGACCTGGTACCCGTCCACGGCGGACACCGGCACGAGGTCGGCGAACTCCATCAGGTCCTGGAGTTCGAGCAGCTGCCGGGCGACCTGCTCCGGGCCGACCAGGTCGGTCTTGGTGACCACCCCGATCACCGGCGTCCGGCCGGCGATCTTGGCCAGTTCGGCGGCGATGAACCGGTCCCCGGGGCCGATCTTCTCGTCCGCGGGCACGCAGAAGCCGACGACGTCGACCTCCGCCCAGGTGGCGTGCACCAGGTCGTTGAGCCGTTCGCCCAGCAGCGTGCGCGGCCGGTGCAGGCCGGGGGTGTCGACGAGGATGAGCTGGGCGTCGTCGCGCTGGACGATCCCGCGGATCGCGTGCCGGGTGGTCTGCGGCTTGTCCGAGGTGATGGCGACCTTCGTGCCCACCAGCTCGTTGGTCAGGGTCGACTTGCCGGCGTTCGGCCTGCCGACGAAGCACGCGAAACCCGACCGGTGCTCGGCGACCTCGGCCACGGCGTCGGGGGCGGGCCCGTCCCCTTCGGGCGCGGTGTGCGGCGGGGGTCCGGTCACCGGAGTGTCTCCCGCACGGTCCCGGCCGCGTCCGCACGCAGGATCGCCGCGTCGGAGGCCAGGTCGCGGACGGCGTCCACGGAGCTGCCGTCGACGGTCTCCGCGTCGGTCACCACGGCCGCGGCCTCCAGGC
>NZ_KE387108.1:6119-18271 GCF_000430445.1 Saccharomonospora iraqiensis subsp. iraqiensis
GCGCCCGCGCGCCCCGCCCGCGGCGGCGCCGAAGAAGGCGTCCATGATGTCGCCGAGACCGCCGAAGCCCGCGAACGGGTCCCGGCCACCGCCGCCCGCGGCGGCGCCGTTGTCCATCGGGTCGCCGCCCATGTCGACGATCTTCCGCTTCTGCGGGTCGGACAACACCTCGTAGGCGGTGGTGACCTCACTGAACTTCTGCTGCGCGTCCTCGGACGGGTTGACGTCGGGGTGCAGCTCGCGCGCGAGCTTGCGGTACGCGCGCTTGATCTCCTGGTCACTCGCGTTGCTCGACACCCCGAGGGTGCCGTAGTAGTCGTTGGCCACCGTCTTGCCGTCCTCCTACGAGAAAATCCTGAAAGCTGTGCGCCGGGCCCCGTCCCGCGGCCCCGGCCGGTGCGGCCCCGTCGTGCCCGCCCGCCGGACAGGGTATTCGCGCCGGTCGGCGGACCGACTATTTGCCGGCCACGATCCGCCCCACGTAGTTGGCCACCGCCCGCACGGCGGCGATGGTGCCGGGGTAGTCCATCCGGGTCGGGCCGACCACGCCCATGCCCCCCAGCAGCATCTCGTCCGAGCCGTAGCCGATGGACACGACCGACGTGCTCCGCATCTGCTCGTCCTCATTCTCCTCACCGATGCGCACGGTGACGGCACCGGGGTTGCGTGCGGCCTCGAGCAGTCTCAGCACGACGACCTGCTCCTCCAGCGCCTCCAGCACCTGCCGCAGCGAGTTGGGGAAGTCGGCGACGTTGCGGGTCAGGTTCGCCGTGCCGCCGAGCACCAGCCGTTCCTCGGGGTGCTCGACCAGCGACTCGACCAGCACCGAGCTGACCCTCGCGACCGCGTCCCGCAGTTCCGCCGGCGCCTGCTCCGGCAGCTCGGCGACCCGGGTCGCCGCGTCGCCGAGGCGCTGACCGGACAGGGTGCTGTTGAGCATCTCCCGCAGCCGGGCCACGGTGTCCTCGTTGATCACGTCACCGAGGTCGACGGTGCGCTGGTCGACGCGCCCGGTGTCGGTGATCAGCACGATCATCAGCCGGGCCGGGGTGAGCGCGACCAGCTCCAGGTGCCGCACCGTCGAGTTCGTCAGGGTCGGGTACTGCACGACCGCGACCTGGCGGGTCAGCTGGGCCAGCAGCCGCACCGAGCGGCGCAGGACGTCCTCGAGGTCCACGGCGCCCTCGAGGAACTGCATGATGGCCCGCCGTTCGGCCCCGGAGATCGGCTTGATCTCGGAGAGCCGGTCGACGAACATCCGGTAACCCTTGTCGGTCGGGATCCGTCCCGCGCTCGTGTGCGGCTGGGCGATGTAGCCCTCCTCCTCGAGGGCCGCCATGTCGTTGCGGACCGTGGCGCTCGACACACTCAGGTTGTGCCGGTCGACCAGCGCCTTCGACCCGACCGGCTCCTGGTTCGAGACGTAGTCGGCAACGATGGCGCGCAGCACCTCGAACCGGCGTTCCTCCGCGGTGGACACCGGAACCTCCTCTCGTCGCCGGGGACCACCCCGAGTTTACGTGGATCGGCCTCCGCCCCGACCCGGACCGACGGGGCGGGACCCGAGGAGAACACGGTCGACCCACCCGGCCCGGACCGCGGTGACCGACGTCTCGGTGACACTGCTCACGGCCACCCGGGTGGCGCCGCGCCGGGGAACCCGCGGGCGCGCCTCCCGGGCACCACCGTCCGTAGCCACCACCTCGCCCGTTCGAGTGGACACAATCATCCGGTCGAGTACACAGGTTCGCTCGAAGGCGTGCCGATAACGGCCACATGGCCTTGATCTCAGCGACAACCGTGACCGCATGCACGATCGCCGCCGTCTGTTCGGGCGCCCCGGCCGCAACTCCCGAGTCCTCCCTGGTGCTGAGCCTGCGGGGAACGACGGGGCCGGAGCGTGTCGTGCACCTGACCTGCTCCCCCGACGCCGGGACCCATCCCCGGGCCCGGGCCGCCTGCGCGGCGCTGACCCACGCGGGGGGCGACTTCGCACGGCTGCCCGTGAAGGACTCGACCTGCACGATGGTCTACTCCCCCGTCCGCGCCCGGGCGCACGGGCACTGGCAGGGGGATCCGGTGGACTACTCCACGGAGTACGCCAACCGGTGCGTTGCCGACGCACGCTCGGGCGGGGTATTCGGGTTCTGAGGCCGTTTCCGCCGACCACGGCCGGGTAGCCGCCCCCGGAGCAGTCGAGCAGAACCGACGGGGAGGCAACCGGCCGTGGCACAGCAACGTCGTGACGAGAAGGACCGCCAACTCGACCAGTTCCGGGTGTCGCAGGAGGACACCGAACTGACCACCCAGCAGGGTCTCAAGGTCGACCACACCGACGACTCGCTGACCGTGGGCGAACGGGGCCCGACGCTGCTGGAGGACTTCCACTTCCGGGAGAAGGTCACCCACTTCGACCACGAGCGGATCCCGGAACGGGTGGTGCACGCACGGGGCTCGGGCGCGTACGGCTACTTCCAGCCGTACGACTCGTGGTTGTCGGACTACACGACCGCCCACTTCCTCACCGACCCGAACCGGCAGACGCCCACGTTCGTCCGGTTCTCCACCGTCGCGGGCTCGCGCGGCTCCGCCGACACCGTCCGCGACGTCCGTGGCTTCGCCACCAAGTTCTACACCGACCAGGGCAACTACGACCTGGTCGGCAACAACATGCCGGTGTTCTTCATCCACGACGGGATCAAGTTCCCCGACTTCGTGCACGCGGTGAAACCGGAGCCGCACAACGAGATCCCGCAGGCGCAGTCCGCCCACGACACGCTGTGGGACTTCGTGGGCCTGCAACCGGAGACCATCCACATGATGATGTGGCTGATGTCGGACCGGGCACTGCCGCGCAGCTACCGGATGATGCAGGGCTTCGGCGTGCACACGTTCCGGCTGGTCAACGCCGAGGGCACGGGCACCTTCGTCAAGTTCCACTGGACGCCGAAGCTGGGCACGCACTCCCTGGTGTGGGACGAGACCCAGAAGATCGCGGGCAAGGACCCGGACTACAACCGGCGCGACCTGTGGGACGCCATCGAGGCCGGGCACTACCCGGAGTACGAACTGGGGGTGCAGCTCGTCGACGAGTCCGACGAGCACCGGTTCGACTTCGACCTGCTGGACGCCACCAAGATCATCCCGGAGGAGGAGGTTCCCGTGCGGCCGGTCGGGCGGATGGTGCTCGACCGCAACCCGGACAACTTCTTCGCCGAGACCGAGCAGGTGGCGTTCCACACCGCGAACGTCGTGCCCGGCATCGACTTCACCAACGACCCGCTGCTGCAGGCCCGGAACTTCTCGTACCTGGACACGCAGCTCATCCGGCTCGGCGGGCCGAACTTCGCCCAGATCCCGGTGAACCGCCCGACCGCGCCGGTGCACAACAACCAGCGCGACGGCTACATGCAGGTCCAGGTGCACCGCGGGCAGGCCCCGTACCACAAGGACACCCTCGACGGCGGCTGCCCGGCGATCGCCGACGCCGGCGCCTTCACGCACTACCAGGAGAAGGTCGAGGGGTACAAGATCCGCAAGCGCAGCGAGAGCTTCCAGGACTACTACTCGCAGGCGACCCTGTTCTGGAACAGCATGTCCGAGGTGGAGGCGGAACACATCGTGGCCGCCTTCCGGTTCGAACTCGGCAAGGTACGGCACAAGCCGATCCGGGAACGGGTGGTCGAACACCTCAACCACGTCGACCACACCCTCGCGGTCCGCGTCGCCCGCGGTATCGGGGTGGACCCCCCGGCCGAGGCCGCCCGGCCGAACCACGGTCGGTCGTCGCCCGCGCTGTCCCAGCTCAACACCCGGATGGACCGCCCGGAAACCCGCGCGGTCGCGGTGCTCACCGCCGACGGCGCCGACACGGCGGGCATCCGGGCGCTGATCTCGGCACTGCGGGAACGGAAGGTCCTCGTCGAGGTGCTCGCGCTCACCGAGGGGCAGGTGGAACCGGCCACCGGCGAGGCCGTCACCGCCGACCGGGCCGTGAACACCATGGCGTCGGTGCTCTACGACGGGGTCGTCGTGGCCTCCGGGGCGGACGCCGTGTCGACCCTCTCGGACGACGGCTACGCGGTGCACTTCGTGGCCGAGGCGTACAAGCACGCCAAGCCGGTCGCCGCGTTCGGGGCGGGCGTGGACCTGCTCCGCACCGCCGGGGTCACCGACCGGCTCGCCGACGGCCCGGACGTCGTCGACGACAAGGGGGTGCTCACCACCACGGCCGATCAGGACTCGCTGCCCGACGACCTCGCCGCGCGGCTGGCCGACCGCCTCGCCGGGCACCGCAGCTGGGAACGCGTCACCGACGCGGTCCCGGCCTGATCCGGCCTGATCAGGGCGACGGCGGGTCCGCGTTCCGTGTCCCCGGGTGGACGGAGCGTGGACCCGCCGTGCGCGTGCGTCAGACCAGGGCCTGGTAGACGAGTTGCCGGAGTTGTTCCCGCAGCGGGTGGGTGCTCGACGGCAGGAGCTGGGTGAACAACAGCACCGTCAGCTCCTCGGCCGGGTCCACCCAGAACGCCGTGGACGCCGCACCGCCCCAGGCGTACTCCCCGGCGCTGGACAGCGTCCTGGCCTTCACCGGGTCGCGCAGCACCGAGAAGCCGAGCCCGAACCCGTGCCCGTCGAACGGCATTTCGGCGAACAACGGCCTGCCGAACCGCTCCAGGTCCGCGTCACCGGGCAGGTGGTTGCGGGTCATCAGCCCGACCGTGCGCGGGGACAACAGTCGCACCCCGTCGAGTTCGCCGCGACGCAGCAGGAACTGGGTGAACCGGTGGTAGTCGGCGGCGGTGGAGGCCAGGCCGGCCCCGCCCTGCAGGCAGTCGGGCCGTTGCTTGATCGCGTCGCCGAAGGCGTCGTTGCGCACGGCCCGTCGGGTGCCGGGTTCGGGCACGTACAGCGCCGCGAGCCGGTCGTGGTCCGCGGGGTCGACGTGGAAACCGGTCTCGGTCATCCCGAGCGGACCCAGGATGTGCTCGGCGAAGAACTCGTCCAGCGGCTGCCCGCTGACCACCTCGACGAGCCTGCCGAGCACGTCCGAGGCCACCGAGTAGTTCCATTCGGTGCCGGGTTCGAACACCAGGGGAAGGTCCGCCCAGAGCTCGCTGCACGCGGCGAGGTCCTTGCCCGGCGGCACGCTGGAGTCGAACCCCGCCTCGCGGTAGAGCGCGTCGACGGGGTGGGCGTAGTGGAATCCGTAGGTGAGTCCGGCGGTGTGGGTCAGCAGGTGCCACACCCGGATCGGCTCGGTGGCGGGCACGGTCACCGGTTGCGTGCTCGATCCCTTGACGAACACGCGCATGTCGGCGTATTCGGGCAGCCAGTGGTGGATCGGGTCGGTCAGGGCGAACTCGCCCCGCTCGAACAGCATCATGGCCGCGACCGAGGTCACGGGTTTGGTCATGGAGAAGATCCGCCACCGGGTGTCGTCGGCGACCGGGAGCCCCGCCTCGACGTCCCGGTAGCCCCGGCGCGCGACGTGGGCGATCCGGCCGTGCCGCGTCACCACCGTCAGCCATCCCGGCAGCAGTCCCTCGTCCACGTACCGGCCGAGCCGGTGGTCGATGCGGGCCAACCTGCCCGGGTCGAAGCCGAGTTCGGCCGGGTCCGCCTCCACAGTGAGTTCCGTCATGATCTCGTTCTACCGGAGAACGGACCGCGCGTGGCCGACTTCGCCGCACCCGGGTCAGGCCATGAACTGTTTCTTCTCCGCACGCCAGGACTCGTCGTCGCGGCCCCTGCGCCAGTACCCGGAGAGCGACAGCAGTCTCTTGTCGAGGCCACGTTCGGACAGCAGGTGCCGACGGAGCTCCTTCATCGCGCCGGCCTCGCCGTGCACGAACGCCTGCGCCCGGCCCTCGGGGAATTCGAGCGCGCGCACCGCCTCGACGAGGTCCTCCCCGGCGTCGCGGTGCAGCCACCGGATCTCGGCGTCGCCCTTGGTCGGCAGCGGCTGTTCCTCGGCGGCGTCGGCCACCGACAGCAGCACCCGCACGGGCATCCCCTCGGGCACCGCCTCCAGGGACGCGGCGACGGCGGGCACCGCGGCGTCGTCGCCGACGAACAGGTGCCAGTCCACGTCCGCGCCCGGCGCGTACTTGCCCCCGGGGCCCAGCAGCAGCACCTCGTCACCCGGCCGGGCGCTGCGCGCCCAGGGGCCGCCGAGTCCGACCTCGCCGTGGTACAGCACGTCCAGCGCCAGTTCCCCGGCGTCCGGGTCGTGCTGCCGCACCGTGTACGTGCGTTTCCGCGGGCGGTCCGCGGGCTCCAGTCCGTCCTTCAGGGCCGCGGTGTCGAGGGGCTCGGGGAGGTCGACCCCGGGCACCGGGAACAGCACCTTGACGTAGCTGTCGGTGCAGCCGGTCGCGGGGAAGGAGGCCAGGCCGGGGCCACCGAGTACCACCCTCGTCATGCACGGGGTCACCCGCTCGGTGCGGACGACCTCGGTCCGCCACACCGGCTTGCCGCCGCGGTCCTGTTCCCGATCGGCCATGCCGGGTTCCTCCACTCGTCGCGGCGGGCTCCACGGACCCACCTCGTCTTAGGCTTACCTAACCGCCAGGCTAGCCCCCGCACCGCGGGGGGCCGCAACCACCGGACGCTCGATCGCGTTTCTTGACAAGTTGCCAACAACAGACGACGGTTACCGCATGACGCGGTTCGACCACGATGTCGTAGTGATCGGTTCCGGATTCGGTGGCAGCGTGAGCGCCCTGCGCCTGACCGAGAAGGGCTACCGGGTGGGGGTCCTGGAGTCGGGCAGACGGTTCGCCGACCACGAGTTCGCCGACACGTCGTGGCACCTGCGCGACTACCTGTTCGCCCCGAAGGCCGGCTGCACCGGCATCCTGCGCATCACCCCGCTGCCGGACGCGCTCGTGCTCACCGGGGCGGGCGTCGGCGGCGGCTCCCTGGTCTACGCGAACACCCTCTACGAACCGCCGGACGCCTTCTACGCCGACCGTCAGTGGTCGGGCATCACCGACTGGAAGGCCGAGCTCGCGCCGTACTACGACCAGGCCAGACGGATGCTCGGCGTCACGACCTACCCGCGCACCACCGCGGCGGACGAGGTGATGCGCGAGGTCGCCGACGACATGGGCATCGGGCACACCTACCGCTCCACCCCGGTGGGCGTGTACTTCGGCGACGACGACACCGAACCCGGACAGCGTGTCGACGACCCCTTCTTCGGCGGCGCCGGCCCCGAGCGGCGCGCGTGCCTGCACTGCGGCGAGTGCATGACCGGGTGCCGGCACGGCGCGAAGAACACCACGGTGAAGAACTACCTGCACCTGGCCGAGCGGGCGGGCGCGCAGATCCGTCCGCTGACGACGGTGACCGAGGTGCGCCCGCTCCCCGGGGGCGGCTACGCGGTGGCCTGCGCGCACACCACGCGGCCGTGGCGACGGTGGACCGTGACCGCCGAACAGGTCGTCTTCTCCGCCTCGGCGCTGGGGACCCAGCGGCTGCTGCACCGGATGCGGGACACGGGTGCGCTGCCCCGGATCTCGGACAAGCTGGGTGTGCTGGCGCGGACGAACTCCGAGGCCGTGCTCGCCGCCCGCACCACCCGCGACGACACCGAGTACCACCGCGGCGTGGCGATCACGTCGTCGATCCACCCGGACGAGGTCACCCACGTCGAGCCGGTGCGCTACGGCAAGGGCAGCAACCTGCTGGGGCTGCTCGGCGCGGTGCTCACCGACCCCGTCCCCCGGATGCCGCGGTGGCTGGCCGGACTGCGCGAGATGCTGCGCAACCTGCGCAGGCTCCCCGCCCTGCACAACCCCCGGCGGTGGTCGGAGCAGACGATCGCGCTGCTGGTGATGCAGACCCTGGACAACTCGGTGACCACCTACACCCGCCGCGGCCTGTTCGGCAGGCGGATGCGCACCCGGCAGGGCGCGGGCGAGCCGAACCCGACCTGGATCCCGGCGGGCCACGAGGTCACCCGCCGGGTCGCGGACAAGATCGGCGGCATCCCGGGCGGCGGCTGGAACGACCTGTTCAACGTCCCGTTGACCGGGCACTTCATCGGCGGGTGCGTGATCGGGGACTCGCCGGAGAACGGGGTGGTGGACCCGTACCAGCGGCTGTACGGACACCCCGGGCTGCACGTGGTGGACGGCTCCACGATCTCGGCGAACCTCGGTGTCAACCCGTCGCTGACCATCACCGCGCAGGCGGAACGGGCGATGGCGATGTGGCCGAACAAGGGCGAGGCCGATCCGCGGCCGGAACCGGGCTCGCCCTACCGGCGGGTGGCACCGGTGCGGCCGAACCACCCGATCGTGCCCACCGAGGCACCCGGGGCGTTACGTCTGCCCATTTCCCCGGCGAAGCCGGGGAGCCCGTGAGAAACTGCCCGCCATGACGACCGAATCGGTGCCGAGATGGCGAAGGCTGGAGCCGGACGAACGGAAGGAACAGATCTTCGCCTGCGCCGCCGCACTGTTCGGCGAACGGCCCTACGCCGAGGTGTCCACCTCGGACATCGCCGCCCACGCCGGGGTGGCCCGGGGGTTGATCAACCACTACTTCGGCACGAAACGGGAGCTCTACCTCGCGGTCGTCCGCCGGGCGCTGGACATCCCGCACACCGCGATCACCGAACTCCCGGAGGGATCGCTGGAGCAGCGGGTCGAGGCCGCGGTCGACTGGTTCCTCGGCATGGTGAGCGCACAGGAGAAGATGTGGCTCGCCGCGATCACGCCCGAGGGCATCGGCCGGGACCCGGACGTCGAGCGGATCCTGGACGAGGCCGACCGCACCGCCGCCGACCGGGTCCTGGAGGCGATGGGCTTCGCCACCACCGACCCCCGGTGGGAGCAGTACAACGCCGTGCTGCGGTCCTACGGGGGCCTGGTGAAGGTCGCGGGCAGTGAATGGCTGGTCCGCGGCAGCCTCGACCGCACACAGGTGCACACCCTGCTCAGCCACGTCCTGCTGACCCTGGTCACGGACGTCCTCCCCCGACTGCACCCCACGCCGTGAGCCCCCCGGCACCCCACCGGGTGCCGTGAAGGACCCCTTCCCTGCGTCCGGTGCCGTGAAGGACTCCTTCGCTGCATCCCACGCAGGCAAGGGGGCCTTCACGGCACCACCCCGTCACGGGAGGCGGCGGTCAGCGGTAGGTGAGCAGGTGAGCGGTGTCGCCGTCGAAGTGGGCGTGCTCGTTGAAGGACAGCAGGGTGGTGCCGGACCGGCCGGTGACCAGTTTCGAGATCCCGCCGTTGGCGGCCACCCGGTTCAGGGTGAGCAGTCCGGTCGCCGGATCACCGAGCAGCGCCCCGCACAACGTCGCGATCACTCCGCCGGAGCTGAACACCACGGCCTGTTCCCCCTTGCCGACGACCGCGACCAGGTCGTCGAGCGCGGCGCGGACCCGGGTGCGGAACTCCGGCCACGTCTCGGCGCACGGGCTGTCCTCCCCGGCGTCGACCCACTCCCGCAGCGCGGTGTCCAGCGCCGCCTGGAACGCACGGGGGTCGGCGCGGTCCTGGGCGGCCCCACCGCCGTGGTGGGCGGTGATGTCGGTGTGGTCGTACTCGTTCCACCGGACGTCCTCCTTAAGCCCGGTGCCCGGTGCCGCCTCGGCCAGCGCCAGCTCCCCGGTGGACCGTTGCCGGGACAGCGTGCCGCTGCGGACCTCGCTCACCGCGACCTTCCTGCGCAGCAGTTCCGTGCCGACCAGGCGGGCCTGCGTCGTGCCGCGGTCGGAGAGCACGTCGTAGTCGTCCGCACCGAACGACGCCTGTCCGTGCCTGACCAGGTAGATGGCGCCCATCGGAGTCCTTTCCGTGTCCCGGCTCTTCTCCCGCGCTCCGGTCACCGGCCGCCGCGGTCACCCGCCGCGGGCCCGTCCCTTGTACCGCACCCGTCGACACGGGCGGGCCGGTTCAGGTGAGTTTGCGGAGCAGTCCGGCGGGCAGGGCGCGGACGAGCACGCTCAGCGGCGCCCACGGCCACGGCGGGATGTAGGCCTTCGCCTGTTCCTTCTCGATCGCCCGGACCAGCGCGCGGACGCCGGCCGCGCTGCCGGTCAGCAACGGGGTCCTGCCGGACTTGCGGCCGGTCATCTCCGACTCGATGTAGCCGGGCAGCAGCGTGGTGACCCGGATCGGGGTCGTCAGCGTGTCGGCGCGGATACCGTCCGCGAGCGTGCTCACCCCGGCCTTGGAGGCGGCGTAGGCGGTGAGGTTGCGCGGCATCCCCCGCACGGCGCTGAACGAGGACACGACCACCAGATGTCCGGCGTTCTGCTCCCGGAAGATCGCCGTCGCGGCCTCGCACTGGGCCAGGCCCGCGACCGTGTTGGTCTCGACGGTCTGGCGGTTGGCCGCGAAGTGGCCGGTACCGACGGGCTGCCCCTTGCCCAGTCCCGCGTTGACCACGACACGGTCCAGGGTGCCCAGCTCGGTGCGGAACTCGTCGAACACCGAGAACACCCGGTCGTGGTCGTTGACGTCGAGTTCGCGCACGACGACCTTGATGCCCGGATAGCGTTCGGTGAGCTCGGCGGCCAGCGTGTCGAGCCGGTCGCGCCGGCGCGCACACAGCCCGAGGTTGCGGCCCCGGGCGGCGAACTCCCGGGCCATGCCCTCGCCGAGCCCGGAGCTGGCGCCGGTGATGACGATGTTGGTACGAACGGCCATGCCGAGACCCTACCCTCAGGTAACCGGCCTGCGTCCGGGCCCGGGTACCGCGTGCGCGGCCCGCCCCGGTCAGGAGAGCTCGTTGCGCAGCACCTTCCCGGTGCTGTTGCGCGGCAGCCGCGGCAGGAACGCGACGTCCCGGGGAACCTTGTACCGGGCGAGGTTGGC
This sequence comes from Saccharomonospora iraqiensis subsp. iraqiensis, assembly GCF_000430445.1. Lineage (GTDB taxonomy): Bacteria > Actinomycetota > Actinomycetes > Mycobacteriales > Pseudonocardiaceae > Saccharomonospora > Saccharomonospora iraqiensis. Next base: position 16,958 of record NZ_KE387108.1, read on the forward strand.
GCGCACGTGGTCCCGCACCCCCTCGGCGTCCAGGGACGCGCCGTCCGTGGTGACCACGAACGCCTTCAGCCGCTGGCCGAAGTCGTCGTCGTCGACGCCGAGCACCGCCGCCTCGACGACCTCGGGGTGGTCCACCAGGATGTTCTCCACCTCGACCGGGTAGACGTTCTCCCCGCCCGAGACGATCATCTCGTCGTCCCGGCCGTCGATGAACAGCAGGCCGTCGGCGTCGAAGTGTCCGACGTCGCCGGTGGCGAGCAGGCCGTCCAGGACGTCCTTGGTCCGGCCGTCGGTGTAGCCGTCGAAGGCCAGGCCGCTGCCGACGAACACCCGGCCGGTCACCCCCGGCTCGGTGATGCGCCGGTCGTTGTCGTCGTACAGCGCGACCCGGCAGCCGACGGGCGGGCGGCCGACCGTGCCCGGCGCGCGGCGCCAGTCCTCCGGCGTCGCGACCGTGGCGACGGCGACCTCGGTCGAGCCGTACAGGTTGTGGATGACGTCGCCGAACAGTTCGGTGGCCCGGTTGCCGAGGTCGGGCGAGAGTGCCGACCCGGCCACGAAGATGATCCGCAGACGGGACGTGTCGTACTGCGCGCGGGTCTCCGGGGGGAGGTCGACGAGGCGCTGCAGCATGGTCGGGACCAGCACGAGCGCGGTGCAGCGGTGCTCGGCGACGCCGCGCAGCACCGTCTCCGGGTCGAACTTCCGCCGCAGCACCACGGTGCAGCCCAGCGCGCAGGAGAGGATGAACTGGGAGAGCCCGGTGGCGTGGAACAGCGGCGCGGCCATGTAGGTGGCCTCGCCCACGCGCAGCGGGATGCGGTCGAGGAACTGGGCCGAGTCCAGCGGGGACACCTTCGGCCGGGGGGCGCCCTTCGGGGTGCCGGTGGTGCCGCTGGTGAGCAGCACGAGTCCGCCCGGCTTCTCCGGTGGCGGGACGGTGCGGTCGTCGGCGGCACCGATCACCGAGTCCAGCGTGGGTACGGTGCCGGAGTCGGCGTCGTCACCGGAGTCGGTCCAGGACAGGTAGCGGTCGACACCGGTGATGTCACCGAGCAGGTCGGTGAACTCCTCGTCGTAGACCAGCACCCGCACGTTCTCGCGCTCGGCCACCGCGGTGAGCTGCGGCTTGGCGAAGCCGGTGTTCATCAGCAGCACCGGCGCGCCGAGCTTGCCCGCGGCGAGCATGGTCAGCACCAGCCCCCGGTGGTCGCGGCAGAGCGCGGCGACGGTGGTGCCCTGCCCGACCCCGCGTGCGGCCCAGGCCCGCGCGAGGGCGTTCGACCGGAGGTCGAGCTGCCGGAAGGTCAGCGG
>NZ_KE387108.1:18371-24607 GCF_000430445.1 Saccharomonospora iraqiensis subsp. iraqiensis
CCGCCGTCGCGTCCCGGCGCGCGGCCACGCGCACAGCCCCGGCCAGCGGCCCGTACCGGCGCGCGGTGATCAGCGACCGCAATCCTTCGTCCACCCGGGGGAACGGCGCCAGCCCGGCGCGACGCAGCACGTCGATTCCGCGGACGGTGTCGACCACCCGGCGCGTCAGCCCGGCCACGGTCGTCGGCGTCTTCATCGGCCACCTCCTCGAACCTGGTCGAACTAAACCTACCCGCAAGTAGGTTCAGTCGTCGACCCGCCCCACACCCGCGAGTCGACACCCCGCACCCGCGAGTTGCCCCCTCCCGACCGCGAGTCGACACCTCGTCACCACGAGTCGACACCTCGTGCTCACGAGTCGACGTTCGGGCCACCTGGACATCGGGGCGGAGCTCCAGGGACGGCGCTACTCCGCGCGACTGCGGCCCCCCACCTGCCCCGACCAGCTCACCGGAACTACGGGACAGACTCCGTCACGACACGACAGCTCACCGTCGTGGAACGGCAACTCACCGTCGTGGAACGGCAACTCGCCGGCCTGGGGTGGCAACTCGCCGGCCTGGGGTGGCAACTCGCCGGTCTGGAGCGGCAACTCGCCGGTCTGGGGCGGCAACTCGCCGGGGGTTACGGGGCGGCCTTGTCCAGGGCTTTGAGGATGCGTTTGGTGGAGACCGGGTAGGCGGTGCCGAGGGTCTGGGCGAAGTAGCTGATGCGGAGTTCCTCGATCATCCACGGGATCTCGGCCAGGGCCGGGTCCGGGTCCGTGCCGGGCGGCAGCGCGTCGCGCACGGCGTCGTACTCGTCGCGCAGCCAGTTGATCTCGCGCAGCCGCTCGACGTCGCGCCCCGGGTCGGTGGGCAGCTTGTCCAGTCGGCGTTCGATGCCCCGGACGTAGCGGGCCACGTCGGGCAGCCGGTCGTAGCCGGTGCCGGTGACGAAACCCGGATACACCAGTCCGTCGAGTTGGGCGCGCATGTCCTCCAGGGACTCCCGCAACGCTCCGCCGCGGGTCTCCCCCAGTCGGGTCTGCACCGTCCCCGCCGCGGCGAGCACCGCCTCCACCTCGTGCAGCACGGCCAGGGTGGTGCCGTTCAGGCGCGGACGCACCGCCTCGGTCAGCGCGGCGAAGGCATCCTCGTCCCAGACCGGCCCCCCGGCCTCGGCGACGAGCTTGTCCACCGCGCAGTCCACGCAGTCCTCCAACAGCGCCGCCACCCCGCCGTGCGGGTTGCGGGTGAGCACCAGCTTGGCCTGGTTGGACAGGTTCCGGGTGACGTACTTCGCGGGCGAGGGCACGGACAGCCGCACCAGCCGGCGCGTGCCCCGCCACATCGCCGCACGCTGCTGCTCCGGGCTGTCCAGCGTCCGCACGGCGACACTGTCGCCCTCGTCGACCAGCGCCGGATACGCCCGGACCTCGTGCCCGCCCCGCTGCGCGCGGAACTCCCGCGGCAGCGTGCCGAAGTTCCCACCGGTGAGGCCGGACCGTTCGACGTCGTCGGCGGCCGCGGAGATCGTCTCCCGCAGCCGCCCGCCCAGCTGCTCCCGCAGGGCGGACAGGTCCTTGCCCTCGGCGACGGTGCGTTGCTTCTCGTCGACGACCCGGAAGGTCATCCGCAGGTGCGCGGGCACGGCGTCCCACTGCCACGCCTCCCGCGGCACCGCGACCCCGCGCAGGGCCTCCAGTTCCCGCCCGAGCACGTCGAGCAGCGGGCCGTCGTCCGGCCCGATCCGCCCGGTCACCTGCCGGGCGGTGTCCGGCGCGGGCACGAAGGTGCGCCGCAGCGATTTCGGCAGCGACTTCACCAGGGCGGCCACCAGGTCCTCGCGCAGCCCCGGCACCTGCCAGTCGAACCCGGCGTCGGTGACCTGGTTCAGCACCGGCAGCGGGATGTGCACCGTCACGCCGTCGGCGTCGGTCCCGGGCTCGAACTGGTAGGTCAGCGGCAGCTCCAGCTCGCCCTGCCGCCAGACGTCCGGGTAGTCCGCCGCGCGGACCTCCTCGGCGGTGGCGTTGACCAGCATGGCCTTCTCGAAGGTCAGCAGGTCCGGTTGCTCGCGGCGGGCCTTCTTCCACCACGAGTCGAAATGCCGCGCGGAGACGACGTCGTCCGGGATGCGCTCGTCGTAGAAGGCGAACAACGTCTCGTCGTCGACGAGGATGTCCCGGCGCCGCGCCCGGTTCTCCAGGTCGGTCACCTCGTCCAGCAGTGCGCGGTTGTCGTGGAAGAACCGGTGGTCGGTCTCCCAGTCCCCCTCCACCAGCGCGTGCCGGATGAACAGCTCCCGCGAGGTCTCCGGGTCGATCCGCCCGTAGTTGACCTTGCGACCGGACACCAGCGGGATGCCGTAGAGGGTCACCCGCTCGTTCGCCATCACCGCGCCCTGTTTGCGTTCCCAGCGCGGCTCCGAGTAGGTGCGTTTCACCAGGTGCTGCGCGAGCGGCTCGATCCATTCCGGCTCCACGCGGGCGTTGATCCGCCCCCACAGCCGGGAGGTCTCCACCAGTTCGGCCGAGGCGATCCACCGGGGCTGCTTCTTGAACAGCGACGACCCGGGGAACACCGAGAACCGGGTGCCGCGGGCGCCCAGGTAGTCGCCCTTCTCCGGGTCCTTGAGCCCGACGTGCGAGAGCAGGCCCGCCAGCAGCGAGGTGTGGATGCGCTGCGGATCACCGGGCACGCTGTTCAGCGTGATCCCCAACGGCTTCGCGAGCTGGCGCAGCTGGCCGTAGACGTCCTGCCACTCGCGGATGCGGAGGTAGTTGAGGAACTCGGCGCGGCAGAGCTTGCGGAACTGGTTGTTCGACAGCGCCTTCTGCTGCTCGCGCACGTGGTTCCACAGGTTCAGGTACGCCAGGAAGTCCGAGCCGGGCTCGGTGAACCGCGCGTGCTGCTGCCGGGCCTGCTGCTCGAACTCCGCGGGGCGCTCCCGCGGGTCCTGGATGGACAGTGCCGCGGCGATGATCATGACTTCGCGCACGCACCCGTTCGCCGCGCCCTCGACGATCATGCGGCCCATCCGCGGGTCGACGGGCAGCTGCGCCAGCTTCTTGCCGACCGCGGTGAGTTTGCCGCCCGAGGAGTCCACCGCGCCGAGCTCGGTCAGCAGCTGTACGCCCGCGGTGATCTGGCGCCGGTCCGGCGGCTCGACGAACGGGAACGCGCCGATGTCGCCCAGCCCCAGCGAGATCATCTGCAGGATGACCGAGGCCAGGTTGGTGCGCAGGATCTCCGGGTCGGTGAACTCCTGGCGGGAGAGGAAGTCGTCCTCGGTGTACAGCCGGATACAGATGCCGTCCGAGGTGCGCCCGCACCGGCCCTTGCGCTGGTTCGCCGAGGCCTGCGAGATCGGCTCGATCGGCAGCCGCTGCACCTTGGTGCGCGAGCTGTACCGGGAGATGCGCGCGGTGCCGGGGTCGACGACGTACCGGATCCCGGGCACGGTCAACGACGTCTCGGCGACGTTGGTGGCCAGCACGATCCGCCGCCCGCGGTGCGGCTTGAACACCCGCTGCTGTTCGGCGGCGGACAGCCGCGCGTACAGCGGCAGGATCTCGGTGTCCGGCAGGTTCATCGCCCGCAGCGCCTCGTCGGTGTCCCGGATCTCGCGCTCGCCGGACAGGAACACGAGCACGTCGCCGGGCCCCTCGGCGGTCAGTTCACGCACCGCGTCGCCGATGGCCTGCACCTGGTCGCGGTCCGGGTCGGCGTCCGGGTCGTCCGGGTCGACCACCGGCCGGTAGCGGACCTCGACGGGGTAGGTGCGGCCGGAGACCTCGACGATCGGGGCGTCGTCGAAGTGCCGGGAGAACCGCTCGGGGTCGATGGTCGCGGAGGTGATGATCACCTTGAGGTCGGGCCTGCGCGGCAGCAGCCGCTTCAGGTAGCCGAGCAGGAAGTCGATGTTGAGGCTGCGCTCGTGCGCCTCGTCGATGATGATCGTGTCGTACTGCCGCAGCATCCGGTCGTGCCCGATCTCGGCGAGCAGGATGCCGTCGGTCATCAGCTTCACGAGCGTGTCGTCACCGGAGGTGTCGGTGAACCGCACCTTGTACCCGACGGAGTCACCGAGGTCGGTGTCCAGCTCCGCGGCGATCCGCTCGGCCACCGTCCGCGCGGCGATCCGGCGGGGCTGGGTGTGCGCGATCTGCCCGCGGACGCCGAGCCCCAGGTCGAGGCAGATCTTGGGCAGCTGCGTGGTCTTGCCGGAGCCGGTCTCCCCCGCGACGATCACGACCTGGTTGTCCCGGATCGTCTCGGCGAGATCCTCCCGTCGCCCGCTGACCGGGAGTTCGTCCGGGTAGGTCACGGCGGGCACCGACGCGCGACGGCGGGCCACCCGCCGCTCGGCGGCGTCCACGTCGGCGGCGATCTTGGCGACGACGTCGTCGGCGGGCCGCGGGCGCGCCTTCCGGGACTTACCCGACCTGGTCAGCCCGTCGATACGCCTGCGGAGGCGGTTCGCGTCACGCACCATCAACTCGGGCAGGCGCGAGCGCAACTCGGTGAGGGGGGACGCGGTGGACATACGCACCCCAGGGTAGCCGGGCGCTCCCGCGACCCGCCCACCACTTTCCGCCCGGACGGATCGCGGGCACTCCGACGGCCGGGACTCAGCGCCGCACGGTGGTCAACGAGGACGGCCGCAGGTCGGCGAGGCGGCGGTGCCCGGACAGGCCCATGGTCAGGTCGAGGTCGGCGAGCAGGCTGCGCAGCACGTGCCGCACGCCGTCCTCCCCGCCGTGCGCGAGGCCGTAGACCCACGGCCTGCCGACCAGGACGGCCCGGGCGCCCAGCGCCAGCGCCTTGGCCACGTCCGCCCCGGTGCGCACCCCGGAGTCGAACAGCACCTCGATCCGCGACCCCACGGCGCCGACGATCTCCGGCAGCGCGTCCAGCGCGGCCACGGCCCCGTCCACCTGCCTGCCGCCGTGGTTGGAGACGATCACCCCGTCCATCCCCGCCTCCGCGGCGCGGCGGGCGTCGTCCACGTGCGTGATGCCCTTCAGCACGATCGGGCCGTCCCAGTGTTCCCGCAGGAACGCCAGCGCGTCCCAGTCGCGGTCCGTCCCCGTGATCATGGAGATCCAGCGGAGCACGGCCGAGGGCAGGTCCTCCTCCGGCGGCGCCTCCAGCTTCGACCGGAAGACCGGGTCGGAGAACGGCACGGCGGTGCCCTCCCCCTGCAGGAAGGGCAGGTAACCGCGGTCGAGGTCGCACGGCCGCCAGCCGAGCGACCAGGTGTCCAGCGTGACCACGAGCGTGCTGAACCCGGCCGCCCGGGCGCGGGAGAGGATGCTGCGGCACACGTCCGGGTCGTTCGGCCAGTACAGCTGGAACCAGCGCGGTCCGTCCCCGGAGGCGGCGGCGACGTCCTCGATGCTGGTCGACGACGCCGTGGACAGCACGGCCGGCAGGCCCAGCCCCGCGGCGGCACGGGCGGTCGCCCGCTCCGCGTCGGGATGGACGATCGACTGCACCCCGACGGGGGCGAGCAGCACCGGCGCGGGGGTCTGCGTGCCGAGCACGGTGGTCGACAGGTCCCGCTCGGTGGCGTCGGTGAGCATCCGGGGCACCAGCCGCCACCCGTCGAAGGCGTCGCGGTTCGCGCGCATCGTGGCGCCCGACCCCGCGCCCCCGGCGACGTAGTGGAACGGACCGGGATCGAGCAGCTCGGCGGCCGAGTCCTCCAGCTTCGTGGGGTCGGTGGTGAACTCCGGCGTCCGGCCGCCGTAGGCCTGCAGGTAGAGCTCACTCTGGTAGAGGGAGTACCGCTCGCCCATCCGTACCTCCTTCGCCCGGTGCCGTCCGGGGCGTCCGGGGCGGTCGCTTCCGTCGATGCCGTGCGTCGTGCGCGGCATCCTACGGACCGGGGCCGGCCCGGAACCGGAGAGTTGACCTTCGAGTCCGTCGAACGCGCAGACTGCCCGGCATGGACGACCACATCACCGACACCGGCCTGGACAACATCGGCACGTTCGCCCGGCGGGTGGGCCTCACGCCGAGTGCGTTGCGCTTCTACGACGACTGCGGGGTGCTGACCCCCACGCGGACCGACCCCGGGTCCGGCTACCGGTACTACGGTCCCGACCAGGAACACCGGGCGGTCCTGCTGCGCACGCTCCGCGAGGCGGAGGTGCCGCTGGCCGAGGTGAGCGCCGTGCTGGACGGCCCGGGCGCCGACGCGGAGGAGATCCTGCGCGCGCACGGGGACCGGCTGCGGACCCGGGCCGC
>NZ_KE387108.1:24707-28998 GCF_000430445.1 Saccharomonospora iraqiensis subsp. iraqiensis
GTGCACGACCTCGACGCCGCCCGCGCGCAGCGCGTCGGCCAGCCCGACGGCGTGCCGGTGCACCCGCTCGGCGATGCGCCGCAGCCCGTCCGGGCCGTGGTACACGGCGTACATCGAGGCCATCACGGCGAGCAGGACCTGCGCGGTGCAGATGTTGCTGGTGGCCTTCTCCCGGCGGATGTGCTGCTCCCGGGTCTGCAGGGCCAGCCGGTAGGCGGGGGCGCCCGCCTCGTCCACCGAGACGCCGACCAGCCTGCCCGGCAGCGACCGCTCCAACCCGGAGCGCACGGCCAGGTACCCGGCGTGCGGCCCGCCGTAGCCGAGCGGGACGCCGAAGCGCTGGGTGGTGCCCGCGGCGAGGTCGGCGCCGAACTCGCCGGGCGAGGTGACCAGGGTGAGCGCGAGCAGGTCGGCGGCGACGCAGTACAGCGCCTTCGCCTCCTTCGCCGCGTCACCGATCCGCCGGTAGAAGTCCGGCTCACGCAGCACACCGGACACGCCCGGGTACTGCACGACCACGCCGAAGAACTCGTCCGGCAGCCCCTGGGAGAGGTCGCGGACGTCCACCTCGACGCCGACGGCCTCGGCGCGGGTGCGCACGATCGCGATGGTCTGCGGCAGGCACTCGGCGTCCAGCACCACGGTCTGCGACTTCGACTTCGACGCCCGCCGCATCAGCATGACCGCCTCGGCGACGGCGGTGGACTCGTCGAGCATCGAGGCGTTCGCGGTGTCCAGGCCGGTGAGGTCGGAGACCATCGTCTGGAAGTTGAGCAGCGCCTCCAGCCTGCCCTGCGAGATCTCCGGCTGGTACGGCGTGTACGCGGTGTAAAAGGCCGGGTTCTCCAGCACGTTGCGCCGGATCACGGCCGGGGTGACGGTGTCGTGGTAGCCGAGGCCGATCATCTGGGTCCGCGGCGTGTTGCGCGCGGCCAGCTCCCGCAGCTCGGCCAGCGCCTGCTCCTCGGAGGCCTCCTCGGGCAGGTCGAGCCCGCGCGGGTTGCGGATGGCGCTGGGCACCGCGGCGGAGACCAGGGCGTCCAGGCTGCCGAACCCGCATTCGGCCAGCATTTTCGCCTGCTCGGCCTCGCTCGGGCCGATGTGCCGGGATGCGAACGGCGTCGGCGGGGGTGTCACGGGAGGCGACGACTTCTGCGTCATGGCGGGGAGCTCCTTCTCTGGCGTAGGCAGGTTTGCCCGCCTGGTGCTGGGAACTCCCCCTCTGTCATGGGCACCTGAGAGTTTCACCGCGCGTGAGCGCGGCTTACACCTTGGGTGAGGCCCTCGTGGTGAGCCTGCTTTCCAGAGTGGCCTCGCCGTGAGCGGTAGTGGTACCTGAGAGATTGTGGGGCGTTTGCTCCTTCGGTGCCCCGTCTTGACCACACGGGGGCTCTCCCGCTCCGGCTCGAACAGCCGCGATATCCGATTATGCCTTCGGTTATAGGCGGTCAAGCTACGCGAGTCCAGTGCCGCGAGTCCACAGCCGGGCCGCAACGGTGACGAACACCGCGCCGACGTTGACGGGGCTCACCCGACACCGCATCACGCCCGCGCGGGAACGGTGTGGACCCTCCGCACCGGACGGTGCCGCGCCCGTCGCTCCGGGTGAGTGACCCGCTCCGCCGTCCGGGTCGAACACCGGGCGCAGGCGGTGACAACCACTAGAGATCGCCGTCCGTACCCGGTCCTTCGTCCGCCTGCACGGGGCCCGAGAGAGACCAGGAGGCTGACGTGAGGGAGGGCGAGGTCCCGGAGAACCCCGCGGTGCGCCGCTGGCAGCTCGCCGAGACGCTGCGCAAACTCCGGGAGGAGTGCGCACTGACGCATGACCAGGTGATCGAGAAGCTCCGCCAGGTACCGGGCACCTGGTCCCCGCCCGAAGCTGTCCCGGATCGAGAACCGGGAGCAGGGCGTCAAGCCGCGCGAACTCGACCGACTGTTGACCGTCTACGGCGTCGCCGACCCGGCCCTGGCGAACTGGCTCGGACAACTGGCCGGCAACTCCCGCCGCCGCGGCTGGCTCGCCGACGTCCGCAAACACCCGCCACCCGAGTTCCACCAGTTCCTCGACTGGGAGACCGCCCTGGTGGCGCGACGGCAGTTCAGTACGCTGCTCGTTCCGGGGCTTCTCCAGACCACCGAGTACGCACGCTGCCTCATCTCGGGGGTCAATCCGGAGCTGACCGGGGACGAGGACTGGGGCGTGCGGCGCTTCTTCGTCCGGGACCCCAACGGCCGGGTGATCAACGTGCTGAGTTACCGCTGAGGCCGCCCCGCACCACCACGACGATGTTGGACCGCGCCGGGCACGACCACCCGCGCGGTGCGGTCGGTGCCGTGGCCGCCGATCCCACGCTCACTGCTGGAAGGCCACCATGCGGGCGTAGGCGACGTCGTTGTCCTCGTAGCTCTGCGCGGAACGGTCGAACACGCCGCCGCAGGTGATCAACCGCAACTCCGGGTGGTGGGTGTCGCCGTAGACCTTGTCCGTCGGGAACTGGTCCTTGGTGTAGCGCTCGACGGAGTGAATCTCGAACAGGATGCTGCTGCCGTCGGCCCGGTCGACGATCACCTCGTCGCCGTCGTTGAGCGTGCGCAGCTTGTAGAACACGCCCTTTTCGTTGTTCCAGTCGACGTGCGCGGCGAGCACGGACGGCCCCAGCTCGCCCGGGGTCGGTGACTGGTTGTACCAGCCGACCTCGTGGGCGCCTTCCGGAACCTCCATCCGGTTGTCGTCATCGAGGCCGAGGTCGACGAACTCGTCGGTATCGACGCCGATCGCGGGAATCCGCAGTCGGACCGGGTCCGACGCGGGCATGACCGGCTTCTGGACGCCGCTCTCGGTCGGGACCGTGTGCTCGAAGGTCGGAGTACCGACGGTCGCGTTCGGACCGGTGCATCCGGTCAGTGCCAGCAGGAGGACGAAAACCGCCATCCCCACCAGCCGGCCGGAGCCGGCGTGGCGGGGATGGCGGCGCGTGTGGTTACGCATCACTGGGTGCTTCAGCGCACGACCGTCGCGAAGGAGCCGTCACCGGTCTCCACGCCACCGTGCGGCTTCTTGTGCACCTGCTTCTTGTGGTGGTGCTTCTTGTCGTGCTTGTGGTGGTGCTTCTTGTCGTTGTCCTTGTCGTGGTGCTTGTGGAAATGCTTGTGGTAGTGCTTCTCGACCTTGTGCTTGTCCTTGTCGTGGTGCTTCTTGTCCTTGTCCCAGTCCTTGTCGTGGTGCTTGTCCTTGTCCCAGTCCTTGTCGTGGTCCCAGTCCTTGTCGTGGTCCCAGTCCTTGTCGTGGTGCTTGTCCTTGTCGTGGTGCTTGTCCTCGTCCTTGCCCTTGTCCCCGTCCTCGTGCTTGTCCTCGTGCTTGTCCCGCTCGTCCTCGGCCTCGTCCTTGGCCTGCTCCCACTGCTCGCGGGCGAAGTCGAACTCGCACTCGGCGTCGGCCCAGGAGTCGGCCTGGATGTAGCGACCGGTGTCGCTGCAGTCGTTGTTCTCCGGGGAGGCGTTGGTGGTTCCGGCGACGGCGACAGCGGTGCCGGCGGCCAGAGCGACGACGACAGCGGCTCTGCGAACTCGCATGGTGATGTTTCTCCTTGGGGTTCTGGATTCTGCTCACAACGGTGCGCTGTTCTGCGTGTCCGGTACGCCCCGCGCCCGTATGGCTACAGAGTGCGCAGAGGCTGAGATCGTCAATCCTCGACAGTCCGGGAACCATTCCTCCGGGTGACTGATCGAGTGCGTATCGTCGCCACGACCTGCGGGTTCGCCCACGGCGAGGCCGGGTGGCGGAGAATTCGCAGAAGCGCGCGAACATTACGCGCGCAGAACCAGGGGGCCGGCGGTCACCCACCGCGACCGCCGGCCGGGTCCCTCCCCACGAGTCGACACTCCAAGGCACCGAGTCGACCCCTCACAACGCCGAGTCGACACTTCAGGACGCCGAGTCGACGCCTCACCAGGCCGAGTCGACGCTCCAGGGCACCGGGTCGACGGCACGGGACACCGCGTCGACACCCCGCGCCACCACGTCCGCACGCAGCCGTGTGTTCCGTTCCGGCCGGCGCGTCGCATGCACCCGTCGAGGCGGTGCCGGAAGCGTCAGCTCACGGGCATGCAAGGGCGACTCGCGGGCATGGGGTGGCAACTCGCGGGCATGTAGCGGCAACTCGCGGGCATGTAGCGGCGACTCGCGAGTGGGGTGGGGTGGGAGTGGGTCAGCGGCGGCAGCGGGCTCGGCGGAGGACGGCGATGAGGATCAGCAGCGCCGCGGCGGCCGCGGCCGCCGGGGCGACGC
>NZ_KE387108.1:29098-31119 GCF_000430445.1 Saccharomonospora iraqiensis subsp. iraqiensis
CGTAGTCGGCGGGCTCCGCCGCCCCGGCGACCACGTCCGCGTGCGCGCGATCCACGAGGCCCACGTCGGCCTGGGCGGCGGCGAGGGCGGACTCGAACTCAAGCATCCCGCGCAGCCACGCCCGGTCCGAGGTCTCCCCGGCCACGGGCCCGGCCGCGAACACCGGATCGAACAGCTCCGACATCAGCCGCCCCGCCGCTCAGACATCGAAGAAGACCGTCTCGCCCTCACCCTGCAGCCGCACGTCGAAGCGGTAGCCGTCCTCCGTCGGCTCGGCGATCAGGGTCCGCCTGCGGTCGGCGGGCACCGAGGACAGCACCGGATCGCCGGCGTTGGCCTCGATCTGTTCGGGAAAGTAGATCCGGGTCACCAGCCGGTGCAGCATCCCGCGGGCGAACACCGACACGTCGATGTGCGGCGCCTCGCCGGGCACCGCCCCCGGCACCACGGTCCGGATGGCGTACGCGCCGTCGTCGTCGGTGGGGCACCGCCCGAACCCACGGAAACCCGGCTGCGGGCCGCGCGGGTCGTCCGGATGGTCGAACCGGCCGTTCCGGTCGGCCTGCCACGTCTCGACCAGCCCGTCCGGCACCGGCGCGCCCGCACCGTCGGTGACCACACCGCGGATCCACACCGCGCCCTCGTCGTCCGCGTCGACCACGTACGGGCCGTCGGCCCACGGCAGTCCGATCGACAGGTACGGCCCGACCGTCTGCGACGGCGTCGAGCCCAGCGGCCCGGCCACAACAGCCTCGCTCACTCGTCCTCCTCCTGTGTCGTGCGGGACACCCGCACCCGGTCGGACGAGCGAGCGGACGCACACCCAGTCTCGCTCACTCGTCCTCCTCCTCGTCCTCGAAAGGCGTGGCCTCGCGGCCCCTCAGCACGATGTCGAACTCGAAGGCCAGGGCCCATTCCGGGACGGTGCGGCTCAGGTCGAACCGGGAGATGAGCCGCTGCCGTGCCTTCTCGTCCGGGATCGAGTTGAAGATCGGGTCCTGGAAGAACAGCGGGTCGTCCGGGAAGTACATCTGGGTGACCAGCCGCTGCGGGAACGCCGTGCCGAACACCGAGAAGTGGATGTGCGCGGGCCGCCAGGCGTTGTCGTGGTTCTTCCACGGGTAGGCGCCCGGCTTGATGGTGACGAACTCGTAGCGCCCCTCGCTGTCGGTCACGGTGCGGCCGACGCCGTCGAAGTTCGGGTCCACCGGGCAGGGCCAGTTGTCCCACACGTGCTTGTACCGGCCGCCCGCGTTGGCCTGCCACACCTCGATCAGCGAGTTCGGCACCGGACGGCCGTCGCCGTCGAGCAGCCTGCCGTGCACGAGGATCCGCTGCCCCTGCGGCTCCTCCGGGTGCTGGCGGGTCAGGTCGTTGTCCAGCTCGCCCAGGCGTCCCGGCCCGAGCAACGGGCCGGTGACCTCGGTGAGCTTCTGCGGCAGCAGCACCAGCGGCTGCTTCGGGTGCCGCAGCCGGGTGGACTTGTACCCCGGGGAATCCATCGGTGGGTGGGTGCCCTCCGGGTCCCGGCGGTACCGCGGCAGCACCAGGCCCGACCCGGCCGACGACTCCGCTGACGTGGTCATGCTCTCCTCCTCGTTCGACACCGCGGCGCGAGGGGCCGCGTACCCGGTGGGACGCGCCCGCTCACGCCTCGAGCACCACGGCCAGGCCCTGGCCGACACCGATGCAGATGGCGGCCAGCCCCCAACCGCCGCCCCGCCTACGCAGCTCGTGGGCGAGCGTGCCGAGCACCCGCCCGCCGGAGGCGCCGAGCGGGTGGCCGATGGCGATGGCCCCGCCGTTCACGTTGACGATCTCCGGGTCCAGCTCGGGCCAGTCGGCGAAGCAGGCCAGCGACTGCGCGGCGAACGCCTCGTTCAGCTCCACCGCGGTCAGATCCCCCCAGCCGATCCCCGCGCGCTGAAGCGCGATCTCGGCGGCGCGCACCGGGCCGATGCCGAACACGTCCGGGTCCACCCCGGCCGCCCCGCGGCCGGCGATCCGGGCCATCGGCGACG
>NZ_KE387108.1:31219-34145 GCF_000430445.1 Saccharomonospora iraqiensis subsp. iraqiensis
CGCCCGCACGGCGCGGGTGACGAGCGGCTCGCCGCGCACCTCCGCGAGCGCCTTCGGACCGCCGAACCGGCGTCCCGCCCCGGCGGCCAGCAGCAGTCCCGCGGTGCTCATCCGACGGACCGGCTCAGGACACCCGGACCGACGGCGTCATCGCCAGGTCGGCCTCGATCTCCCCGGCCGTGGCCAGCAGCGGGGGCAGCAGCTCCCGGCGCACCGACTCGGCCGTGGTGCGACTGGCGTGGGTGGACAGGTTCACCGCCGCCACCACCTCCCCCTCGCGGTTGTGGACCGGGGCGGCCACCGACCGCAGCCCCTCCTCCAGCTCCTGGTCCACCAGAGCCCACCCCTGGGTGCGGACCCGTTCCAGTTCGTCCCGCAGCGCGTCGGCCGAGGTGATGGTGCGGGGGGTCAGCGCGTCGAACCTTGCCTGCCGCAGGTACTCCGCCAGGTCGTGCGCGGACAGCCCGGCCAGCAGCACGTGCCCCATCGACGTCGCGTGCGCGGGGAACCGGGTGCCCACGTTGATGCTGACCGCCATGATCCGCGACACCGCCACGCGGGCGACGTAGACGATGTCGGTGCCGTCCAGGACCGAGACCGAGCTCGACTCGTGCACCTCGGCCGAGAGCTTTTCCAGGTGCGGCTGCACCACCTGCGGCAGCGACATGCTGGACAGGAAGGCGTACCCGAGTTCCAGCACCCGCGCGGTCAGCGCGAAGTACTTGCCGTCGGTGCGCACGTACCCGAGGTCGGCCAACGTGAGCAGGAACCGGCGCGCGGCCGCACGGGTCAGCCCGGTCGCCTTGGCGACGTCGCTGAGCGTGAGCTCCGGCGACCCGGCGTGGAACGCCTTGATGACCGCCAGCCCGCGTTCCAGTGACTGCACGTGGTGGGTGCCCCGTGCGCTGCCTTCGTCCATGGCAGTCCAACCTATCGGTTCAGATCTCCCCCATCTCGGAGAGTGTGCGCTGCGCGATGGCGAACGCCTCGTTGGCCGCCGGGACGCCGGCGTAGACCCCGGTGTGCAGCAGGATCTCGGAGATCTCGGCGGGGGTGAGCCCGTTGCCGATCGCCGCGCGGACGTGCATGGCGATCTCGCCGTGGCTGCGCAGCGCGGTGAGCACGGCCAGGGTGAGACAGCTGCGGGTGCGGCGGTCCAGCCCCTCCCGTGTCCACACCGAGCCCCAGGCGGCGTGGGTGATGTACTCCTGGAACGGGCGGGTGAACTCCGTGGTGCCCGCGACGGCGCGGTCGACGTGGTCGTCGCCGAGCACCTCGCGGCGCACCCGCATGCCCGCCTGGTACCGCTCGCCCGCCGCCTCCGGCTCCGGGGTCGGGTCGGGTGTGGTTCCGTCGCTCATCGGGTGGTGTCACTCCTCGGTCGCGTCGGCGGTGCGGCGCAGGTGGTCCAGGATCAGGTGGGTGAACAACTCGGGCCGTTCGACCGGGCCGAGGTGCGCCGCGCCCTCCACCAGCTCGAAGCGCGCACCCGGGATCGCCGCGGCGAGCGGCCTGCCGTGCTCGTCGGGCGGCGTGGCCGGATCGTCGGCGCCCGCGGCGACGAGCGTCGGCGCGGTGATCGCGGGCAGGTCGTCGCGGAGGTCCATCCCGCCGATGGCCGCGCAGCAGGCCGCGTACCCCTCGGCGGGCACCGAGGCCGTCATCCCGTGGTAGAAGCGGGCACTCTCCGGGTTCGCCCGCGACCACGCGTCGGTGAACCAACGGCCGATGCTCGCGTCCGCGATGGCGGTCATGCCCTCGGTGCGGGCCGTGTGCGCCCGCGCCGCCCACGACTCCGGGGTACCCAGCTTGGCCGAGGTGCAGCACACCACCAGGCCCCGGATCCGCTCCGGCCGGTGGGCACCCAGCCACAGGCCCGTCATCCCGCCGAGGGACACCCCGACCACGTGGGCGCGCTCGACGCCCAGTCCGTCCAGCAGTTCCACGACGTCGCCGCCGAGGTCGGCCAGCGAACACGGCCCGTCCGGTACCGGGGTCCGCCCGTGCCCGCGGTGGTCGTACCGCACCACCCGGTATCCCGCCTCGGTCAGGGGGCCGACCTGCGGCTCCCACATGCGCAGGTCGCTGCCGATCGAACCGGACAGCACCACGACCTCGCCGTCGGACGGCCCGTCCTCCACGTGATGCACCCGCACCGTGCCCGCTACCTTTCGTCCGTCGTGTCGGGTGCGCCCGCGGCCCCGGCGTGTGCGTCCAGGGCGCGGCGCACGAACTCCTCCGCGCTTCCCACGTACCCGGCCGGGTCGAGCAGCCGCTCGATCGCCGAGGTCGACAGGTGCGCGCCCACCAGCGGGTCCTGTGCCAACACCCGCGCCAGTGGCAGATCCTCGTCCCGGGCCCGCTCGCAGCAGGCGGTCACCGCGTCGTGCGCGGCCAGTCGGCCGACCGCACCCGCCAGCTCGGTGGTGACCCGCTCGGCCAGCAGCAGACCGCCGCTGCGGTCGAGGTTGGCCCGCATCCCTCCGGCGTCCACCCGCACCCGGTCGAGGCTGACGCGCACCCAGTGCGCCGCCGCCCCGGTCACCCGCAGCAGCTGGGTGAACGGCCGCCACTCGGCGTGCCAGGCACCCGCCGCGCGCTGGTGCTCCTGCTCCATGGCCGCGAGCAGGTCGGCGACGAGCCCCGGGGCCTGCTTGGCGCAGCCGAGCGCGGACACCGCCGCCACGGGGTTGCGCTTGTGCGGCATGGTGGACGACCCGCCGCTGCCCGCGGGCCCTTCTTCGTGCAGTTCGCCGAGGTCGGTCCCGGCGAGCTGCACGATCGACCGGGCCACCCCGGAGACCGCGCCCGCGGCCTCCCCCAGCGCCCCGACGATCCCGGCGACCGGTGTCCGGTCGGTGTGCCACGGCAACGGCGGTTCGGCCAGCCCGAGCCGGGTGGCCAGTGCCCCGGCCACCTCGGTGCC
>NZ_KE387108.1:34245-38590 GCF_000430445.1 Saccharomonospora iraqiensis subsp. iraqiensis
CCCGAACGCGCCAACACCGGCGCCGGGCCCGAACGCCGGGCGCTGGAGGCCGAGCGCGGCCGTCGGCTCGACGACCTGCTCGACCGGCTGCCCGCCGTGCAACGCGAGATACTCGTCCTGCGTGTCGTGGTGGGCCTGTCGGCAGGCGAGACCGCCCGGGCCCTCGGCCTGTCCCCCGCGAACGTGCGCACGCTCCAGCACCGCGCGCTGCGCCGACTGCGCGGGTGGGTCGGCGTCGGTGAGCTGTGACCGCCTCGACCGTCGGCACCCACCGGGTCAGCTCCGCCCGGCCGCCTCCCGCAGCGCGGGCAGGATCTCCCGCTCGGCGGCCTCCAGGAACGGTTCCTGCCGGTCTCCGCCCACCTGCACCAGGGCGAGGTCGGTGAAACCCGCGTCGAGGAACGCCCGTGCGGAACGCACGACCCGCTCGGTGCTCGCCCCGCACGGGATCGCCGCGGCCACGTCCTCCTCGGTCACGAACCGGGTCGCCGCATCGAACGCGGCCGTACCGGGCAGCTCCGCGTTGACCTTCCAGCCGCCCGCGAACCAGCGGAACTGTTCGCGCGCCCGGCGCACCGCGGCCTGCTCGTCGGCGTCCCAGGACACCGGGATCTGCCCGATCTTGCGGGAGGTCTCCTGCCGCAGGGCGGACCGGGCCGCATCCCATCCCCGGCAGAGTTCCGCCTCGGGATCCACCGCGATCATCGCGTCGGAGACCGGCGCGAACCGCCGCACCGACTGGGCACCGGAGACCGCGACGCCGATCGGGACCCGCCACTCGGGTAGGTCCCAGAGCTTCGCCGAGTCCACCCGGAAGTGGTGTCCGGCGAAGTTGGTGTATCCGCCGTCGAAGAGGTCACCGATGATCTCCAGCGCCTCGGACAGCATCTCGTGCCGCACGTTCACCGGCGGCCAGCCGCGCCCGACCACGTGCTCGTTGAGATTCTCCCCCGCACCGAGTCCGAGGAGGAACCGGCCGCCGGACAGTTCCTGGATCGTCGCGGCCTTCTGCGCGACGACGGCCGGGTGGTACCGCATCGTCGGGCACGTCACGTACGTCATCAGCTCCAGGCGCTCGGTGGCCTGGGTGACGGCCCCCAGCACGCTCCACGCGTACGGGGCGTGTCCCTGACTGTCCAACCAGGGCGAATGGTGGTCGCTCATCACCGCGAAATCGAAACCCGCGCGCTCGGCGCCGGCGGCATGGCCGACGAGCGGACCGGGTCCGGCCTGTTCGGTGAGCAGTGTGTACCCGAACCGCACGGGCACTCCCTTCGACGATGCGGCCTCGGTCCCCACGACCCGTCCCGGACGGGCCGTGGGGTGCGGGCGAAGGCCGCGTGCCGTGCCCCCGCCCCGGTCGGGATCAGCCCGTCGGCTGCAGCTTCTTGCGCCGCGCGATGGCCTCGCGGCGCTCGGTCTCGTCGAGGCCGCCCCACACCCCGAACGGCTCCTGCACCGTCAGGGCATGGTGTCGACATTGGACGATCACCGGGCACGTCCGGCAGATCTCCTTGGCGCGGGCCACCCTGTCGGCGCGCGCGAATCCGCGTTCTCCATCAGGATGGAAGAACACGGAGCTGTCGAGATTGCGGCAGTTACCGTGCCGCTGCCATTCCCACACCTCGGCGACAGGAGTGGGCAGGCGGGACGTGTCGGCCATTGGTCACCTCCGTGCTCGTGAACCGCGTCGGTCGGACCGTGTCCGTGGAACCGGGTCAGTGCGGTGCGTGTACCCCGGTGCCGGAGAACTCACACCCGGTGCGGGGCTCAGCCGCTCGGACGCTCGTCGTCCTCGTCGACCGGCACCGGCGCGGCCTGCTCGGCCACGTCCGCGGGGTCGGCGTCCAGGGGCGCGCCGACCGGGGCCGGGGCGTCCTCACCGAACACGGGCTGCTGCTGCTCCTCGAGATCCGCCTCGGGGGCCAGGTCGTGGTTCTCCGTCATGATCGGGCAGGTACCCCGGCGCCCGGGTTTTCAATCCGGGCGGTGCGGGGTATACGGCGCCCACTGTGAGCTGGATGAATGCCGTCTGGGGGCTGCCCGTCGCGATTCCGGTCTTCGTGGTCTCGGCCACAGTGATCGGGTTCGCGGGAGTGCGGCTCGCCCGCGTCGTCGACCGACTGGCCGATCGCACCGGACTGGGTGAGGCGATCGCCGGGATGGTGCTGCTCGCCGGAGCGACCTCCCTGGCGGGCCTGGTGGTCAGCATCGTCGCCGCGCTCTCCGGCGAGCCCAGCCTCGCGGTGAGCAACTCCGCGGGCGGGATCGCGGCGCAGACCGCGTTCATCGTCGTCGCCGACCTGGCCTACCGCCGGATCAATCTGGAACACGCCGCCGCGTCCCTGACCAACATCTTCAGCAGTCTGCTGATGGTGGTGATGCTGTCGCTGGTGCTGCTCGGCGCGACCTCGCCGCCCGTCACCGTCGCCGGGGTGCATCCGGCCACGGCACTGCTGCTGCTCAGCTACGGGTACGGGCTCGTCCTCAGCCGCAAGGTCGGCCAGGAACCGATGTGGAAGCCGACGAGGACCACCGCCACCCGCACCGACGTCCCGGGATCCGACGACGGCACCGAGCCGACCCGACGGCTGTGGGGCGGGTTCGTCGTGCTGACCGCGGCGGTGTTGCTCGCCGGGTTCGGCATCGGGCGCGCCGGGGTGTCGATCGCCGAACAGAGCGCGCTGACCGGCACCACGGTCGGCACGTTCCTGACCAGCGTGGCGACCTCGCTGCCGGAACTGGTCACCACCGTGGCGGCGGTGCGGGCGGGGGCGCTCACCCTCGCGGTGGCCGGCATCGTCGGCGGGAACACGTTCGACCTGCTGTTCATCGCCGGCGCCGACGTCGCCTACCGGCAGGGCTCGATCTACCACGCGATCACGTCGACGGACCTGTTCGTGCTGGCGTGGACGATGCTGCTGATCGGCGTGATCGCCGCGGGGCTGGTCCGGCGGCAGCGGGAGGGCATCGGATTCGAGGGATTCGCGGTGCTGGGGATCTACCTCGGCGGGCTGGTGATCGTGTCCACCGGTTGAGCCACGTCACCTCGCGCGGCCGCACCGGCCGCCGGTGTGTTACACCTCGGACACGCACCGTCCAGGGAGGCAAGCCATGGCCGAACGAGCCCGCGAACACGACCTCGTCCTGTTCGGAGGTACCGGCTTCACCGGGGGACTGACCGCGGAGTACCTCGCCCGGCACGCCCCCGAGGGGTGCCGGTGGGCACTGGCCGGACGCAACCGGGACAAGCTCGAACGGCTGCGGGACCGGCTCGCCGCGATCGACCCGTCCTGCGCCGACCTCCCGCTGCTGCACGCGGACGCCACCGACGAGGGCTCGCTGCGCGCGGTCGCCGCCGCGACCCGGGTGGTGATCACCACCGTCGGCCCGTACCTGCACCACGGGGAGCCGCTGGTCGCGGCGTGTGCGGCCGAGGGGACCGACTACGTCGACCTCACCGGGGAGCCGGAGTTCGTCGACCGCATGTACCTGGCGCACCACGCCACCGCGCGGCGTACCGGCGCCCGGCTGGTGCACGCCTGCGGGTTCGACTCGATCCCCTACGACCTGGGCGTGTACTTCACGGTCGGGCACCTGCCGGAGGACACCCCACTGACCGTGCAGGGCCAGGTGCGGGCGAAGGCCGAATTCTCCGGGGGCACCTACTCCTCGGCACTGACGGTGTTCTCCCGGGCGAAGGAGATGGCCCGCACGGCGCGGGAACGGCGCCGTGTCGAGGCGCGTCCCGGGAACCGGCGGATCCACCTGCCCTCCGGACCACCGCGGCGGGACGCCGGGACGGGCCGGTGGCTGGTCCCGATCCCGACACTCGACCCGCAGATCGTCGGCCGCTCGGCGGCGGCCCTGCCGCGGTACGGACCCGAGTTCACCTACCGGCACTACGCGGCGGTCAAGCGCCTGCCCACCGTGCTGCTGGGCGCGCTCGGTCTCGGGGTGCTCGGTCTCGCCTCCCGCATCCCGCCCGCGCGCCGGGCGCTGGCGAATGTGCGCAAGCCCGGTGCGGGCCCGAGCGAGCAGCGGCGGCTGAAGTCGTGGTTCCACGTGCGCTTCGTCGGCGAGGGCGGCGGCGAACGGGTGGTCACCGAGTTCGCGGGCGGGGACCCGGGATACGACGAGACGTCGAAGATGCTCGCCGAGTCGGCGCTGAGTCTGGCCTTCGACGACCTGCCCGAGACCAGCGGTCAGGTGACCACGGCGGCGGCGATGGGTGACGCCCTGCTCACCCGCCTGTCCCGCGCCGGGTTGACCATCCGGGTCGTGGAGCGCGGCTGAACCGCCAGGACGCTGCCACGCCCGGCGGCCGATCTCCGGGCCGCCGCCA
>NZ_KE387108.1:38690-42744 GCF_000430445.1 Saccharomonospora iraqiensis subsp. iraqiensis
GCTCGGCCCGGACCCGCACCTCGCGAACCTCGTCCTGCGCCGCTACACGACCGCGGCCCGCCCCGCGCCCCCCGGCATCGCCCGCCCCGCGTGACAACGCCCCCCGTCCCGTCCAGTCGATTAGACGCTTGCCTGTCTAACCTTGTAGGCTTAGCATCGTGGTGACGAAGCGACTGAAGCCGGCGAAGCTGCTCGCCATCACCAGACGGAGGGCGCGGAAACTCGGCTACGTCGTCGAGCAGGTCAACGCCCGAGGCAAGGGTTCTCACCTGCTATACGTGGTACGTGACGAACACGGGGACGAAGTGGCACGATTCGCACTCACCGGGCATGCCAGGGAACTGTCCTGGACAGTGATGCGGAGCATCGAGGACTCACTCGCCCACCTGTTCGGTGAGCGCTGGTTGGAGGAGCAATGAGCGAGAGTGCTCCCACCTACCACGTCACCGTCACGCGCGAGGACGGTTTGTGGGTCGCCGTGGTCCGGGACCTTCCTGCCGGCGCCACCGACGTGGAACGCATCACGGATCTGGAGACCGAGGTACGGGACCTCATCGCCACACTGCGGGAGGTGGACCCGTACGAGTTCGATATCAAGTGGCATTACGAGCATGCAGGGCACGACTTCAGTGGATTGATCACGACGTTGCGGGAACGGGAGCGCAACGCCAGGGACGCGGTCCGGAAGCGGGACGAAGCACGGACGATCGCGATCACCCGGTTGCACGACGCGGGACTGAGTCTGCGGGAAATCGCCGAGATACTCGGCCTGTCCCATCAACGCGTCCAGCAGTTGTCCGCCCGAGCCGCCGCGGACCGTGCGGGTGAGCCCTGTGCCACAGTGTGACGCATGGCTGACGAACTGGTGCACTACGCCGTCGCCGACGGTGTCGCGACGCTCACCCTGGACTCCCCGCACAACCGCAACGCCCTGTCCGCGCAGCTGCGCGGCGAGCTGAGCGACGGGCTGGCGCGGGCCGTCGACGACGAGGCGGTCCGGGTGATCGTGCTCGACCACACCGGTCCGGTGTTCTGCGCCGGCATGGACCTCAAGGAGGCGAAAGGGGCCGGGGAGGGGCAACAGGGGGTCAACGACTTCCCGGACCTTCTGCAGCGCCTCTGGACCGGCCCGAAACCGGTGGTGGCCCGGCTCGCCGGGCCCGCGCGGGCGGGTGGGATCGGCCTGGTCGCCGCCGCGGACATCGCCGTCGCGGTCGAGACCGCCACGTTCGCCTTCACCGAGGTCCGCATCGGGGTCGTCCCCGCCGTGATCTCGGTGCCGGTGCTGCCCCGACTCGACGCGCGCGCGGCGCACGAACTGCTGCTGACCGGGGACACGTTCGACGCACGCCGGGCCGCCGACATCGGCCTGCTCAACGCCGCCGTGCCCGCCGACGAGCTGGACGCCACCGTGCGGCGCTACGTCGACTCGCTGGTACGGGGCGCGCCGACGGCGCTGGCCGCCACGAAGGAACTCCTCCAGGGCGAGACCGGGCGCACCATGCCGGAGAGGTTCGAGGCCATGCAGGGCCTGTCCGCGCGGTTCTTCGCCTCCGCCGAGGGGCAGGAGGGCATCGCCGCGTTCGCGGAGAAGCGCACCCCGGCGTGGGTCCCCGGGGGCGCGGACGGGTGAGCGGCGCCCGCCCCCGCGGGACGGGCGCCCTGCGATCGCGTCAGTCGGCCAGCACCACGGTCAGGATGCGGCCCTCCCGGCGCCCACCCCGCGGGGTCAACGCGCGTTGCGCGTCGGAGAGCACCCCGTGCACCGCCAGGTAGGACTTCGGGTCGGCCCGTTTCAGCCGCTCGGCCGCGGTCCAGATCAGGACGTGCTCCCCGGACGGCAGCCAGGACAGGTCGGTGAGCCCGTCGTAGAAGGTGTCGAGCGAACGCCCGTAGTGGGCGGGGAAGGACAGGGCCTCGGCGATCGCGTCGAGCATGCCCGTGCGGTCCCCGTGCGGCGCGCCGTCGATGACGTGTGGGTAGGCCCCGCGGGCCCGTGCCTCGTCGACGACCGTCCGCGAATCGGGCAGCGGCATCACCGTCGTCATCAGGTGTCCGCCGCGACGAAGGGGTCGTACCGGTCGTCACGCGCGCAGAAGCCGGATGGCGAATGTGGCAACAGCATCTCCCTTGTACCGAGGACCGGCCGGGTCACCCGCCACGGTTCACCGGCCACGCACCCCGGCCGCCACCCGGGGTGAGCGCCCGACACCGTCACGGACACCGGCACGGTCGGCGTGTGCGAAACCGCGCCCGGCAGGCTACCCGGGCGGGGGTCGGACTCGCCAACCCCGAGGACCTCCCGCACCAGCCAGGCGCCCAGAACGACGAGCAGCAGGGCGATCAGCGCGGCGCTGATGCGCCTACGGGACAGCACCGCGGTCCCCCTCCCCCGGCCGCCGCACCCCGCGGCCCCGGCCCACGATCCGGACCGCCCCGTCGAGGACGGCGTCGACGACGCGGTGCAGCGCCCGGGCCAGCGCCACGCACAGCGGCAGGAGAACGGCGGTCACCAGCACGAACTGCACCGGGAACCATTGTTGCGCCAACCACAGTTCGAGCCCGTTCCACCAGCGGGCCACTCCGTCGAACACGACACCGAGCCTACGCCAGGTAGGTTGAGCGCATGTTCGCCGTCTACGCCAAAGAACCGAACGCCGACGACCCGCTCGCCTCGCTCACGGTGGGCGAGCGCCCCGACCCGGAGGTGCCCGAGGGCTTCGTGCGGGTCTCGGTCCGGGCCGCCAGCCTGAACATGCACGACGTCTGGACCCTGCGCGGGGTGGGGATCAAGCCGGAACAGTTCCCCATGATCCTCGGCTGCGACGGGGCCGGGGTGCTCGACGACGGCACCGAGGTGGTGCTGCACTCGGTGGTGAACGACCCGTCCTGGCGCGGGGACGACACGCTCGACCCGAAACGGACACTGCTCACCGAGAAGCTGCAGGGCACGTTCGCCGACTCGGTCGTGGTGCCCGAGCGCAACGTACTGCCCAAGCCGGCGGGGCTGTCGTTCACCGAGGCGGCCACGATGGGCACCGCCTGGCTGACCGCCTACCGGATGCTGTTCACCAAGTCGGGCCTGCGGCCGGGACAGACCATGCTCGTGCAGGGTGCCTCCGGCGGTGTGTCCACCGCGCTGGTGCAGCTCGGCCGGGCCGCGGGCTACCGCGTGTGGGTCACCGGGCGCACCGAGGAGAAGCGTGCCCTGGCCGAGAGCCTGGGTGCCCACCGGACGTTCGAGCCCGGGGCGCGGCTGCCCGAACGGGTCGACGCCGTGTTCGAGACCGTGGGCAAGGCCACGTGGGCGCACTCGCTGAAGTCGCTCCGGCCCGGCGGCATCGTGGTCGTGTCCGGCTCCACCAGCGGCCCCGACCCGAGCGCCGACCTGCAGCGGGTGTTCTTCCTGCAACTGCGGGTGGCGGGCTCCACGATGGGCACCCGCGACGAGCTGGCCGACCTGCTCTCCTACGTCGACCTCGCGGGCATCCGCCCGCAGATCGGCGCCGAACTCCCCCTCTCCGACGCCGAACGCGGCTTCACCGACATGCTGGAGGGCAACACCGCCGGCAAGATCGTCTTCACCCGCTGAGCACGGAGGGTGTTGCCGTGAGGGGCACATTTCCTGCATGTGACGCAGCGAATGTGCCCCTCACGGCGCTTGATGCAGGGAATGTGCCCTTCACGGCACACCCCGCTGTCAGGTGAGGCGGTGGGCCGTCCGCGTGGCGGCTTCGCGGGCCTGGTGCCAGAGGGTGGTGACGATGTGTTCGGCGGGGCCGTGCGGGGCCTGGGCATAGGTCTGGCCCGCCCAGAGGGACATCGCCTCCGGGTCGTCCGCGCGGCCCGCGGCGGCGCGGATCGGTTTGCTGAGCCGGTGCAGCTGCGGGTACGCGGCAGGTGCCTGGTCGGTGTGCTCGCGCAGGAAACGGTTGACCAGGCCCCGCGCGGGTCTCCCGCTGAACGCGCGGGTGACCGCCGTCGGGCGGCTGCCCTCGGCCAGCACCCGCCGTTTGGGTCGGGTGGGGTGCCGGCCTCGTCGGCGCGGAGGAAC
>NZ_KE387109.1:0-2296 GCF_000430445.1 Saccharomonospora iraqiensis subsp. iraqiensis
GCGCGACGAGCGGTGACCGGTCAGCGCCGGGCCGTGCGGGCGGCCTCCACCGCGAGGTCCGGCCGGTCGGCGAACACGCCGTCCACCCCCGCCGCCAGGAACGCCTCGTACTCGGCGAAGACGTCGCCGAGCGCCGCGGGGTCGTCGGAGGACCGCAGCTCGGGCGGCAGGAAGGTGTTCTCCGCCCGGAACGTGTACGGGTGGACCACCAGCCCCTCCCGGTGGGCGTCGGCGACCAGCGGGGTCGGGCGCCCCAGGCTGCCGTCCTCGGTGACCGGCACCACACGGCCCTTCGCCGGGCCGATCCCGTCTGCGTACTCCGCGATCTCGGCCAGCCCCTCGGGGGTCACCAGGTCGTCGTAGGTGCGCGGGTCCCCGGCGGCCACGAGGTCGTAGGGCGCGCCCGAGCCGCCGATCAGCTGCACCAGCGGGACCCGGAGCTCGTCGTCGAGCGCACGCAGGTTGCCCACCTCGAACGACTGCACGAACACCGGCGCGTTCGGCCGGTTGAGCCCGTTGCGGGTCAGTGTCCGCACCAGCGCGGGTTCCAGCGCCAGCCCCTGCTCCCGGAAATAGGTCGGGTGCTTGGTCTCCGGGTAGACGCCGATCTCCCGCCCGAGCTCCCGGGACAGCCGGTCCGCCAGGTCGAGGATCTCCTGGAATGTCGGGATCGGGTAGCGCCCGTCGTGGATCGTGTTGTGCGGGCGCAGGTGCGGGATGCGCTCGGTCGCACGCAGCGTCTTCAGCTCGGCGAGGGTGAAGTCCTCGGCGAAGAAGCCGGTCACCGGCGTGCCGTCGACCGTTTTCGTCGTTCTCCGGTCGGCGAACTCCGGCCGGTCGGCCACGTCGGTGGTGCCGCCGATCTCCGGTTCGTGGCGCGCCACGAGCACGCCGTCGGCGGTGGTCACCAGGTCCGGTTCGAGGTGGTCGGCACCCAGGCGGGCCGCCAGCTCGTAGGACGCCAGGGTGTGCTCGGGCCGGTGGCCCGACGCCCCGCGGTGTCCGATGACCAGGAGGTCGTCACCCGCGCCGAACGCGGGCGGGCCCGGCTCCCCGGCCGAAGGGTCCGGCCCCGCCGTGGCCGGACCGGCGATCATCCCCGTCATCGCCAACCCGCACACGGCCAGTACGGCCTGCCACCGTGTCCCTGTACGTCGTGTCCCCGTACGTCGTCGCATGCTGCCGCCCTTCTCCCGTTCCGGCCGCCCACGGTGCGTGGTGGGCCCGTCCCACACTGTCCACCGACAGCGGCCCGGAGGCGACCCGTCGGGGGCCGGGAGGGGACATGCCGGTGAACGGCGTCCGACCCGGGCGACCTACCCTGTGCGCGTGCGCGTCCTGGTAATCGGCTCCGGAGCCCGAGAGCATGCCCTCGCCCTCGCCGCCTCACACGATCCGGCGGTGACGGCCCTCGCTTGCGCCCCCGGCAACCCGGGGACGGCCGCGGTCGCCGAGACACTCGGCGTCGACCTCACCGACCCCGCGGCGATCGCCGGACTCGCCGTGTCCTGGCGGGCCGACCTCGTCGTGATCGGCCCGGAGGTGCCGCTCGTCGCGGGCGCCGCCGACGCCGTGCGCGCGGAGGGGATCGCCTGTTTCGGGCCGAGCGCGGCCGCCGCCCGGATCGAGGGGTCCAAGGCGTTCGCCAAGGACGTGATGAACGCGGCGGGGGTGCCGACCGCCCGGAGCGAGGTGGTGGACAACCCGGCGCATCTGGATGCCGCCCTGGCGCGGTTCGGACCCACCTGGGTGGTCAAGGACGACGGCCTCGCGGCGGGCAAGGGGGTCGTGGTCACCACCGACGTCGAACGCGCCCGCAAGCACGCGCTGATGCTGCTCGACGGTGGGCACCCCGTGGTGCTGGAGTCGTTCCTGGACGGCCCCGAGGCGTCGCTGTTCTGCCTGGTCGACGGGCGCACCGTGGTGCCGCTGCTGCCCGCGCAGGACTTCAAGCGGGTCGGCGACGACGACACCGGTCCGAACACCGGGGGCATGGGCGCGTACGCCCCGCTGCCCTGGGCTCCCCCCGGGCTGGTCGACGAGGTGGTCGCCACGGTCGTCCAGCCGGTCGTCGACGAGCTGGACCGCCGGGGCGCCCCCTTCCAGGGCCTGCTCTACGCGGGGCTCGCGCTGACCTCGGCCGGTCCGCAGGTGATCGAGTTCAACTGCCGGTTCGGGGACCCGGAGACCCAGGTGGTGCTGCCGCTGCTGCGGACGCCGTTGGCCGGGCTGCTGCACGCCGCCGCCACCGGCAGTCTCGACCGGCACCCGCCGCTCGACTGGTCCGGCGGCGCGG
>NZ_KE387109.1:2396-5635 GCF_000430445.1 Saccharomonospora iraqiensis subsp. iraqiensis
GGACCGACGTCGCCGAGCACCGTGCCGGGGACGGGACGCTCGTGGTCGTCCTGCGCACCCCCACCGGCCACGGTGGGGAACGGGGGCCGGGCGCCGGTCCGCGCCTCGACGCCCTCGCGGAGGCGGTGGCGGAGTCGGCGACCCGGTGAACGGCCGTGCGGTGCCCGGACACCGGCCCCGACGGAACGAGCGGATCGGACGAGGCGACGTCGCGCGCGGTACCGGGTGGCAGACTGACCGGACATGACCTCCGCAGCGAGTACGCCGAAGGGTGAGCGTCGGCGCGCCGCTCTCGTCGCCGCGGCCGCCGAGCTGCTGGTGGAGGGCGGTTTCGGCGCGATCCGCCACCGCGCGGTCGCCGAACGGGCCGGACTGCCGTTGGCCTCGACCACCTACTACTTCGACTCGCTCGACGACCTCGTGTACGCCGCCACCGAGCACGTCGGCCGTCGCGACCTGGCCAGGGGCCGCGAGCGGCTCGCCCGCCTCGGCACCGAACAGCGCAACGTGGACACCGTGGTCGAGCTGGTGCTCGACCAGCTGCTCGGGACCGATCCCCAGCACGAGGCCGTGGTGCTGCGCTACGAACGGCTGGTCGGTACCGGACGGCGACCGCACCTGCGACCCCTGATGCGCACGCTGGCGGTGGAGCTGCGGGAGTTGCTGACCGAGAGCCTCACGCGGTCCGGGTTCGACGTCGACCCCGACCGGCTCGAACGCATCATCGCCCTGGTGGACGGCGCCGTCGTCAACGCGCTGATCGAGGTCGACCCGGACCCCCGCGCGGCCGCGGCCCGCGTGTTGCGCGAGGTCCTGGGCGGTTCCGACGCCCCGGGGTGACCGGTGCGGACGGTCCTTCCGGTGTGGACGGGCCCGGGGCAGGGGGAGCCCGACCCGGCCGGTGCCCACCCTGCGGGGCGTACGCGGACCGGCCCCTGGCTAGCCTGAGCACGTGACGGACAAGCCCCGAATTCCGAACGTGCTCGCCGCCCGCTACGCCTCGGCCGAGCTGGTGCGGTTGTTCTCCCCCGAACACAAGGTCCGCCTCGAACGTGACCTGTGGATCGCCGTGCTCGCCGCCCAGCGTGACCTCGGCATCGCGGTGCCCGACGGCGTGCTGGAGGACTACCGGCGGGTCCGGGACACCGTCGACCTCGACTCGATCGCCGCCCGCGAGCGGGTGAGCAGGCACGACGTGAAGGCGCGGATCGAGGAGTTCAACGCGCTGGCCGGGCACGAGCACGTGCACATGGGGATGACCTCCCGGGACCTCACCGAGAACGTCGAACAGCTGCAGGCGCGGGCCGCGTTGGAGCTGGTCCGGGACCGGGTGGTGGCGGTGCTGTCCCGGCTGGCCGCCCTGGCCACCGAGCACGGGGGGCTCGTGCTCGCGGGCCGTTCGCACAACGTGGCCGCGCAGGCCACCACGCTGGGCAAGCGGTTCGCCACGGCCGCCGACGAACTGCTGGTGGCGTTCACGCGGCTGGAGGAGCTGATCGCCCGCTACCCGCTGCGCGGGATCAAGGGACCGGTCGGCACCGCGCAGGACATGCTCGACCTGCTCGGCGACGCCTCGCGGCTGGCCGAACTGGAGCGCCGGGTGGCCGACCATCTCGGCTTCGACGAGGTCCTGACCAGCGTCGGGCAGGTGTATCCCCGTTCGCTCGACTTCGACGTGGTCTCCACCCTCGTGCAGGTGGCCGCGGCACCGTCCAGTCTGGCAACCACGATCCGGCTGATGGCCGGGCACGAGCTGGTGACCGAGGGATTCCGCCCGGGGCAGGTCGGGTCGTCCGCGATGCCGCACAAGATGAACACGCGCTCGTGCGAGCGGGTGAACGGGCTCGCCGTGGTGCTCCGGGGGCACCTGTCGATGGTCGGTGAACTGGCGGGCGACCAGTGGAACGAGGGGGACGTGTCCGACTCGGTGGTGCGCCGGGTCGCGCTGCCGGACGCCTTCTTCGCCCTGGACGGCCTGCTGGAGACGTTCGTGACCGTGCTGGACGAGTTCGGCGCCTTCCCCGCCGTCGTGGACCGGGAGCTGGCCCGCTACCTGCCGTTCCTGGCGACCACCAAGGTGCTGATGGCGGCGGTGCGCGCGGGTGTCGGCCGGGAGACCGCCCACGAGGCGATCCGCGAGCACGCCGTGGCGGTGGCGCTCGACATGCGGGAACGGGGGCAGGCCGACAACGACCTCGTCGAACGCCTCGCCGCCGACGAGCGCATCCCGCTGGGGGTGGACGACCTGAACGCGCTGCTCGACGACCGGTTGTCGTTCACCGGCACCGCGGCCGACCAGGTGGAGGCCGTGGCGGGCCGGGTGGCCGGGATCGTGCGCCGGTTCCCGGACGCCGCGGCCTACACGCCCGCCCCGATCCTCTAGCGGCGGCCCGCGGTATGGCCACGCTGCTGCTGGTCGCGCTGGCCGGGTTCGGTGCCCAGTTCGTCTCCGGCACGCTGGGCATGGGGTACGGCATGACGTCGACCACCGCGTTGGTCGCGCTCGGCACCGCCCCCGCCCTCGCGTCGGCCTCGGCGCACTTCGCGCAGGTCGGCACGTCACTGGCCTCCGGCGTGTCGCACTGGCGGCTGGCCAACGTCGACTGGCGCACGGTCGGGATCCTCGCCGGTCCGGGCGCCGTGGGCGCGGTGGTCGGGGCGGTGGTGCTGGTCGCGCTGCCGGTCGGGCTCGCGACGGGCTGGATCACCGTGATCCTCTCCCTGCTCGGGCTGTACGTGCTGGTGCGATTCGCGTTCCTCCGGCTGGGCAGGTTGATCACCGAACGGCGCCCCGGCGCCCGGTTCCTCGCCCCGCTCGGTCTGGTCGCGGGGTTCGTCGACGCCGCCGGTGGCGGCGGGTGGGGTCCGGTGGCCACCACGACGCTGCTGTCGAGCGGGCGGTTGGAGCCCCGCAAGGTCGTCGGCTCGGTGCAGGCGGCCGAGTTCGTGGTGACGGTCGCGGCGAGCCTGGCCTTCCTCGCGGCGCTGTCCCTGCACGGTATGAACTTCGCCGTGGTGCTGGGCCTGCTGGTGGGCGGCATGTTGGCCGCCCCGATCGGTGCCGTGCTGGTGCGCCGGATCCCGCCCCGGCTGCTCGGGACCGCCGCGGGTGGTCTGATCGTGCTCGCCAACGCCCGGCCGCTGCTCGACGTCCTGGGCGCCCCGGGGCCCGTGGTGGCGGTGGTCCACATCGCGGTGCTCGCGCTGGTCGGGACCGCGCTCACGGCCGCGGTGCGGTC
>NZ_KE387109.1:5735-10040 GCF_000430445.1 Saccharomonospora iraqiensis subsp. iraqiensis
CGGCGGACAAGGGCGTCGAGGCGGCCGCGCTCGACCTGCTGCCGACCGTGCGCGGGGCCTTCTGCCTGACCTTCTCCGACGAGAACACCCTCTACGCCGCCCGCGACCCGCACGGTGTGCGGCCGCTCGTGCTCGGCAGGCTGGAGCGCGGGTGGGTCGTGGCCAGCGAGACCGCGGCCCTGGACATCGTGGGCGCCTCGTTCGTCCGGGAGGTCGAACCCGGCGAGCTGATCGCCATCGACGCGGGCGGTCTGCGGTCGGAGCGGTTCGCCGTGCCGGAGCCGAAGGGGTGCGTGTTCGAGTACGTCTACCTCGCCCGGCCGGACACCTCGATCGCCGGGCGCAGCGTGCACGCCACCCGGGTGGACATCGGCCGCAGACTGGCCGAGGAGCACCCCGCCGACGCCGACCTGGTGATCCCCGTGCCCGAGTCCGGCACGCCCGCCGCCATCGGCTACGCCACCGCGTCGGGCATCCCGTACGGGTCCGGGCTGGTCAAGAACGGCTACGTGGGGCGCACCTTCATCGAGCCCTCGCAGACCATCCGGCAGCTCGGCATCCGGCTCAAACTGAACCCGCTGCGCGAGGTGATCCGGGGCAAGCGGCTGGTCGTGGTGGACGACTCGATCGTGCGCGGGAACACCCAGCGCGCCCTGGTGCGGATGCTGCGGGAGGCCGGAGCGCTGGAGGTGCACGTACGGATCGCCTCGCCCCCGGTGCGCTGGCCGTGCTTCTACGGGATCGACTTCGCCTCCCGGGCCGAGCTGGTCGCGAACGGGGCCGACGAGGACGGGATCCGGCGTGCGATCAGCGCGGACTCGCTCGGATACGTCTCCCTCGACGGCCTCGTCGCCGCCTCGGAACAGCCGTCCTCCCGGCTGTGCGCGGCGTGCTTCGACGGCGAGTACCCCATCCCGCTGCCCGAGGACGAACTGATCGGCAAGCACTTCCTGGAGAACCTCGGCGGCGGTGACCACACCGCCGCGCCGGCCCGCACCGGGTCGGTGACCAGGGGCGACACCCCCGCCGAGGGGCCGGACCCGGCGGGGGACGCGGGATCGGCCGCCGCCGCGCCCGGGGAGTACGGTGCCGAGGATGCCGTCGGGCGCCCCTAGCCCGTTTTCGAAGTGAGGATGGAGTTCGCCTCGTGACCGAGCCCACGAGCGCCACGTACGCCGCAGCCGGGGTCGACATCGACGCCGGTGACCAGGCCGTCGAGCTGCTCAAGCCGCACGCCGCCCGCGCGGGAAGGCCGGAGGTGGTCGGCGGGGTGGGTGGCTTCGCCGGCCTGTTCTCGCTGAAGGCCGGGCGCTGGCAGGAGCCGCTGCTCGCCTCGTCGACCGACGGCGTCGGCACCAAGATCGCCGTCGCGCAGGCGCTCGACAAGCACGACACCGTGGGGATCGACCTGGTGGCGATGGTGGTGGACGACCTGGTGGTCACCGGGGCGGAGCCGCTGTTCCTGCAGGACTACCTCGTGGTCGGCAAGGTGGTGCCGGAGAAGGTCGAGGCGATCGTCTCCGGGATCGCCGAAGGGTGTGTGCAGGCCGGGTGCGCCCTGCTCGGGGGTGAGACCGCCGAGCACCCCGGCATGATGGCCGAGGGTGACTACGACCTGTCGGCGACCGGTATCGGCGTGGTCGAGGCGTCCGAGGTGCTGGGGCCCGACCAGGTGCGCCCGGGGGACGTCGTCATCGGGATGGGGTCGACCGGCCTGCACTCCAACGGCTACTCCCTCGCCCGGCACGTGCTGCTGGACGTCGCGCGGATGCCGCTGGACGGGCACGTGGAGGAGTTCGGCCGTACCCTCGGGGAGCAGTTGCTCGAACCCACCCGCGTCTATGCCAGGGACTGCCTCGCGCTGTCGGCCGAGACCGACGTCCGTACCTTCGCGCACATCACCGGGGGCGGGCTGCAGGCGAATCTCGCGCGGGTGGTGCCTGCCGGGCTGGTGGCCCACCTCGAACGGCACACGTGGACGCCCGACCCGGTGTTCGCGGTGATCGCCCGGCGCGGCCGGGTGGAACGCGCCGAGATGGAGCGCACGTTCAACATGGGGGTGGGCATGGTCGCCGTCGTCTCCCCGGAGGACGTGGACCGGGCGCTGGCCGTGCTCACCGCCCGCCACGTGCCCGCCTGGGTGCTCGGCGACGTGCGCCGTGCCGAGGACGACAACGAGCCGCGGGTGTCGCTCACCGGGGACCATCCCCGGTTCTGAGCACCGCGGGACCGAGGGCGGTGACGACGGTGGCGACCGGACGGGAGAGAGCGACCGGGGCGGACGGGATCCGGGTGACGGGCGGACTGCTGATCCCGGAGTCCGAGTTGTCCGAGCGCTTCTCCCGCTCGTCCGGCCCCGGTGGGCAGGGCGTGAACACCACGGAGTCCCGCGTGGAGCTGTCCTTCGACGTGGCGCGGTCGCCGGTCGTGCCGGAGGACCTGCGGGACCGCCTGCTGGCACGGCTCGGCCACCGGCTGACCGACGGGGTGCTCACGATCGCGGCGAGCGAACACCGCGCGCAGCGACGGAACCGGCAGGCCGCGCGCAGGCGGCTGGCGGACGTGCTGCGGGAGGCCGCGGCCCCGCCGCCGCGGAAGCGTCGCCCGACGAAGCCGTCCCGGGGCGCCCGGGAGCGCCGTCTGGCGGAGAAGAAGCGTCGCTCGGAGATCAAGCGGACCAGATCGGACGGGATCGACCGGGAGTAGCCGCCGACCGCGTCTCCGGTGTGCGTACCGCGTCTCCGGTGTGCGTCATGCGGGTGAGGTCGGTGACCGGGCGGTGCCGGTGTGTGCGGACACGAACTCACCGGTCCGTGGCGCAGGCACCGGTCCGTGGCGGGACCGGGGACGGGACGTGGGACGCGAGGGTGGGCCCGGGCTGTGGGCGCCCGGGCCCACCCTCGCGCTCACGACCGTTCAGCGGCGGTAGTCGTCGTACCCGTCGTCGTACGGGTCCTCGTACCGGTCCTCGTCCTCGTGAGTGTCGTTCGACGAGTTGCTCGACAACTCACGTTGCAGTGCATCGAAGTCCGTGGGGGGAACGCTGTACTTGAGCTCCCGGGCCACTTTCGTCTGCTTGGCCTTAGCTCGGCCGCGCCCCATGGCTCGACCCCCTTGCACAGGGGCGGGGCGGCCGGGGGAAAACGGCGGCCCCGCGCGTCGTCTCGACTTACTTTCCTCGACACACCGTACCGTGCCGACGGGTGCTCATGCGACGTGGCACGGTGTGCGACGGCTGACAGTATCCCGTCGGCGGCGACGCGGACCAGCCGGTGCCCGTCCACCGGGGCTGACGTGTCACGATTCACGGGTGCTTCGTCCGTTCGCGGCCTATCTCCGGGTGTACGAACCGATCTCGGTGTTCGGTGACCCGCCGGACGCGCAGTTCGCGCGGGCGGTGGAGACCGCCGACATGACACCGGGTGACGCGATCGCCCGTGAGCAGTGGCTCTGGCTCCGGTCGCAGTTGTCGACCCCCACCCGGGTGCTGCCCGCCGAGACCTCCGACGGTCGCCCGGTGCCCGGGCTGACCGACATCCTCGTCCTCGACCCCGCCGAGGTTCCGGTCGGGGACTACGAGGTCGAGCTGGGCACCGAGCCGCTCGTGTGCCCGCTGGAGGTGCGGGCCCGGTCGGCGGCGGCCCTGACGGGCTTCCTCGACGACGCGCATCCCGCGCTCCGCGCGGCGGTGTTGGACGCGGGCGACGTCTCGGAGGAGGAGATGCGCGGGCACGCCGGCGCGGCGTTGCGGGAGCTGAGCGCTTCCACGATGCACGTGCTGTCCACGACCTGGACGGTGCCGTTGCCCTGGTTCACCCTCGTCGACCCGGACGAGCGGCGCATCGTGCTCGGATCCGGGCCGGAGGACCCGAGCCGGGAGGTGTCCTGGCGGGTGGCGATGAGCGAGGCACGGCAGCGCGTCGCCGAGGCCGAGGAGCTGGTCTCCGAGGTCCTCGGCGACGAGGGGCCCGCCCGCATCCTCGCCGAGACCCGGCGTTGGCTGGCCAACTTCCACCCGAACTCGGCCGTGGAGCTGGACTACGGCGGCCTGGTGCAGCTGATCGAGGACCCGGTGCTGGCCACCGACACCTCGGCCGACGAGGTGCACGCGATCCTGGACGCCCTGCGCCGGGACTCCGTCGAGGAGGTCACCGAGGCGTTCGAGAACCTGCGGGACTACTGGGGTGAGCTGGCCTCGCGGGAGCGCTTCAACTGACGGTTCCGCCCGGCGGCTGCGCCGCGGTGTCCCCGGGCGGCTGCGCCGCGGTGTCCCCGGGCGGCTGCGCCGCGGTGTCCGGAGCCAGG
>NZ_KE387109.1:10140-16221 GCF_000430445.1 Saccharomonospora iraqiensis subsp. iraqiensis
GCACAGCGGCACGCGATGACCCGCGCGCGCGAGCTGCTGGTGATGCGGGCCGAATCGGCAGGTCAGGAGTGGCCCGAGCCCCGGCTTCCCGCGGGCGTGCGCCTACGGACCTTCGTGCCGGGCCGGGACGAACGGGCGATGGTGGAGGTCAACGCCCGCGCGTTCCACTGGCACCCCGAGCAGGCGGCCTTCGACGTGGCGCAGCTGACCGACGCCGAGCGGGAGGACTGGTTCGACCCGGACGGGTTCTTCCTCGCGGAGAACACGGAGGGCGAGCTGGTCGGGTTCCACTGGACGAAGATCCACCCACCGAACCCGCACCGGTTCGGCGGACGCCCGGTCGGCGAGGTCTACGTGGTCGGCGTGGATCCCGCCGCGCAGGGCGGCGGGCTCGGCAGGGCGTTGACGCTGGCCGGCCTGCGGTATCTCCGCGGGCGCGGACTGGACCAGGTGATCCTCTACGTCGAGGGGGACAACGCGCCCGCCGTGGCCGTCTACCGCGCGCTGGGTTTCGACACCGTCGAGACCGACGTGCAGTACGCCCTCGACGGCTGACCCCGTCACCCCGGTCGGGGACCGCCCCGGCCGGAGCCACCCCGGAGGGCGGCCCGGCCCGGGCGGGAACGGCGGCGTGGAACGGCAGGGTGGACGACTCAGCCGAACCGGCCGGAGATGTAGTCCTCGGTGGCCTTGTTCTGCGGGGTGGAGAAGATCGTGGTGGTCTCGTCGATCTCCACGAGCTCACCCGGCTCGCCGACGCCCTTGAGGTTGAAGAACCCGGTCGTGTCGCTCACCCGCGCCGCCTGCTGCATGTTGTGCGTCACGATCACGATCGTGTAGTTCTCCTTCAGCTCCAGCATCAGGTCCTCGATGGCCTGGGTGGAGATCGGGTCCAGTGCCGAGCACGGCTCGTCCATCAGCAGAACGTCCGGCTGCACGGCGATCGCCCGGGCGATGCACAGCCGCTGCTGCTGGCCCCCGGACAGGCCCGAGCCGGGCTTGCTCAGCCGGTCCTTGACCTCGGTCCACAGGTTCGCCGACCGCAGCGAGCGTTCGACGATCTCGTCCATCTCCGCACGGCGGACCCGCTTGTTGTTGAGCTTGAGCCCGGCGGCCACGTTGTCGTAGATGGACATCGTCGGGAACGGGTTGGCCTTCTGGAAGACCATGCCGATCTGGGTGCGCACCCGCACCGGGTCCACGTCCGGGGCGTAGAGGTCCTGGTCGTCCATGAAGACCTGACCCTCCACGCGCGCGCTCGGCACGAGTTCGTGCATCCGGTTGAGGGTGCGCAGGAACGTCGACTTGCCGCAGCCGGAGGGCCCGATGAGCGCGGTGACCGACCGTGGCTGGATGGTCATCGACACGCCCTGCACGGCGAGGAACTTGTCGTAGTAGATGTCGAGATCCTTGACCTCGATGCGCTTTGCCACAGTGCTTCCTTACCAGGTCTCCCGCGTCAGCCGCGGGTCTTCGGTGCGAACAGTCGGGAGATCAGCCGGGCGACGAGGTTGAGCGCCATCACGATGATGATCAGCAGCAGCGCGGCCGCCCACGCCCGGTCCAGCGACGGTCCGGGAGGCGTCCCGGGGCTGACGTACTCGTAATAGGCGAACACCGACAGGGTGGCCATCCGTCCGTCGAACGGGTCGAAGTTGTCGCCGGAGGTGATCCCCACCGTGATCAGCAGCGGGGCGGTCTCCCCGATCACGCGCGCGATGGCGAGCGTGACGCCCGTGGCGATACCCGCCAGGGCGGTGGGGAGCACGACCTTCAGGATAGTGCGCCACTTCGGCACGCCGAGCGCGTAGGAGGCCTCCCGCAGGTCGTTGGGGACGAGCTTGAGCATCTCCTCGGTGGACCGGACGACCACGGGGATCATCAGCACGCTGAGCGCGACCGCGCCCATGATGCCCATCCGCACCCCGGGGCCGAAGATCAGCGCGAACAGCGCGTAGGCGAACAGCCCGGCCACGATCGACGGGATGCCGGTCATGACGTCGACGAAGAAGGTGATCGCCTTGGCGAGCTTGCCGCGGGCGTACTCGACGAGGTAGACGGCGGTGAGCATCCCCACCGGGACCGAGATCGCCGTGGCGAGCCCGGTGATGATCAGCGTGCCCAGGATGGCGTGGTGGACGCCACCGCCCTCGCCGAGCACGCCGCGCATCGACCAGGTGAAGAACTCGGCGTCGAACCGGGCGAGCCCGTTGGTCAACACCGTGACCACGACCGAGATCAGGGGGACCAGCGCGAGCAGGAAGGCCCCGGTCACGACCGCGGTCACCAGCCGGTCGGTGGCCTTGCGGGCGCCCTCGACGGAGCGCGACCAGCTGTAGAGCACGACGGTGTGGCCGAGCGCGGCGACCACCGCGGCGGCCACGACGTGCCAGCCCGCCAGCCACAGGCCGACGCCCGCGGCCGTGGCGAGGGCCAGCACCACCCACGGCGCGTACTTCGGGAGCTGGCCGTGGGTCAACGGCACGCCGGCCAGCGGGGCGTGGAGATCGGTCCCGCCGGTCTCGGGGGTTCGCGTCGAGGTGGGCATCAGTTGGCTCCCGAGAAGTCCTTGCGGCGCTCGATCACCGCGCGGGCCGCCATGTTCACGAGCAGGGTCAGGGCGAACAGCACCAGGCCGGAGGCGATCAGCGTGTTGACGGCGATGCCGGTGGATTCGGGGAACTGGAGCGCGATGTTCGCCGCGATCGTCGACGGGTTACCGGTGCCGATCAGGTTGACCGTGATGCCGCCCGAGACGGACAGCACGATGGCCACGGCCATCGTCTCGCCGAGCGCGCGGCCCAGGCCGAGCATCGAGGCACCGATCACACTGGACCGTCCGAACGGCAGCACCGCCATTTTGATCATTTCCCACCGGGTGGCGCCCAGCGCCAACGACGCCTCCTCGTGCAGACGCGGCGTCTGGCGGAAGGCCTCCCGCACGACGGCGGTGATGATCGGCAGGATCATCACGGCGAGCACGAGGATCGCCACGAGCATCGTGCGGCCGGTCGCCGAGGCCGGGCCCGCGAAGAACGGGATGAACCCGACGTGCTCCGCCAGCCACCGGGTCGGTTCCACCGTCAGCGGTGCGAGTTGGGTGAAGCCCCAGAGGCCGTAGATGATGCTGGGTACGGCGGCGAGCAGGTCGATGAGATAGCCGAGCCCCTGCGCGATGCGACGTGGGGCGTAGTAGGTCACGAACAGCGCGATCGCCACCGCGAGCGGCGCGGCGAGCACGAGCGCGAACACCGCGGAGAGCACGGTGCCGAACAGCAGTGGCCACACGTAGACGGCCACCCCGCCCTCACCGGGGATCTCCTCGGCGGGGGCGGTGAGCGCGGGCCACGCCTCCACGAGCAGGAACGCGGCCACCCCGGCGAGGACGACGAGGATCAGGACGCCCGCCCCGGTGGAGGCTCCTGCGAAGATGCGGTCCCCCGGCCGCCGGGGTGTCCGGCCGGCGCGGGGCTGTTCCGCTGTGCTGGGCAATTGCCTTCCCTTCCCTGTGCTTGCCGCCCGCACACGGGCGTTCGGGTGGTCACCCTACGGAGGTGGCCACCCGAACGTGTGCGACTCCTCGCGGCGCTCAGCTGCCGGAGCCGGAGCCGATCGCCGCCACCGCGGGTTCGAGGTCCTTGCGCAGTGTGTAGGACAGCGGGGCGGAACCCGCGTTCTCGGCCGCGGTGTCCTGTCCCTCGGCGCTGAGCATGTACTCGAAGTAGGACCGGACGAGCTCGGCCTTGCCGGAGTCATCGTAATTCGCGCAGGCCAGAGCGTAGGACACCAGCACGATGGGGTAGGTGCCGGACTCGGTGGTGTCCCGGGCGAGGTCGTAGGCGTAGCTGTACTCGCCACGGCCCTCGATCCGCTCGGAGACCTCCATCACCTTCGCGGCGGCGTCCGGCGAATAGTCGACGAACTCGTCGCCGACCCCGACGGAGACGGTGCTCAACTCGCCCGCCCGACTCGCGTCGGCGTAGCCGATCGTGCCGTTGCCGTTGCGCACGGCCTGCACGACACCGGAGGTGCCCTGCGCGGCCTCACCGCCGGCCACCGGCCAGTCCCCGCTGACCTCGTGCGGCCATGCGTCGGGGGCCGCGGCGGAGAGGTACTCCAGGAAGTTCTCCGTCGTGCCGGACTCGTCCGAACGGTTCACCGGGGTGATCGGGGTGTCGGGGAGTTGCGCGTCCGGGTTGTCCGCGGCGATCTCCGGGTCGTTCCAGGTGGTGATGTCCTGGTTGAAGATCTTGGCGATGGTCTCGGGCCCGAGGTTGAGCGTGTCGACCCCGTCGAGGTTGAACACGATCGCCACGGGGGAGACGTAGACCGGCAGCTCGACGACCTGTCCGCAGCGTTCCTTCGCTCCGGCGAGCTCCTGCTCGTCGAGGTAGGCGTCGGTGCCGCCGAAGTCGGAACCACCGTTGACGAACTGCTCGCGGCCGCCGCCCGAGCCGATGGGGTCGTAGTTCACCGTGACGTCCGGGTTGCTCTCCACGAAGCCCGCCTGCCAGGCCGCCTGGGCGGCCTCCTGCGAGCTGGCTCCGGCACCGGAGATCGTTCCGGCGAGGCCCGAGCCCCCGCCCGGGCCGTCTCCGCGCTCGTTCACGGCGGTGCAGGCGGTGAGCGCGAGCGTCGCCGCCGCGGGGAGGGCGAGGGCGAGGCGCAGGGAGTGACGCTGCACGGGAAACCTCTTCCGATGAGTCGTGGCCGACCGCGGCCGGCCGCTGGGGTTGCTCACGGAACGGAACGCTATGGCCGGGACGTGACACCCCAGGACAGTGTCGGTGAACAGCGACTGAACGGAACCCGACGACGGTCGGACGTCACAGCGACATCACGGATGGGTGACGTCGGGTCGGCGCGTGGCCGGACGTCCCGGGCGCGTTCGCGGGGACGTCCGGCCGTCGCGGGGGCGGACGGGGACGTGCGGGAGGCTCAGACGTCGGACGTGGAGTACCCGGGCATCCGGCCGGTGACGACGAACACCATCCGCCGGGCGACCGACACCGCGTGGTCGGCGTAGCGCTCGTAGAACCGGCCGAGCAGGGTGATGTCCACGGCCGCGGAGACGCCGTGCTCCCACTCCTTGTCCATGATGACGCTGAACAGGTGCCGGTGGATCTCGTCGACCTGGTCGTCGTCGGACTCGATGGCCCGGGCGGCGTCCACGTCGCGGGTGCGGATCACCTGTTCGGCCCGGCGGGCCAGGCGCACCGAGGCCTGCCCCATGTCGTCGAAGTACCGCCGCACGTCGTCCGGCAGCACCGGGTCGGGGTGCCGCCTGCGGGCCGCCTTGGCGACGTGCAGCGCCAGGTCCCCCATGCGTTCGAGACTCTCCGCCGCGTGGATCGCGGCGAGGATCACCCGGAGATCCGTCGCCACCGGCGACTGGAGCGCCAGCAGCGCGTACGCCTGCTCCTCGCAGTCGGCGCGGGCATCGTCGACCAGGGTGTCGTCGCTGATGACGCGCTCCGCGAGTTCGAGGTCGGTGTCCAACATGGCCCGCGTGGCGCGCTCCATCGCCTCCGCGACCTGAGTGCACATGTCGGCCAGTTTCGACGCCAGATTCTCGAGTTCGACGTGGTAAGCCTCGCGCATGCGGCTCACTCTACGTCCGGCTCCGCACGGACGCCGCATCGCGGGATGAACCCTCGGTGAACCGGAGCTGTCGATTCCCTACGCCCGCCCCCGGGCATGCGCGGACACCCGGGGGCGGGTCGTTCAGTCCTCGTCGTCGTCGGAGTTCCGGCCGGTGCGGGGGGCACCGACGGAGACCACTTTCTGCAGTGCGGTGCGGGTCTGTTCGATGCGGGCGGCGAACTTCTGCCGCTTCGCCCGGCGCTTCTCCTCCTCGGCCTCCAGCTCGTCGTGGGCCGCGGAGAACCGTGCCAGCGAATCGTCGATCTTGCGGATGTTCGCGACCGACTCGTCGATCGGTTCCAGCTGATCGGTCATCGTCAGCCGGTCCTCGAGCGAACGCTCGTCGCGGGACAGGGGCCGGCCCGGGGCGTCCCCGGCGTCGTCCGTGTCGTCGGCGACCTCGGGCTCCGGCGACGCCTGCGGTGCGGCGGCCGCCGC
>NZ_KE387109.1:16321-23822 GCF_000430445.1 Saccharomonospora iraqiensis subsp. iraqiensis
CTGCCCGACCGGGGCGTCCCCGCCGGTGCGCGGGGTCCGCTCGCCGTCCGTGCCCAGCGCGCGCCGCAGCACCCGGGCGTCGTCCTCCGGTTCGAGGTCCCCGACGGCGTCGAGCACGGTCCGCAACAGCAGGTGCAGACCGGCGAACGGCAGTCCGGACTCCGGTTCGAGGCCGGTGCCGCGCAGGACGGTGAGCCCGCCGCCGGTGGCCGCGCTGACGGCGTCGTCCAGCAGGGTCGTCTTACCGATGCCCGCCTCCCCCTTCAGGACGAGGGCGCCCCCGCGTCCGGCGCGGGCATCGGCGACGAGTCCGTGCAGAGTGGACAGCTCCTCCGCACGGCCGAACAGGGTGCCGGTGGTTCGCATGACCCCAGCATCGAACCTCGAGTATTGTCGAAGTCAAGGGTCGTTCACCGGCACGGATGATGGTCTCTACGTCCGCGTCCGGTCGTGTTCAGGCGGAGTACGGGTGTTCGGCACGGGCGCGCCGGAGTGCGACCGCCCACCAGGCGAGCTGGTCCAGCATCTGTTTGGCCGCCGCGCTCGCGGAGGCCGCGTCCGCGGGTGTGCCGTCCTCGCCGAACACGGTCGGGTAATTGTGGAAGCTGACGGTGTTGCGCATCGTGACGGCGTGCAGCTCGGCGAAGACCAGCCGCAGCTGCTCCACCGCGCGCAGCCCGCCGCCCATCCCGCCGTAGGAAACGAAAGCGACCGGCTTGGCCTGCCATTCGCCGTGGTAGTGATCGATCGCGGTCTTCAGGGCGGACGGGAAACTGTGGTTGTACTCGGGGGTGACCACGACGAACGCGTCGGCGGCCGCGAGCCGTTCGCCGAGCGCCGTGACGTCCGGGGTGGTGTCGAGGGACTGGGGCAGGTCGAACCCGTCGAGGTCGAGGACCTCGACCGAGAGGGCGCCGTGTGCCCGCGCCTCGGCGGCGAACCAGTCGGCGGGGACGGGGCAGAAGCGCCCACGGCGGGTGCTGCCGACGAGGACGACGAGCCGTGGCAGGTCGGTGTCGGCGTACGTGGGGTCGGTGGTCGCGGGTGCTGTGGTCTCGGGTGCGGAGGCCGCTGCGTCGGTGCTGGTGTGCGCTGTCGTGTTCGTCATGGCGATGACGCTAGGGAGACGGCAACGGACGCGGCATCTGTCAGTCGACCGGCATCGGAGGGTCGGTCGATGACCGTCACGGAGCGATACCACCCGGTTCACCCTGGTAGTGGTGCTGCACCGCGCTTGTGTCACCTAGCGTGGACAGTCGGCGCGACCACCGCGTTCGAAGGGGTGACTGCCATGAGTAACTGTGGATGCTGCGGTTCCTGCACCGGTCCGAGCTGCGGATGCTGCAGCAAGTGCTGACCTGAGGAACCCACCACGCGGTCCCGGTGGCACATCGTGCCGTCGGGACCGCGTCCTCATGCGCGGCTCCACCTCGGGGTCGGGGGTGACCAGCGGGGTCGGTCCCACCGCCGGGGGTGATCCTCGATCGGTCGCCTGCTGTGCCGGGCGCGGCACCCCGTCGTTAGACTCTGAGGCCACGGGCCGTTAGCTCAATGGCAGAGCTGTGGACTTTTAATCCATAGGT
This sequence comes from Saccharomonospora iraqiensis subsp. iraqiensis, assembly GCF_000430445.1. GTDB lineage: Bacteria > Actinomycetota > Actinomycetes > Mycobacteriales > Pseudonocardiaceae > Saccharomonospora > Saccharomonospora iraqiensis. Next base: position 17,905 of record NZ_KE387109.1, read on the forward strand.
TCTGGGTTCGAGTCCCAGGCGGCCCACCACTGTCCTCGACCGGCTCACCTTCGCCGGCAACATCTCCGGGACCGGCGCCGCTGCGACCGACTCGCCTACGTCCGGTCGGCGACTGCGCACTGAGTCGACACTGTCGGTGGGAGCTGATGAACTAGCCGGATGTTCGAAACTCCCGATGAGCTTCACAGCCTCCAAGTCCTGCTCGACACCTCTCTGGCCGACTCCAGCAGCCACCTCAAATCGATCATCCGGCCAGGTGAGAGCACCCTGGACGCCGAGCAGGTTGTCCGAGTCTGCCAAGGCATGTGCACCCTGGCCATCGCCACAGTCACCCGGCGCGGTGAGCCACGCATCAGCGGCGCCGACGGGCACCTCCTGCACGGCCGTTGGATCTTCGGCACCGACCGCCGGGCCGCCAAGGCCCGTCATCTCGCGGCGCGGCCCGGCATCAGCGCGACCTTCATGCGCGGCGAGCAGCTCGGCGTTTTCGCGCATGGACACGCCGTTCCGCTGAACCCCGAGGGGACGAGCAGCGATCCGAGCTGGCCGACCGTCCGCGACTACCTCGTCAACCACTACGACGGCGACGAACCGTTCTGCGACGAAAACGTGTGGTATCGCATCGACCCCAGCTGGATGGTCGCCTACAGCGCCGACCCCGCCGGGCTGCTCGACCAACAACCGTCAGTCTGAAGAGGGCTGAGGCAATCTGGGCCGGGGACGGCGTCCTCCGCGTTTGAGCGGGGTAGTACCGGGCTGGTCCCCTTTGCCGGCGCGAGAGGTGTCGCGCCGGTGCGGTGACAGTCCGCGAGGTTGTCGAGCCGTGAATTTCCACGAGTGCGTCATGGTGCTCATCGAGTGTCTCGATCGCATGTTCGGACGGTTCGTCCACCTCGAAGATCAGTTCCAATTCGGTGAGATGGCCTGGGACTCAAATCGTGCCGGTCGGGACAGCGGCGAGCGGCGCGCTCGATCCTTCGTGCGTGGTTGCCGGCGTTTCGGGCGTCCTGCCGGTCAACCGTCGGCCGGTCCGACTGCGGGACCGCGAGCCGGTCGGCCGAATGCAGAGAGTCCGATCGCGAGGGCGGCGAGTATCGCGGCGATCCAGATCACATGCTCCGCGCCCACGGTTCGGATACCGGCTGCGCCGACGATTCCGGAGGCGCCGATGGCAAGGTAGAGCAGTGCCTGGTTCAGCGACAGGAGCACCGAAGCTCGTTGGGGATCTTGGGTGATGAGCCGGTGTTGTTGCGGGGTCGTGATGGCGAATGCGGAGATGCCATAGAACCCGATCGCGGCAAGCGACCATGCGTAGGTGGTCTGGGCCATTGCGATGATCGCGAAGCTGACGATCAGCCACAGGAGTGCGACGAGCACGACCGCGGAGCCGCCGTGGCGATCGGCCAGGCGCCCGGCGGCGAGATTGCCGAGTGCGCCGGCGATCCCGAGCGTGGTTATCAGTAGTGCGAGGCGTACCCCGTCCCCGCCGGTAGCAGGGGAGAACACCGCGCTGATATAGGTGTAAGGAATGTAGACGGCGGTGAACGCCACCAGGGTCGTGGCCAGCAGCGCCAGTACTCGCCGGTTCCCCAGCGGCGCCAGCCGATCCCGAAGCCCACCCGGATCGGATGTGGTGATCCCGCCGCGCGGGATGAGCCAGGCGATCCCGACCACTCCGAGCGCGGCCACTGCTGCCGCCAACCACATGGTGACCCGCCAGCCGAACACGGCACCGACGGCGGTGCCGGCCGGTGCCCCGAAGGCCACTGCGAGGGTGAAACCGGTCACCGCGGCCGCTATCGCACGCCCGCTGTCGGCTTCGGGGACCAGCCCGGCAGCGGTCACCGAGGCATTGGGGATGAACATGCCCGTGCCTACAGCGGCGACCACCTGCGCGACCAACAGGATCGCGAAAGTGGGCGCCACCGCTGTGGCGGCCGCGCCCACGAGGTAAAGGGTGCCTGCCGCCAGCAGCACCTGCCTTCGTGGCCACCGCGCGGTCAACGTCGTGGTGATCGGAGCCGCGACGGCACAACTGATCGCGAACACGGTCACCACCTGGCCTGCGGCGGCGACACTCAAGCTGAATCGGGCAGCCAGTAACGGGATGAGACCTGCCAGTACGAACTCGCCGGTGCCGACAGCGAACACTCCCAGAGCGAGTACGAACACCCCGGCCGGTAGGCGCCGCGTTCCGACCTGCGCTGTTCTCTGATCGATGTCCCCCACAGTCCGCCCCTTCACATCGTGCCCCTCAGTGCCAAAATGGAACCGATCGGTACCATATGGTTGGACGGTACCGACCGGTTCCATTTCGTGTCAAGCGGCGCTACCCTGGGCCGCATGGCAGTGAGAGCGCGAGAAAGGCTCTTGGCTGCGGCCAGGGAACTCTTCTACTCCGAAGGCGTCCGCGCAGTGGGCGTGGAGCGCCTGCTGGAGGCTTCAGGAGTGGGGCGGGCGTCGTTCTACCGGCACTTCGACAGCAAGGACGACCTCGTCGCCGCGATGCTCGATGACTACGACGTCGAGTACCGCACCTGGCTGCGCACCCGGGTAGCGGAGTTGGGTGGCGATCCATCGACGGTGTTCGACGCCGTGGCAGAGCACGCCGAGCAGTCCCACTTCCGGGGATGTGCCTTTCTGAACACCATGGCCGAGATCGCCGACCCCGACGACCCCCTCCAGGCCCGTGTGGCCGCCCACAAGTCGGCCGTGACCGACTACCTTGCCGAACTGTTGACCAACGCCGGTGTCGAAGCCTCCGACCACATCGCAGCGCGATGGATGATGCTGCTCGACGGCGCGGTCGTCACCGCCGGTTACATGCAGGACGCCACCCCGTTCTCCCGCGCCAGAGAGATCGCCACCCGCGATTTGTCTGCCCACCGGCATCCGTCGCCCAATTCCATCGGCCCGGCGATCTGACCACGGTGCCTCGGCGAGTGCCCGGGTTACTGCCGTGCTCGACGTGATTGCTTTGTACGTGGCCATGACCCCGTGCGTCGGTGACTGAGGCGCCCATTCCGGGCGATCCGTGGGTGTCGTCAGGTGGGGCGTGTCTGTCCTCCCACGGACGGGCCTTGGTCTTCCTCCCCTGTCGCGGAGTCCGGGGTCGGAAGGTGACGTGCCCCTCCTGTCGGGGCCGGGTTCGTCGCCGTTACCCGGATCACCCCGGTGGCACCGGAACGGACGAGTGCGGGCGGGGCGGGCGGCCGTTAGCGGGCTTCCGCGACGACCCGAGAGTGATCATCGCGGGCTGATCAAGATCACTCTTGTAGCGCTATCCCCTCCAGTGAAACGCCCGTTATGTTGATCTTCGTTTGCCCACGGGAGCCGCACCGGGCGCGTGGGAGTCAGCCGATGCCGAGGCCTGTTGGAGCGAACGTGAGCGTTGCCGACCCGACCCTGTTCGAACACACCCGCGACCAGCTGCGCGCACTCTGCGCCGGGAACGGGTTCACCGACGACACCCGGCCGGTAACGCTGCTGCGGGAACTGCTCGGGCCCGCGGGCGGGCGTCCGCTGTCGGCAGGCCCCGCCTGGCCGACGGACGTCGCCGACGACGCCACGCCGGTCGAGTTCTCCGTCGCCCTGGACGACAGCGGGGACCGCGCCGTGCGCATCCTCGGGGAGACCGTGGGGCAGCCACCGGGTGCGGCGGAGAACGTGGCCGCGGCGCGGCGGTTCCTCGACCGCACGAGCGCGACCCTCGGTATCCCGACCGAGCGGTTCGACACCCTGGCGGACCTTTTCCTGCCGGAGGAGCCGCAGGGCACGTTCGCGTTCTGGTACTCGCTCATCTTCCGCCCGGACGGGGCGGCCAAGCTCAAGGTGTACTTCAACCCGGCCGTGCGCGGCCCCGAACGGGCACCCGAGCTGGTCGCCGAGGCGTTCCGTCGGCTCGGGTTGCACGACGCCTACGACACCGCCACGCAGAACGCCATGGTGCGCGGGGACGCCGACACGTTCTCGTTCTTCGCCGTGGACCTCGACGACGACCCGCTGTCCCGGGTCAAGCTCTACATCTCGCACGACGCGGCCACCTCCGACGACGCCGAGCGGGCGGCGAAGGCCGTCGTCGGGGTGGAGCCCGAGCGGATCCGGGAGTTCTGCGAGGTGCTGGGCGGCGACACCGGGCCGTTCACCGGACGTCCGCTCGTGTCCAGCTACTCCTTCGTGGAGGCCGCACCGGACGGACCCGCCAACTACAGCCTCTACCTGCCCGTCCGCAGCTACGTCCACGACGACGCGGTGGCCCGCGAGCGGGTGCGGACCTTCCTGGAACGGCACGGTGCGGATGCGTCCACACTGGACGCGGCGCTGCGCGCGGTCTCCCGGCGGCCGCTCGCCGACGGCGTCGGGCTGCTCGCCCACGTGTCGCTGCGGCTCGGCCGGTACGGCACCGGGACCACCGTCTACCTCTCGTCGGAGGCCTACGACGTCCCCGCGCCCGGGACCGCGCTCTGAGCGCACGGGCCGGGCGGGGCAACCAAGAGCACACGAGGAAAGAAGGAAGCGTGAAATCGTTCCCGCCCTACCGCATCCAGGTGGTCAAGGACATCCCGATCACCACCCGTGCGGAGCGTGAGCAGGCGCTGGCCCGTGCCGGGTACAACGCGTTCAACCTCCCCGCGGACGCGGTGACGATCGACCTGCTGACGGATTCGGGCACCGGTGCCGTCTCCGCGGCGCAGGAGGCGGCCGCGGCCGCGGCCGACCGGTCGTACGCCGGGTCGGAGTCGTACTACCGGTTCCGCGCCGCGCTCGACGAACTCACCGGGTTCGAGCACGTGTTCCCCGTCCACCAGGGACGTGCCGCGGAGCGTGTGCTGTTCTCCGCCACGCTGTCGGCGGGACGGATCTCGCTGAGCAACACCCACTTCGACACCACCCGCGCCAATGTGGAGCTGCTGGGCTGCGAGGCCCGGGACCTGCCCTGCCCGGAGGCGGCCGACCTGGACAGCGACGAGCCGTTCAAGGGCGACGTCGATCTGGACGCGTTGGAGCGCACGCTCGCGGGCCCGGAGGGCGACCGGGTCGGCCAGGTGCTGATCACCATCACCAACAACGGTGGCGGTGGGCAGCCGGTGTCGATGGCCAACCTGCGCGCCGTCCGCGCGCTGTGTGACCGCTACGGCGTGCCGTTCTTCCTCGACGCCGCCCGGTTCGCGGAGAACGCCTGGCTGGTGACCCGGCGCGAGCCCGGGTACGGCGGGCACTCGCCCGCCGAGGTCGCGCGGGAGGCGTTCGGGCTCGCCGACGGATGCGTGGCGAGCCTGAAGAAGGACGCCATCGCGCCGATGGGCGCCTTCATCGGCGTGCGCGACGCCGAACTGGCCCGGCGCTGCGAGGTCAACATCATCGCGACCGAGGGGTTCCGTACCTACGGCGGGCTCGCCGCGCACGACCTCGACCGCGTCGCGCAGGGGCTGCGCGAGGTGCTCGACCCGAACTACCTGCGGGCGCGGGCGGGCGAGGCCGAGCAGCTGGCGGGCCTGGTCAACGAGGCGGGCGTGGACATCGTGCGGCCCGCCGGGGTGCACGCCCTCTACCTCAACGCGGGCAGGCTGCTGCCGCACATCCCGCCGCACGAGTTCCCCGGCCACTCGTTGGCCTGCGAGCTGTACCTGGCGGGCGGCATCCGGTGCGTGGAGCTGGGCTCGCTCTACCTCGGCGAGTTCGACGAGGGGCACAACCTCGTCGCGCCCGCGCCGTTCGAGCTCGTGCGCATGGCGCTGCCGCGGCGCACCTACACCCGGGCGCACTACGAGTACGTCGCCGACGTCCTCGCCGACATCGCGAAGCACCCCGAGCGGGTCGCGCGGTACCGGGTGGCCGACGCGCCGCCGATCCTGCGGCACTTCAAGATGACGATGGAGCAGCTGCCCGCGCGCGGCTGAGGTGCCCACGACGGCACG
>NZ_KE387109.1:23922-30556 GCF_000430445.1 Saccharomonospora iraqiensis subsp. iraqiensis
CTGCCGCACCGGCGTCGGCGCCCGTGCGCAGACAGTCCGACGTGTGCACCGCACCGGCGGCGGCACCGGCCGACCGTGCGGCGGGCAGGTCCCCGGCCGGGACGAAGGCGCCGAGCGACTCGGCGTACCGCAGCGCGCCCCGGCCCTGGCTGTGCAGGTGCACCGCCGGGGTCCAGCCGCCGGAGACCAGCAGCAGGTCGCAGTCGAGGTGGCTCTCCGCGCGACCGCGGGGGTGCGGCCCGTCGAGGTGCACACCACGGACGTGGTCGACGCCGGTGGTCCCGACCACGGCGGTGTCGGCCCGGATGGTGATTCCCCGTTCCAGGCACAGCGAGGCCCAGTGGGTGGACACGGTGTCCCGGGCGTCCACCACGGCCGCGATCTCCACCCCGGCGTCGTGCAGGTCCACCGCCGCCGCGTAGGCGCTGTCGTCGGTGGTGAACACGACCGCGCGCCTGCCCGGCAGCACCCCGTACCGGTGCAGGTAGGTGCGGGCGGCCCCGGCCAGCATGGTGCCGGGGCGGTCGTTGTCGGCGAACACCAGCGGCCGTTCGTGCGCGCCGGTGGCGAACACGGTCTGCCGGGCACGGATGCGGTGGACGCGCTGGCGGCTGAACGCGTCGTCGCCGCGGTGCTCGACCGCGGTGAACCAGTTGTGCTCGTGGTGGCCGAACACCGTGGTGCCGCTCAGCAGGCGGACCTCCGGCAGCGAGGCGAGCTCGGTGACCGCCCGCCGCACCCACCCGGTGCCGGGCGCGGCGTCCAGCCGTTCGCCGGTGCCCAGGAGACTGCCGCCGAACTCGGTGTCCAGATCGGTGAGGATCACCCGGGCGCCGCTGCGGGCCGCGCTCAGGGCGGCGGCCAGTCCGGCGGGTCCCGCCCCGACGACGAGGACGTCGCAGTGGGCGTACATCGCGTCGTAGCGGGCGGGGTCCGGGTCGGTCGCGAGCCGACCCTGGCCGGGCAGGCCGGTGGCCGCCAGCCCTTCCCGCAGCGGGACCGTCGTCGCGGGCAGCATCGGCTCCGGGAACGGCTCCTCGATCTGCACCAGCGCGTTCGGCTCCTCCACGCCGGCGGCCATGATGCCGCGCGGACGGCCGTACCGGATGCTGGTGGCGACCGTGTGGACGCCGTTGGCCAGCAGCGCCGAGGCGAGCGTGTCGCCGGCGTATCCCTCGTAGGCGTCGCCGTCGAAGCGGAAGCGGACCGGGCGGTCCCGGTCGATGCGCCCCCGGTCGGCGAGCCGGAACTCGTTGCTCACCTCGTCACCGCCTCTGCTGCGTGTGGGTCGTCGGGCTCGATGGCGTTGGTGGTGGTGTCCCGGCGCACGGTGAACCAGCGGCGGCAGCCCGCCTGGTGCGACCACCGCTCGGCGAACACGCCCCGCGGGTTGTCCCGGAAGAAGAGGAACCGCGCCCAGTGCTCGTCGGACACCGCGTCCGGCCGGTCCGGGTAGCGGACGTCGGCCTGGCCGCCGTAGTGGAACTCGGTCTCGTTGCGCGGCCCGCACCACGGGCAGGGAATGAGCATCATCGTCGGACTCCTTCAGTGCGCGACACCGGCGGCGCCGTGCTCGTCGATCAGTGCGCCGGTGGTGAACCGCTCCAGGCCGAACGGGGCGTTGAGCGGGTGCGGCTCGTCGTGGGCGATCGTGTGCGCGTAGCACCAGCCCACACCGGGGGTGGCCTTGAAACCGCCGGTGCCCCAGCCGCAGTTGACGTAGAGGCCGTCGAACGGGGTGCGCCCCATGATCGCCGAGGCGTCCGGGGTGACGTCGACGACGCCGGCCCAGGTGCGCAGCACGTGGGCGCGGGAGAACATCGGGAACAGTTCCACGGCCGCGGTGAGCTCCCGCTCGATGGTGTGGAACGACCCGCGTTGGGCGTACGAGTTGTGCGCGTCGATGCCCGCGCCGAGGACGAGTTCGCCCTTGTGCGCCTGGCTGACGTAGACGTGCACCGCGTTCGACATCACCACGGTGGGGTGCACGGGTTCGAGCAGCTCGGAGACCAGCGCCTGCAGCGGGTGGCTCTGGATCGGCAGCCGCAGCCCGAGGTCGTCGGTGAGTACGGACGTGCTGCCCGCCGCCGCCAGCGCCACCTTGCCCGCCCGGATCGTGCCGCGTGGGGTGTGCACCCCGACGACCCGGTCACCGACCCGCTCGAATCCGGTGACGGGGCAGTTCTGGATCAGGTCCACGCCCATGCGGTCGAGCGCACGCGCGAAGCCCCAGGCGACGTGGTCGTGTTTGGCGATGCCCGCCCGCGGCTGCCAGGTCGCCCCGAGCACCGGGTAGCGCAGGTCCTCCGAGGTGTTCAGGATCGGGCAGATCTCGGCCACCTGCGCGGGGTCGAGCCACTCCGCGTCGATGCCGTTGAGCTTGTTCGCCTCGACCCGGCGGACCGCGTCGCGGACCTCCTGCAGCGAGTGCGCGAGGTTGAGCACCCCGCGCTGGGAGAACAGCAGCGGGTAGTCGAGTTCGTCGGCCAGCCCCTCCCACAGCTTCAGCGAGTGCTCGTAGAGGCCGGCGCTCTCGTCCCAGAGGTAGTTCGAGCGGATGATCGTGGTGTTGCGGGCCATGTTCCCGCCGGCCAGCCATCCGCGTTCGAGCACGGCGATGTCGGTGATGCCGTGGTTGACGGCCAGGTAGTACGCGGTGGCCAGGCCGTGTCCACCACCACCGACGATCACCACGTCGTAGGACGATTTCGGCTCCGGGGAGTCCCAGAGCCACGCCGGATGGTCCGGCAGTTCGGCGCCGGGGGTGCGAGGCGTCATCGAGAACCTCCGTTCGAGCTTGCGCAGCGGGGGAGTACGGAGCCGGGTCGCCGAGGTCGGTCGGCGACTGAGGAACAGCTGATCGAATACTGGTCGACGTCTGATATATCAGCGTGTCGTCTACAGTAGGACCCCGTGGATTCCGGAGTCAACAGTTCCGCCGTCGCCGGTGGGCCCGCGGGCCGATCGCTGTCCGAGCACGCCTACACGACGTTGCGGGACATGCTGGTCACCCTGGAGATCCCGCCGGGGGCACCGATCAACGAGGAGCAGCTCTCCCGCAGCATCCAGGTCGGCCGCACCCCGCTGCGCGAGGCGATCAAGCGGCTGCAGGCCGAGGACCTCGTGGTGATCTATCCCCGGCGCGGCACGTTCGCCACCGAAATCAACATCACCGACCACGGGCTCATCGCCGAGGTCCGCAGGCACCTGGAGGGGCAGGCGGCCCGCAGCGCCGCCGCACGGGCCTCGGACGCCGAGCGGGCCGAGCTGGCCGCGCTGGCCGACCGGATCAGCCTGCAACGCGACGACGTGGACCTGATGCGGCTGGACACCGAGATCCACCGGGCGATCTACCACTGCACCCGGAACCGGTACCTGGAAGCCACGCTGAACCACTACTACAACCTGACCCTGCGGATCTGGTACCTGTTCCTCACCCGGCTGCAGGGCATGCCGCGGCACGTCGCCGAACACGAGCGCATGCTGCACGCGATCATCGCGGGCGAGGGCGAGGAGGCGGCCGAGATCGCCACCGGCCACGTCGCCCACTTCGAGAACGCCGTGCTCGCCGCCCTCCGCGAGTAGCCGGGCGACGCCGCCGGTTGCCCGCCCGCGCCCACGGGTATTCCCGACCGGGCACGACAGGCGAGGCGAAGGAGCGTCGATGAACTCCCCAGGACAGGCGCCGCGCGCGTACACCGGCTTCGACCGTATGCCGATCGGCGGTGAGTGGCGGGCAGGCGGCTCGGAGTCGGTGGCGGCGGACACCAACCCCTACACCGGCGAGGTACTGACCGAGATCCCCCTGGCCTCGACCGGGGACGTGGACCGTGCCTACCGGGCCGCCCGGGGGGCGCAGGCCGAGTGGGCCGCCCGGCTCCCGGGCGAGCGCACCGAGGTCTTCCTGCGCGCGATCCGGATCCTGGACGAGCGCCGCCGGGAGTTCGTGGAGTGGCTGATCGCCGAGGCGGGGGCGGTGCGTTTCCGGGCCGAGTTCGAGGTGGACCTCGTGCGCGGGGTCCTCGCGGAGGCCGCGTCGTTCCCCTCCCGGGTGGCCGGGCGGATCCTGCCCAGCACGATCCCCGGCAAGGAGAACCGCGTCTACCGGCAACCCGTCGGCGTCGTCGCGGTGATCAGTCCGTGGAACTTCCCGCTGCAACTGTCCAACCGGTCGGTGGCACCCGCGCTGGCGGTGGGCAACGGGGTGGTGCTCAAACCCGCCGGGGACACCCCGGTGACCGGGGGGCTGCTGCTGGCGAAGCTGTACGAGGAGGCCGGACTCCCCCCGGGGCTGCTCAACGTCGTGGTCGGGAAGAGCTCCGAGATCGGCGACGCGGTGGTCACCCACGACATTCCGCAGGTCATCTCGTTCACCGGCTCCACCCCGGTCGGTGAGAACATCGCGCGCAAGGCCCCGCTCAAGCGGTGCGCCCTGGAGCTCGGCGGGAACGGTCCACTGGTGGTGCTCGACGACGCCGACCTCGACGGCGCCGTGGACGCGGCCGTGTTCGGCTCCTACGTCCACCAGGGGCAGGTGTGCATGGCCACCAACCGCGTCATCGTCGACGCCCGGGTGCACGATTCGTTCGTCGACCGGTTCGCCGAGCGGGTCCGGGGGCTGCGTCCGGGTGATCCCACGGACACCGGCACCCAGATCGGGCCGATCGTCAACGGCAGCCAGTTCTCCCAGGTGCGCGAGAAGATCTCCCGCGCGGTCGACGACGGCGCACAGCTCGTCGTGGGAGGGGACCCGCTCGGCCCGACCGGGTTGGTGCTGCCCCCGCACCTGCTGGTGGGCACCAACCGGGTCGCCACCGCGGCGGAGGAGGTGTTCGGGCCGGTGGGCACCGTGGTGCGCGCCGACGACGAGCGGCACGCCCTCCAGCTCGCCAACGACACCGAGTACGGGCTCTCCAGCGCCGTCTACACCGGCGACGTCGAGCGCGGCGTGCGGTTCGCACAGCAGGTGCGGGCGGGCATGACCCACGTCAACGACACCACGATCAACGACGACCCGAACACCGCGTTCGGCGGGGAGAAGGCGTCCGGGCTCGGCCGCTTCGGCGGCGACTGGGCGATCGAGGAGTTCACCACCGACCACTGGATCAGCGTGCAGTACACCCCGCGGACCCTCCCGCTCGGTTGAGCGGGGTGCCGGGCCGCGGCCCCGCGAAGGAGATCACCCGCGCGGGGCGAGGGGCTCCCGGGCCGCCGAGGGCAGCTCGGTGTCGTCGGAGACCGGCCAGCGCAGCGGGTCGGGGCCCAGCCGGTGCAACGCGGCGACCTGCCGGGAACACCACGGCGAGACGGCCGACGGGTCCGCGCGCACCTCGGCGACGAAGTCGGTCCACGGCACCCACCCGGCCTCGGCGACCTCCGACGGGTCCGGGCGCAGCGCGGGCCGGTCGGCCACGGTCGCCCGGTAGACGGGGCACACCTCGTTCTCCCGTGTGCCGTCCGGCATGGTGGCCTGGTAGGCGAAGGTGGGCAGGACCAGCTCGATCGTGTCCGCCACGACGCCGAGTTCGTCGGTGAGCCTGCGGGCCACCGCGTCGGGCAGCACCTCACCCGGCCCGGGGTGGCCGCAGCAGGAGTTCGTCCGCACGCCGGGCCAGGTCTTCTTCGCCCGGGCCCGGCGGGTGACGAGCAGCTGACCCGCGTGGTCGAAGACGTAGCAGGAGAACGCCAGGTGCAGCGGTGTGTGCTCGTGGTGCACCTCCGCCTTCGGTGCGAATCCGACGGGTTCGTGGTCCGCACCGCAGAGCACCACGTACTCGGTGTCCGGATCGAGCGCCGAATTCGTGTCGAGTGCTGAGATCATGGACCCGACCCCCTTCCTCTCGCGGCACACACACCGGCCGTGTCCCCCGGCCTCGCCTGCACTCTGCTGGGTGTCGCCGTCCCCGGCAACCCGACCGCCCCACCCCACCCGAACGGGGGTGCCGGCAGGTGTGCCGTGAAGGGCACTTTTCCTGCGCCCAGCGCGGTGAGGGGCACTTTCACTGCGTCCCGTGCAGGGAATGTGCCCCTCACGGCACAGCCGGGGTGACCACCTCGGCGAGGCGGGCGATGTCGGTGGGGAGGACGCGGCAGCAGCCGCCGAGGAGGGTGGCGCCCGCGGCGAGCCAGGTGGGGGCGTCCGTGGCGCGGTAGCGGGTGGGGCCGGTCCAGTCGCGGCGGTGTTCGTCCCAGCCCTCGCCGCTGTTCGGGTAGGCCACGACCGGTTTGCCGGTCACCTCCCGCGCGCACGCCACGGCCTCCGGCACCTCGGCGGGGGCACAGCAGTTCACCCCCACCGCGACGACCTCCGGCGCGTCCGCCGCGACGGCGAACGCCTCGGCCATCGGCTGTCCGGCCCGGGTACGCCCGCCGTCGACGTTGAACGTCAGCCACGCGGGCAGCCCCACCCCCTCGACCGCGCGCACCAGCGCCTCGGCCTCGTCCACGTCCGGCACCGTCTCCAGCGCGAGGACGTCCGGCCCCGCCTCGGCCAGCACCTCGATCCGGGGGCGGTGCCAACGCCGCAGTGCGGGGACGCTCACCCCGTACCGGCCGTGGAACTCCGACCCGTCCGCCAGTGCCGCGCCGTACGGGCCGACCGACGCCGCCACCCACAGCTCCGACGCCGCGGCCG
>NZ_KE387109.1:30656-33304 GCF_000430445.1 Saccharomonospora iraqiensis subsp. iraqiensis
GCGCGGGCTCCGGCGGTCGGCCGCCACGAGCCCGGGGCGGCTGTCGCTGATCGGCGCGGGGCTCGTCGTGCTCTCGCTGCTCACCGGACTGGTGGGCACCCTCGCGATGCAGGACCGCGGCGCGACGACCGACGGCCTGGTCGAGCACCGGGAACCGCTGGCCGCGGCGGCACAGGAGGTCCACCGGTCGCTGTCGGACGCCGACGCCACGGCGGCGAGCGCGTTCCTCTCCCCCGGTGCCGAGTCCCCCGAACTGCGGCAACGCTACGAACGGGACATCGCCAAGGCCGGTGCGGCGCTGGCGAAGGCGGCCTCCGACGCGGGCAGCACCGGGGGCGCCGCCGAGCAGGTCGACATCATCAGCAGGCAGTTGCCGACCTACACCGGTCTGGTCGAGACGGCCCGGACCAACGACCGTCAGGGCTACCCCGTGGGCGCCGCCTACCTGCGGGAGGCCTCGCAACTGCTGCGGTCGGAGATCCTGCCCGCGGCGGAGCGGTTGTACGAGATCGACAACGACCGGCTGGCCGAGGCGCAGGACGACGCCGCGGGCGTCCCCTGGGTGACCGTCGTGCTCCTGCTCGGGCTGGCGGCCGCGTTGCTCTACACCCAGGCCTACCTCCGGCGTACGACGAACCGCGTGTTCAACGTGGGGCTGCTCGTGGCCACGGGTGCCGTCGGTGTCGCCGTCCTGTGGACCACGGTCGCGTTGACCGTGCAGGGGGTGCTGGTCAGCCAGGGCCGGGACGACGGGAGCGAACAGGCGGGCCTGCTGGTCGACGCCCGCATCTCGGCGCTGCGGGCCCGGGCGGACGAGACGCTCACCCTCGTCGCCCGCGGGGGCGGGCAGGAGTACGAGGAGGAGTTCACCGAGCAGTTCGGGCGGTTCGCCGGGCCCGACGGCGAGGGGGGACTGCTGGCCCGTGCCCGCGCGGAGGCCGAGGACACCGCGGCCGAGGGCCCCCTGCGGTCGGCGAGCCAGGCCGCGACGGCCTGGCGGTCCGCGCACGAGCGCATCCGCGAACTGGACGACTCCGGCAACCACCGGCAGGCGGTGACCTCGGCACTCGACACCGGTGACGACGCGGGCGCGGCCGCCGCGTTCACCCGGTTGGACAACGATCTCGCCGACGCGATCGGCACGGCCAGGCAGGAATTCGTCGACGACACCACCGCCGCCTCCCGCGCGTTGACACTGCTCGCCCCGGGATTCGCGGTGCTGTCGGTCGTCGCCGCGCTCGGGGCGACATTGGGTATCCGCGAACGGCTCCGGGAGTACCGCTGATGAGAAGGACCAGAGTGACCGGACTGCTCGCCGTGGTGTCCGCCGTGGTGTTGGCGGGGTGCGGCGTCTCCGCGGAGCCCGTCGACCCCGCGCCGGTGGAGTCCGTCGCCCGGCCGACGCCCGCGGGGACGGAGATCGACCCGGAACTCGCGCGCGGCGGGTCGGCCTCGCGGGACTGCAACGCGACCGCGAGCCTGCCGCCGGACGCCGAGGTCGCGGACGGATCCACGATGGCCGAGATCCGGGAACGTGGGTACCTGATCGCCGGGGTGGACCAGAACACCTTCCTGTTCGGCTTCTCCGACCCGGACACGGGCGAACTGCACGGGTTCGACATCGACATCGCGCGGGCCGTCGCGGAGTCCCTGCTGGGTGATCCGGACGCGATCCGGTTCCGGGCGATCAGCTCGGCCGACCGGATCGACGTGCTCAAGGAAGGTGCGGTCGACATCGTCGTGCGCACGTTCTCGGTCACGTGCGAGCGCCGCGAGGAGGTCAACTTCTCCAGCGTCTACTACGTCGCGGGGCAGCGGGTGCTCGTCGACGCGGACTCGGACGTCGAGGGCATCCGCGACCTCGGTGGTGAGCGGGTGTGTGCCACCCGGGAGTCGACGTCGCTGCGCAACATCGCCGAGAGCAGGCCGCGGCCGGTCCCGGTGGCGGTGGACGACTGGTCCGACTGTCTCGTGCTGCTGCAGCAGGGGCAGGTGGCGGCCGTGTCCACCGACGACACGATCCTCGCGGGGATGCGTGCCCAGGACCGCACCTCGACGAAGATCGTCGGGGACCGGTTCACCAACGAGTACTACGGCATCGGCATCCCGAAGGGCGACGAGGACATGGTGCGCTACGTCAACGCCGTCCTGGAGGACGTCCGGGGTGGGACGTGGCAGGACAGCTACGAGACCTGGCTGCGCGAGGATCTCGGCGACGCCGCGCCTCCCGAGCCCCGGTACCGGTGACACCCTTCGGAGGTAGCAGTGTCGGATGAGCCGCGGCACCCACCGCAGACCACGGGCGGGCAGCAGGCCGGGCAGGCGGCCGGGCAGGACGTCTCGCCCGGAACGGAGGTGGTCCGCCCGGTGTGGCAGCAGGACGCCGCACAGGAGCCGACCCCCACCAGCGTGCTCGCCGCCGGGACGCCGGGGACCCGCTCCATCACCCCACCTCCGCCCCCCGGGGCCGGGACGGATGCCGGGGCCGGTGAGCCGCTGCCCGAACCCGGGACGGAGAGCGTGCTGCCGGACGGCGGGAGCGACCCCGCGGCACCGGGTACGGGCTCCGGTGCGGAGGGAGCGCCGGACACGGACGGCGGGTCCGGGACGGGAAGCGGCACCGGCACCGGGACCGGCACCGGCACCGG
>NZ_KE387110.1:0-3180 GCF_000430445.1 Saccharomonospora iraqiensis subsp. iraqiensis
TCGGGCGGTGCCCCGGAGCCCTCCGGCACGGACGGTGCCGACGATTCCGACGATGCCGCGGGCGCGGGCGGTGCCGCGGAGGTGCCCGCGCTGGACGGGGTCCGGGTGACCTGCCTCGGTGACGGTGCCCCGGTGGCGATGGACGCCGCGACGGGGGGAGAGGTCACACTGATCAACGTGTGGGCGACCTGGTGTGAACCCTGCCGGGAGGAGCTGCCCCTGCTGCAGGAGTACGCCGCCCGGCCCGACGCGGCCAGGGTGCTGCTGGTGCAGGTGCAGAGCTCGCAGGTCGACGGACTCGACCTGCTGGACGAACTCGGGGTGCGGTTGCCGAGCGTGCACGACGGTGAGGGGATGCGGGGTCCGGTCCGCGACGCCCTGGACGTCCCGCCGATGCTGCCCGCGTCGTACGTCGTCGGCGCCGACGGCGAGGTGGAGTTCGTGACCGAACCCCGGCTGTTCACCTCCCTCGAACAGGTCTCCGGTGCGGTGGAGCGACTGCGATGAACGGACCGCTGGTGCACCCGGACGACGCGCCCGCGTGGCTGCGCGGCCTCGTCGAGGTCAGCGGCTCGGTGGACACCACGACCTTCACCCGGTTCACCGTGCCGCGCGCCGCCGACGCCCGTCCCGCCGCGGTCCTGGTGCTCCTCGGCTCCGGCGGCCACGGCACCGGGAACCCCGGGGGCATCGCGAGCCCCGACGGGCACCGCGCCGACGAGAACCGCGCCGACGAGCAGGATCCCGACGTGCTGCTGCTGCGTCGGGCCGACACCCTCGGTGCCCACGCCGGCCAGGTGGCCTTCCCCGGTGGCGGTGCGGAGGACGTCGACGCCGGACCGGTCGACACCGCCCTGCGGGAGGCGCGCGAGGAGACGGGTGTCGACCCGTCCGGGGTCCGTCCGGTGGCGTTGCTGCCGGAGTTGTACGTTCCCGTGTCCGGGTTCGCCGTGACGCCCGTGCTCGCGCACTGGCACCGTCCGTCGCCGGTGCACCCGGTCGATTACCGTGAGACGGCCGCCGTGGCACGGGTCCCGGTGGCCGAGCTCGCCGATCCCGCCAACCGGTTCCAGGTGCGCAAGCCCGGCGGCGGCTGGTACGGACCGGCGTTCGAGGTCGGTGGCCTGTTCGTGTGGGGGTTCACCGCGGGCCTGCTGTCGGTGCTGCTGGAGCTCGGCGGGTGGGCCCGGGAGTGGGACACCACGGACGTGCGGGACCTCGACGTGGCGCTGGCCGCGTACGACGCGCGGGTCGGGCCCGGGCGGGCGGAGCGCGCCCGCTCGGGTGAGTAGCGACGAGGGAGAGACGTGAACTGGGTCGACCTACTGGTGATTCTCCTGGCCCTGCTCGCGGCCGTGTCCGGAGCGAGGCAGGGGGTCCTCATCGCGCTGCCCGCCTTTCTCGGCGTTCTCGGCGGGGCCGTGCTCGGGATCCGGCTGGCCCCGCCGCTCGTGGAGATGTTCACCAATCCCGCGCTGCGGGTCGCACTGGCGGTGGGTGTGGTGATCCTGCTCGTCGCCATCGGCGAGACGCTCGGGGTCTGGCTCGGCCACAAGCTGAAGCGGCGGGTGTCGTCGTCGGCCGGGTCCGGCCTGGACAGCGGGCTGGGCGCGGTCGTGCAGGGCCTGGTCGTCTTCGTCGTGGCCTGGCTGATCGCGCTGCCGCTGACCAGCGTGGCCGCGATGCCGGGACTGTCCCGGGCGGTCAACGACTCCTCGGTGCTGGGCGGGGTGAACACCGTGATGCCGGAGGCGGCCCAGGGCCTCCCCGGTGAACTGCGGACGCTGCTCGACGAGTCGGACTTCCCGTCGATCGTGGCGCCGTTCCAGAACACCCCGGTGCGCCGGATCGAGCCTCCCGACCCCGAACTCCAGGGCAGTGACGTGGTCCGCGCGTTGCGGCCGAGCGTGCTCAAGGTGCGCGGGATCGCGCCCGCGTGTTCCCGTTCGCTGGAGGGCACCGGGTTCGTCGTCGCGCCCGAGCGGGTGATGACCAACGCCCACGTCGTCGCGGGCACGGACGAGGTCGCCGTCGAGACCCCGGACGGCAGGCGGGACGGCCGGGTCGTCTACTACGACCCGGACACCGACGTGGCCGTCCTGGCGGTGCCGGGACTGACCGCGCAGCCCCTCTCCCTGGTCGACGAGGTCCCGTCCGCGGGCGACGACGCGATCGCGCTCGGCTATCCCCTGGACGGGCCGTACACGGCCACCCCGGCCCGGATCCGGGAACGGATCGACCTGCGCGGCCCGGACATCTACGGTTCCGAGACCGTGCGCCGGGACGTCTACACCGTCCGGGGTGAGGTGCGCAGCGGCAACTCCGGCGGGCCGCTGGTCGACCCGACGGGCGAGGTGGTCGGTGTCGTGTTCGGAGCCTCGGTGGAGAACCCGGAGACCGGCTTCGCCCTCACCGCCGACGAGGTCCGTCGCGAGGTGGAGCGTGCCGGCGCCTTCGGCGCGGAGGTCGAGACCGGGGCGTGTACGTCCTGAGCGTTCTTGAGCCGGGTCAGTCCCGGTCCCTGTCCCGGAGGAAGTCCAGCAGTGCCGCCGTGGTGGCGTCCGGCGCCTCCAGGTGCGGGAAGTGCCCGATCCCGGTGAGCCGTGCGAACCGGGAACCGGGCCCGCGCCAGGGCGCCGACCGCTCGGCGGTGTCCGGCAGTACGCACCCGTCCACGGTGCCGTGGATCTGGAGGACGGGCAGCCCGGTGGGCGTGTCCACGGCCGCCGCGAACCGGCCACCGTCGGGACGGAACTGGGACCGGAAGGCCCAGCGGTAGTACTCCAGCGCGCTGTGCGCCACCCCCGGCACGCGCAGCGCGTGGCGCAGTCGCCGGACGGTGGCCGGGAAGTCGCGGTCGGCGGGCCACGCGGGCCCGGACCAGGCGCGCACGAGGCGTTCCAGTTCGGCGGCGTGGTCGGCCACCAGTCTGCGTTCGGGTGCGACCGGGACCTGGAACCGGAACAGGTGGCGCATCGCCGCGGCCTGTCCCGCGACCGGTCCGGGGGCGGTGGACAGCACCCGTGGCAGTCCACGCCGGACGGCGGAGCGCAGGGCCACCGGGTGTGCCCCGCCGACCACTCCCACCGACCCGACGACCCGGGGGTGCAGGCTCGCCGCCGACCACGCGAGCAGACCGCCCCAGGCGTGCCCGACGAGGTGGGCCCGGCGCTCCCCGAG
>NZ_KE387110.1:3280-5860 GCF_000430445.1 Saccharomonospora iraqiensis subsp. iraqiensis
GTGCGTGCCGTGCACCGGGGCGACGGCGAGCGACCGCGCCAGCGCGGTCGCCCACGCCCGGCGGGCGGGGTTGGGCGAGCCCCACGAACGGGACGGGTGCACCCGGTTCGTCAGCAGCACCGCGACCGACCCGGACAGCGGGTCGAGCACCAGCGACGTCCCCGTGTAACCGGTGTGCCCCGCCGTGGACGGGGAGGTCAGACCGCCCATGTACCGGATCGCGTCGAGCTCGAAGCCGAGGCCCCGGCTCCCGTCCCCGGTGGTCCGGTCGGTGAGCATCGCCCGCACGGTCTCCGGGCGGAGGATGCGGGTGCCGTCGTAGGTGCCGCCGGTCAGCAGGGTCTGGCCGAACACGGCGAGGTCGCGCGCCGTGGAGAACAGCCCGGCGTGCCCGGCCACCCCGTTCAGGGCCCACGCGTTCTCGTCGTGCACCTCGCCGTGCACCATGCCGCGGGCGGGCCGCGTCTGGAACTCCGTGGCGGCGATGCGGTCGCGTTCGCCCGGTGGCGGAGTGAACCCGGTGTCGGACATCCCGAGCGGGTCGGTGATGCGCTCGGCGATCACCCTGTCCAACGGGTCGCCGGTGACGCGCTCGATCAGCACACCCAGGGTGATCAGGTTGAGGTCCGAGTAGGAGTGGCCGGACCCGGGCGCGGAGCGTGGTTCGACCTCGAGGACCGCCCGGATCCGGGATTCCTCGTCCGGGTGGTCCTGCCAGAGCGGGAGCGTCGCCGGCAGGCCCGAGGTGTGCGTGAGCAGGTGACGCACCGTGATGTCGTGCTTGGCGTGGACCCCGAACCCGGGAAGGTACCGCGCCACGGGGGTGTCCAGTCCGATCCGCCCGCGCTCGACGAGCTGCAGGGTCGCGACCGAGGTGAACAGCTTCGTCACCGAGGCGATGTCGAAGACGGTGTCCTCCCGCATCGGGACCCGTTCCTCCGGCGGGAGCTCGGTGCCCGCGCCGTCGGCGTAGCGTACGGCGTCGCCGGTCGCGTGCGTGGCCACGATCTCGCCGTCGTGGGCGAGCAGCCCCACCGCACCGGGGAAGAGCGGGCGGCCGTCCGCTCCGGCCGGGCCCGGTTCGGTCCACCGGTCGAGACGACGCTCGGCGGCCCGGATCGGCTCCGGGTCGAGCCCCGCCCGTTCCGGGGTGGAGTCGGTGAGCACGCCCGGACCGGCGGAGAAGCCGGGGCGGGGCCGATCGAACCGCCCGGAGTCGGTCTCCACCGCGGTCATCGCGGTCACCCCCGTCAGCGTCAGCAGCGCGAGCAGCACGGTGACCGGCCTTCTCCGGCCCCACGTTCCGACGGAAGCCCCCGGGCGCACCGGGTGTGCCGTCGTCCCCTTCGCCCGCATCGTCGCCGTTCACCTCCATGCTGCCCCGGCCGCGGCCGTCGGACCGGTCCGAGCTCCGCGCCGTCCGCCCCGTCCGTTCGCTCCCGTGCCGTGCGGCCATGTCCGCACCGCCGGGATCGTCCGTGTCGTCCGTGATGATCGTGCTGGTCGTGTCGGGTCCGTGTGATCCGGCCGGACCCGGGTGCCGGTGCTCACCGGTAGAGCAGGTGGGGACGGCGTCGACGCCGGAACCCGGCGAGCCCGTCCTGCCAGGAGGCGACGATCTCGTCGGGCCCCGCCCCCGCGTCCACCATCCGGCGGATGGTGTCCGAACCGGCGAGTTTGTCGATGAAATGGTCGTCCCGCCAGGCGAACAGGTTGGGATGCTCGGCCGCCGCGGTCACGAGCATCTCGACGGCGGTGCGGATCGGGTCGAACGCGGCCGGGGCGGTCACCGTCAGCTGCACCCCGCCACAGGTCTCGCCCGCGAACGCGCCGAAGGTCGGCACGAACCAGGTCTCCCGGAACCGCACGCCGGGCAGGTTCCGTTCCACCAGCCGCGCACGCCAGCGCCAGTCCAGCCCGGGCGCGCCCACCGTCTCGAACGGCCGGGTCGTGCCGCGTCCCTCGGAGAACACCGTGCCCTCGAACAGGCCCGTCCCGGGATACACGAGCGCGGTGTCCGGGGTGGGCATGTTCGGGCTCGGCGGGGTCCACGGCAGGCCGGTGTCGCCGAACCGGACGTCCCGGCGCCAGCCGGCGACCGGAACCACGTCGAGCTCGGGTACCCGGCCCCCGTCGTCCGGGAGGAACTCGGCGTCGAAGAACCGCGCCAGCTCGCCCACGGTCATCCCGTGCTGCTGGGCGATCGGGCGCAGCCCCACGAACGAGCGGAACGCCGGGTCCAGCACCGGCCCCGCCGCGTGCCCGCCGAGCGGGTTCGGCCGGTCCAGGACGACGAACGCCGCCCCGACGCGGGCGGCGGCCACCATCGCCTGATACATCGTCCAGATGTAGGTGTAGAAGCGGGCGCCGACGTCGGCGATGTCGAACACGATCGTGTCCACGCCCGCGTCGGTGAACAGCGCCGCGAGGGTGTCCGCGTCGGCGCGGTAGATGTCGTGGACCGGCAGGCCGGTGCGCGGGTCGGTGCCGTCGCGCTCGGCGGCGCCCGCCTGGGAGCTGCCGCGGAAACCGTGCTCGGGGCCGAACACCGCCCGCGGCCGGACCCCCGCCGCGACCAGC
>NZ_KE387110.1:5960-14005 GCF_000430445.1 Saccharomonospora iraqiensis subsp. iraqiensis
CCCGGTCACGGCCGCGCAGTCCGCGCCGACCAGCCGGGACGCGAACGCGGCGGGCTCGGCGGTCGTGGCCGAGGCGAGCACGAACACCGGATCGGCGCCGTAGTACCGCGCGATCCGGCGCAGTCTGCGCAGCAGCAGGGCGACGTGCGAACCGAACACCCCCCGGTAGCCGTGGCACTCGTCCACCACCACGTAGGACAGTCCGCGGAAGAACCGCGCCCACCGGGCGTGGGCGGGCAGCACGCCCTTGTGCAGCATGTCCGGATTGCTGAACACCCAGCGCGCGTGGTCCCGTACCCAGCGGCGTTCCGACTGCGGGGTGTCCCCGTCGTAGGCGGCGGGCCGCGGGTCGTGCGCATCCGTGCCGAGGTCCGTCCCCGCCACCGAGCGGAGCTGGTCGGCCCCGAGGGCCTTGGTCGGTGCGAGGTACAGCGCGGTGGCCTTCGGGTCGGTGGCCAGCGTGGACAGCACCGGGAGCTGGTAGGCCGTCGACTTGCCGGACGCGGTGCCGGTGGCGACCACCACGTTCCGGCCCGACCAGGCGAGTGAGGCGGCCTCGGCCTGGTGCGTCCACAACCGTGGGACCCCGCGGGCGGTGAGTTCCCGGACGACACCGTCCGGTGCCCACTCCGGCCAGTCGGCGAAGCGGGGCTCGCGCGCCTCGAGGTCGGCGACGTGCGTGACCGGGTGGCGCTCGCGGGGGATGCCCGCGGTGGTCCGGCCGAGCAGCCGCCGCGCGTCGCGGCTCCGGTCGAACTCCGCTGGTTCCGTCGTCGTCATCCGTCGCGCCCTCCCGGCCGTCCCGGCCGCGGCTGCCTGCCCGTTCCGCACGCTCATCGTGCACCAGTGCCGGACACCGTCCACACCGGCACCGGCGTCCACATCGTCATGTCGACTTGTCGCCCCGCACCTGTCGAGGGTCCCACATCCGGTCACGTGACGATCGACACATGGGGTGAGTGACCGGACTCACATGGTGTTTCTTCCGGTGCGAGATGGGTCACCTTGCCCGTGATCGGCGCAGTACCAATAGACTCCGCCGAAACACACCGTTAGTGGTGTAGATCCCAATGTCGGCTGCAGCACAGTGGACACGCACCGCTGGCGGCGTCGACAACAGGCGACGTTTCAGGAGGACGAATGTCCCGGCACATTCTCGCGGAGAGTACGGCGGAACTCTCCGGGAGTGACTACGGCATCGTGGCCGTGGTCGCCGTGATCGCCCTTGCCGCGGTGGTCATCGGTGTTCTCCTGCTCAAGGAGGTCCTGGCCGCGGGGCAGGGCACCGAGAAGATGCAGGAGATCGCCCGGGCCGTGCAGGAAGGTGCGGCCGCCTACCTCAACCGACAACGGAGGACCCTCGCCGTCTTCGGCGTGGTCGTGTTCTTCCTGTTGTTCGCGCTGCCCGCGGAGGACTGGGGCGAGCGCATCGGCCGCTCGGTGTTCTTCCTGCTCGGCGCGGCGTTCTCGTTCTTCATCGGCTACCTGGGCATGTGGCTGGCCACCAGGGCCAACGTGCGGGTGGCCGCGGCGGCCCGGGAGAACGGCGGCCGGGAGAAGGCGATGCGCCTGGCCTTCCGCACCGGCGGGGTCGTCGGCATGTTCACGGTGGGCCTGGGACTGTTCGGTGCCTCGGTCGTCGTCCTCGTCTACACCGGCCAGGCCCCGAAGGTCCTGGAGGGCTTCGGCTTCGGCGCCGCACTCATCGCGATGTTCATGCGTGTCGGTGGCGGCATCTTCACCAAGGCCGCCGACGTGGGCGCCGACCTGGTCGGCAAGGTCGAGCAGAACATCCCCGAGGACGACCCGCGCAACGCGGCCACGATCGCGGACAACGTCGGCGACAACGTCGGTGACTGCGCGGGGATGGCCGCCGACCTCTTCGAGTCCTACGCGGTCACGCTGGTGGCCGCACTGATCCTGGGCAGCGCCGCCTTCGGTGCGGCCGGGGACGGGCTGGTCTTCCCGCTGATCATCCCGGCCATCGGTGTGATCACCGCCGTCATCGGCATCTACATCACCCGGGCCCGTGCGGGCGAGGGCGGACTGACCACGATCAACCGGTCGTTCTACATCTCCGCCGCCATCTCGGCGGTGCTCTCGGCGATCGCGGCGTTCACGCTGCTTCCCGGTTCGTTCGCCGACCCCGACGCGGGCGGCAGCCCGGCGGTGGTCGCGACGTTCTCGGTGATCATCGGTATCGCGCTTGCCGGGGTCATCCTCTGGCTGACCGGCTACTACACCGGCACGGAGAACAAGCCGGTGCGGGACGTCGGCAAGACCTCGGAGACGGGCCCGGCCACGGTGATCCTGTCCGGCATCTCGGTCGGCTTCGAGTCGGCCGTGTTCACCGCGCTCGTCGTCGGTGCCGCCGTGTTCGGCGCGTACCTGCTCGGCGGCGGGGTCGCCCTGTTCGCCGTCGCGCTCGCCGGTACCGGCCTGCTCACCACGGTGGGTGTGATCGTCGCGATGGACACCTTCGGCCCGGTGGCCGACAACGCGCAGGGCATCGCCGAGATGTCCGGTGACCTGACCGAGGGCGAGGGCGAGCAGATCCTCACCGAACTGGACGCCGTCGGCAACACCACCAAGGCGATCACCAAGGGCATCGCCATCTCCACGGCGGTGCTCGCCGCGACCGCGCTGTTCGGCTCCTACTCGGCGGCCATCAACGAGGCGCTGGCCGACGCCGGGGCCACGGCCCAGGACCTCGGCGAGTCCTTCGTCAGCTCGATCATCGCGCCGAACACGCTGGTCGGCGGAATCATCGGCGCCGCCGTGGTGTTCCTGTTCTCCGGGCTGGCGATCAGCGCGGTGTCCCGCGCCGCGGGTGCCGTGGTCTACGAGGTGCGGCGCCAGTTCCGGGACATCCCCGGGATCATGGACGGCACCACCCGCCCCGAGTACGGCCGGGTGGTCGACATCGTCACCCGCGACTCGCTGCGCGAACTGGCCACCCCCGGCCTGCTCGCGGTGTTCGCCCCGATCGCCGTCGGCTTCGGCCTCGGCACCGGGGCGCTGGCGGGCTACCTCGGCGGGGCGATCGCGACCGGCATGCTGATGGCGGTCTTCCTGGCGAACTCGGGTGGCGCCTGGGACAACTCGAAGAAGCTCGTCGAGGACGGCCACCACGGAGGCAAGAACTCCGAGGCGCACTCCGCCACCGTCATCGGGGACACCGTCGGCGACCCGTTCAAGGACACCGCGGGCCCGGCGATCAACCCGCTGTTGAAGGTCATGAACCTGGTCTCGCTGTTGATCGCACCGGCGATCGTGTACCTCACCGTCGGTGAGTACGCCTCGCTGGGCGCCAGGCTGGCGATCGCGCTCGTCTCGGTGCTGATCATCGTGGCGGCGATCGTGGTGTCCAAGCGGCGGGCCTCGGTGATGACCGACAACCCGGCGGCACAGGAGTCCGGCGCCAACTCCTGATCCACCGACCGAGGGACCGGGACCGGGCCGGGCGTGGCGGCTTTCCTGCCGTCCGCGCCCGGCCCGTCTCATCCGATCGTGTGAGGTCGTGATCCCGAACGTCGGGGCGGACGTCCGGACGCCGTCAGTACAGTGCGGGGAGATCCGCGGTCAGGCCCGGTCGCTCGTGAGGAGGTATGGCGTGCGCCCGTTCGGAGGCAGGTTCGCCCTCGCGGTCGTCGGCGCGACCACCGGAGTGCTCGTCGCCGGATGTGGTGAACCGGCCGGGGCGCCGTCCCCGTCGACGGCGGAGCCCTCCGTGCCCGGCCCGGCCGCTCCGCGGTCCGGCCCGGTGAGTGGCTCGACGGTGAACTGGGTCAACGACTACTGCGGCGCGGTCACCGAGGTCGTGCAGGCGGTCTCGGACATGCCGACGATCGACCCGAGCACGACACGGAGCATCGAGCGGACGTCGAGCGAGATGCTGCGGGCGGTCGTCGGGGGCCTCGACCGCGCCCTCGACCGGCTGGAATCGCTGGACCCGGCGCCGTCCGAGGGCGCCGAACAGGTCCGTGCGCGGGCGGTGACGACCTACACCGGGATCCGGGACGAGGCGGTGAGCGCCCGGTCCGAGCTCGACGCGGCCGACGGCGTCCGGGCCAGCCGGGACGCGCTCGGCCGGGTGAACGCGCCGATGGACGAGATCGGGGAGCTCGACCTGCTCGAGGGATTCGACTCGGTGCCGGAACTCGGCCGGGCCGGTGCACACGCCCCCGCGTGCCGCGACCTCACCGAGGGCGGTCCGGAACCCCGGATCGATGCGCCGGAGACCGCGGGAAACACCGACGGCGGGCGGTGACCCCGTCGGCGGGACCGGACGCGCCGGGAACAACCACCGCCGTCCCGGTCGTTTCCGGGAGCACGACCGGGGAACACCGGGAGGTCGGGAGCCTCCGGAAGGATCGGACACTCCGTGTGTTCGTCCGGTTACGTAGTGGCCCCGGGCGGCGATCGCCGGGCGTGGCGTGCTAGGTGTGAGAAGGGGTCCGGGTGCCGACGGCACGGATGTCACCTGCGGCGACGGCCGTGGTCGGCGCACCCCGGCGCGGACGGATCCGTGGCGTGTCGGAGTACCTGAACGGACGGGACGTCGTCGCGGCGTGCACACTGGCGGATCGAACAACGAGTCGGGAACGAGCGAGAGAGCGGACGAAGCGTGGCTGGATCGACACGGACGAAACGAACCGTGGCGCGGGAGGACTCCCCGTCCGACGACCGCGCGACGGAGGACGCGGGCGGCAACGGCCGGCGCCGCCTGGTGATCGTCGAGTCGCCGACCAAGGCCCGCAAGATCGCTCCGTACCTCGGCAGCGGGTACGTCGTCGAGTCGTCCCGCGGACACGTCCGGGACCTCCCCCGCGGTGCCGCCGACGTCCCCGCCAAGTACAAGGGCGAGCCCTGGGCCCGGCTCGGGGTGGACGTCGACAACGGCTTCGAGCCGCTCTACGTGGTCTCGCCGGACAAGAAGTCCACCATCACCGAACTCAAGGGGCTGCTCGCCGACGTCGACGAGCTCTATCTCGCCACCGACCCCGACCGCGAGGGCGAGGCGATCGCGTGGCACCTGCTCGAAGCGCTGCGGCCGAAGGTCCCGGTGCGGCGCATGGTGTTCCACGAGGTCACCGAGCAGGCCATCCGCTCGGCCGCGGAGAGCACCCGGGAACTCGATTCCGACCTGGTCGACGCCCAGGAGACCCGGCGCATCCTGGACCGGCTGTACGGCTACGAGGTCTCGCCGGTGCTGTGGAAGAAGGTCATGCCGAAGCTGTCGGCGGGCCGGGTGCAGTCGGTGGCCACGCGGATCGTCGTGGAGCGCGAGCGTGAGCGGATGCGGTTCACCTCGGCGTCCTACTGGGACATCTCGGCGACGATGGACGCGGGCGGGGACGCCTCCCCGCGGACCTTCCCGGCCCGGCTGACCACCGTGGACGGTGCGCGGTTGGCCACGGGCCGCGACTTCGGCCCCGACGGGCAGCTCAAACAGGGCTCGGCCGACGTGCGGGTGCTCGACGAGGCGGAGGCGACCCGGCTCGCCGAGACGCTCGCCGGCCGCGAACTCGCCGTCTCCAGCGTCGAGGAGAAGCCCTACACCCGGCGGCCGTACGCGCCGTTCATGACCTCCACCCTGCAGCAGGAGGCGGGCCGCAAGCTGCGGTTCTCGTCGGAGCGCACCATGCGCATCGCGCAGCGGCTCTACGAGAACGGCTACATCACCTACATGCGGACGGACTCGACGACGCTGTCCGAGGCGGCGCTGACGGCCGCGCGGACCCAGGCGACCGAGCTGTACGGCGCGGACCACGTCTCGGACAAGCCGCGGCAGTACAACCGCAAGGTGAAGAACGCCCAGGAGGCGCACGAGGCGATCCGCCCGGCGGGCGAGGTGTTCGCGACACCCGGTGCGGTGGCGAACGAACTGGAGACCGACTCCTTCCGGCTCTACGAGCTGATCTGGCAGCGCACCATCGCCTCGCAGATGGCCGATGCCAAGGGCACCACGATGTCGGTGCGCATCACGGGTACCGCCGCCGGCGGTGAGGAGTGCGTGTTCTCCGCCTCCGGCCGCACGATCACCTTCCCCGGGTTCCTGCGGGCCTACGTCGAGTCCGTCGACGCCGAGGAGGGCGGCGAGGCCGACGACAAGCAGAGCAGGCTGCCGCACCTGTCGACCGGGCTGCCGATGACGGCGACGGCGCTCAACCCCGATGCGCACGCCACCTCGCCCCCGGCCCGCTACAGCGAACCGGCCCTGGTGAGCAAGCTGGAGGAGCTGGGCATCGGCAGGCCGTCCACCTACGCCTCGATCATCAACACGATCCAGGACCGCGGCTACGTGTGGAAGAAGGGCTCCGCGCTGGTGCCGTCCTGGGTGGCGTTCTCCGTGGTGGGGCTGCTGGAACGGCACTTCGAGCGGCTCGTGGACTACGACTTCACCGCCGCGATGGAGGACGAGCTCGACCGGATCGCCTCCGGGGACGAACAGCGCACCGACTGGCTCTCCCGCTTCTACTTCGGCGGTGATCTGGGTGCGGACGGTTCGATCGGCCGGCTCGGCGGGTTGAAGAAGCTGGTCGGCTCGGGGGTCGAGGACATCGACGCCCGCGAGATCAACTCGATCCCGATGTTCACCGACGACGAGGGGCGTCAGGTGGTCGTCCGGGTCGGCCGGTACGGCCCGTACCTGGAGCGCCCGGACGGCGAGGGCGGCTCCCGGCGGGCGAACCTGCCGGACGACCTGCCGCCGGACGAGTTGACCGTCGAGGTGGCCGAGAAGCTGTTCGCCACTCCGCAGGAGGGCAGGACGCTGGGCACCGATCCGGAGACGGGGCACGAGATCGTGGCCAAGGAGGGCCGGTTCGGGCCGTACGTCACCGAGGTGCTGCCCGAGCCGGAGGAACCGGCCGAGGGGAAGCGGACGGCGAAGGCGAAGAAGCCGAAGCCGCGCACGGCGTCGCTGTTCAAGTCGATGTCGATCGAGTCGATGACGCTCGACGACGCGCTGAAGCTGTTGTCCCTGCCCCGCGTGGTGGGCACCGACCCGGAGAGCGGGGAGGAGATCACCGCGCAGAACGGCCGGTACGGGCCGTATTTGAAGAAGGGCACGGATTCCCGCTCGCTCAGCAGCGAGGAGCAGATCTTCGACATCACGGTGGACGAGGCGCTCAAGCTGTACGCCGAGCCGAAGCGCCGCGGCAGGCAGGCCGCGCCGAAACCGCCGCTCAAGGAGATGGGCGAGGACCCCGAGTCCGGCAAGCCGATGACGGTCAAGGACGGCCGGTTCGGGCCGTACGTCACCGACGGCGAGTACAACGCGTCGCTGCGCCGCTCGGACAGCGTCGAGGACCTGACCCGGGAACGGGCCGCGGAGCTGCTCGCCGAGAAGCGGGCCAAGGGGCCCGCCCCGAAGAAGGGCTCGAAGAAGAAGTCGACGACCGCGTCGTCGGAGACGTCCTCGACCGGCTCGAAGTCGACGGCCAAGTCGACGTCGACCGCCAAGTCGACCACTTCGAAGTCGACCGCCAAGTCGACGGCGTCCAAGTCGACCGGATCGAAGTCGACCGGATCGAAGTCGACCGGATCGAAGTCGACGGCATCCAAGTCGACGGGGTCCAAGTCGACGGCATCCAAGTCGACGGGGTCGAAGTCGGCCGGCTCGAAGAGCACGGCGTCGAAGTCGACGACCTCGAAGTCCGCGGGTTCCGGGTCCGCCTCGTCGCGGTCCGCGGCGACGTCCCGTGCCGGGGCGACCGGATCCGAGGACTGACCCGCGCGTCCCACCCGCGCTGATCGCGATCAGTGACGACGACGGTGCACCGATGACGGATGGCGTGTGCCGTGACGGTCGCTACGCTGGGATGCACCGACCGTGACCGGTCGAGACGGTCCGGTGGTGCGACCGCGTGAGACGGGACAGACGCGCGAGGAGGACGTGTGGTGGACGCGGACGGTACGCAGGCCCCCGAGCCGTCGCGGTCGTTCACCGACCCGGCGCCCGGCCCCGCCTCCCGGCAGGACGCGGCGGGGTCCGGGCTCGGGGACGCGGAGATCGCGCGGCCGGTGAAGCCCGACCCGGA
>NZ_KE387110.1:14105-17600 GCF_000430445.1 Saccharomonospora iraqiensis subsp. iraqiensis
CACGTCGGCGGGCGGGGCGGCCGGAGGGCCGCACTCGACGCCGCCCTCGGGGGCGAACGCCGTGGCCTTCTGTTCCCCGAGCGAGACCTGGGCCAGCGACGAGGGGAGCCGCTCGGCCTGCTCCGGCGGCAACGCCTCGCGCAGCCCGTCCGTCGGCAGGACCCGCAGGTCGAGCATGCGGGCGGCCGCCGAGACGTGGTGGCCGGTGAACGGCTCGGTCACCCGGCCCGCCCGTTCGTCCAGGCCCGCCACGCTCACCCGCAGCACCCCGAGGTCGAGCACGTGTTCGGACGCGCGGTCGGTCAGTTCCTTCAGCCCGCCGCCCACGAGTTCGGCCACACCGCCGAGGACGGGGGCGTCGCGGACCTGCTCGAACCCGGGCACGTCCGTCAGGCCGGGCAGCGGGATCCCGAGGGGGATGTCCCGGGTCGGGTTCGCCGCGTCGAGCTCGAACAGCGTCTCCCCGTCGCGTTCGAAGGCCAGCACCGGGGCCGTGTACTCGACGGTGGACGTGTCGGGGTCGCCGGTGGAGACCACACGCAGGGTGGGCTGGTCGGCCACCCGCACCGTGAGGCCGAGCGGGGTGCCCTTCAGGATCTCCAGCCGGGCCGCCCGCATCGTGGAGATCGATTCGACCGCCTTGCGGTCGCTGCCCGGGATGTCGGTCAGCCGCACGACCGACCGGGTGGACAGTGTCTGCGGTGCGCTGATCAGCGATCCGGTGCCGTCGGTGTCGTCCCCGCCGCCGGACAGCAGGCCGCCGAGGTGCGCCAGTGGCCCGGGCAGCTCGGACAGCGCCGCCCGGGCCCGGTCGCCGTCGTCCTGCCCGTCGTCCTCACCGGAGGCGCTGTCCTCACCGGGGACGCCGTCCTCACCGGGGGCGCCGTCACCGCCGAGGGCGCCGTCACCGAGGGCGCCGTCACCGAGGGCGCCGTCGTCACCGCCGAGGGCGCCGGTGTCGCCCCCGTCGTCCGCGTCGGACAGCCGGTGGGTGTCCGGCATGGTGGGGATCGCATCGACCAGGGACAGGTGGGCGGCCGAGGTCGAGGAGTCGGCGATGGTGCCGACACACGGACCGGTGGTGGGGCTCCAGCGGGCGTGGGCGCTGCCGTTCAGTCCGCTGATCCCGACGAGCGGGTTGTCCGGTGCCTCGAAACCGGTGCTGACCGGATCCTCGTTGTCCGGCAACGCCGTCTGCGAGACCGCACCGGGCACGGTCGGTGCGTGACCACCCACGGCGAGCCCGAACGGGGACGCCTCGGCGATCGCGCGCTCGTAGGTGAGGTACGACTCCGAGTTCGCCTCGGCCCGGGACAGCCCGAACCCTCCCTCCAGGGCGGACTGGTCGGGCAGGGACTCCTCGACGCCCGGCATGGAGGCCTCGGCGGGGACGGCCTCCGGTGCCAGGCGGAGCATGCCCAGTGCCGTGCCCGCCTTCCCGATCGCCCTGCCCTCCGGTGTCGGGGGGTCGGAGAACGGGGGCTGGCCCTCCTCCACCGGCTCGGGTTCGGGCGTCGTCGGCACGGTCTGGCCCGCGGCGGGTGCGGCGGACAGGACGAGTACCGCGACGGTGACGGGCGCGGCCAGCGCTCGGGGCAGGCGTCGGCGCATACGGGGGTCCTCCCAGTGGCGTGGTCACCCGGCGGCCGGGGCGACACCGATGTCGTCCTCCCCCCAACGAGGCGGGGGGCCCATCGGTGACGGAGGGTGGACCGCTACACTTGTGCGCAGCCGGGCACGGCCCGCGCCGCCTTAGCTCAGACGGCCAGAGCGGCTCACTCGTAATGAGCAGGTCAGGGGTTCGAATCCCCTAGGCGGCTCGGCAGGAAGGGCTCTCCGCCATGCGGGGGGCCCTTCTTCACGTCCGCCCACCTTCGCGCCGGTGCGCGGGCCGGACGTGAACGCTGGTTAAGGTGTGCCCATGCCGATGTTCGCCTTCGAGGGCACCAGCCCCACCGTGCACCCCGACGCCTGGATCGCGCCCACCGCGACGCTGATCGGGGACGTCGTCGTCGAGAAGAACGCCTCCATCTGGTACGGCGCCGTGCTGCGCGGTGATTTCGGCCGGATCGTCGTGCGGGAGGGCGCCAACGTCCAGGACAACTCGGTGCTGCACGTCAATGACGGGGCCTGCGAGGTGGGCCGCAACGCCACGATCGGCCACTCGTGCATCGTGCACGACTGCACGGTCGGGGAGCAGGCCCTCGTGGGCAACGCGGCCACCGTGCTGGACAAGGCCGTGATCGGTGCCCGCACCCTGGTCGCGGCGGGCGCCACCGTCACCCCGGGCACCGAGGTGCCGGAGGAGGTCATCGCCATGGGCAGCCCGGCGAAGAAGTTCGTGCCGTTGACCGACTCCGCCCGGGTGTGGATCGAGCACAACGCCGAGGTGTACCGGGAGCTGGCCCGCCGCCACGCGCAGGGCGTCGAACCCGTGTGACCACCCGGCGGAGGCCGACACACGCGAAAGGGCGCCTCCCCGTCGTGCGCGGGGAGGCGCCCTCGTCGTCCGTGGCTCCGTGGCTCCGTGGCTCCGTGGTGACGGGCGTGCCGCGGACCCGTCGGTCCGTCGGCCCGCGCCCGGTCCGCCCGGTCAGTCCTGCTCGGTCACCTCGCGGCCCCGGATCTCCTCCCGGTGTGCCGCCTCGCGGTCGTAGGACTCCTGGATCTCCTTCTCGGCCTCGATGCGGCTGGCCCAGGTGGAGCCCTCCACGCTCTTGGCCGGCTCCAGGTCCTTGTACACCTGGAAGAAGTGCTCGATCTCCAGCTTGTGGAACTCGTTGAGGTGGTGGATGTCCCGCAGGTGCTCCATCCGCGGGTCGTCCGACGGCACCGCGATGATCTTGTCGTCCGGGCCCTTCTCGTCGGTCATGCGGAACATGCCGATCGCCCTGCTCCGGATCAGGCAGCCGGGGAACGTCGGTTCCTGCACGAGCACGAGAACGTCGAGCGGGTCGCCGTCCTGGCCCAGCGTGTTGTCGATGAACCCGTAGTCGGCCGGATACTGGGTGGCCGTGAACAGGGTGCGGTCGAGCTTGATGCGCCCCGTCTCGTGGTCCATCTCGTACTTGTTGCGCTCCCCCTTGGGGATCTCGATCGTGACGTCGAACTCCACGCCGTCCTCGCTGCCTCGTCTCTCGGCGCCGCTTGCGGGCGGCTCACACTGCGTCTGACCTTCCTTCACTAGTGTGGACCAGGCAATCGGCCGGCAGGGCAGACGCGGTCGGGAAATGTGACGTCTGCCCCGTTGAACGGCGAGGAGGGTCTGTGGCAGGCGACACGGGCGCCGACCCCGGCGCGGCCGGTGGTGACCGGGGCGGCGGAACGGTCGGAGACGGTGGGTACGGCGCCGGACCCGCCCCGCGGTGGCCGTCGGACGACGACGATCCCGACCTCGCCCCCGCCGGACCGGAGGACAACCCACGGCAACCCACCGACGAGTGGGGCGTGCCCGAGGTCACAACGACCGAGCCGCCGACGGTGCGGCACCGGCTG
>NZ_KE387110.1:17700-21927 GCF_000430445.1 Saccharomonospora iraqiensis subsp. iraqiensis
TCCGCCGCCGGTCGGCGGCCCCGGCATGACGGGCATGCCCCTGGGCGCGGGCGGCGCGGGTGCCACCGCCGGGGGCGACGACGAGCAGGACCGCACCCAGCACGCCTCGTTCCTCATCGAACCGGACCCGGACGAGACCTTCGGTGCCACCGGGTCGGCGGCGCCACCGGTGCTCGGTGCCTGGGGGCCCGAGGACGAGGAGCGGTAGCCGGTGCGGGCGCGGCTCACCGAGGCCGAACTCGACTTCCTCTGGGAGTCGAGCGGTCTCGGTGATCTGCCGTATCCGCTCCGGGCGCGGTCCCACGGGTGGACGCTGGAGGAGCGGTCCGCGATGCGCCACGACGTGTTCGCCGACCTCGCCGACCGTGGTCTCGCCGACCCGGGGGGCAGGCCGGTCCCGGATCTGGAGAACGCTTTCGGGGTGCTGGCCTCGCCGGAGCACAGCCTGGACTCGGTGCAGATCAGCGCCCCGGACGCGCAGCCGCGCCTGGCCGTCGCCGCCGCGTCCGACGGGCACGGCGTGCTCGCCGTGCAGGAGCAGGGCGCGTTGCAGCTCGAACCGGTGCCCGCGGACGGGCTGGCCGGTGCGATCGTCGGGCAGCTGCCCGCGGCGCCGCGTGGGAGCGAGAAGTCCATCACCGTGCCGCTGGAGCAGTTGGTGACCGGGCCGGGGGCGGACTTCATGCAGCGCAGGCCGACCACCACCGACGGCAGCACCGCCCGCGCCGACGAGGACCGCAAGGCGCTGGCACGACTGCACGCCCAGTCCCGCGAACGCGGTGGTCAGATCGGTGCGAACGCCCGCGCGGCCGCGGGCGGCAGGTCCCGGGCTCCCGTGCTGAGCTGGTTCGACACGGAGACCGGCCGCTACCTCACCCAGGCGAGCACGGGGCCGGACGGCCGGGACTGGATCATCATCGCCCCCGCCGACGCCCCCACCCTCCGCCACCGCCTCGCGGAAATGCTGGCCACGGCCGCGACCAGGACGACCGCCCACCTGTGACCGGCGGCGTCGCCGTCAAGGCCCCCCTCCCTGCGCAGGGTGCCGTGAAGGGGTCCTTCACGGCACACACCCCGGTAAGGTGCGTCGGGGCACCGCGCCGGGTGGGATCCCATCGACCGAGTCAACCGGGGGAATCGTGATGATGCAGGAGTTCTTCACACCGGTCGCCTTCGACTTCCTGTGGGAGTCGGCGGGCGTCGGCGAGCTGCCGTATCCGCTCCGGATCCGTTCGCACGGGGAGACGGACCAGGAACGCGGGATGCTCCGGCAGCGGGTCGACGAGGAGTTCGCCGCGCGCGGCCTCCCGGACCCCCGGATCGAGGAGTCGCTCGCCGTGCTGGCGCGGCCGTCGTTCAGTGTCGACGCGCTGCACATCCCCGAGTTCCAGGCACCCCCGGTGGGCGCGCTGGCCGCCTCGGACGGCGACCGGGCCGTGCTCGCGGTGCAGGACGCCGACGGCATACGGCTGCGGACGGTGTACCCCGACGGGCTCGCCTCCGCGGTCGTGGACCTGCTGCCCGCGAGCGGGCGGGGCACCCAGGCGTCGATCACCCTGCCGATCGAGACGGCCCTGCGCACCCGACCCTCCCGCGCCGGGGTGGTCGGTGAGGCGGAGGCCGGGTCCGACCGCCGGGGCGGTCGCGGCCGCACGAGCCTCGCCGAGCGGGCCAAGGACCCCGGTGAGGCGTACGCGGATCTGATCGCGCAGCCCCGGTTGCGTGGCGGTCAGCTCGCCGCGAACAGCCGGGACGAGGTGGGCGGTCGGCACCGCTCCCCGGTCCTGGCCTGGTTCGACACGGCGACCGGCCGGTACCTCAGCCTGTCCCGGCAGGGCCCCGACGGCCGGGAATGGGTCACCGTCGCCCCGGCGGACGCGAAGACCCTGCGGACACGGATCGGCGAGGCGCTGGCCGAGGTCGCGCCCTGACCCACCCGTCGCTGCGGGGCGGGCCGTTGGGCGATCGTGACCCCGCCGACGTCCGGACGCGGGAACACCACGGCCGCGGCCACCGTTGACCACGGCAGGATCGCTCGGCCGGTACCGCGGGCCGGGCGGTACGCTGGTGGGACGGTGAGTTCCGTAGCGCCCGCGTATTGTCGAACACCGCGACGGCGGATGTCACAACCTACCGCCTAGCCAGGGAGGGTCGAGGCCACCACGGCCGGATCGAATGGACCGCAAGCGCCTGCTCAAGAACCCACTGCTGTGGATAGCGGTGGCCCTGCTGCTCTATTTCGGCATCAGCACGCTCGCCGACAGCGATCGTGGCTACACCGAGGTCCCCACCTCGCAGGCCGTCGAGCAGATCAACTCGGGCAACGTCACCGAGGCCACCCTGGAGGATCGCGAACAGCAGCTCAAGCTGCATCTCGAGAACCCGGTCGCGGTCGACGGCCAACAGGCCACCGAGGTCATCACGAAGTTCCCCGCCGGGGCGTCCACCCAGCTCTACAACGGGTTGTTGAACTCTGGGACCGGGCAGGACGACGTCGAGTTCAACACGACGGTCACCGAGGACTCGTTCCTCACCCAGCTGCTGATCTACATGATCCCGCTGCTGCTGCTGGTCGGGCTGCTCATCTGGATGATGAACAACGCCCAGGGTGGCGGCAACCGGGTCCTGAACTTCGGCAAGTCCAAGGCCAAGCAGCTGAACAAGGACATGCCGACCACGACGTTCACCGACGTGGCCGGGGCCGACGAGGCCGTCGAGGAACTGCACGAGATCAAGGACTTCCTGCAGGGACCGGCGCGGTACCAGTCGCTGGGGGCGAAGATCCCGAAGGGTGTGCTGCTCTACGGCCCGCCCGGCACCGGGAAGACGTTGCTCGCCCGTGCCGTCGCCGGTGAGGCGGGCGTGCCCTTCTACACGATCTCGGGTTCCGACTTCGTCGAGATGTTCGTCGGTGTCGGTGCCTCCCGCGTGCGCGACCTGTTCGAGCAGGCCAAGCAGAACGCACCCTGCATCGTGTTCGTCGACGAGATCGACGCCGTCGGCAGGCAACGCGGCGCCGGTATGGGCGGCGGCCACGACGAACGGGAGCAGACCCTCAACCAGTTGCTCGTCGAGATGGACGGGTTCGACTCGCGTGGCGGGATCATCCTGATCGCGGCGACCAACCGCCCGGACATCCTCGACCCCGCGCTGCTGCGGCCCGGCCGGTTCGACCGGCAGATCCCGGTGCAGGCCCCCGACCTCAAGGGCCGGATGCAGATCCTCCAGGTCCACTCGAAGGGCAAGCCGCTCGCCGAGAACGCCGACATCGAGGCACTGGCCAAGCGCACCGTGGGCATGTCCGGCGCCGACCTGGCGAACGTGGTCAACGAGGCGGCGCTGCTGACGGCCCGCGAGCACAACACGGTCATCACCGACCACGCCCTCGAGGAGTCGGTGGACCGGGTGATCGGCGGTCCGGCCCGGAAGAGCCGGATCATCTCCGAGCACGAGAAGAAGATGACCGCCTACCACGAGGGCGGACACGCGCTGGCCGCGTGGGCGATGCCGGACATCGAACCGGTCTACAAGCTCACGATCCTGCCGCGGGGCCGCACCGGCGGCCACGCGCTGGTCGTGCCCGAGGACGACAAGCAGTTGATGACGCGGTCCGAGATGATCGCGCGGCTGGTGTTCGCGATGGGTGGGCGCACCGCCGAGGAACTGGTGTTCCACGAGCCGACCACCGGCGCGTCCTCGGACATCGAGCAGGCGACCAAGATCGCCAGGGCGATGGTCACCGAGTACGGCATGAGCCCCCGCCTCGGTGCGGTGAAGTACGGCCAGGAGCAGGGCGACCCGTTCGTCGGGCGTTCGGCGGGCAGGCAGGCCGACTACTCGCTGGAGGTCGCGCACGAGATCGACGAGGAGGTGCGCAAGCTCATCGAGACGGCGCACACCGAGGCGTGGGAGGTGCTCAACACCTACCGCGACGTGCTCGACGACCTGGTGCGCGAGGTTCTGGACAAGGAGACCCTCCAGCGGCGCGACCTGGAACGCATCTTCAGCGAGGTGGTGAAGCGCCCGCGGATCACCACGTTCAACGAGTTCGGCGAGCGGCTCCCCTCGGAGAAGCCGCCGATCAAGACACCGCGGGAGCTGGCGGCCGAACGGGGCGAGCCGTTGCCCCCGGAGGACGAGGAGCGCGAGTCCGGCGGGCGGGAGCCCGCACCGGAGCCGGAACCCGCCTCGATCGGCACC
Organism: Saccharomonospora iraqiensis subsp. iraqiensis; assembly: GCF_000430445.1. Classification (GTDB taxonomy): domain Bacteria; phylum Actinomycetota; class Actinomycetes; order Mycobacteriales; family Pseudonocardiaceae; genus Saccharomonospora; species Saccharomonospora iraqiensis. The sequence continues at coordinate 21,901 of NZ_KE387110.1, forward strand.
GGCGCCGGTCCGGCCGCGACCGGTGTG
>NZ_KE387110.1:22027-34081 GCF_000430445.1 Saccharomonospora iraqiensis subsp. iraqiensis
CGCCGGTCCGGGAGGGGCCGACGCGGTGCTGGACGCCGCGCGGCGCACGCTCGCCGCCCGCCCCGGGGTCGAGCTCGACTACCTGGAACTGCGCGGGCCCGAGCTCGGTGACCCACCGGTCGACGGGCAGGCCCGGTTGCTGGTCGCCGCCCGGATCGGCGGGACCAGGCTGATCGACAACGTCGCCGTCCGGCTGGGCGAGGTTCCCGACGACGACGGGAACGACGGTGACGACACCCCTGACCACGCCGTCGGCGATCCCGCCGGGGCGAGCGCCGAGAGCACCGACGTGACCGGCGTCCGCGGGGACGCCGGCGTATAGAGGAGCCGGTCATGTATCGCACCATGCTGAAATCGAAGATCCACCGGGCGACCGTGACCCAGGCCGACCTGCACTACGTGGGGTCGGTGACGGTGGACCGGGCCCTGATGGAGGCCGCGGACCTGCTGCCCGGCGAACTGGTGCACATCGTGGACATCACCAACGGCGCCCGGCTGGAGACCTACGTCATCCCCGGTGAACGCGACAGCGGTGTGCTGGGCATCAACGGCGCCGCCGCGCACCTGGTGCATCCGGGTGATCTGGTCATCCTCATCGCCTACGGCCAGATGGACTCCGCCGAGGCCGCCGCCTACGAGCCGCGGGTCGTGTTCGTCGACGGCGACAACCGGGTCGCCGATCTCGGTGCGGACGCCGGACGGGCCCCGGAGGGGTCCGGGCTGAGCAGTGGCGCCGTCCCGGCCGGCGCGGCGTGGTCGGCGGAGCCCGCGCCGCACGCGCATCGTGACGAGTTGTTGTCCGCGGAGCGGTAGGTGCTGCTGACCGTCGACGTCGGGAACTCGAACATCGCGCTCGGCCTGCACACCGGGCAGGGTGAGCAGGCCGGGCCGGTGCGGGACTGGCGGATGCGCACCGATCCGCACGTGACCTCGGACGAGCTCGCGTTGACCATCCGCGGTCTGCTGGGGTCGGATGCCGACCGGATCACCGGGATCAGTGCGCTGTCCACGGTTCCCGTGGTGCTGCGGGAACTGCGGACGATGTTCGAGCGCTACTATCCCGATGTTCCCCGTGTGGTGATCGAGCCGGGTGTCCGTACCGGCGTGCCGTTACTGGTGGACAATCCGAAGGAGGTCGGCGGCGACCGGCTCGTCAACACGCTGGCCGCCCATCACCTCTACGGTACGGCGTGCGTGGTGGTGAATTTCGGCACGTCGACCACCGTGGACGCGATTTCGGCGAAAGGTGAGTTTCTGGGCGGGGCCTTCGCCCCCGGGATCGATATTTCGGTCGACGCCCTCGCCTCCCGTGCGGCGGCGTTACGCAAGGTCGAGCTGGTGCCGCCGCGCTCGGTCATCGGCAAGAACACGGTGGAATGTCTCCAGTCCGGCATTCTCTACGGCTTCGCGGGGCAGGTCGACGGACTCGTCCGCCGGATCACGGCCGAGTTGGACCCGGTTCGTACCGGTCCGGTCGAGGTGATCGCGACCGGGGGACTGGCGCCACTGGTGGTGAACGAGTCCGAAACCGTCACCCGGCATCTGCCGCACCTGAGCATGGTGGGGCTCCGGCTCGTTTTCGAGCGCAACACCGTGCGCGGGCGGCGTTCCGGCCGTGGGTGAGTGAGTACCGCCCCCGGCGGGCCGTGGTGCGGTCGGATCCGGGGCGGTACGCGGTGTCCGTTCCGGGGCGCCGTGCCGGGCGCGTTGTAGCGCCCGCCTCCGCCCGTGCTCTCCGGTCCGTATCCGTTCCGGGCGGCCGTGCGGATCCGATCATCACCGCCGGGTTCACCCCGCTCGGGTACGGTGTGGCACACTTCGTCAAGATCACGTGACGGTCCCGTGGACGAGCGCCCGGTGTGCGTATTCCCCGCGAGTTCTCCCCGCACGAATGTGTCGGGTCGCATATGCCGTCGCAACACAATCCGGGGGATGATTTGCGTTAATCCGCCGCGGCGGGTAACAATATCCTCGGTCGAGGTTTTCGGCTCGGGCGTGGGCACCTCGTGATCTTATGACGGCTCAGTGCAGGAGGAAAGATGGCGCAGAAGGTCCTTGTCTCACTCGTCGACGATCTGGACGGATCGGAGGCCGAGGAGACGGTTCAGTTCGGTCTGGACGGCGTCAGCTACGAGATCGATCTCTCCACGGAGAATGCGGAAGAATTGCGGGACGCCCTCGCCCAGTACGTCGAGCACGCCCGCAGGGCGGGCGGGCGCAAGCAGCGGCCCCAGACGCGGAGCTCCGCGAAGGCTCCCGCACGCTCGGTGGCCGCCGACCGGGAGCAGAATCAGGCGATTCGGGTGTGGGCCCGCAAGAACGGTTACGAGGTGTCGGACCGGGGGCGGATCCCGTCCGAGGTCGTGGAGGCCTACCACCGGCGCAACTGACCGTGTGCGTCCCGCGGCCCCCGGTGTTCCCGCCGGGGGCCGCTTTCGTGTGCGGTGGCGGCGCGGCCCCGGGGCGTACCGGGACGCACCGGGCGCGGTCGTGCGGCGGTTCGGGCCGACCCCGTGGGGATCGGGGTTAGTATTGCCTTACCTTACCGACCGGCGGCGGTCGTGGCCGCGGACCGGGACCCGGGGCGGGTGCCGACCGGTCGTCGAGGGGGCTCCGGGGCGTGTTCGCGGGGAGCGGACAGCGGATCCCCGTGGAATGCACCCGGGCCCACGCACGTTGTCCGATACGTCAGCTGCCAGCAATGAAGTCGACTGACTGTCCGTCCCCGAGAGGCGCGCGACCTTGGTCGGGCGGGTCCGACCCGCCCCAGTGGTAGGCCGACACGTGCGTCCGGCTACTACAGTGGTCTCACGGTGCCGGGCTCACCCCGGTGGGTCGCCGGACTCCGGTGAGATCGGGCCGCCGGCGCAGCAGTCGAGGGAGTGGGAATGTTCGAAAGGTTCACCGACCGCGCGAGGCGGGTGGTTGTCCTGGCCCAGGAAGAGGCCCGGATGCTCAACCACAACTACATCGGCACCGAGCACATCCTCCTGGGCTTGATCCACGAGGGTGAGGGTGTCGCCGCCAAGGCGCTCGAGTCGTTGGGTATCGCGCTGGAGGGTGTCCGCCAGCAGGTCGAGGAGATCATCGGCCAGGGCCAGCAGGCCCCCAGCGGGCACATTCCCTTCACGCCGCGTGCCAAGAAGGTACTGGAGCTGTCCCTGCGGGAGGCGCTCCAGCTCGGCCACAACTACATCGGCACCGAGCACATCCTGCTCGGCCTCATCCGCGAGGGCGAGGGCGTCGCCGCCCAGGTGCTGGTGAAACTCGGCGCGGACCTCAACCGGGTGCGTCAGCAGGTCCTGCAGCTGCTGTCCGGCTACCAGGGCAAGGAGCCCGCGGAGGCCGGGGCCGGCCGTGGCGAGGGCACCCCGTCGTCGTCGCTGGTGCTCGACCAGTTCGGGCGCAACCTCACCGCCGCCGCGCGGGAGGGCAACCTCGACCCGGTGATCGGCCGGAACTCCGAGATCGAGCGGGTCATGCAGGTGCTGTCCCGGCGCACCAAGAACAACCCGGTGATGATCGGTGAGCCCGGTGTCGGCAAGACTGCCGTCGTCGAGGGACTCGCGCAGAACATCGTCAAGGGCGAGGTCCCGGAGACGCTCAAGGAGAAGCAGCTCTACACCCTCGACCTCGGGTCGCTGGTGGCGGGCTCGCGCTACCGCGGTGACTTCGAGGAGCGGTTGAAGAAGGTCCTCAAGGAGATCAAGACCCGCGGCGACATCATCCTGTTCATCGACGAGCTGCACACGCTCGTCGGCGCGGGTGCCGCCGAGGGCGCGATCGACGCGGCGAGCATCCTCAAGCCGATGCTGGCCCGCGGCGAGCTGCAGACCATCGGCGCGACCACGCTCGAGGAGTACCGCAAGTACATCGAGAAGGACGCCGCGCTGGAGCGCCGGTTCCAGCCGATCCAGGTCGGCGAGCCGTCGCTGGAGCACACGATCGAGATCCTGAAGGGGCTGCGCGACCGGTACGAGGCGCACCACCGCATCTCGATCACCGACTCCGCCCTGGTCGCGGCCGCGTCCCTGGCCGACCGCTACATCAACGACCGGTACCTGCCGGACAAGGCGATCGACCTGATCGACGAGGCGGGCGCCCGGATGCGGATCCGCCGCATGACGGCTCCGCCGGACCTGCGCGAGTTCGACGAGAAGATCGCCGACGTGCGCCGGGACAAGGAGTCCGCCATCGACGCGCAGGACTTCGAGCGTGCCGCCCGCCTGCGGGACGAGGAGAAGACGCTGCTCGGCCAGAAGTCCGAGCGGGAGAAGCAGTGGAAGGACGGGGACCTGGACGTCGTCGCCGAGGTCGACGACGAGCAGATCGCCGAGGTCCTGGCCCACTGGACCGGGATCCCCGTGTTCCGGCTCACCGAGGAGGAGACCACCCGTCTGCTCCGCATGGAGGACGAGCTGCACAAGCGGATCATCGGTCAGGAGGACGCGGTCAAGGCCGTGTCGCAGGCCATCCGCCGCACCCGCGCCGGGCTGAAGGACCCGAAGCGCCCGTCCGGTTCGTTCATCTTCGCCGGCCCCTCCGGTGTCGGGAAGACCGAGCTGTCCAAGGCGCTGGCCAACTTCCTGTTCGGTGAGGACGACGCGCTCATCCAGATCGACATGGGTGAGTTCCACGACCGCTACACCGCCTCGCGGCTGTTCGGTGCCCCTCCGGGGTACGTCGGCTACGAGGAGGGCGGCCAGCTCACCGAGAAGGTGCGCCGCAAGCCGTTCTCCGTGGTGCTGTTCGACGAGATCGAGAAGGCGCACCAGGAGATCTACAACACCCTGCTGCAGGTGTTGGAGGACGGGCGGCTCACCGACGGCCAGGGCCGCACGGTGGACTTCAAGAACACGGTGCTGATCTTCACCTCCAACCTGGGCACACAGGACATCTCCAAGTCCGTGAGCCTCGGCTTCACCTCGGGTAGCGACGAGGAGACGCGCTACGACAAGATGAAGCAGAAGGTCAACGAGGAGATGAAGAAGCACTTCCGGCCGGAGTTCCTCAACCGGATCGACGACGTCATCGTCTTCCACCAGCTCACGCGGGACCAGATCATCGAGATGGTGGACCTGATGACCTCGCGGGTCGAGGAGCAGCTGAAGGGCCGGGACATGGCTCTGGAGTTGACCGACAAGGCCAAGGCCCTGCTGGCCAAGCGTGGGTTCGACCCGGTGCTCGGTGCCCGGCCGCTGCGCCGGACCATCCAGCGCGAGGTCGAGGACCAGCTCTCGGAGAAGATCCTGTTCGGCGAGGTCCAGCCCGGGCAGATCATCATCGTGGACGTCGAGGGTTGGGAGATCGGCGACTCGCGCGATGAGGACGCCCGGTTCGTCTTCCGTGGCGAGGCCAAGCCGATGGACGTCCCGGACGCTCCCCCGGTGAGCATCGCCGCCGCGGGCGAGGAGTCCGGCAACGAGAACGAGAACGAGTGACGGACCCACTCGCCGACACAACCGCATAGCCGACGCGAACGAAGGCGCCCCCGGACCGATCGGGTCCGGGGGCGCCTTCGCCTGTGTGGCGGCGCGGACGGCGCAGGCCGCTCCGGCGGGGTCGCGGCGGCTCTGGAAAGCTGGACGGGTGACCGCCACCGAGGACGCCGGGGACACCGTCAGCATGTCCGGGCCGACGCCGGGGCGGGACGGCAACCGGATCCTGCTGAGCGTCCTGGGTGCGGCGCTGGCGGGGCTGTTCGTGTTCGCGGTGCTGCGGCTGGTGGTCTCCGGGGTGTTCGGCGTCGACGGCAACCGCTACACCGCCGCCGCGCTCGCGCTCGCCCCGTTCGCCGTGCCGTTCGGGGTGGTCCTGGCGGTGCTGGCGTTCCTGGGCCGGCAGCGGCTGATCGGTGTCGCATCGGCGCTGTTGACGCTGGCGCTCGCGGTGCCGCTGCTGCCGAGGGTCGTGGTCGACGGCGGGCCCGCCGCCGACGGGCCAGGACTCCGCGTGCTCGCGTTCAACACCTACTTCGGCGAGGCCGAGGCGCGGCGCGTCGTCGACCTGGTGGCCGAGCACCGGGTGGACGTGCTCGTGCTGACCGAGCTGGAGACCGACATGGTGCGGGCACTCACCGACGCCGGACTGCCCGAGCTGCTCCCGCACCGGATCTCCCGCCCCGGCGCGGGCGGGGTGGGCTCCGCGCTGATCTCCCGGTACCCGCTGACCGGGGCCGACCTCGCGGGCCCGTCGACGTTCGAGCAGCCCGGCGCCCGGATGCGGGTCGACGGCGTCACCGTCGAGGTGGTGGCGGTGCACCCCGTCCCCCCGGTCACGGACGCGCGCACCTGGCGCTCGGAACTCGGTGCCCTGCCGGAGGCGGACCCGGACGGCGCCGTGCGCGTCCTGGCGGGCGATTTCAACGCGACCGCCGACCACGCGGCGTTCCGCGACCTCGTGGCCACCGGCTACGTCGACGCCGCCGAGCAACGCGGCCGCGCGCTGGTCCCCACCTGGCCACGCGACCGCTTCGGCCCACCCGTCACCCTGGACCACGTCCTCGTCGACACCCGCGCCACCGTCGACCACTACTCCACCCACGACATCCCCGGCAGCGACCACCGCGCCGTCCTCGCCCACCTCCGCCTGCCCACCCCCACCGCGGGTGTGCCGTGAAGGGCACATTCGCTGCGTGTGACGCAGTGAATGTGCCCCTCGCTGCGTGTGACGCAGGAAAAGTGCCCTTCACGGTTACCCGGTGACGCGCGGGGTCAGGACAGGCGTGCGTCGATCTCGCGGAGGGCGTGGAGGGCGGGGAGGGGGAGGGAGACGCCGCGGCCGTGTCGGATCTCCGGTTCGCGGAGGTTGATGCGGATCAGCGTGCCACCCGCCGCGCTGGCCAGTTCGGCGTGCCTGCGCACCGTCGGCACGGCCGTGCCCGCCCCGATCTCGACCACCACGAGGTCGGGGTGCTGTCGGCGCCACCGGGAGAGCTCGTGGAGCTGGGGTTCGCTGCGCTCCGCCAGCCAGTCACCGTCACCGAACATGAGGATGTTCGGCCGCGCCGGGGAACCGCACTCCGGGCAGGACGGCAACGGCGGTCGCGCCCGCATCGTGTCCGGGTCGACGTCGACCTCGACGTCGTCGGCGGGCCAGATCCCCGCCCCGCAGTGCGCGAGGCACTGGAGGTGGTGGATCGAGCCGTGCACCTCGGCCACCCCGTCGAACCCGGCGCGCTGGAACTGACCGTCCACGTTCGAGGTGAACACGCGCACCCCGCCGGGCAGCCGGCCGCCCCACTCGCGCAGCAGCCGGAACCCGTCGTGCGGTTCGGTGCGCCGGTACAGCTCCAGCCGGTGGCCGTAGAAGCCCCACGCCAGCTCGGGATCGTCGGCGAAGTGCGCCGGGTCGGCCAGTTCGACGAACCGCAGCCCGAGCCGGGCGTACGGCGGGTAGGCCCGCCAGAAGCCCTCGTCGCCGCGGAAGTCCGGCAGTCCGGAGTCGACCCCCATCCCTGCGCCCGCACACACGAGCAGCGCCTCCGCCTCGCGGATCCACTCCGCGGCGCGGTCGAGGTCCCCGGCGAGGTCAGGGTCGATCACCCCGGAGCCGGCCGCGGCGTCGGACTCCCCGCTCACTCCCGCTCGCCGGGGACGGAGCTCTGCACCACCTCGAACTCCAGCAGGCTGGCGCCACTGGCCACGGGCTTGCTCCGCTCACCCGAGTGGGCCTCGCGGGCGGGCCCCTGCGCCCACGCCTGGTAGTCCTCCTCGGAGGCCCACTTCGTGTAGACGAAGTAGCGGTCGTCGCCGGAGACCGGGCGCAACAGCTCGAAGCCGAGGAAGCCGGGCTGGTCGTCCACGGCGTGCAGCCGCGCGGCGAACCGCTTCTCCAGCTCCTCCCCCGCGCCCTCGGGGACCGTGATCGCGTTGATCTTCACAACTGCCATACCGGCCACCGTAGCGGCTCGATCCGGCGGACGCGCACGGCGACGCACCCGGCAGGCGGCCGCGTGGGAAGCACACCCGTACCCGGACCGGCGCCGTGCCGCGGCGTGCGGCGTCAGAGGTACTCGTCCGCGGGTTGCTGCGCGCCGCGGAACCAGGCGTCGAAGAATCCGCGCAGATCCTTCCCGGAGATCCGCTCGGCGAACTCCTCGAACTGGGGCCAGCGCGCGTTGCCGTCGGCGTGTTCGGCGGGCCACTCCCGCAGCATCCGGTCGAACGCCGTGTCGCCGACCTGCCTGCGCAGGGCGTGCACCGCCAACGGGCCCTTGCCGTAGACGGCGCCGAACTCGTTGCCGGCGCCCATGTCGTACAGCGGCCGGGACCAGAAGTCGTCGTTGCCGCGCAGCCGCTCGATCTGTTCCGCGTAGTGCGCGTCGAGGTCGGCGCCCCGCCGGTGTTCGGCCCACAGCCAGGTCGCGTAGCTGGCGAAGCACTCGTTGAGGCAGATGTCGGCCCAGGAGTGCAGCGACACCGAGTTGCCGTACCACTGGTGCGCCATCTCGTGGACCACCAGGTCCACGTCCGGCTCCGGCGGGTAGGTCGGCGTGCCCTGCGTCTCCAGGGCGAACCCGGTGTTCTCGTTCAGGTAGATGCCGCCCGCGGTGCTCGCCGGGTAGTCGCCGAACCGCTCCTCCAGGAACGCGACGACGTCGTCGACCCGCCCGGCGACCTCCCGGGCGTCCTCGGTGCCCGGCGCGAAGGCGTTGCGCACCGGGGTGCCGTCCGGTAGTTCGCCGCGCTCGACGGTGAACCGGTCGACGGCGAACACGGTGAGGTAGCTGGCGACCGGGTCGGGCTCGTTCCAGGTGGTCGTCGTCCAGCCGTCGTCGGTGCGCTCGCCCTCCTTGCGGCCGATCGACACCACCGTCCAGTCCTCGGGCACCCGGGCCGTGAGCTCGAAGGTGGCCTTGTCCCGGGGATGTTCGTTGACCGGGTACCAGTACGACGCGGACCGTGGCTCCCCGAGCACGAACGCCCCGCCGGAGGGGGTCCCGGACCACCCCTCGCCGAGGGAGTCCTCCGAGTCACCCCGGACGGGCTCACCCGCGTAGCGGACCCGGGCCTCGAACGTGTCGCCGTCCCCCAGCCTCTGCGCCGGGGTGACGACCAGTTCGCCCTCGTCCGCCCTGCGGTGCTCGGCCGGTTCGCCGTCCACCTCCACCGAGGAGACCTCGAAGCCCCGGAGGTCGAGGTTGAACCGGTCCAGGGCCCGGGTGGCGCGGGCGGTCACGGTCGTGTCCCCGTCGAGGTGGCCCTGCTCCGGGTCGTAGCGCACCGTCACGGCGTAGTGCCGGGCGTCGTATCCCCCGTTGCCCGCCGTGGGATAGTAGTCGTCGCCGATGCCGGGAGCCCCGTGCGCGGCCCCGGCGGGCGCGTCGGCGCCGGTGGTGTCCCCGTCACCCGAATCGGGTGCGGGGGCCGTGCAGGACACGAGGACGGAGACGAGCCCGCACAACGCGACGGCACCGGCCGTGCGTGGGTGCCGGCCGCCCCGGAACGCCTGGGAGACCATGAACGGACCCTATCCCGCACCCGGGACGGAATCCCGGGTCGTCGACTTCGGCGGGCACGGCCCCCCGATCGTTCTGCTGCACGCGCTGATGGGGCGGGCCCGCACCTGGCGGTCGGTGGCGCGGTGGCTGCGGCCCTACGGGCACGTGGTCGGGCTCGACGCGCGGGGACACGGATACGCCCGGAACCTGCCGGTCGGACGCACCGAGGACTTCGCCGCCGACGTGGCCGGGCTGGTCACGCAGCTGGGGGAGGGGCCCGCCGTCCTCGTCGGTCACTCGATGGGTGGGCTGCACGCCCTGGTGACCGCCGCGACCCGCCCGGAGCTGGTGCGCGCCGTCGTGGTCGAGGACATGGCGCCCGACCTGCGGGAGCTGTCGGTCGAGACGTGGCGCGGCCACTTCGACTCGTGGCCGGTGCCGTTCCGGTCCCCGGAGCACGTGCGCGAGTTCTTCGGCCGTGCGGGGGACTACTTCGTCGAGTGCGTCGAACGGCGCGACGACGGCTACCACCTGATCGCCGACCCGGACGACCTCTACGCCGTCGCGGAGGAGTGGACCCGGCGCGACTTCCGTCCGTACGTCGACGCGGTGCGGTGCCCGGTGCTGGTGATCGAGGCGGGGGACTCGGCCATGCCACCGGGTCAGCAGGCCGAACTCGCCGCCCGGGTCCCGGGCGGGCGGCACGTCGTCGTCCCCGACGCCGCCCACGTGGTCCACGACGACGCCCCGGACGAGTACCGCGGCGCGGTCGAGGCCTTCCTGTCCGGCCTCGGGCCAGGGGAGGTGGACGCCGGTCAGAGCGACAGGTTGCTCTGATGCTTCTGCACCCGTCGTGCGAACTCGGGGCAGCCCGCCGCTTCGAGCTGTTGTGCCAGCGGCGCCCGGCCGTGTCTCCCGTACCAGTACCGGGTCTGGTCCCGGGTCACCTCCGCGACGATTTCCGGTGCGCTGTCGTCCGCGAGGACGAAGAAGGCGTCCGGGGAGAGCACCTCGTACGGCAGCAGGTCCGCGTCCACGCCTTCGCCGACGAAGCCGTCGTCGCCGGTCAGAACGATATCCGCAGCGCAGGCCAGGGCGGCCGCGTGGACGTGCCGGTCGTCAGGATCAGAACCCTGGAACGAACCGTCCACGACGAAGTCCTCAACACGTCCACCCTCGAAGGTTTCGGCGATCCGCCTTCTGATCGCGTTCGTCTTCTGCCCGTTCCAGTCGGGATGTCTCCGCCGGAGCCGGTAGAGGACTTCGGCGAGGATGTCCTCCGTCCAGTGCACGGTGTACAGCTGTCCCCGGGGAGACAGGTAGATCAACGCCAGCCAGTCGCGCAGGGTCCTGGAGAACAACACGTTCGCGTCGACGAGAACCCGGAGCGTCATCGGCACAGGCTAGAACGCTCGGTGGCCGTGCGGGCCCGGGGCCACCCCGGTGGTTCCCGTAACGTCAGCCGTCGTCTTCGAGGGCGCGGAGTTCGTCGAAGGCCCGGCGCCGACGTTGCTGCCGTTCCCGCTGCAGGCGCCGCACATCGGAAGTGCGGAGCCGCGTGTGGGTGCCGACCTTGTGCGCGGGGACCTCGCCGTCCTTGATCATCTTCATCAGGGTGGGACGGGACACCCCCACCAGCTTCGCCGCAGCGGTGGTTGTCAGCTCCTCCGGCATTGTGCCGATGGTGATCGTGTGTCCCTGTGCCATCCCGTGCAGGATCCGGCTCAGGACCGCGGACAACTCACCGGGGAGCTCGATCGGTTCGCCGTCGGCCGCGATCACGGTGAACCGCTGCTGCTCGTGCGGGAGCGCCCGGGCCACCTGCTCGGCCTGCTGTTGACGCTCGTCCGTCACCAGCACGTCACGCTCGCCCAGCGTGGCTGACATGACCATCGCCCTTCCCGGGTTCGACAGAAGTCGCTTACAGATATCAGTGTAATGATTTCAGATGTATCTGCAAGGTCGTTGTGTTCTCCGCGGGACGGGGACGTGGCGATCTCTCACTGTTCGCCCGGGAGGGCGAAATGGCCGTCCGGGGTCTGCTCGACCAGGCCGTCGGTGAGCAGCGAGTCGAGGCACTCCTCGCGCTGGCCCGCCTTCGGCCAGGCGAGGTCCAGCGTGGCCTTGTCCACCGGCCCGTCCGTGCCCCGCAGGACGTCCAGCAGCAGCCCGCGCACCTGCCGGTCGGTGCCGCTGTAGCGCTGGGTCGGGCGGGTGGGGCCGGTGTAGGCGGGTTTACCCGCCCGGTGCCAGGCGCAGGCGTCCACGAGCGGGCAGTCCGCGCAGCGCGGGTTGCGCGCCGTGCACACCACCGCGCCCAGTTCCATGAGCGCGGCGGAGAACCGTGCCGCGCGGGCGTCGTCCTCCGGCAGCAGCGCCTCGACGTCGGCGAGGTCGCGGGTGTTCGACGGTGGCCCGGTGTCCCCCGCGCCGTGGACGGCCCTGGCCACCACCCGGCGGACGTTGGTGTCCACCACCGGCGCACGTCTGCCGTGGGCGAAGGCGGCCACCGCGCGGGCGGTGTAGGTGCCGATCCCGGGCAGCGCGAGCAGGGTGTCCACGTCGGCGGGCACCGCGTCGCCGTGCTCGGCGGCCAGCACCCCGGCCGCCTC
>NZ_KE387110.1:34181-60611 GCF_000430445.1 Saccharomonospora iraqiensis subsp. iraqiensis
CGACGGCGGCGGGACCACCGACGACGCCGACGGTGCCCACGGAGACGACGGCGACGGCGATGCGCACGGAGCCGACGGCGACGGCGATGCCCACGGCGCCGACGGCTCTCCCGAGGCCGACGGCGCGGCGGACGGGGGACACGCCGGACACGACCACGGTTCCGGTAACGAGCACGTCTGGTACGACCTGCCGGTCGTCGCCGCCGTCGCGGAACGGACCGCCGAGCGGCTCGGCGAGGTGGCCCCGGAGCAGCGGGACACCTTCCGCCGGAACGCGGCCGCGTTCACCGACCGGATCGACGAGCTCTCCGCGCGGGTCGACGGGATCGCCGAGGAACACGGCGGGAAGCGGGTCGCGGCCACCGCCCCGGTGGCGCACTACCTCCTCGCCGATGCGGGGGTCGAGGACGTCACGCCCCGGGAGTTCGTCACCGCCGTCGAGAACGAGACCGACGTTCCGGTGGCCGCGCAGCAGCGGATGCTCGACCTGGTCTCCGGCTCCGAGGTCGCCGCCCTGGTGCGCAATCCGCAGACCGCGGGCGCGGCGACCGGCAAGATCGTCGAGGCGGCCCGGGAGTCGGGAGTCCCGGTCGTGGACGCGACCGAGACGTTGCCGCAGGGTCAGAACGATTACCTTGCCTGGATGGGCGGGCAGATCGAGGCCCTGTCCGGGGCACTCGGGCGATGAGGACGCCCGGGACGAGACACGTGGGAGGCGGCGGTGAGTGAGACGGACAGCGACCCCGGCACGACGGCGGTCGCCGACGGCACCGGTCACGGCACCGGCCCCGCCGCGGGGGACGCCGTCGTGCGACTGCGGGAGGCGGCGCTGGGCTTCGGTGCGCGCACCCTGTGGTCGGGTCTCGACCTCGACGTCGCCCCCGGTGAGTTCGTCGCGGTGCTCGGGCCGAACGGGTCCGGCAAGACGAGCCTGCTCCGGGTGCTGCTCGGCCTGCAGCCGCTGAGCGCGGGCAGCGCCCTGGTCGCGGGCTCACCACCCGGACGGGGCAACGAGCGTGTCGGGCACGTCCCGCAGCAGCGCGCGATGGACCGGGGGCTCACCCTGCGCGGCCGGGACCTCGTCGGGCTCGGCCTGGACGGGCACCGGTGGGGCCTCGGCCTGCGCGGGCTGCGGCGGCGGCGCCGACGGATCACGGAGGCGATCGAGTCGGTGGGCGCCCGGCACTACGCGGACGCCCCGGTGGGCACGCTCTCCGGCGGCGAACAGCAGCGGCTCCGCGTGGCCCAGGCGCTCATCGGTCACCCGGACGTGTTGTTGTGCGACGAGCCGTTGGCCTCGCTCGACCCGGCCCAGCAGCGGGTGGTCGCGGAGCTGATCGACCGTCGACGGCGCGAGGCGGACACGGCCGTCCTGTTCGTCACGCACGAGATCAACCCGGTGCTGCCCTACGTCGACAAGGTGCTGTACCTCGTGGACGGGCAGTTCCGCGTCGGCACCCCGGACGAGGTGATGACCTCGGAGACCCTGTCCGAGCTGTACCGGTCGCGGGTCGAGGTGCTTCGGGTCGGCGGCCAGATCCACGTCGCGGGTGCGCAGAGCGGCCTGTGCGAGGACGAGGTGCACCACTCGTGACGCGGTGTGTCTCCCGAGCCCGGCTCCGTCTCCCGAACCCGGCCCCGCCTCCGCAACCGTCACCCACCGCCCGGCCCGCCCGGCCCGTCGTTTGAGGGTCCGCCCATGGACAAGCTGTTCGATCTCGACCTGACGATGCGCCTGCTCGGCCTCGACTTCGTGCAGACCGCCCTGCTCGCCGCGGCTGTGCTCGGGGTCGTGGCGGGCGTGCTGGGCCCGATCATCGTGACCCGGCGGATGTCGTTCGCCGTGCACGGGACGGCCGAACTGGCGTTCACCGGCGCCGCGGCGGCACTGCTGCTGGGCATCGGTGTCAGCTACGGTGCGCTGGCCGGGGCCGTCGTCGCCGCGCTGCTGCTGGGCCTGCTGGGGGGCCGGGAGTCCGAGCGGGACTCGGTGATCGGGGTCGTCCTCGCGTTCGGACTCGGCCTCGGGGTGCTGTTGCTGTGGTACTACCCGGGCCGCGCGGCGAACAAATTCGGCATCCTCGTCGGCCAGATCGTCGCCGTCGAACCCACCGACCTCACCGCGCTGCTGATCGCCTCGGCGGTGGTGCTGGTCGTGCTCGCCCTGATCTACCGGCCGCTGTGGTTCGCCAGCGTCGACCCGGTGGTGGCGGCCGCACGGGGGGTGCCCGAACGGCTGCTCGCCCCGCTGTTCGCCGTGCTCGTCGGGGTGGGTACCGCGCTCGGCGTGCAGATCGTCGGCGCGCTGCTGGTGATGGCGCTGATGGTGACCCCGGCGGCGGCCGCCGCGCGGGTGACCGCCAGTCCGCTGCGGGCGACGGTGCTCGCGGTGCTGTTCGCCGAGACGGCCGCGTTGGGCGGCATCGTCCTGTCGCTGGCGCCGGGCGCCCCGGTCAGCTTCTTCGTCACCGCGATCTCGTTCGCGATCTACCTGACCTGCCGGGTCGTCGCGTCCGTCCGGGGCCGGGCCACCCGCGGGCTCGAGTCGGCGGACGGGACCGGCGCGGCAAGCGGTGCGGACGACCAGACCGCGGTGGGCGCCGCCGGTGTGCGTGCGGCTGGGAGGCCGCCGGTGTGATCCAGCCGTGCCCGTCGGCGAACGCCGCACCGGGCCGGTAGGCCGTTCGCGGGCTCATTCACGCCGACCGAACCGGGGTGTCGAGGGCCCACACGTCATGCCTTTCTCCAGAAATCCTGCCTCCACCAGTAAAGACGGGTGCTGTCCCGAGGCCAGTCATCGCATTGCACACCGTTCGGCTCGAAGTCGTCGACGCGCAGGTCGATGCAACGGAATCCGGCCGGCCGGAAGTCATCGTGGCGAACGTTCCTGACCTTGGAGACGAACCGGTATTCGCTCGCCCCGAACCCGGAGTAGTTGGCTTGAGCTTCGACGAGCGAAGCCTTGTTGGCTCCACCCGTCGAGGTCGGCCAACGGAGCTGGGTCGCGTCGTCCTCCCAGAAGCACACGTGGCATATCCGATGCGAGTTCGGCGCTTCGGCGTGCACGACGTAACCGCAGCAGACACAGGGGTATTCGGCGTTCTCCGCACGCACGGGACCAGACCTTACTTTCGAACCGTCGAGGGGTCGATCTTTCGCCGGCCGGAGCGCGTCGACCGACAGGTGGCCTTTTTCCGGTCCCCGACCCGGTAACCGGAGACCGCACCACTCCGCGGCCCCTTCGTTCCCCGGTCGGCTTCTAGTGCAGCATCAGCAGTACCTGGAGTTCACCGACGATGCCCCCGATGACCCCGCCGACGACCACGAGTTTCCACTCGTCCTGGCGGACCGCGGGGCGCAGCAGGCCCTCGAACTCGACCGACGTCATCCGCAGCATCCGGTTCTCGACGAGGTTGGCCACGTCCATCGCCCGCGCCAGGTACCCCTCGGCGTGGGCGAGGGTGTCCGGCAGCGTCTCGACCGCCCGGGTGGCGGCCGCGTCCTTCATCTCCTCCAGCCTGCGGCGGCCGACGGTGGCCGTGACCAGCGGCCCGGCGTTGCGGGCGTGCTCGTCGACCGCCGCGGAGACCTCGCGCCGGATCAGCGCGACCACGCGGTCGGAGCGCGGCCCGCGCAGCACGGCGTCGAGCAGGTTCGGCACGGTCAGCAGCTCGTTGGCGACGAGATCGCCGTACTGCCGGGCCACCTCGGCGCGCCTGCGCTGGAACTTGCCGTGCAGCAGCAGTCCGCCGGGCAGCCGCACCGGATCGCGGGGCACGAACACGAGCTTGATCGCGAGCCAGTCGGTGAACAGACCGATCGCGGCCCCGAAGATCGGCATGACCAGCGGGTTCTTCGTCACCGCCCACACGATCGACTGCACGACGCCGAGGACGAAGCCGAACCAGATGCCGGAGCGGGCGATGAAGGCCATCTCCGGCCGCGAGGTCTCCCGGATCAGCCGCACCAGCAGGGCCTTGTCCCGGGTGAGGCGCTGCACGCTCATGTGCTTGATGTCGAGGATGTTGTCGATGTCGTCGCGCAGCTCGTCCATCACCTGCCGGACCACCCGGGGTGAGGAGGCCTGGACCTGCTTGACCACCAGGTCGCGCGCCATCGGTGGGAGCCGTTCCCACAACTTCGGGTGGTACTCGGCCAGCACGTCCCGGGCGATGTCGTCGACGGCCCGCAGCAGCGGTTGTTCCATCTCCCGCGTCAACCGGGCCGGGTCGATGCGGGAGAACACGTCGGAGACGCTGAGCAGGTTGGTGGTGAGCAGCTCGGCGGCCTTGGCCGCCATCCGGCCGCCGTGCGCGGGCACCACGCCCTGCCAGCCGAGCACGGTTCCGGGGATCCCGACGAACTCCAGCGGGCGGAACATCATCTCGACGGCGACCCGTTTGGTGACGTAGCCGATCAGCGCGGCGACCACGGGGATCGCGGCGTAGAGCGGCCAGTTCGCGGCGAGGTCGTCGAGGACAGCCGCCACCGCGCGACCTCCTTACCGTTCGGGGGAACCGAAACCCCATCGTGCCTTTCGCCGCGCCCCGCGGGCAGCTCGCCGGACCGGCGGCGCGGCGGGTATGGGATTCGTCACGCCGGATCATTATGGTTGCCCGATGGCTGACGCGCAGGTATCCCCCACGCAAGCGACCAACCCGCAGTTCGCGACCGCCTTCCGCGGTTACGAGCAGAGCCAGGTGGACGAGCACGTCCAGCGGCTCACCGACGAACTGGCCGAGGCCACCAGGCACCGGGACGAGGCCTCGGCCTCGGTGGCGGAACTGACGAAGGCGCTGAGCTACGCCCAGCAGGAACTCGCGGACACGAAGACGGCCCTGTCCCGCATGGTCGACGATCCGGCGGGCCCCGCCGCGATGACCGAACGGGTCAAGACCATGATGCAGCTCGCCGAGGAGGAGATCGCCGAACTACGGGCCAAGGCCGAGCAGGACGCCACGGACGCACGCCAGGCCGCCGACGCCTACGCGGAGAAGACCCGGAAGAAGGCGGACGAGGCGGCCGAGAAGCGGGCGGAGGAGGCCGAGGCCGAACGCACCCGCCTGGACGAGGAGGCCGACCGGCGCCGCCGGGAGCAGCAGGAGGCCACGGACGCCGAGCTCGCCGACAAGCGCGCCGAGGCGGAGCGGGCCGCGGCCGAGCTGGAGCGGACCACCCGCGAGAAGTGCGACGAGTTGATCGCCGACGCGGAGCGCAGGCTGGCCGAGGCCGAGGCACGCCGCCGGGAGGCCTACGAGCTGCGGGCGCTGGTGGCCGACCGGTTGACGGCGAGCCAGCAGGCGGTGACCGACGCACTCGACCGGCTCGGCTCCGACCCCACACCGGAGGAGATTCGTCGCGAGGGTGCCCGGGAGTCCGGCCCCGATCCTGACGCCGCGGAACCCGCCACCGCGGGTGCGGAGTCCACCTCCGAGAAGGCCACCGAGAATCCCGCCGAGAAGTCCACCGCCCAGGGTGGGAAGTCTTCCGGCACCTCCCGCGCGAAGCCCGGTTCCACCGGGGCGAAGAAGTCCGGGTCCTCCGGCACGACGAAGGCCGGGGAGAATGGCGGTCGTGCTGCTGAATGAACAACGGACGGCCGTCTGCGACCACGCCCGGCGGATGGTCGCCGACGGCCTCGTCGTCGGTACCTCCGGCAACGTCTCCGCCCGCGCGGGTGAGTTCGTCGCGGTGACCCCCACCGGCGTCGACTACGGGTCGCTGCGTCCCGACGACATCCCCGTGGTGGCGCTGGACGGGTCGGTCGTGGACGGCTCGCTGCGGCCGACGAGTGAGCTGCCCATGCACCTGGCGGTGTACCGGGAGGCGGAGGACCCGGACGGGGCACCGGTCACCGCCGTGGTGCACACCCATTCGGTGCACGCCACGGCGGTGTCCACCCTGGTCGACGAGGTGCCCCCGGTGCACTACATCCTCGCCACCCTCGGCCCGAGCGTGCGGGTGGCGCCGTACGCCACCTACGGGACCACCGAACTGGCCGAGCGGATGCTGGCCGCGCTGGACGGCCGGCGTGGCTGCCTGCTCGGCAACCACGGCACGGTGACCTACGGCGACGGCCTCGACGCCGCCTACCACCGGGCGCAGCAGCTGGAATGGGCCTGCCGGCTGTGGTTGGTCGCCCGCTCGGCGGGCACCCCCCGGGTGTTGCCGCCCGCCGAGGTGGAGCACGTCGTCGACCGGCTGCGCGGCTACGGACAGCCCGGCGCACGCTGACACCCGGCCGGGCGAACGTCCTGCCGGAGCGGCACGGGCGGGGCACCATCGACGGTGTGGACCCGGACGACTCGGACACCGTCGAGAAGACCTCGTCGGTCGTCGACTTCGACGTGTACGGACTCGACGCGACCTTCGAGGGCGCGCGTTGGGTGGACTTCTTCGAGGGGCTGCCCGGCAGGCCGCCGTGGGCGCTGTGGCTCGGTCACCGCGAACCGGACTCGGACAGCGGGGTGCGGGTGGGCACCCTGCCCCGGCAGCGCTACGAAGCGGTGATGTGCCCGAACGGCAAGGATCCGCTGGTGGAGGTCGCCTTCAGCGGGGCGTTCGGGGTCATCAACCTGACCCTGCCGACCTCCACGGTCCCGCGCCCGGAGGGGTTCATCCCGTCGCTGGTGGAGCACGCCGAGCAGCAGGCCCGCCGTTACCCGGACTGGCCGATCGTGTGGTGGGAGATCGAGGGCGCCGAGGTGCGCGCCCGGGTGTGGCACTTCGCGGGCGGGTGGGCCGCGTTCTCCACCGCACTGGACGACGCCTACCTCGTGGCCGTGGGCGTCGGGACCGACCCGGCGAACCTGTCGTTCGTCCCGATCGAGGACACCTCCGTCTACGACGCCGACCTCACCGCCCCGCTCGACTTCGCGGAACTGGGGCGGAAGAAGAGCGTGCGGCCGGAGGCCTGGCTGCCCCCGCCCCGGCGCGACGATTTCCACCCCGACCAGCTCGCGTTCCTGCCCGACACGGAGCCGAGCTGACCCGGACGGGCACGGTACGGACGGACCGTGATTGTGCCGCGGCGCACCGGGGCATCCGGGCGGTGGACAGGACCAGGGAGTGAGGAGGTCTCCAGCCGTGACGAACAGGGGTCGTAAACCACGCGGGCGCCGCAACACCGGCGGTCCGCTGAACCCGCGGTCGTGGAACGCCACGCACCTCCCCGCCCGGATCACCACCGGCGCGTTCATCCTCAACTCCGGCTACACCAAACGCGGCGCCGACGAGGACACGGCGGGCCAGCTGCACGGATTCGCCGCGGGCACCTATCCGCAGCTGAAGAAGGTCGAGCCGCGCACCTTCGTGCGCCTGCTCTCGGCCGGGGAGATGGTGCTCGGCACGGCGCTGCTGGTTCCGGTCATCCCGTCGGCCGTCGCCGGAGCGGGCCTGGCCGCGTTCTCGGCGGGCCTGCTCGGGCTGTACGTGCGCACGCCGGGCATGCGCCGGGAGGGCAGCATCCGCCCGACCGAGGAGGGACTGTCCCTGGCCAAGGACGTCTGGATGCTCGGCATCGGCGCCTCACTCGTCCTGGACGACGTCGTGGCACGGCGTCGCCGCTGAGCCCGGCCTCGACGTACGGCCGGTACGGCGCCGGGACCTCGACCCGGAACACCGGCGAGGCCGCGAAGTACCACGTGGGCTCTGACGTCGCGGGGGCGACGCCGGTCGTCCTCGGCCGTCGACCGAGCCGGGCTCGCGTAATCGCTGCTGCTCCCAACCACGTCGACACCGGTTCCCCACGGGTAGGACCACGCGCTTTCGGTGCGTGTGAATGTCACTATCGCCGGGAGTGACAACCCCTGACTTCGAATTGGGGCGTTGTATCCTCGCTTGCCCCGTCGGCATGCTGTGACCGACGGCCACGGTGGGAGTGGGGCATGGATATTGACGTCGGCGACTCCGCAGGCCAGGGTCGGCCGCAATTCCGCGTCGGACATCAGGGGGGTCGTCACCGGTTGGTGAAGCCTGTGGTGGTCGCATCGAGCCTGGTGGCCGTAGTGTTTGCTTCCGCATGTGGGATGGAGGGTGACATCAACGACGACCCGAACGCGGGCACGGTGCAGGACCAGTTCGACACCCTGATGCAACGGCCCAGCTACGAAGACATGACCGAGCGCTACAAACGCATGATCAAGGAAGTCCAGGACGCCACCGTCGACATCGCGGGGATTTCCGAGTGGCGACAGCCGAAGGGTAGTACCCCGGTGAACGGCGCCGGTTGTGGCTTTGATTTCCCCGACATCGGAAGGGACGGTGGAACCCGGCAGATAAGCGGTGGGGTCTCTGAAGGTCCTATTCCGGAAGGGCGTTGGCCGAAATTGATCAATCGTGTTGCACAGATCGCTCAACGTTATGGGTTCGAGCGGAAGCAAGTTTTCCAGGACGAGCCGCAGAACCATCGCATCAGTCTCTTCGATTCCTATGGGGGCGAGTTCTCCTTCGGAACCGGGGACAACACGGCGATGTAGATCGGTTCCGGATGTTTCCTGCTGGAGCAGGCCCGCCGGCGCGGCGTACCCGCAGAGGCCGAATAGGCGACCCGCTCTCACCCGGTGTCGGCGGAGCGTACGCCCGGGATTTCGCCGTTGCGGAAGGCGTTGACGAACAGCCGGTGGTCCTCCCTGGTCCGCACGGCGTAATGCATCCCGAAGTCCACGAGATCCCGGACGAACGCCGAGGGGTCCGTACCGATCGCCGCGGCGATCGCGTCCTCGGCCTGGAAGGTCACCAGCGTCTGTTCGGAGTCGGCGTCGGCGACGCAGTGCATCTTCGCCGTCGCCATGCCCAGGTAGCGCAGGACGGGCGCCATCTCGGCGGGTTCGGTCAGGTCCGACCAGTCGAGGTCGCGCACGTACGGGGACAGCTCGGAGACGACGAACCCGGTCCCGTCGATCTCGGTGTGTCCGAGCCACGGGTCGGCGTGGGCCTGCAACGCCCGCTGGGAGACCGCCGTGCGGTGCCCGTGGTGGTGGAAGTGGTCGTGGATCCGCGCGTCGTCGACCACCCGGCTCGGCGCGGCGACGTTGCCCTGCTTCATCGACAGCACGACGTCGTTCTCCAGCGCCTGGGTGCGCCCCTCCACCAGCACGTTGTACGCGGGCAGCCCTGCCGAGCCGATGCCGAAACCCGCGCGCCCGACGATGCTCTTCACCTCGTAGGTGAGGCTGCCGAAGCGCTTGTTCTCCGGGATCGTGCCCAGGTACCGGTCGAACGCCGCCCGCACGGTGGCGTACTCGTCGGCACCGAGCTCCTGGGTTCCGGGGCCGTGGCGGAACCGCCGGTCGTAGTCCTCGACCACGGTCACCGCGTCGAGCAGCTCCACCCGGGTGCTCATCCGGGCGTCCAGCAGCACGTCGTGCACCAGGCCCTCGGTGTTGTCGAGCTGGAGCCGGAACATCTCGTCGTCCGGGTGTTCGGCGAAGTGCCGCACCTGGTCGACGTAGGCGTGCAGGTAGGTCTCGATCAGGTGGGCGATGTCGTCGTCCGAGATCGCCTTCGTCCACGCGATCAGCGCGACACTGGCCACCAGCCGGCGCAGATCCCAGGTGAAGCTGCCGAGGAAGGCCTCGTCGAAGTCGTTGACGTCGAAGACGAGGACCCCGCCGGAGTCCATGTAGGTGCCGAAGTTCTCCGCGTGCAGGTCGCCCTGGATCCACACCCGCCCGGTGCGGTCGTCGGCCCACGGGTCGTCGAGCGCGACCATGTCGCGGTAGAACAGTGGTGCCGAGCCCCGGTAGAAGCTGAACGGGTCGGCGGCCATCTTGCGGAACTTCTTGCGGAACGCGGCCGGGTTCGCCCGCATCAGCTCGTCGAACGCCTCGACCAGCACCTCGACGATCTCACCGCGCCGCTGGTCGCTGTGCTCTCGGAGCTGCACCATCGGATCGCTCATCGCCGCGACCTCGCATCCTCGTCCGGCCGGGACCGTGGCCGCCCGCGGGACGGCGCCTCACCGTCAGTCTCACACGCCCACCGGGGCACCGCCATGCTCCCGCCGCATCACCGCCACCTCCGGTGGACACAGCCCTGCCGCGTCCGGATCCACCGCCGGCCACCGGGGCGGATCCGAACCCACCCGGCCCAACGGGCCGTCACGGGCCCGTGCGGCGGGCATGAATGAGTTGTGTCATCACTGCCGTGGGCACCAGCCGCGTGGCGGCGACGAGCGCGCGTCGTGAAAGCAAGGCGCTCCGTGAGCGTCAGTCGACGTCGCCGCGCAGTGCCGCGTAGAGGAGGGCGACGCCGGATCCCGGGTTCCCCGGCACATCACGATGTGTGGCGGCAAGTGCCCGTTCGTGGGCTCGTTCTGCCAGTGAGAAGTCGAATCGCGCCGGTACGGACTTGCAGTCGCCGTGGAAGCCGTGCTTTCTGAGTTCCCGCCTGAGAGTCCTGCCGTCCGTGTGTCGTGAGTATTCGCGGAAGTGCCAGAGAAGCCATACTTCGAAGCACGGATTGCTGATCGCGGTACGGATACCGACGCGCCGTGCGGTTGCGACGATCTCCGGGATGCGGACGTGCTCGTCCACATCGAAGACACACCAGGCGGCGTCATATCCGTCCGGTGAACCGATCGACCTACCGCCGTCCGTTTCGCCCCACGCGGCATCGAGCAGATCGCCGGGCTTACCGCCGACGCCTCTCACCTTCACATCAACGACCGACACGGCACTGGCTCGAAGGTGGTTCGCCAGTCCTCGGAAGTACTCGACCTCGGTGCGCACGCCTTCCGCGACCACGAGGACCCGGGGTCGCTCTCGACGGGTGCCCCTCGTGCGGCGGAGGTCGTGCTTGTCGCGCAGCCTTTTCGCCATCATCGTGCGGCGCCCATCAGTGTGCGGATGTGGTCGAGGTCGATCAGCGGCACGGCGCCGTACCGGCCCTGCAGGTAGCGACGTTCGAAGTTGTCGTCGCCGCGCGCGCGGAACTCGTAGAGAGAGTAGAGTTCCGCATTGCCCGACCCGTTCTTTTCGGTGAACCACACCTCGTCCCGTTCCAGGGCCCCCACGGTCGACTTCCCCAGGAATGAGGTGTCGTGCGAGGTGAACACGAGTTGGGCGCCGGTCGAGTTGATCTCAGAATTCTTGAACATCTCGATGAGCGTGGTGGAGAGCATGGGATGCAGGCTCGCGTCGAGTTCATCGACGACCAGGGTCCTACCGTGCTTGATGCATTGGAGAGCGGGCAGGCCGATGGTGAGCCACGATACGGTCCCGGAACTCTCCTCATTGATCCCGAGTGTCGTCGTCTCCGGGTCGGTCGAAGTGTGCTTGAAGCGAATTTCACGCTGCAGGTCGTCGACGATCGCCTGGACCCCCTCGGGATGATCAGTGGCGGGCCGGTCGTCGTGAAGAATCTCGAAAAGACGTTCGATCTTCGACCGTAGTTCCCCGTCCATGTCGGATCGGCTCAGTTCAAGGCCGGTGATCCCGGTGTCGGCCATCGCGAGCAGGACCTCCGCCTCCCGGAGGATATCCGGGTTCTCGATGGCGTTCTTGGTCCAGTTGAGCCGGGAGAGACGGTCACTCTCGTCGAACTCGGCATGGACGAAACTCCCGACGAGCTCCCTCGCGAGCGGGGTCAACACCGGGTGATTGTTGTTCGCCGCCGTCGAGAGGTAGAGGGAGTTCTCACGAACCAGCTTGGCGATGGTCGAGTTCGGTCCGCGCAGATGTCGACTGAACTGGAAAGTCGACTCCTCACCCGAACCGGATCGGTGGAAGAGTGTACGGGGGCGCTTGAATGGATAGGACAGCAGCCATTCCTCCCGTATCCCGTCCGCATCCGATTCGAAGCCGTAGTTGTAGCGCGTTCCGGACGCGACGAAGTCGACCTCGTAGGAGGACGGGCTTTCGATCGTGCGCCGGTCGAGGCGGAACGGTCGGAACGGGAAGTCCTTCCGTTCCCCCCATCGGGTTGCGGAGAACCGCACAGCGCTCCGGAACAGTTTCATGGCGTCGAGGACGGAAGACTTACCGGAGGCATTGGCCCCGTAGATACCGGCGACACGCGTGGTGGCCGTCGTCCAGTCGTCCTCCGAGGCCGTCACGCCGCTCGCCGCACCCGAGACCAGGGACAGTTCGACCGTGTCCCGGAACGGACCGTGGTTCGACGTGCTGAACCGGAGCAGCATGGGAGCCTCCTCGTGAGCAGGTGCGAGGCAATCTAATCGCGTTCCGGGTCGAAGTTCAACGCAGAACAGGCTGAAGCAGCATCGTGTACGCCATCGAAACCCGGTCAGGTGAACGGTGTGGACGGGGCGGGCCCGTCAGCATCGTGCAGCGGGGGCCACCAGTCAGAACTGGTAGTACAGGAACGGGCTGAAGGTGCCGCCCGCGACGAGGATCGCGGCGTAGGTGACGCCGACGGTCATCACGCCGACGCGCAGCACGGTGGCCGTGCGGGTGCGGGCAGCCTCCAGCGTCGGGCCGGTGACCGGCCGCGCCGGGAGGGCGAACACCGCGAGCGCGGCGAGCAGGATGACCAGGCGCTGGTTGGTCAGCGCGGTCTCGACGAGGTCGGTGAGGCCGCCGGTGTCCGGCACCAGCATGTGGCCGAGCATGGTGAACGCGGCCCCGAGGTCGGGGGCGCGGAAGAACACCCACCCGACGATCACCAGCACGGCGGTGAGCACGCGCCGCGCGATCCGTCCGCGCGGCGTGCCGGGGGAGGAGTCCCGTCCGGTCGCGCGTTCGATCACCAGCAGGACCCCGTGGTACACACCCCACACCACGTAGGTCCAGGCCGCACCGTGCCAGAAGCCGGTCAGCAGGAACACGATCCACAGGTTGCGGTAGGTACGCGCCGCGCCGTCGCGGCTGCCGCCCAGCGGGATGTAGACGTAGTCGCGGAACCAGCGGGACAGCGACATGTGCCAGCGCCGCCAGAACTCGGTGATGGTCACCGAGGAGTAGGGCCGCGCGAAGTTCTCCGGCAGCCGGAAGCCCAGCATCCGCCCCAGCCCGATCGCCATGTCCGAATAGCCGGAGAAGTCGAAGAACAGCTGCAGGGTGAAGGCGAGCGCGCCGGTCCAGGCGATCGCGAACGTCATGTCGTCGCCGGGGGTGGAGAAGCAGGCGTCCACCACGGGCGCCAGCGAATCGGCGATCACGGCCTTCTTGCACAGGCCCAGCGCGAACCGGGGGAATCCCGCGGCGATGTCGTCCAGCCGGTGCGAGCGCTGCTGCGGCAGCTGGTCGGCGATCTCGTGGTAGCGCACGATCGGCCCGGCCGCGAGCTGCGGGAACATCGAGATGTAGGTGCCGAACGCCACCGGTTCGCGCAGCGCGGGGCGTTCCCCCCGGTAGATGTCGACCACGTACGAGATGTGGTGGAACGTGAAGAACGAAATCCCGATCGGCAGCGCCAGTTCCACCACGGGAACGCTCCCGCCGAACAGTCCGGCGAAATGCGCGATCTGTTCGGTGGCGAATCCGGCGTACTTCCACACGAACAGGATCGCCAGGTCGAACGCGACCACGCCGAACAGCAACCGCCGTCGCCGGACGGTGTCCCGAGGATTCCACGGGTCGGGCTCCAGCATCCGGCCGACCACGAAGTTCACGACCATGCAGGTCAGCAGGAGCAGGGTGAACGCGCCCGCGCCGGTCGCGTAGAAGAGCAGGCTGCCGACCGCGACGATGCCGTTGCGCCAACCCCGTGGCAGCACCAGCAGTGCGACCAGCACCGCGGGCATGAAGAACCACAGGAAAAGTGGCGACACGAACGACAACGCGGCCCCCTGCTCACGATCCGGCACCGTGACCCTAGCGGAGGCGATCCCCCGCCGGAGTGCGATACCGGGGACCGTGGCGCGCGGGCCATGTCGTTCCAGCGGTGCGGAGCCTACGAGTCGATCCACTGTCACGCGTTGCCGGTAGCCGACGAGGCGTTGACCCGTACGCGTTCGAGCCCGATTCGCCCGACGGTGTCGACAGGCAGATCTGGGTCGTCGGGCTGACCCGTTCGAATTCGTCGCCTCCGATATCCACCCATCAACAGTTGACGAATGGCTTGATCGCTACGGTGCCGGTGTGGCCGAGGAACAGGAGGGAGAGCCGATGAGAGTGGGAGTCTACGTAGACGCGTTCAACGTGTACTACGGCGCCCGCTCGCATTGCGGCCGAGGCACCGCAGGATGGCGCTGGCTTGACCTCGCGGCCTTGGCGATGTCGCTGATCAACCCGCACGTGTGGCCCGGCGCTGTCCTGGAGCGACTGATCTACTGCACAGCGCCACGGGACCGCGAGGGGGATACGACCTCACGACAGGATCAGCAGGCGTACGTCGAGGCCCTGAAAAGCCACATCCCGGAGTTGGAAGTAGTCAACGGCAAGTACGCTCCACGCACCAAGACCGGTGTCGTGGTCGAGAAGCCCCGCAGCCGCCGTCAAGGGCGCCGCGTCGCATCTCCCGGTGCGACCCAGTTGCCCCCGTGGCTGCCCGCTGAGGAGATCACCGGGCCGGAAGGTCAAAAGGAGCTGCTGGTCACCGTGAGCACGTTCGAAGAGAAGGGCTCCGACGTCAACGTCGCCAGTCACCTGCTCATCGATGTGCTCTCAGGACACGTCGACGCGGCTATGGTGCTGTCGAATGACTCGGACCTGCACTTCCCGCTCCGGCATGCTCGCGAACATGTGCCGGTTGCCACGATCAACCCGAGTACGCACCCCACGGCCGTCGACCTACGCGGTGATCCTCACTCTGGAGCCGGGCGGCACTGGTGGCGCAGACTGCGCCCTCACGACTTCTACAATCACCAGCTCCCCGATCCGGTCGAGTCGTGCCGCAAACCAGACGGCTGGTGACAGCACACGGCCTACATGTATGATGAATCCATACCACCCGGTTCTCGCAGCTACTGCGGGGCCGGGTCTTTTTCTCGTGGCCGATGAGGCGCGCCTGACGTCGACGATCGGCCGTGTCAGTGAGGGCGCGCGCCTCCTTCCCCGTGTCCTGGTCTAACACGTGTTCGCGTATGTTGGGCGGAGCGCCCGACGCTCGTAGCGGAATGGTTCCGCTACGTGTCGGGGGATGGCTGACCGGCGATGCCCCAGTCGTCTGCCAGAAGGAACCGACGCTACGACCCGTATGGAAAGTCCTCGGTCAGTCGCCGTCCCCCCTGGCAACAGAGCTACACCGGCGGTTCCGGGTCGTACTGGATCGCGTGGCGCACGGCGCGGGCGTGTTCCGGCCCGCCCAGGCGGGCCACCAGGTGCAGCGCCATGTCGATCCCGGCGGACACCCCGGCCGAGGTGACGACGTCCCCGTCGTCCACGAACCGCTCCGCGCGCCGGACATCGATCGTGTCGTCCAGCTCGCCCAGCAGGTCCAGTGACGCGTGGTGGGTCGTCGCGGGGCGGTCGCGCAGTACGCCCGCGGCCGCGTAGACCAGCGAGCCGGTGCACACGCTGGTCAGCAGCGGCACCGAAGCCCGCTGGGCGCGGACCCAGTCGATCCACACCTCGTCCCGGACATGCGCGCGGGTGCCTGGCCCGCCCGGGTAGAGCAACGCGTCCAGCGCGGGCGCGTCGGCGAACGAGTACCCGGCGTGCAGGTCGAGGCCCTTCGCGCCGTGCACCACGTCGCCGTCCGGGCTCAACGACACCACGGACCAGCCGTCCTCCGGGAACGCCCGGGTCCAGTGCGCCAGCACCTCCCACGGGCCGACCGCGTCCAGCTCGGCCAGCCCGTCGAAGAGCACGATCCCGAGCGTCCGTGGTGCGTCGGTCATGCTCTGCGCTGCCCGGCTCGTCAGGTGCGGCCCGCCGCGCGGCGCCTGCGGGCCACCTCGGACAGCAGCACCGCCCCCGCCACCGAGGCGTTCAACGACTCCACCCCGGTCGCCATCGGGATCGACACCGTGACGTCGCACGTGTCGCGCACCAGTCGGGACAGGCCCCGCCCCTCGGAGCCGACCACGACCACCAGCGGTTCGGTGGCCAGGTCGAGGCCGTCGATGTCGGTCGAGCCGTCCGCGTCCAGCCCGGCGACCATCAGCCCCTCGTCCGCCCACGACTTGAGCTGGCGGGTCAAATTCGGGGCGACCCCGATCGGCATCCGGGCCGCCGCGCCGGCGCTGGTGCGCCAGGCGACCGCCGTCATGCTCGCGCTGCGCCTGCGCGGCAACAGCACGCCGTGCGCGCCGAATGCCGCCGCCGAGCGCACCACCGCGCCCAGGTTCCGCGGGTCGGTCACCCCGTCGAGCGCCACCAGCAGCGGGGCGTCCCCGGAGTTGCGGGCGATGGTGAGCAGGTCGTCCGCGTCGGTGTAGTCGAACGGCGGCACCTGCAGGCCCAGGCCCTGGTGCACCGCGCCGCCGGTCTTGCGGTCCAGCTCGTCGCGGGGCACCTCCAGGATCGAGATGCCGTGGTCGGCCGCCGTGCGCACCGCCTCGCGCACCCGGTCGTCGCTGTCGATGTTCAGCGCGACGTAGAGCGCGGTCGCCGGGACGCGGGCGCGCAGCGACTCCACCACGGGATTCCGCCCGGCGATGATCTCCGGGGTCTCCTCGGCCCGCTTCGCGGCCGCCCGCTGCTTCTCCGCCTTCGCGGCCGCCGCGGCTGCCTTGCGCTGCGCCGGATGTCCGGTGCGCTCCTTGGCCTTCGGGGTCGGGCCCTTGCCCTCCAACGCCTTGCGCCGCTTACCGCCGGAGCCGACGACCGGCCCCTTCTTCGTGCTTTCCTTGCGCACCGCACCGCGGCGGCGGGAATTGCCTGCCATGATTCAGTCTCTCACTGTCCACTGGGGACCATTGGGGGTGTCCTCCACCGCGATGCCCGCCTCGGTCAGTCGGTCGCGGATGGCGTCCGCCCTCGCGAAGTCGCGGTCGGCGCGGGCCCGCGTGCGGTCGGCCAGCATCGCCTCGACCAGTCTGCCCAGCGCGTCCGCCTCCGCGCCGGTGTGCTCGGCCCACCGCTCGGACAGCGGGTCGACGCCGAGCACGTCGACCATCGCCCGCACCGTGGCGGCCAGCTCCGCCGCCTTGGCGTCGTCGCCCGCGTCGAGCGCGGCGTTGCCGTCCCGCACGGTGTTGTGCAGGGCCGCGAACGCCTGTGGCGTGCCGAGGTCGTCGTCGAGCGCGTCGCCGAACTCGGCCGGGACCGCGCCGATCGGCACCTCGCCGGCCTGCCCGGCCACCCGGCGCAGGAACTGCTCGATCCGCCGGTAGCCGTGCGCCGACTCGGACAGGGCCTCGTCCGAGTACTCGATGGTGGAGCGGTAGTGCGGCTGGATCAGGTAGAAGCGCAGCTCCACCGGGCGGTGTCTGCGCAGCATCTGCGGGATCGAGACGATGTTGCCCAGCGACTTGGACATCTTCTCGCCGGACAGCGTCACCCAGGCGTTGTGCAGCCAGTACCGCGCGAAGCCGTCGCCCGCGGCGTGCGACTGCGCCCGTTCGTTCTCGTGGTGCGGGAAGACCAGGTCCACCCCGCCGCCGTGGATGTCGAACTCCGAGCCGAGGTAGGTCGTGGCCATCGCCGAGCACTCCAGGTGCCAGCCCGGCCGCCCGTCGCCCCACGGCGTCGGCCAGGACGGTTCACCCGGCTTGCTGCCCTTCCACAGGGTGAAGTCCCGCGGGTCGCGCTTGGTGCCGGTCTGCGACTCGCCCTGCTGCACCTCGTCCGGGCGCTGGTTGGACAGCACGCCGTAGTCGTCGAACGAGCCCACCGAGAAGTAGACGTCGCCGCCCTCGGCGTAGGCGTGTCCGCGGTCCAGCAGCCGCTGGATCAGCTCGATCATCTGGGTGATGTGCCCGGTCGCGCGCGGGGTCGCGGAGGGAGGCAGGCAGCCCAGCGCGTCGAAGGCCTCCTCGAACGCCCGTTCGTGGGTGGCCGCCCACTCCCACCAGGGCCTGCCCGCGTCGGCGGCCTTGGCGATGATCTTGTCGTCGATGTCGGTGACGTTGCGGACCAGCAGCACGTCCATTCCCTTGTGGACGAGCCAGCGGCGCAGCACGTCGTAGTTCAGCGCGCCCCGGACGTGCCCGATGTGCGGGACGCCCTGCACGGTGGCCCCACAGACGTACATGGTCGCCGTGCCGGTCCGCGCGGGCGTGAACTCGCGCACCTGCCTGGTCGCGGTGTCGAACAGTCGAAGGGCCACGTCGTCAGATGGTACGGGTCAAAGCACGGCGTGTTCGCGCAGGGCGGCCAGCAATCCGTCCGTCCGCTCCGCCGTCGGGAGCGGTTCCACCTGCGCGAACGCGCAGCCCAGACGGCGGGCGCCGCCGTCGGCCTCCGCGCTGTCGCCCACCATGAGGGTCCGTTCGGGGGCCGCGTCGAGCCGGTCCAGCAGGAGGCGGAAGACGGCCGGGTCGGGTTTGATCGCGCCCACCTCGTAGGAGAGGACGAACTCGTCGACATGGGTGTCCAACCCGTGCGCGGCGAAGGCCGGCCGGATGTCGAACGCGATGTTGCTCAGCACCCCCACCGACACCCCGCGTCCGGTCAGCGCCCCGAGCGCCGGGCCCGCGTCGGGGTAGGGCGTCCACTCGGACGGGTCGACGAGCCTGCGGTACAGCGCCTTCGCCTGTTCCACCCCCGGGACACCGGACTGCCGCAGCACCTCCAGGTACACCTTCCGGTGCAGCGCCGGGTCCAGGTCGCGGTGCTCCCACGCGTGCCGGTGCTCGTCGTCGAGGTCGACGGTCAACGTCACCGGCGCGGTCATCCTCCGCAGCAGCTCGGTCTGCGCCTCGACGTCGAGCGGGTCGCCGTCGTGGTCGGTGAGGTCGGTCAGCCAGTCGGGGTCGTGCTCCAGGCGGAACAGGGTGCCGGAGAAGTCGAACAGCACCGCGTCGACGCTCACCGCGGCCCCCCGTCCCGCGGCAGCAGCAGCGCGCTCGCCACGGCCGCGAGGCCCTCACCGCGCCCGGTGAGGCCGAGGCCGTCGCTGGTCGTCGCGGACACGGCCACCGGTCCGCCCGCCGCCGTGCCGAGTGTCTGCTCGGCCTCCGCACGACGGGGGCCGATCCGCGGAGCGTTGCCGATCACCTGCACGACGGCGTTGCCCAGGCGGTGGCCCGCCGTCTCGATCCGGCCGCGCACCTCCGCCACGAGCTCGGTGCCGTGCGCGCCGGCCCAGCGGTCGTCGCCCGTGCCGAACACCGAACCGAGATCCCCCAGCCCGGCCGCCGACAACAGCGCGTCACACAACGCGTGCGCGGCCACGTCACCGTCCGAGTGACCCGTGCAGCCGTCCACACCCGGCCAGTGCAGCCCGGCGATCCAGCACTCCCGGCCCACCTCGACGGGGTGGACGTCGACGCCCTGGCCGATCCTCATGGTTCTCCCTCCGCCTCCAGCAGCGCCTCCAGCACGGCGCGGTCGAAGGCCGTGCGCACCCGCATCCCGTGGGGGTGTCCCGGCACCGTGTGGACGGCGGCGCCGCAGGTGGTCAGGGGGTCGGCGAGGTCGGCGTCGGCGAGCACCCCGGCGGTGAACCCCCACGGTGCCAGCGTCCGGCGCAGACCGTCCCGGTCCCGGGTGCCCAGCAGCAGGTCGTCGGGGTCGGTACGCTTCACCGTGTCGGTGACGTCCTCCACCGGCACCACCGCCCGGGCCCCGGCGCGCAGGGCCTCCACGACCGCGCGGACCGTCTCCGGCGGCGTACACGGGTACTCGGCGTCGTGCAGCAGGACGACGTCTCCCGGCCCGGGCGCGACGGCGTCCCACGCGGACCGCAGCGAGCCGGCACGGTCGTCCTGACCCGCGACGAACTCCACCGGACAGTGGTCGGCGCCCACGGCGGCCGCGGACGCCGCACGCTCGGCGCTCCCTGCCCCGCGGTATCCGGCCGCGGTGTCGGGCGGGCCGGCCACCACGATCCGGTCGACATGCCCCGACCGGGACAGCGCCCGCACGCAGTGCGTCAGCAGTGATGTGTCACACACCTCGGCGAGTGCGCCCGAGCCCGGGACGTCCCCCGCTCCGAGGGGGATCAGTGCGAAGACGTTCAGAGCCGTCAGACCACCGTGGTGTCGAGCACCTCGTCCAGCAGCACCTCGGCCTTGCCTTCGTCGGTGCCCTCGGCGAGGGCGAGCTCACTGACCAGGATCTGCCGCGCCTTGGCCAACATGCGCTTCTCTCCCGCGGACAACCCACGGTCCTTCTCGCGCCGCCACAGGTCGCGCACCACTTCGGCCACCTTGTTCACGTCGCCCGAGGCGAGTTTCTCCACGTTGGCCTTGTACCGCCGAGACCAGTTCGTCGGTTCGTCGGTGTGTGGTGTCCGCAACACATCGAAGACGTGGTTCAAGCCGTCCTGGTTGACCACGTCACGTACGCCGACGACCTCGGCATTGTCGGCGGGGACGCGAACCGTGAGATCACCTTGCGCGACTTTCAGGACGAGGTACTGTTTCTCCTCGCCCTTGATCACGCGGGTCTCGATTGCTTCGATGAGTGCGGCACCGTGGTGCGGGTAGACGACGGTCTCTCCGACCTTGAAAACCATGTGTCCTCTGCCCCTTTCGCTGTCCCCATCCTAGCACGCGGTTTCGCGGTCGAACCAGGCACCCGGCCTCGTCCTCGCAGGTCAGTGGCCTGAGCCGACCGGTCGAGGGGTTGACAAACACGTGATCCGCATACTCACGCAGGTGGGCCGCGGGGGTCGGGCGCGCCCGGCGAGGTCCACTCCGGACCGGGGCGACCGGCACGGTGCAAGGTGTGCCACACGTCCGGGGCACCCGATGACGCGCATGGTCGCGCTGCGGATACTCTCCCGGAAAGGTAGCCCCAGGGAGAAGGGACTCGGAGAAGTGAAACGTCGCATGGTGTCCGCGGCCGTGGTCGCTGTCGGTGCCGCACTGCTCGTCTCCGGTTGCGCGGCGGGCCAGATCACGCAGACGGACTCCCAGGTCGCGACGATCAACGGAACCCGCGCCGAGGTCGGCGACATCGCCATCCGGAAGGCCGAGCTCGCCTACCCCGAGGGTGACGCCCCGATCTACCGTGCGGGCACGAGCCCGGGCGTGGCCATGTACCTGGTGAACGAGTCCGAGTTGCAGGACGACACGTTGGTGTCGGCGAGCACCGACGCGGCCGCCAACGTCGTGCTGAACGGTTCGCGCGAGGTGCCCGCCCAGGGCACACTCGTGATCGCGCAGGGTGCCCAGGAGCAGCAGGCGGCCGAGGCGGCGCGGCCCGAGGTGGAGATCCAGACGCGGGCGGACATGACCCTGCAGGGCCTCAACCGGGACGTGCGCCCGAGCCAGACGGTGACCATGACGCTCACCTTCCGCGAGGCGGGCCGGGTCACCTTCGACATGCCCGCCGTCATCCCGGACACCCCCACCTTCGACGTCTCCCCCTCCCCGGCGGCCGAAGGCGGCCACTGAGCCCCCACCGCGGCGTTGCCGTGAAGGGCACCTTCCCTGCGTTGAGTGCCGTGCGGGGCACTTTCGCTGCGTGAGAGGCAGGGAAAGTGCCCCGCACGGCGTCACGGAGGCCGTGCGCGGGTGAGGTGCCTCCGGGATCGTCGGTGGGGGGCGTTAGCGTCCGGGTGTGGTCAGGAAGGGTACGAGCTACCGCTGTGCGGAGTGCGGCCTCGAGGTCGCGAAGTGGGTGGGCCGCTGCCCGGAGTGTCACGCCTGGGGCACGATCGAGGAGCGCTCCGCCCCGACGAAGTCGCCGGTGGCTCAGGTCGCGGCCGGCGCGCCGAGCTCGCCCGCGAAGCCGATCTCCGAGGTCGACGTCGAGACCTCCCGCGCCCGTCCCACCGGGGTGGCCGAGCTGGACCGGGTGCTCGGCGGCGGCTTCGTCCCCGGTGCGGTGACGCTGCTCGCCGGGGAGCCCGGCGTCGGCAAGTCGACGCTCCTGCTGGAGGTCACCCACCAGTGGGCCACGCACAGCGGCACCAGCGCGCTGTACGTGACGGGGGAGGAGTCGGCCGGCCAGGTGCGGCTGCGCGCCGAGCGCACCGGCAACGTCGCCGAGCGGATGTACCTCGCGGCCGAGAGCGACCTCTCCGCGGTGTTCGGCCACGTCGACGACGTCAAGCCCGGGTTGCTGATCGTGGACTCGGTGCAGACGATGTCGTCCCCGCAGGCCGAGGGCGCACCCGGCGGGGTGACGCAGGTACGGGCCGTGGCGTCCGCGCTGGTGGCGCTGGCCAAGGAGCGGGGCCTGCCGGTGGTGCTCGTCGGGCACGTGACCAAGGAGGGCTCGGTCGCCGGGCCGCGGGTGCTGGAGCATCTGGTGGACGTCGTGCTCCAGTTCGAGGGGGACAAGCACTCGACGCTGCGCATGGTGCGCGGGGTGAAGAACCGGTTCGGCGCCGCCGACGAGATCGGCTGCTTCGAACTGCACGACGAGGGCATCGTCGGCGTCGCCGACCCGTCCGGGCTCTTCCTGAACCGGCACGCCGAGGCCGTCCCGGGCACGGCCGTCACCGTCACCGTCGAGGGCAAACGCCCCCTGCTGGGGGAGGTGCAGGCCCTGGTGGCCGACTCCGCCCTGCCGCAGCCCCGGCGTGCCGTCAGCGGGCTCGACTCGTCCCGGGTGAGCATGGTGCTGGCGGTGTTGGAGAAGCGCACCGGCCACCCGCTCGGGGGGAAGGACGTCTACACCGCCACCGTCGGCGGGATGAAGGTGACCGAGCCGGCGGTGGACCTCGCCGTGGCGCTGGCGGTGTGGTCGGCGATGAGCGACCGGGCGTTGTCCCCACGGCTGGTGGCGATCGGCGAGGTCGGCCTGGCGGGGGAGATCCGCCGGGTGACCGGCGTCGGCCGCCGTCTGGCCGAGGCGGCGCGCCTCGGCTTCACCCACGCTTTCGTCCCCCCGGACGCGGGCCCCCTCCCGGACGGCATCAAGACCCGCGAAGTCACCAACCTCGCCGAAGCCCTCAACACCCTCTGACCTCCCCCCGGGTGGGGCACCGGTGTGGTGCCGTGAGGGGCACATTCCCCGCACGTGGTGCCGTGAGGGGCACATTCGCTGCATGAGACGCAGGGAAAGTGCCCCTCGCGCCGACCTCGGGTTGTCCACAGTGGGGTAGTTGTCCACAGGCGGAGGGTGGTCGGGGTGACGTGACCGGCTGCCGCGACCGACGGTGAAGGGGTGCGAAGAGGGCGTCGGAATGACTTGATCGAGATGTTGTCGCAGCGCAGTCGACACCGGGTATTGCGGGTTGCTGAGCTCGAGGCCGAGGGGATGGGGAGCTCGTTCGTGTATCGACGATGCCTTCCCGGAGGGCCCTGGACGTGGCTCCTCCCCGGAGTCGTCATGCTGCAGAATTCAACACCGACCCGAGAACAGATGATCGCGGCCGCATTGCTCTATGCCGGGCCCGACGCCGTTCTGACGGGTGCGGAGGCGTGTCGGCGGCACGGTCTGCGGGTCGACCGTTCGGACGGCGAGCGGCTACATCTGCTGATCCCCCACGACGACCGCATCGTGAGCAGTGGCTTCGTCACCATAGAGCGCACCCGTCGAATGCCGAGAGCGCTCGTGCGGGGGCGTGTTCCCTTGGCCCCGGTTGCCCGGGCGGTTCTCGACGCCGCACGTCGCGTACGGGCGTCGGAGCCGATCGCCAAACTTCTGATCGAGTCGGTGCAGCATGGCGGCTGCACTACGCGGGCTCTCCGTGCGGAGCTCGATCGAGGCTCACAACGTGGAACAGCGATCCCCCGCCGGGTGCTCGGCGAGATCGACAACCTCCGTTCGGTCGCCGAGCTACACGGCCGCCGAGCCGCCTCCCGGCTCGCTGTACCGCCGACACATTGGAACCCGGTTCTGCACACCGAGGACGGCACCTATCTGGCCCGCCCGGATGCCTGGTGGGACGATGTCGGCCTGGCCTGGGAGATCGACTCGATGGAGTTCCACTACGCGCGTGGCGATCACGCGAAGACGGTCGCTCGGAACAGTCGCTACGCACAGGCCGGCGTCGCCGTCGTGCAGACGTTGCCTTCGCGTCTGATCGAGGACACAGCGGCAGTACTCGGTGAAGTGGAGGCGGCGTACCGAGTGGCCGCCGCCCGTCCCCGTCCCC
This sequence comes from Saccharomonospora iraqiensis subsp. iraqiensis, assembly GCF_000430445.1. Lineage (GTDB taxonomy): Bacteria > Actinomycetota > Actinomycetes > Mycobacteriales > Pseudonocardiaceae > Saccharomonospora > Saccharomonospora iraqiensis. The sequence goes on from NZ_KE387110.1 coordinate 58,182, forward strand.
GGGTCCACCTCCGCGACTGAGCGCGGATCATCCGGACACGGCCCGCTCACCTGTTGGTCGTGAGGGGCACATTCCCTGCACGTGCGGCAGCGAGGGGCACTTTCCCTGCACTCAGCGCAGGGAAAGTGCCCTTCACGGCACAGCCCCGGTCACGTCTCCGAGAGGAGGCGGGCGCAGCGGATGAGGCCGATGTGGGAGTAGGCCTGGGGGTGGTTGCCGAGGGAGCGTTCGGCGACCGGGTCGTACTGCTCCGGCAGGAGACCGGTGGGGCCCGCCGCGTCCATCATCTGCTCGAACAGTTCCTGCGCCTCGGTGCGGCGGCCGCTGAGCAGGTACGCCTCGATCATCCACGCCGCGCACAGGTGGAAGCCGCTCTCCTCACCGGGCAGGCCGTCGTCGCGGTGGTAGCGGTACACCGTCGACCCGCTGCGCAGCTCCGCCTCGATCGCCGTCACGGTCGACTGGAACCGCTCGTCCTGCGGGTCCAGCAGCCCGGACAGGCCGACGAACAGCGACGCGGCGTCGAGGTCGGTGCCGTCGTAGGCGGTGGTGTAGGCGCGGACGGTCGGGTTCCAGCCGTTCTCGAGCACGTCGGCGGCGATCTCGTCGCGCAGTTCCGGCCAGCCCGTGGGCACCGGACGGCCGTAGATCTCGGCGAGCTTGATCGCGCGGTCGATCGTCACCCAGCACATCACCCGGGAGTACACCCGGTGCCGCGGCACGTGGCGCTCCTCCCAGATGCCGTGGTCGGGCTCCGACCAGCGGCGGGTGACGGCCTCCGCCATCGCCCGCACCATCTGCCAGTCCTCGTCACGCAGCTCGCCGCGCGCCTCCGCCAGGGTCATCACCAGCTCCACCACGGGCCCGAACACGTCGAGCTGCACCTGGTGGTTGGCGAGGTTGCCGACCCGCACCGGGCGCGACCCCTTGTAGCCGGGCAGCGAGTCGATCACCGCCTCGGCACCGATCTGCGTCCCGGCCAGCGTGTACAGCGGGTGCAGCCGTTCCGGACCGGCCAGCGTGGACAGCACCCCGTGCAGCCAGCGCAGGAACCCCTCGGCCTCCTCCAGGGAGCCGAGGGTGACCAGCTCGCGCACGGTCATCGCGCCGTCGCGGATCCAGCAGTAGCGGTAGTCCCAGTTGCGCACCCCGCCGATCTCCTCGGGCAGGGAGCTGGTGGCCGCGGCCATCACGCCGCCGGTGTCGGCGTCGGCGAGTCCGCGCAGGGTCAGCGCCGACCGGGCGACGAGGTCGGGTGCGACCTGCGGGAGCTTCAACGTCGTGGCCCACTCGCTCCAGTACCGGCCCGCCCGCGCCCGGCGGTCGACCTCGGGCAGGTCGTGCGGGCCGAGGTCGGTGGTGCCGCACCGCAGCTCCAGCACCGCGGGCCGGTCCGGCTCCAGCTCGACGAGGGCTGTCGCGGTGTCGTTCAGCCCGTCGTTGGTGATCTCCCACTGCACGCCCGGCGAGCGCAGCACGAACGGCTCGGACGTGCCGAGCACCCGTAGTCCGTCCTCCTCCCGCAGCAGCCGCACCGGCACACCGCCGAACTCCGGCCGCGGCGCGAACACCACCGACGCCGTCGTCTCCCCACTGATCACCCGCACCAGATCGGTGCGGTGCGGTGGGCTCTCCGGCTCCAGGTAGTCCGTGACCAGCAGCCGCGACCAGCGGGTCTCCACGGTCATCGTGTTCGGCAGGTAGCGTTGCCCCAGCGGCAGACCGTTGCGGTGCGGCTTCACCGAGAAGTGCCCCGCGCCCTCGCCGCCGAGCAGGTCGGCGAACACGGCGGGCGCGTCCGGGCCGGGGTGGCACAGCCACGTGAGCTTCGCGTCCGGCGTCAGCAGCGCCACCGACCGCTCACTGGCCAGCATCGACAGCCGTTCGATGGGCGGGGCCTGTTTGCCGTAGAGCCAGTTGCGCCGTTCCTCCAGCAGGAACGCGAGCACGGTGGCGACGTCGGTGGTGTCGTCGATGCGGTACTGGGCCAGCGTCTCCCCGTCGCCGACCTTCACCCCGAGGTCGGGTCCGGTCAGTCGGGCGAACGCCTTCTCGTCGGTGACGTCGTCGCCGAGGAACACCGCGGCGGTGGCGCCCGCCTGGTGGCGCAGGGTGTCCAGGGCCTGCCCCTTGTCGGTGCGCACGACCGACAGCTCGACGACCTCCTTGCCGTCGGTGGTCGTCACCCCGTCCCAGGTGGAGGGTCCCGCGTGGACGGCGTCCAGGACCCGGCGTGCCGCGTCACGGTCGGCGCGGCGGACGTGCACGGCCACCCCCGCCGGTTTGGCCTCCAGGGCCACCCCGGAGACGCCGTCGGTGATCCGCTCCACCTCGGCCTGGACGGCGCGGTGGAGCTCGCGCGCCTCGGGGTCCAGCGCGTGCACGAAACCGATGTCGAACTCGGAGCCGTGGCTGCCGACGAGGGGGAAC
>NZ_KE387110.1:60711-69710 GCF_000430445.1 Saccharomonospora iraqiensis subsp. iraqiensis
GTGGCTGCCGACGAGGTGCACCTCGGCGGGCAGCCGGGAGAGGATGGCGAGGTCCCGCAGGGCACGCCCGGAGATCACCGCGGTGGTGGTCTCGTGCAGCGCCGCCAACGACCGCAGCGCGCCGACGGATTCGGGGCGGGCGCGGGCGTCCTCCGGTTGGGTCGTGATCGGCGCCAGCGTCCCGTCGTAGTCGCAGGCGACCAGCAGGCGCGGCGTCCTGGCGATCTGCACTATCGCGCGCCGCAGCTCAGCAGGCAGGGCCTCAGCCGTCAACACTCCTCCTTCAGGGGAGCTACACAGTCGATCCGGGGGACGTCAGGAAGCCGTTTCGGTCCCGAGCGCGTCGAGGAACGAGCGTGCCCACCTGTCCACGTCGTGCGTCAGGACCTGACGGCGCAAGGCGCGCATCCGGCGCCGCCCTTCCGCCGGGTCGAGAGTAATAGCTTGTTCGAGGGCGTTCTTCACCCCGTCCAGGTCGTGCGGGTTGACCAGGAAGGCGCTGTTCAGCTCGGCCGCCGCACCGGCGAACTCGGAGAGCACGAGCGCACCGCCGAGGTCGTGGCGGGCGGCGACGTACTCCTTGCAGACCAGGTTCATCCCGTCCCGCAGGGGGGTGACCACCATGACGTCCGCGGCGGCGAAGAACGCGGCCAGCTCCGAGCGGTTCACCGACTGGTGCAGATAGTGCACCACCGGTCTGCCGACGCGGGCGAACTCGCCGTTGATCCGGCCCACCATCTGTTCGATGTCGCTGCGCATGCGCTGGTAGTGCTCGACGCGCTCGCGGCTCGGCGTGGCGAGCTGGACGAACGTGACGTCCTCGGGTTTGACCCGCCCTTCCTGCAGGAGTTCGTGGAAGGCCTGCAGCCGCAGGTCGATGCCCTTGGTGTAGTCGAGGCGGTCGACGCCGAGCAGCACGGTCCGCGGGTCACCGAGCTCGTGCCGCACCTCGACGGCCCGCTCGGTGACGGCGCGGCTGCGGGACAGCGTGTCCAACCCGGCCGCGTCGATCGAGATGGGGAACGCGCCGACCCGCACGGTGCGGTCGCCGACCTGCACCATGCCGGGCCGGGACCGCACCCCGACCGACCCGCGGCTGGGTTCCAGCCCGATCAGCTGGCGGGCCAGCCAGAGGAAGTTCTGCGCACCCCCGGGTCGGTGGAATCCGACGAGGTCGGCCCCGATCAGCCCGCGCACGATCTCGGCCCGCCACGGCAGCTGCATGAACAGCTCCACCGGGGGGAACGGGATGTGCAGGAAGAACCCGATCCGCAGGTCGGGGCGCAGTTCCCGGAGCATCGTGGGCACCAGCTGTAGCTGGTAGTCCTGTACCCACACCGTCGCGCCCTCGCCCGCCACGGCGGCGGCGGCCTCGGCGAACCGCCGGTTCACCCGGACGTAGCTCTCCCACCAGCTCCGGTCGAACACGGGCCGGGCCACCACGTCGTGGTACAGCGGCCAGAGCGTGGCGTTGGAGAAGCCCTCGTAGTAGTCGCGGACGTCGGTCGAGGTCAGCATCACCGGGTGCAGGATCAGGCCGTCGTCGGTGAACTCCTCCACCTCGACGTCCGGGACGCCGGGCCAGCCGACCCACGCGCCCTTGCGGGAGCGCAGGAACGGTTCCAGCGCGGACACGAGCCCACCGGGGCTCTGTGTCCAGCGCTGGGTTCCGTCGGAGGCGCGTTCGAGGTCGACCGGCAGACGGTTGGCCACGACGACGAACTCGGCCCGGGCGTGCGACTCGGCGTTTCCGGCGGGTGACATGGTTCAAACAGTATCGCGCGGCCGCTACTCCAGCGGGCGGCCAGTGTTCAGCGGGCCCGCCATCCGGGGTCCCGCCAGTTTGCGTTCGAGCCTGCTCAACCCGGTGCGGACGGGTTGCGCGAGGAACTCCCCGAGCACCACGCCCGCGGCCAGCGCCAGGCCGATCGCGGCCGCCGTCATCAGTCCGGTGATGGTGCCGTTGTCGATCAGTTCGGACATGCCCCGGTAGGTGGCGAACCCGGGCAGCAGCGGGGTGATGCCGGAGACCGCGACCACCAGCGGCGTCACCTTCAGCCGCCGGGCGAGGACACCTCCACCGAGGCCGACGAGCGTGGTGGCGAAGGCCGCGCCGATGATCGGGTTGTACCCGAGGACGCTCAGGATCCCGTATCCGGTGGCACCCACCGCACCCGCGACCGCGGCGACCAGCAGGGGACGGATCTTCGAGTAGGACGCCAGCGCGAAGCAGGCCGCCGCCCCCGTGCCCGCGAACATCATGATGTGCAGTTCGCCGACGGCGGTGGAGGGCGCGATCGGGTCCGGTGCCCGGGTCGCGCCGAACTGGATCGCGATGCTGATCCCGGCGGCGACCCCGGTGATCAGCCCGGCGCTCATCAGCACGACCTCCAGCATCCGCCCGGCCGCGGTGACGTAGTACCCGGTGATGGCGTCCTGCACCGCCGACACGGTGGACAGTCCGGACAGCAGCACGGTCAACGCGGCGGCCACCACGAGCGTGGGTCTCTGCAGTTCGAGGAAGTCCAGGTTGACGATCACCATGGCCGACAGGGTGGCGACGAACCCACCCGCGACCTGCTGGAAGAAGAACGGCAGGGAGTACCGGTTCAGCACGCGCCCCACCCGGTCCACCACGGAACTGATCAGGAACGCGGTGATCGGCGCCCAGGTGCCCCAGCCGCCGAGCAGCAGGGTGATGAACGCGGCCATACCGCCCCAGGCCAGGGTGGAGACCCAACGCGGGTAGGGGTGCTTGGCCGTGGTGAGCCGGTGCAGCTCGGTGTAGGCGTCCTCGGTGCTGATCCGGTTGTGGATCAGGCGTTGCACGAGCCGCTCGGTCTCCGACAGCCGCGTGTAGTCGAGGCTGCGGGAGCGGACGACGCGCAACACGGTCACCGGGGGCAGGTCACTGCCCCGCAGACAGCTCACCGTGACGGAGGTGAAGATGACGTCGACCTCGCACCGCGGCAGACCCAGGGCGCGGGTCAACGTCAGGATGGTGGCGGTGACGTCGGAGGCACCCGCTCCGTTCGCCATCTGGACCTCACCGATCCGGGTGACGAGGTCGAGCACCATGTGCACGGTCGCCTCGTCCGGGAGCTCCGGTCCGATGGCCCCTTCCGGTGCCGGCTGGACGGCGGGCAGTTCCCCGGTCGGGGCCTCCAGAACCTGCCAGGCCCGTTGCCGGGTCCTGCCGCCGCGCTGCTGCCGTGGCGAGCGCTTCTCGGTGTGCTCCTCGGCCGGTGCTTCCAGGATCTGCCACGCGTGCCGGCGCTTGGGTGCCGCCGCACGAGCGCGCGGCCTGAGCTTCATTTCCACCTCCTCGCGGGATCCCCGAAAGAACATCGGCCGCTTGTCACCGGCCGTTGCACACCGACGGTCGTGCCCTATACCACATTGTTGTAGTACGGTGACCCGTACCGAATGTAGTCGCTGCCAAACCGTTGAGCAGGGTCGTCCCGGGTGGTGGGCGGCCACTGTGGCGGAGATCGCGGCGGATATAGTTGGGGTGGAGCCCCCGTCGTCACGGGAGGCGTCCGGCCGGTATAGCTCAGTTGGTAGAGCGTCTGTCTTGTAAACAGAAGGTCAGGGGTTCGAGCCCCCTTGCCGGCTCAGTATCGGACAGCCGACGCCATGATCGGAAGTCCCCGGAGGTGCGGCGTGCGTCCGGTTCGTCACCATCGGTACCCGACCGCCCGGGCGGTCCTCAGTCCGCCCGGGCGCGGGCACCGTCCAGGGTCGCGGCGGTGCTGCCGGTCGGCACCACCACGTGCAGCGCGTTGCGCTCGATCGTGAACAGCGTCGGGGTGGTCCCGGCGATCTCACCGTCCACGGTGACGTCCGACGGCGGGTCCGTGCTCAGCCGCACCCGCCGGGTCGTCAGGTAGTGCACGTTGTCGTGCCGCACGAAGGTGCCGTCCCGCAGCCGGCGGGCGATCGTCACGTGCTCCGGCAGGCTGCCGCGCACGATGGCGACGAGGTCGAGTTCGTGGTCGTCGATGCCCGCGGTGGGCGAGATGGCGTTACCCCCGCCGTAGTAGCGGCCGTTGCCGACCGTGACCTGGAGCAGGTCGTCGAGGTCCACCGGCTCGTGGTCGCCGTCCGGGAACTCCAGCCGGGCCCGGAACGGCCGGTGCTGCCGGTACGCGCGGGCGGTGGCCACCGGGTAGGCCAGCGGACCGAGGAACTTCTTCAGCCGCGCGGTCAACGCCTCGGTCACGCCCACGGCCAGGCCCACCGAGGCGACGTTGAGCAGGGGTTCACCGTCCACCCGCCCCACGTCCACGTCCACGACCCTGCCTTCGGCCAGTGCGTGACAGGCGGTGACCGGGTCGGCGGGTACGTGCAGGGTCCGGGCGAAGTCGTTCGCGGTGCCCAGCGGCAGGATGCCCAGGGTGCGGTCGGTGCCCGCGAGCAGCCCCGCGGCGGTGCTGAGCGTGCCGTCGCCCCCGCCGACCACGATCAGGTCGTGGTCGGCGTCGATCACCTGCCGCAGGGTGGGTTCCATCTCGGCCCCGTCGGTGACCGCGTGCGTGGTCACCACGGGCAGTCCCGTGCGCGCCAGCCTGCGCACGACCGGGCCGTAGTGCTCCGCTCCACGCCGGGAGCCGGTGTTGACGACGACCGCGACGCGCCGGGCCTCTGCCGCTTCCCGCAACATGACCCGAGACTATGCCCGGTCGTGTACGGCGGCGGTGTGGCGTGTTCCGGCCCGGGTCGGTCGCCCCCTGTGCCCGGCCCGGCACCCCGGGAGAGGGGCGGTCCGGAAGAAGCGTCGAAGTCCGGCAAACCACGAAAATCCGGTCACCGCAACGCGGCGAACTCGGCGCCGGGGTCACGTACAGTCGGATTCGTCGCCGTTGTGCCGAGGAGTTCGATGTGGACACGGCAGTGAACCGACAGACCCCGGACCGGGTGCCGGGCCAGTCCCGCCGTCGGAACGACCGATCCTGCGACCGTCCTCCCGACTGGGCGGCGGTGCGGTTCATCCAGGATTCCTCCCACCAGCTCGCGCTGTCGCTGAACGTGCGCCGCACGATGCTCCGCGCGCTGCGCCTGGCCGTGCCCTACCTCGGGGACTGGGCGATGGTCGCGGTGTTCGACGACATGGGGGCGTGGGTCGTCGGCGGGGCGGAGGAGGCGTCGGGGGACGCGTCCGTCGCCCCCGTGCCCGTCGGCAGGCTCGACCCGGGCAGTGCCCTGCCCCGGATCAAACGCGTGGGCCACACGGAGCTGCGCACCGCGCGGGACGACGATCTGCACGCCGTGCTGCGGGATCTCGTCCCGCTGGAATCGCTCCGGGAGCAGGCGGAGAGTTTCGAACCGTCGAGCGTGCTCGCGGTGGGGCTGGACAGCGGTGGCACCACGAACGGTGTGCTGGTCACCGTCACCGGCCCCGACCGTGCCTACACCGACGGTGAGGTGCGGCTGACCGAGGAGTTCGGGCGTCGGGTCGCCGTCGCGGTGCAGTCGGCGAAGCTGTACGAGGAGCGGGCGGAGATGGCGGAGGCGCTGCAGGAGACCCTGCGGCCGCCCGAGTTGCCGCAGTACCCGGAAGTCCGGATGGCGGCGCGGTACCGCTCGTCCTCCGAACGCACCGACATCGGCGGCGACTTCTACGACGTCCACGGCGCCGCGGACGACTTCACCGCGGTGATCGGGGACGTGTGCGGCAAGGGCATCCGGGCCGCGATGCTCACCGGCCTGGCGCGGCAGACGATCAAGACGGCCGCACACATCGACCGGTCACCGTCCCGCGTGCTGCTCACGTTGAACGAGGTGCTGCGCACCCAGCCGGAGAAGCGCTTCGTCAGTCTCGCCTGCGTCCGGCTGCGCCGGGGGCGGGACGACGGGGACCTGCTCGCCACCCTGGCCGTGGCCGGGCATCCACCGCCGCTGGTGTTGCGCCGCGACGGCACCGTGGACGAACCGGACGCGCGCGGCACGGTGGCGGGCATCGTCCCGAATCTGTCCTACGACGAGGTGGATTTCCGGCTCGCCCCGGGGGAGACGCTGCTGCTCTACACCGACGGGGTGGACGAGGCGCGGGGCCCGTACGGGTTCTTCGGCGCCGACCGGCTGCGGCGCCTGCTGCCGCACTACGCGGGCGCGAGCCCGGCGACGGTGTGCGAGGCGGTCGAGCAGCACGTGGTCGAGCACATCGGCGGCGAGGGCCACGACGACATCGCGGTGTTGGCGATCCGGAACGAGAGCTGACCGTGACGCGGGCGGTGTCGGGCGCGGGTGCGACGGACCTGACGGAGCTGGTGCGGCCGTTGGAGCGGGCGCTGGTAATGGGCGACACCGCGAAGGCCACCGCGATGGCCGAACAGGTGCTCGACGAGGGGACCGACCCGGTGGCCGTGCTGTCCGGGTTGCTGGCGCCGATCCAACACCGGATCGGCGAGCGCTGGCAGCGTGGTGAGTGGTCGGTGGCGCAGGAACACATCGCCACCGGCGTCTCGGTGGCGGTCACCGAGTGCGTCGCCCAGCGGGTGCGGCGGTGGTACCCGGTGACCCGGGGGCGCATCGTGGTCGGCTGCCCGGAACGCGAGTGGCACGCGCTGCCCGCGTTGATGGTGGGCACCGCGCTGCGCAGGCAGGGGTGGGAGGTGACCTACCTGGGCGCGGCCACCCCGGCGGAGCGGCTGTCGTCGTACCTGCAGAAGCTCGACCCGGTCGCGGTGGCGGTGAGCACCTCGTTGGCGGGCGGTCTGCCGCACGCCCGCCGCTTCATCGAGGCCGCGACGACGGTGGGCGTCCCGGTCATCGCGGGCGGGGCCGCGTTCGGGCCGGACGACGCCCGGGCCCGCGCCCTCGGCGCGACCGCGTGGGCGGCGAGCCCGCAGGAGGCGTTCGCACTGCTCGAACACCTGCCGACCACGGTCGACCCGGTCGAGCCGCTGCCCGCGGAACCGTTGGCCGAGCAACGCGCCCTGGAACTGACCCACCACCGGCTCGTCGAGCGGGTGGTGCAGCGGTGGCGCCCCGACGCCGTGGAGGTCCCGTCGGGTTCCCCCGGAGGCACCGACGTGGAGAGCGACCTGGCCTCCGTGCTGCACGACTGTGTCGAGCAACCGTTGCGCACCCTGCAGGGCGCGCTGATCACCGGGGACGACCGGCTCGTGCGCGAGGTCGCCGACTGGGCGCGCACGGTGCTCGTCGAACGGCAAATCAACGACGGGGCCTTCGCCGACCTCGGCGCCGAACTCGCCGCCGTGCTGGACGACCTGCCACGGGCGCGGTCCCTGCTGGAACGTCACTGGGCCGCGTGACCCGTCCGGGCCCGGCGGGCGTCGCGAGGCCACGCCCCCGAGGTCGGGTCGCGGCTGACGGACGCCCCGGATATCACGCTTCGTGAACAGAATTGGGTCGAGTAGTACCTGAACGTGTCCGCACGGAACCGCACGAGCGCGTTACCGTTGGTGGTACAGATCACAGGATCAGCGCTCGGTAGGGAGGCTGACGTGGAGATCATCGGTCGAGCACGGTGGGGCGCGCGGTATCCGGACGGTTTCCGGAACGCGCCACTGCCCGCCTCGGAGGTGTGGCTGCACCACTCGGTGACCCCGGCGCCGGAGTGGAACGTCGCCGACGAGGCCGCCGCGGTCCGCCGCCTCGAACAGATCGGCCAGGAACGGTTCGGCGGCGGAATCAGCTACACGTTCGTGGTGCCCCCGTCCGGGCGGGTCTTCGAGGGGCACAGTGTGCACCGCCAGGGCGCGCACACCGGCGGGCGCAACGACATCTCGCGGGCCATCTGTCTGATCGGCAACTATGAACGGCGGCGGGTGAGCAGGCAGCAGGTCGACGCGGTGGCCGCGCTGCTCCGGCACGGCCACGCGCGGGGCTGGTGGCGGCAGGCCCGGCTCACCGGGGGCCACCGGGACGCCCCGGGCGCCTCCACGCTGTGCCCCGGCCGATACGCGCAGGCACGCATCGCAGAAATCAACCGTTCGGCACAGGAGGACGACATGCCCAGCTCCGACGAGGTCGCCCGGGCCGTGTGGACCCACTGGATCTACAACCGCAGGCTCAAGCGCCGCGAGTACTCCGAGACCCTGTTGGGCAGCTCCGAGGACCGCATCATCCGGCAGCAGATCGCGCCGCTGCGCGGCGAGGTCGCCGCCATCCGCAACCTGGTCGAACAGCTCGTCGCCGGCGGGGAGGTGGACAACACCGCCGTCGAGGAGGCCGCCCGCCGGGGTGTCCGGCGCGCACTGGACGAGAGCGAGGCCGAGGCCGAGGCCGACCCGGTGGCGGCCGAACGCTACGACGCGGCCTCCGCCTACGACGTCCCGGAGCCGACGGAATCACCGGAGTCACCGCCACCGGCGCCCCCGGACCCGTCGGCCACGGCCGGGGAGGGCGACCGGACCACGGCCTGAACCCGGGCACCCCGTCCGTGGTGGTTCAGGACCCGGGCGGGGTGTCCGGGAGTCCGGCGAGCAGGTCGCGCACGCCGGGCACGGCCGGGTGGTGTTCCCCGTGTTCGCCCAGCAGGTCGTCGAGCAGGGTGGTCAGCGTGCGCCGGGCCTCGTCGCGGCGGCCCGCGCCGAGCTGCCACAACCCGATCCGCCTGCGCAGCTCGATGGGGCGCGGGTCGGACGGTCCGAACACCCGCTCCTCGTCCCCGCGCAGCCGGTGGGCGACGTCCAGTGCCGTCGTCGTGTGCCCGAGTCGGGCGTGGCACTCGGCGTACTGCACGCGGCAGCGGAACACGAGTTCGGTGTCCGGGCCGTCCCGCGCGGTGAGGTCGTCGATCAACGCCTCGTACGCCGGGGCGGCCGTGCGGTAGTCGCCGCCCTCGAACAGGACGTTGGCCCACTCCAGGCGGACGTTCACCACGTCCGGGTCGGCGGCGCCGAACGTGGCGACCGCGTCCGCGGCGGTGGCGTCGAGGATCTCCGCGGCCTCCCGGTAGCGCGCCTGGGTGGCCAGGTCCCCGGCGTCGGCCCGCGCCCGGTCCAGGTCGTCCCGGGTGACCGTGCGCGCCG
>NZ_KE387110.1:69810-72902 GCF_000430445.1 Saccharomonospora iraqiensis subsp. iraqiensis
TCCAGGCGCGTTCCGCCCCGGCGAAGGCGGTGAGCCGGTCCACCAGCGGGCCCAGCTCCACCCCGTCCGGCCAGGGCGTCGCGGTGCGGAACTCGACCGCGCACCCCACCGGGTAGGTGCGGCCGCCGAACTCGGGCGGCTCGTCCAGCGTGTGCACGGCCTCGCCGGCGGTGCCCTCGGCGATCACCCGGCCGCGGTCGCGGGTCGGGTTCTTGAAGCACCCGCGGGTGGTGTAGAGGAACAGGCCGTCCCCGGGCGCCAGGGCGCGCACCTCGGCGCGCCGGGTGTCCGGGAACGCCATGCGTTGCTCGCTGAGCAGCCACCCGAGGGCCTCGCGGTCCCCGATGACGAGCAGATAATCGGCCACCCGGGCACTCTAAGAGGTCTCCGTCCTGTCGGTGGGCGGCGATACGGTGCTCCCGTCCGGTCGGCTCCGGCCGGACGGAGTGGGGACGGACGTGGTCGGCGTGGGGGAGACGGTGCGGGATCGACCGGGCACGGGAGCGACGGGCGGCGAGGTGCTGACCCGCCGCGCCCTGAACAGGGCCACGTTGGCCCGCCAACTGCTGCTGCGCCGCCACGCCCTCCCCGTGGCCGACGCGGTACACGGGCTCGCCGGGCTCAACGCGCAGAACACCGAACCGCCCTACCTCGGCCTGTGGGCCCGGCTCGACGGGTTCCGCCCCGGCGACCTCGAAGCGCTGCTGCACGAGCGGCGGGTGGTGCGCGGCTGCCTGCTCCGGTACACCCAGCACCTGGTCACCGCGGAGGACTTCACCCGGTGGCGGCCCGTGCTGCAGCCGGTCCTCGACCGGGTGCAGCGCAGCGCGTTCGGCCGCCGCACCGCGGGTGTGGACCTCGCCGAACTCGCCGCCCGGACCCGGGAGACGCTCCGCGGGCGCACGCTCACCCGGCCCGAACTCGGCCGGGAACTGGCGCGGTGGTGGCCGGACCACGAACCGTCGGCGCTGGCGTGGTCGGCGCAGTACCTCGTCCCGATGGTGCATCCGCCGCCGGAGGGCCTCCGGGGCCGGCGCGGCGGCCGCACACCGATGGCCCTGGCCGAGGACCTGCTCGGCGAACCACCGCCCGAACCGGACCCGGAGGCGCTGGTGACCGCCCACCTGGCGGCGTTCGGCCCCGCCACGGTCCGCGACATCGGCGCGTGGTCCGGGGTGACCCGCCTCGGGGAGGTGGTCGACGCGATGCGTCCGCGGCTGCGGGTGCTGCGCGACGAGGCCGGGACCGAGCTCGTCGACCTGCCGGACGCGCCCCGCCCGGATCCGGACACCCCGGCGCCGGTGCGGTTGCTGCCGGAGTTCGACAACCTGCTGCTCGCCCACCGCGACCGGACCCGGGTGCTGCCGGACGAGTACCGGTCGAAGGTGATCGACGGAGCCGCGCACTCCCCGACCGTGCTGGTGGACGGGTTCGTGTGCGGCACCTGGGGTCTCGACCGCACGGACGACACCGCGACCGTGGTGGTGCGGCTGTTCGCCGGGGTAAAGGACACGGTGGAGGCCGAGGTGCGCGACGAGGCACACCGGCTGGCGACTTTCGCCGCCCCGGAGGCCGGACAGCACGCCGTGACGCTGCGCTGACCGCGCGTCCCACCAGGGACCGGCCCGGTCACTTCGCGGTGGGCGACGGACTAACGCCCGGATAACGACCCCTTGTCCCGAACCGGCCGGTCCGCCGCATCCTCGGGGGGCCGACCTCCCGCGTCCGGGGCGTGCGCCCGCGCGGTCGCGGACGTCGGCACCCCGACCGCGACCACGAAAGGGGGGACCATGCGCAGGATCGCTGGTACGGCGGCGGCCGTGGCGCTGCTCGCCGTCGGTGCGTGCGGTGGTGACACCGCCGAGGACGCCACACCCGCGCCGGACGGGACGACGACGAGCGCGGACGGCGGTCCGTCCGCGACGACGGCGACGACGGAGCCCCCGGACCCGTCGTCCGCGCCGGTCTCGCCCGCCGACCCGACCCCGTCGGCAACCTCGTGCGACGTGGTGGACGGGTGGAACGAACGCCCCGACGAGGTGTCCGGCTCGTCGGGTGACGAGCTGTTCCGCACCCGGGTCGGACAGCACCCGTGCTTCGACCGGGTGGTGTTCGACGTGCGCGGGATGGACGAACCGGGCGGTCTGGTCCGCTACGAGCCGGTGGTCCGGGCCGACGGCTCGGGCAAGGAGTACCCGGTCGAGGGAGACGCGACCCTCCGGGTGGTCGTGCGGTCCTCGATCGAGGGGTTCCCGGACGGTCCCCCGGCGCTCGGCAACGTGGGCGACGTGCTGCACCCGACCGACGAACTCGCGGGCTGGGAGGCCCTGCGGGAGATCCGCTACGCGGGTTTCTTCGAGGGCCAGGCCACGATCGCGGTCGGCGTGGACGAGCAGGCACCCTTCCGCGCCTTCACCGTGCAGAGCGAGGACGAGGGCGTGAGCAAGCTCGTCGTCGACGTCGCCCACGAACCGTCCTGACGGCGGAGGGGCGCGTGACGTTCGCCTGCGCGGCCGGGGGCCGTTCCGACCGGTCCGGTCCGCCGGGAGCGGCGGTGTGCATCACCCGTTCGGAGGGGTTTGGACCGAAAGTCGCTTAGCGCGTTCCGGTGGTGTCATCACCCTCTCGACGGACCGCTCACATGGTGGTGTGGGCGGCCCGTGTCCGAGAGAACGGCTGATGGGAGCATCGCCATGTACCTCCGCAGAGCCACCGTCACCGCCGCGGTCGCGGCAGGCAGCATGCTCTGGGCCGCCGGGGGCGCGACAGCGCAACCGGGCGATCTGGACTGTGCGGACTTCTCCAGCCACGCCGAGGCACAGGCCGAGTTCGAGAGCGCCCCCGGCGATCGGCACCGCCTCGACGCCGACGACGACAACATCGCCTGTGAGGCACTGATCGACAACGACGGCACCGACGGCACCCCCGCGCCGGGGGACACCGACGTGCCCGACGAGCAGGACACGCGGGACCCCGCGGCGGTACCGGACAGCGGCGCCGGGGCCGCGGACACCACCGAGGGGCAGGTGGGCGAACTGCCCGCCGGTGGTGTCGAGACCGGGGACGGCTCCGCCGCGGGCGACGGTGCCCCG
>NZ_KE387110.1:73002-74187 GCF_000430445.1 Saccharomonospora iraqiensis subsp. iraqiensis
GTGCCCCCGGCGGCTTCGGTGCCGTCGGCACTCCCGGTGTCCCCGCCGGCGTCCGGGCGCGAACCGCTGCCCGGCCGTCCGGCGTCGTCGTCGGTGGGTGGCGTGCCGGGGTGGGGTGCCTGGAAGGCGCGGGTGAGCACGTGGGCGTACATCCGCACCGGACTGGGCACGGTCGGCGGGTTCACCACCCCGGGCAGGTACGCGAGGTCGGTGGCGAACGGCAGCAGCCGGTCGTAGACCTCCCGTGCCGAGCCGGGCCGGTTCTCCGGCTCCTTCTCCAGCAGGTGCTCCAGCACGGCCCGGACCTCGGCGGGCACGTCCGGCCGTTCGTCGGTCACCGGCGGCGGCCGCTCGTCGACCTGCTTGTTCATCACGGTGTACGAGGTCGCCCCGTGGAACACCGGGCGGCCGGTGAGCATCTCGTACATCGTGCAGCCCAGCGCGTACAGATCGGTGCGGGGCTCACTGATCGCCGCCATCACCTGTTCGGGTGCCATGTAGGCGGGTGTGCCGATGCTCTGCCCCGACCGCGTGATCCGCGAGACGTCGGCCACGGCCATCGCCACGGCGAGCCCGAAGTCCAGCACCTTCACGGTGCCGCTCGGCTCGACCATCAGGTTGCTCGGCTTGAGGTCCCGGTGGACCAGCGACTCCTCGTGCGCCACGGCCAGCACCGCACACGTCTGCGCGGCGACGGCGGCGGCCCACCCGACGGGCAGACGTTCCTGCTGGTCCACCAGGTCGGCCACGCTGAGCCCGCGCACCCGCTCCATCACCAGGTACGGCCTGCCGTGGCCGGACCCGTCGGCGGGGTCCTCGGTGCCGACGTCGAACACGGCGGGCACGCCGGGGTGCCGGAGGCGGGCGGTGATGCGGGCCTCCCGGTCGAACCGGCGCATGATCTCGTCCTCCGGCAGCCCGTCGGAGAACCGCACGAACTTGACGGCGACCTCCCGGTCGAGCCGGGTGTCGTGACCGACCCAGACCTCACCCATCCCGCCGCGGGCGAGCGGTTCCAACTCGTAGCGCCCGTGGATCACCTTGCGACCGTTCACCACGTTCCCCCGTCACCGCCGTTTCCGTCCGCGTCCCGCCCGGAGTCGTTCACCATTGTCCCGCCCGCCACCAGCGGGCGTAGTGGGGCAGCACCTCGGGCAGTGGCCGGGGCCCCAGCCCGGCGAGCCG
>NZ_KE387110.1:74287-95718 GCF_000430445.1 Saccharomonospora iraqiensis subsp. iraqiensis
CGGGCCCGGTCGGCCACGGCCTCCCGGGCGGCGGTCAACTCGTCGGCCACCGCGGCACGGCCCTCGCGCAGCGCCCGGCCCAGGGTGACGACCTCGCCCACCTTCTGCTCGGCGAAGGCCAGCCACGATCGGATGCGCGGGTCCATGTCCGTCTCGGCGGTGACGTCGTACGGCACGTGCAGCAGCGAGCACGACGTGCTCACCGCGACGTCGCCGGCCATCCCGAACAACGTGGCGGCGGTGGTCAGCGCCGCGTCCAGGTCGGTGCGCCAGACGTTGCGCCCGTCCACCAGCCCGGCCACCAGCGTCTTGTCGTGCAGCCCGCGCACCGCGGACAGTGCGTCCACAGTGGAGCGTCCGGCGACGAAGTCGACGCCGACCGCCTCGACGGGGGAGGACGCCAGCACACCGAGCGCGTCGCCGAGGTCGCCGAAGTAGCTCGCCACCAGGACGTTCGGCCGTGCGGCCGCGTCCCCCAGCCGCCGGTACGCCCGGCGCAGCGCGTCGAGTTCGACGTCGGAGCGGTCGGCCACGAACGCGGGCTCGTCCAGCTGCACCCACCCGACCCCGGCCCGGTGCAGCTCGGCCAGCAGCTCGGCGTAGACGTCGAGGAGCTCGTCCAGTTTGTCCAGCGGGTCGAACGAGTCGCACGAGTCGGCGTCCGGTTTGGACAAAAGCAGGAACGTTACCGGCCCGACGAGCACCGGACGGGTGTCCACACCCAGCTCGGCGGCCTCCCGGTGGCTGGTCAGCGGTGTCCGGTCGGACAGCGTGAAGCGGGTGTTCGGCCCGATCTCCGGCACGAGGTAGTGGTAGTTCGTGTCGAACCACTTGGTCATCTCCAGCGGCGGCGTGGACTCCACGCCCCGCGCCATGGCGAAGTAGGTCTCCAGCGGGCCGAGCCCCAGCCGGGTGAACCGGGGCGGCACGGCGCCCACGGTGACGGCGGTGTCCAGCACGTGGTCGTAGAAGGAGAACGTGTTGCCGGGCACCGACTCCAGCCCGGCCTCGTGCAGGCCGCGCCAGGTGTCGGTGCGCAACCGACGGGCCACCTCCCGCAGTTCGGCCTCGTCGGTGCGGGACGCCCAGTAGTTCTCCAGGGCGCGTTTGAGTTCCCGGCCCGGCCCGATGCGGGGCCAGCCGAGGACGGTCGATCCGATGCGTGGGGTCGTGCTGGTCAACGCTCTCTCCTCGCGAGCTCGACGGCGTGGCCGCCGTGATCGACGCGGGAGGGAGCGCAGGCGAGCGGCGGGGCGGCGTGCGGCCACCCCGGGCATCTCGTCCGCCGGGCCTTCCCGCGAGACCTCGGACAGCCGCGCACACCGGCGGTGTGCGCACCGGTGGCAGGTCTTCGGACTCGCGGGCGTTCCCAGCCGGAAGGGCCGGTATTCCTAGGCGCCGTCGCTTCCCAGACTCACCGTCCAGTGCGTCCCGGGTTCACCGGGCACGGCGTTCGTTCCCACTCACCGCTGCGGGGCAGTCCCGGACTCGCACCGGGTTCCCTCTCGCCTCGTCCACCACCACGCGCGACCTCGGCCACGCCCGGCGGCACACGAACCACCAGCACGTCTCAGGCTAGTGGTGTGTCGGGCGTTGGCAAGGCCGCCCGCACGGTGGACACCCGGACGGGCGGCGCGGTGGGGGTGCGGCGGCGCGGCGCTGACGTGCGCGTTCGCCGGTGACCTGGCGGTGGTGGAGATGCCGCTCACAGTGACCGGCTCACTGCCGGGTCCACTCCCCGCAGCGGCGGGACTGGAAGTCCTGGCCCTCGGCGAGGGTGACGGTGGGGTTTCCGCCTCCGGGGATGTCGTTCTCCAGGAGGTCGCTGCCGTTGCTGCCGGACGCCGAGATCGCCCAATAGCAGTCGGACGAGACGTCCTGGGCCCGGTAAGTCCCGGGCTCCAGGTCCACGCCCACGGTCCACGTCCCGTCGCCGACGGTGTTGGCCGCGATCTCCTCCTCGGTCGCCGAGATCTCGGCCTCCCGCTCGTCGAGCTCGCTGCTGCGCTCGTCCAACGCCGCCTCGCGGTCGTCCAGGTCCGCACCGCGCTCGGCGACCTCGGCCTGGCTGCTCCGCAGCGCGTCTAGCTCGTCCTGCGGGATCTCCCCGGGGACGGTGACCTCCCGGATCTCGGAGTCGGGCGCGGCGATCGTGGCGCCGATCCCGACCCCGGCGCCGAGGGCGACCAGTGCGACCACCGCACCGACGATCCACGGCCCCCGCCTTTTCGGCGGCGGCGCAGGCGACGGTGGGTGTCCGGGGGCGGTGCCGAAATGTCCGGCCGGTGGCGTGTTCGGTGTTGGCATGTCTCTTCCCTTCGAACGTCCGCAGGTTCGTCGGGACCGGCCCCCCGTGCGTTAATGCCGGAGCACGAATCGGTGGTCCACGCCGCTTGCACCCCTCCCTGTGCGCGATCTGTGTGGGCTGATTCAGCTTTTCCACGAGAGGGCGGCCGTCGTATAGCGTGAAGGGGATTCCCGCTGGAACGCGGCCGATATAGGGGCGGGCATCGATGTCGGCAAGGTCTTCCGCAGTCGAGCCGGGAGGACGCCGACCTGGGAAAGGATGAGCCGTGGTTCACCAGGAGCGAGAGCAACGGGGCTCGGAGTACGAGGGGACCGAGCCGCAACCCGGCCACCTGACCGGTTCGCAGGAGAAGTTCGCCGCCTCGGCTCCCACCGGAGCCAGGCGGCGGGCCGGGCGGAAGCTCTTCGAGCACCAGGCGGAGCTGGATGCCGAGTGGCACCGGCGGGTGGCTCCCCCAGCCGTGCGGAGACGGGTCGAGGAGCTGATGGGCGCCCGGTGGGGTGAGCCGGTTCTCGTGCTCCGGCTCGACGGGAACGCGAAACTGGCATTCGATGTCCCGGGCAGGCGCACCGACGGTACCGTCCGGGGAAAGAAGTTGGTCCGGCGATTCTTCGTCACCATCGCCCATGGCATCGGCCTGGCCGTGGCCGCCTTCCTCGCGCTGTCGAGCGGCAACGGCCTCGGCAACGGGGGCAGGAAGAACGCGTCCGCGACGAAGCCGGTGCACGTGCAGGGCCCGGCGGATGCGAGGGCGCTCGACATGGTCGACACCTTCCGGCGTGCCGAGGGCGCCTGGCTGGTGTGCTCGCCGTCGCACCTCGCGCTCGTGGACACCGGCTCACCGCTGCGCGACCCGGCCGACGCTCCCGAACCGGAGATCGTCTGGGAGGGTCGGCGACCGCACCTGCCGGAGATCCGCCTCCGCACACGCTCCCTCCTCTGGTCCGACGGCTCCCGCTTCACCTTCCCCCTGGCGGGCCGCCCCGAGGAGCGGCATCTCCGGGACCACCTCACGCAGCCGGGCACCGCGGCGAACAACTGACCAGTACTCCCTTGTTCAAGAGGACGATGCGGAAACAGACGCAGGAGCGTGCCCGGATGTTCGCCCTGCCCGTCTCGGGACGCGGGGCTTGCTGCTGTCGTCGCTCGTGGCCGCGTGGATGAGCGCGAACGTGGAAGTGGTTGCGAGTTCCGCTCTGGGAAGCATGACGTCACTGTCGGGTGCTTCGCTTGGAGCAGGCGATGGTTCGCCGGGACCGGCCTGGTGCGCTGGCCGGGTCGTCTGCGCGTCGGGGACTCACGGACGGCGGTCGCAATCGAGGAACAGACGTTCGATCCCGTGCTTGGCGATCCGGTACACCCATGGGCCGGGGAGCTTCGCCAATTCGGCGATACGGGGAACGTGTCGCTCGAAACGGTCGACCATTTCGTGGACCGGTGTGTTGTTGTTGCTGAAGACGATGTAGCGGGCGCAGGCGAGACAGATGGCTCGTCGTTCGAGTGGATTGCGCACGATGTTCCGGTCCGCGCCGACCAGTATCCGGCCGTCCGCGCTGACCTCGGCGATCCATCGCGTGTCCGCGACGTGCTCCGCACTTCTCCTGCGCAAGTATGAGTACAACATGTGGTTCGACAACCTCGGCCGCAAGATCGCGAAGGACCACCACGCTCACGGCGTCAAGCAGCACAAGGACGACTTCAAGCTCCTGCAGGCGTACCTGAACGGCGAGGACTGCGGCGACCTCCTCGACCGCTACGAACCGCCGATCACCTCGGTGGACCGCGAAGCCGAGATGCGCGCCGCCTACGCCGACTTCACCCGCCGCTTGGAGCAGAGGTGACCGCCACGGCATAGCGACCGCGAGCCGGAGGTCTCGGCTGGCTCAGCGGAGAGGCCGGGTCAGTCGACCATTGTCACAGCATGCGAGACGACGGCGAAGCCGCTCCTGAGGGGCCTTCGCGCCCCGCTGTACTGCGCCGTCGTCCCCGGAGCTGCACGCCCGGGTCACGTCGCGAGGACGGCAGTGTTGAGCCGGTGCTGGAGTTCGGCGACGTCGGGGATGTCGGCGTGCCTGGTGGCATTGCGGTGGAGGTCGCGGAGGGCTTCGGTGGCGCGGCGGGAGTGGAGCGTGTCGGCGTGGTCCAGGGCGGCCGAGGCGATCGCTGCACCCTCGTGGGGATCGCCTGCCTCGAAGTGGAGCGTCGAGAGCGTGACTTGTTGGAAGATCTTGGCCCGGTTGGCAGAGGTGCCGTGGCTCTCGATGGCCGTGGTGAGGCGTTGCGTGGCCTGCGTGGTCGTGTCCCCGGTCTTCGCGAGTTCCGCCAGCACCGTGCCTTGCCCGCCCTCGTGATCGGCGGCGGTGTAGACGAGGTTGGGCGGGTGCTCGTCAGCACGGATGTCGGTGAACTCCTCGTCGGCGCGGCCTACAGCCGAGTGGGTGTCCTGCACCCTATGCATGTTGGCGAAGGAACAGGCCCGCACGTTGTGGATTCCCGCCCGCCGCGCCGGGGTGAGGCGTTCGGCGCGGACAAGAGCGTGTTCCGTCAACGTGAGCCCCTTGTCGTACTGGCCCAGCCGGTTCTCCTGCTTGGCCATGTTGAGCAGCGTCCAGGCGCGGAGATCCCAGTCGTCGGCCTCTTCGGCGCAGGTGAGGGCGAGCTGGAAGAGCTTGCGGGCCTCGTCGTGGTGGCAGGCGTCGAAGGAGATGAAGCCGGTGGTGCGGGCGAGGTCGCCCACCGCGCGGTAGAGGCCGGGGCGTAGGTGGTCCGGGCAGGTGGCGTTAAGCAGTCCGGTGGACCAGCGGAGCTGGGCCAATGCCGCGTCGCGCACGACCCCGCTGCCGTGAGTGCTGTCCCAGGAGCGGAACGCCTGCGCCGCGGTGCGGATCTGGTCGATCTCGGTTGTGCCGATGCGGCTGGGTGTGGGGGTGGGGTGGCCGGTGTCGTCGAGGAGTGTGGCGAGGGGGCCGAGTGCGAGGGTTCCGGCGGTGAGGGCGGTGGTTTTGAGGAATTGTTTGCGGTCCACGTGGGGTAACCTCACGACGGTGCGGCAGCGGGTGGTGAAGCCGAGGGCGGTGTCGGTGGGCACGCCGAGGATGTGGCGGAGGGCTTCGCGGTAGCGGCGGTTGGGGCACTGGATGACGCCGCGTTCGATCTTGCCGATGTAGTTGGTGTCGAGTTCGACGCGTTGCAGGTGGCGGCGCCAGAGGTAGTCGTTGACGAGTTCGGCCAGCTCCTGGCGGGAGAGGCATTCGTCGGGCCGGGTGGGGGAGGCGGTGCGGTGGCGTGCCTGGGTGAAGCGGTGGTTGGGTGTCGCCACGGTCGGATCTCCCCCTGCTGTCGTGCGTGTGTGGTGTGACGGTGGTGATGGTGGCACGGTGTGTGCGCAGGTCACGACCCACGAACGGGCGAAGTCGGCGATCCTCCCGGCATCCTCCCCCGACCATCCCACCCGCCGGCCGGGAGTGGGCCGGCCGAAGGCGCATCGACGCCGGCGGCAGGGGAGCGTTGGCTACGTCGACGGCGGAGTGGCTCCGTGCCGGGCGTCGGCTCGCGGAGCTGACAGTCTTGAGGGACGGGAAAGTAGGGCTGGGGTGCGCGTTGCCACCCCAGCCTCGAACGGTGCTATGACGGAGTTCTCTGCGTTGAGTTGCCGTCAGGAACTCAAATTGGCGATGATCGCTTCGCCAACCTTGTCGGAGAAGCCACAGGGGTCGGATGCATCCGGAACCTCATGGAGTGCCACGTAGACGTATGCGACCGTACTGTCGTCCACTCCGATCCACAGGTCGCAACGGCCCATGTCCCGGCGACCAGTGGGGCTTGCGTACAGAGCGGGGTATCCGCCGATCTGTACCTCTTCCAGCACTTCAGAGTCCTGGTTCAGATCGCGAATATCCTCTAGCCCGTTCGCATTCTCGGTCATTATCATAAGATCCGCATGACTCCTAGAGTCATCCTCTCGCGCCCACTTGCACGCGTTGGAGACTTGACTTACGGTGTCCTCGTTGAGTTCCCCTGCGGTCAGGTTGAGATCTGTAAGATCATTTTCGGCGAGGGCAGTGCAGGGCTGTTCCAACAAGTGTGTCGTATCGAGTGGTTCGTCGATCGGAATATCATCACTCGATCCGGAAGAGGATGTCGCTACGGAGTCTGTGGTCGGGAGTGAAGTCGTCGGCGTCCCCGACTCGCTCTCCGCGCACGAAGTCAGAACCAGGGCGAGTACAGCACCGATGACGCTGGCCGACTGACGTCGGATGGTGCTCATACTTCCACTCTCCGATCTCGCGACGTCGCTGGTCGCCTGTTCGTCCCGTAAGTTCATTCTCCGTGGTTATCTTCCAGGGGCTCGATGTACTGCCCGACCGAAGAGCACCGTTCAGACTGCAAGTTTGCCATATGACACACGTTGCTTTGAGGGATGAGCAAGTAGGGCTGGGGTGTGTGTAGTCACCCCAGCCTGAAACCGCGCTATGACAGATGTGCCTGGCGTTGAGTCCCCCGTCAGGAAGTCAAGTTGGCGATCATCGCTTCGCCGACCTTATCGGCGTATCCGCAGGGATCGGATGCTTCCGGGACATCGCGGAGTGCCACGAAGACGTAAAAAACCTCGGAATTGTTTACTCCGATCCAGAGATCACAGCGTCCTCTGTCTCGTTGATCGAAGGTGCTCGCGTGCAGCGCTGGATACTTGCCGATCTGCGTCTCGGCGAACAACTCTGAATCTGTGTTTTGCTTGCGAATGTCTTCCAACCCGTTTGCGTTCTCGGTCATTACTATGAGGTCGACGCGACTTCCGGAGTCTTCCGAACGCTCCCAAACGCATGCATCAGCAGCCGAACTTGCAGTGTCAGTATCGACGCGTCCTTCCGTCAGATTTAGGTCAGTGCGGTCGGCGTCAGTGAGGGCGGTGCAGGGTTGATCCAGCAAGGGGGCCGTGTCGATCGGATCTTGAATCGTAATGCCCCCGCTAGGGTTGGTGGAGGATGCTGAAGGACGGTCGCTGGCCGGTGTTGACGTTGTCGGAGTTCCCGACTCGCTCGCCGCGCAAGAAGATAGAACAAGTGCCAAAGTGATAGGGATGAGGGTGAACGAATAACGTCGGATGGTGCTCATTATTGAATTTCTCCGGTCTTGGCGATGTCGCTCTGCGCCTGCTCGTCCTGAGTGCTGATGCTTTCTCTTGCGTCCTTCAATGCTTCGATGTACTTATCAACGTATTTGATCATGCCTTGGATTGCTTCGAGGAATGACTCGCCGGACGGGTTGGCCCTCTTCGTGAAATCGCCGCTGGCGAACTCCTTCCCTGGTGGATCGATGTTGGTCATATACCCCGCCCTGCGTTCATCGTCCAGTAGAGCAGATCGTAAATCCTCCCACTCGGCGATGATCGCGTCGAGTTCCTCGGGGGAGAAGCTGAAGCTACCTTTCGGCGCGCTGGACGTTCCCGCGAGGAACGGTGCGGCGACCGAGATCATCGTACCGGCGACCCCTGCCACGCCCGGTAGAGCGCTGCTCATACCCGTTGCCCGAACTGCGGCGTCTGCCTGCGTGTCCTCCGCCATGACCCAAAGCCCCTTCCTCTTTGCGTCATCGATCATTTGCGATTGTTCTGTGGGCGACCGTTCACTATCGCCCAGGTTCGAGGCCACAGTACGTCACGCGTGGCCGTGTGTGGTGTTAACCGGAGCAGTGGCCCCCTGACGCGCAGGCGCGGCGGGGGAGCTGCCGGTCGAGTTGGCTCAGGCCGCCGACCAGCAGCTCGACACCGTCGTACGGTATGTGCAGCACGCGGACGGGCCGGCGGGGGAGCAGTTCACCGCCGAGATCGGTGCCGTGCAGGCCGAGGTGCGGACGATGCTCGGCCGGCTGGCCGAGGTGCAGGAGCGGTTGCGGCAGGCGGCCCAGCAGGTCCTGCACTGCGGTGGCGGTTGAAGAGGTGACGCCGGTGCCGACCGGGAGGCGGGCCGTTCCCGCCCGACCGGTGCCGCCGCACCGGCTGACGCCGAGCACGCACGGGTTTCCGCGCTCGTCGAGGAAGTCGTGCGGCGGGGTCACAAGATCACTCCCAGCGCGGTGGTCCGGATCTTCCGGACCCGCGACCGGCGGCTGGTCTGGTTGGAGGAAGGAGACGACGACAGCGGTCTCGGACACCTCATGCAGCCCGAGCGGGTCGCGGAGTTCGAGAGCTTCGGCGTGGCACGCTCGGAGATCGTGGACGTGCTCGTGCGGGCGTTGACCGGGAGCACGCCGGTGGGTATCTCCGGGAAGGATCGTCTGGTGTACGAGGTGTGGCACGGAGGGAAGCGGTGTCGGATCGCCGTCACCGTGGGGAGTAACGGGTACATCGTCGGGGCGAACCCGATCAGCGCGGACAGGAAGTTGAAACCTCTGCCATGAGTGAGAAGACAGTCGTGCGCCTGGAAGCCGAGTGGGATGTCGGGCCGTTCTGGGTGTCGGTGGGCGGCTCGGTCTCGGACAACTACCTGCCCGACGAGGTCACCGAGGTGGTGCCGCTCAGCGGGGAGCTGGTGGCGGCGGTCGCGGAGTGGGACGGGCGCTACCAGGCCGCGTTCGACCGGGACGTTCCGCAGGACTCAGGGATGAAGGATCCCGCCGACCGTGAGCGGTTCGACGCCGAGGGGCTGGAGCTCGCCCGGCGGATACGGCGGGAACTCCCGCCCGAGTTCGCCGTGCGGTACACGACGCTGGACGGGCGGACGTCCGGGATCGGATGATGGCACCCGCTGCCGGGCCTCGGCTGACCACGGAGGAGGACGGGTGTTTGCGGACGACGACCCCGTGTGGGAACAGCACAGCGGCGGCCGCGGCCACCGGGACCGGCCGGAATGGCAGTGTCCCGACGACCTCGCCCTCGCCGAGGCCTTCTACGGCACGGTCCGCGGGCGGGCGAAGGTGTTCCTCGACGTGTTGATCGACCACCCGGGCATGCTGCTGGGCGTGACCGACCTGCACCACCTGACCGGGGACGACGCCTTCGGGACGCGGCGCTCGGTCGCCGGGGTGGTCAGTGGCCTGCACCGGGCGCACCGGGATTCCGGGCGACGGTATCCGTTCCACTGGTGGGGCGGAGACTTCGTCTGCTACGGCATGAAGCCCGGCGTGGCGGAGCTGTTCCGGCGCGCCCGGGAGGGCGGCGCGGCATAGGAGGCGGCTCGCTCCAGTCCACCTCGCCCGGGAGGTTGGTGGGATCCCTGGTCGGCTCACTGCGCATCACAAGTCCTGTGTCGTAGCATCGTGTAGCGCGCTACAAAGTGCGGCGATTCAGTGAGGGAGGACACGGCGGATGAAGCACGATTACCGGATCGAGGGGCACGTCAACGGGCGTCATGTGCTCGGGCGTGGCGTGGGCGAGATCGACGTCGCCACCGGGGTCAGCGAGATGGAGGTCTGTTTCGAGCGCATGGCCGACGGGTGGGACCCGCGCAGCATCGTCCTGATGTGCTGCGACCGAGCCCTCGTCATGGCGGCCCGTGAGACCGCGGACACCGTCGGCATGTTCCGGGCGTCCGGTGGTGTGCTCTCCATCGGGGGACACCTGCCCGGCAACGGCCGGGACAGCGTGCTGCGCACCGCCGAAGGCGAGCTGATGGCCCACGTGCGGGCCACCTCGACGACCGACTTCCGTTCCGGGCAGCCCTTCGACCACTCCCGGGTCGAGGGCGGGATCTCGCACCTGCGGCGGGGTGTGAACGGGATCCGCCACATCCCGGCGTTCGACGGCGTGATGATGCAGGCCGGCCCGAACCTCGTCGTGGTCACCACAAGGTTCACCGCCGAACTGGAGGATGGCACCGTCATCCACGGTTCGACGAACTACCCGCACTACCTGCCGGAACAGACCATGGAGATTCCCGAACATCAGCTCCTGCACGTGGAATCGGTGGGACAGGAGCTGGACGGTGACCACCTGCACTCGACGGTGACCACCCAAATCCTCCCGCTCGCCTCACCCGGCACGAACCTCACCGACTCACCTGCCGAGCGGGTCCCGGCGGCGGCCTGACCGGCTATGCCGCGGCGGTTTCCCCGGTCCGAGTGATCCGGCCCGGGCCGGGGAAACCGGTAACCTGGACAGATCCCCGCACCGCCGAGTGCGGGCACCACCTCGTCACCGGAGCGCCCGATGTCCCGTCGCTACATCACGACCGCCATCCCGTACGTGAACTCCGAACCGCACCTCGGGTTCGCGATGGAGCTGGTGCAGACCGACGTGATGGCCCGGCACTGGCGGCACCGCGGGCACGAGGTGCGGTTCCTCTCCGGCACCGACGACAACAGCCTCAAGAACGCGCTCGCGGCCGAGTCCGAGGGCGTGCCCACCGGCGAGCTGGTGGAACGCAACGCCGCCGCCTTCCGCGCGCTGCGCGAACCCCTCCGGCTCAGCTTCGACGACTTCATCCGCACCAGCGTCGACCCCCGGCACCGCACCGGGGTCGACCGGCTGTGGCGGGCCGCCGACGCCGCGGGCGACCTCTACCGGAAGGACTTCGAGGGGCTGTACTGCGTCGGCTGCGAGCAGTTCTACACCGACACCGAACTGCCCGACGGAGTCTGCCCCGAGCACCTGACCGCGCCCGAGCTGATCCGCGAGGAGAACTGGTTCTTCCGGCTGTCCCGCTACGAATCCCGGCTGCGGGAGCTGATCGGGTCCGGCGAGCTGCGCATCGAGCCGGAGAGCCGCCGCAACGAGGTCCTCGGCTTCCTCGACCAGGGGCTGCAGGACTTCTCCGTCTCCCGCTCCACCGGGCGCGCCCGGGGTTGGGGTATCGAGGTGCCCGCCGACCCCGACCAGGTGGTCTACGTGTGGTGGGACGCGCTGGGCAACTACATCACCGCCCTGGACTACGGGACCGACGGTGAGAACTACCGGCGCTGGTGGGTCGACGCGGAGCGACGCACCCACGTGATCGGCAAGGGCATCCTCCGGTTCCACGCGGTGTATTGGCCGGCGATGCTGCTCTCGGCCGGACAACCGCTGCCGACGACGATCGTCGTGCACGACTACCTGACCGTGCAGGGGCGCAAACTCGGCAAGAGCCTCGGCAACGCGATCGACCCGGTGTCCCTCGTCTGCGACTACGGCGCCGACGCGCTGCGCTGGTGGCTGTTGCGGGAGGTCCCGCGCGTCGGCGACGCCGACTTCACGACCGGCCGGCTCCTCCGCCGCTACCACGACGACCTGGCGAACGGGCTGGGCAACCTCGTCAACCGGGCGGTCAGCATGGTGCACCGGTACCGGGGCGGCACGATCCCGGCACTGCCGGACCCGGTGCCCGAGCTGCCGTTGACCGACGCGATCAGCCGCGCGCCGTCCGACGTGGACGCCGCGATGGAGCGGTTCGACCTCCGCGCCGCCACGGCCGCCGTGTGGCGGATCGTGGAGGAGGCCAACCGCTATGTCGTGGCGACCGAACCCTGGCAACTCGCCAAGGCGGAGAAGTCGGGCGACACCGCCGCGGGCTCCCGGCTGGACACCGTGCTGGCGTTGCTGGTGTCCGCCTGCCGTGCGGTCGCCGACGAGCTGAGCCCCTTCCTCCCGGACGCCGCCGAGCGGGTCACCGCCCAACTCGGCGGCGGAACCGACCGGCCCCCGGCCCCGACACCGCTGTTCCCCCGCATCGAGGTGGAATCCGAAGCGGCGATCACGTAGTTGTTCCGCCGAGCGTGATCGCGTGAGGGCATACTGTTGCCGTGCACATGGCCCGGTGGTTCCGTATCGCGGCGGCGGTGTATCTCGGGATGGCGGTGTGGGCGGCGACGGTGCCCGTGTCGCCCGCGGAGCCCAACACGCACTCGCCGGAGACGTGCGGCACCGCGCTCGCCCGCTCGGCCGAGTTCTCGCGGCTGCTCGGCGTGGACGACCCGTCGGGGCGGCCGCAACGCCTTGTGGTGGGGCGGGAGATGATCGAGGCGATCGTCAATTGTGACCAGCGGCGTGGCGAACAGCAGATCGTCACCACGTTCGCCCTGGGCGGTGCGGCGGCCTCCGGTGCGTCGGCGTTGTCCCATCACCGCAGGCATCGCCGGCACGACACCCTCCGGCCGTAACACCCGGCGGACTCCGGCCGACTCCGACGCGGCGGAGCGCGTCCGCCGTTCGCGGTGGACCGGACGACGTGCGGGAGGTGTTCGATGGAGTGCTGGTGGTGCCGCGAGCCGACCGACGGGGCGAGGTGTCGCGCCTGCGGTTCCCGTCAGCGACCCGAACTGCGGCGGACGGTCTGGTGGCTGGTGGGCATCGTGCTCGCCGCCACGGCCATCGTCGTGCCCACGGAGCTGCTGAGTGACCGGGCCGAGCGGGACGCCGATGACGTGGCGTCCGGCGAGGTCCGCGCCACCGACAGCACCGCAGGGGCCGGCATCGCCCGGAGCAGCGAGACGTCGTCCGGTCCGCCGACCACCTCGCCCACCGTGGAACCGGAGCCGGACTTCGCCGCGATCTACTCCCACACCTCCACCGGGGTGCTGCCGGTGTGGGCGGTGACCTGCCACGGTGGAGGGACGGGCACCGGGTTCCTCGTGGACGACCGAACCGTGGTCACCGCCGCGCACACCGTGGAGGGCGCCGTCGCGGTGTCGGTGCAGGTCGCGGGCGACCCGGTGTCGGCCCGGGTGACGGCGCTGGACACCACACTCGACGTCGCCGTGCTGCGGCTGGGCACCGACGTCACCGGCGCGGTGCTCTCGTTCGCACCCACCGGGCCGGAGTTCGGCGACGACGTGGCCGCGCTCGGCTACCCGGACGGTGGCGCGTTGCGGATGACCGAGGGGAGGGTACTCGACGAGCACGACTCGGTGCCGATCGAAGGTGATCGGCGGTACGGCCTGGTGACGACCGACGCCACCGTGCGGCCGGGCAATTCCGGCGGGCCGCTGCTCGACGCCCACGGCCAGGTCGCCGGTTTGGTCATCGCCGGGACCCGGGACGCGCCCATCTACAGCTACGCCGTGCCCGCCACCACGGTCGAAGCCGCGATCCCGGACCTGCCTCCGCCGGAGCCGGTGGCCTGCGACCGGGCGCCACTCGGCCCCGAGGGGGCCGACGTCGCCGGGCTGCCCGGCCCGGAGGACCTGGAGCTCGCGGCCCTGGCGCGGACGTTCGGCGACTACTTCGGCGGCATCAACAGCGGCGACTACGCCCTCGCCTACGCCCAGCAGTCCCCGCGCCTGCAGGCCGGATCCACCCTCCGCTCGTTCCGCGACGGCGTGGAGACCAGCTACGACCACCAGTTCGACGTCCGGGACGTGCGCCTCGGCGCCGACTCGGCGTGGGTGTGGCTGGAGTTCGTCAGCCTGCAGGACCCCGACCACGGCCCGGACGGCGAAGGCTGCACCGAGTGGTCGCTGGAGTACGACCTCGTCCGCACGGCCGGGGGCCGGTACCTGATCGACGACGTGCGCGGGCACGGCGGCGGCCCCGGCCACCGGCCCTGCGCCGGGTGGTGACCGGTGACCCCTGCCCACGGCGGGAGTGCCCCTGGCCCGCCCTCATCGCCCGGGACCGACACGTGGTGATGCGGTGTGCGATGTGCACTGTCTCTTGTGCACGGTGCTGGGCTACAGGTGTGCGGTGGGGAATCGAACCCCGTCGCGCTGCCCTTCGCGCACCGGGCCGATAACGGTCGACCGCCGGTGTGCCCGCTTCCCTGGCGACTACCCGCTCCCGCCGTGGGCGGGGTCAGTCGAGGAGGTCCACCTCCCAGTTCGTGCGCTGGATCGCGGTGTCCAGCTCGCGGATCTGCTGGGCGAGCCGGTCGGCCTCGGCCCGCAGATCGGCGACCGGCAGCGCGGCCAGCATCTTCAGCTCGGACCGCATCTGCCGCATACCGGGCTGTCCCCGCCCCGAGGCAGCGTCGGCGGCCGCGCTGACGACGCTGTGCCGTAGGCGCAGCGCGTCCCGGCGGGCGAGTGCGTCGGTGACCGTGCCTTCGCCCAGCGGGGTGGCGGAGTTGGTGCGGTTGATCCGGCTGATCAACGACTCCAGCTCCGCACACGCCTCCGTGGCCCGGGTCAGCAGCTCCGCGGCGTCCTCGGTCGGCTGTTCGCCCTCCTGGTACCGGGCGTTGGCGACGATGCGCGACCGCAACTGCTCGACCCGACGTGAGGCGTCGGCGCGGTCGGCGAGTGCCTCGGCCAGCTTCATGGCACCCCCTCCTGGCTTCGTCCGGTGACGGGGGGATTCTGGCGGTTGCGCCACCTTCGGTGCACGCGATTTCTGCGGGGCCCGGCACGGCGGTCCGGCCGGACGTCGGCACGCGGTGACATCCCGTCCGGGCCCCTCCCGAAGCGTCGATCGGTCGTTCCGGGGCCCGGTGCACCGGGCGGACCATGCGGGGCATGACCGCATCGACACGTCACACCGGCGCCGGCGGCCGCGCCGACACCGGCCTTCGCGGCCCCGTGGACCCGTCGATCGCCGTGCTGTCCCGCCGGCAGTGGGAATCGCTCGACGACGTGTACCTCTCCTGGACCGGCGAACCCTCGGAGCTGCTGGGTGAGTGGCGCTGGCTCACGCGGCACATGTCCGGGCGGTCCGGGACGTGCTCCCGTGCGAGAACGGGTCTTCGTGTCCCGCCCGGAGAAAACCGGTTGACTTCGACCACGGTCGAGGTCGGAGGCTGGTGTCCCGAGGATCACCACAGACAGGGGACGGACATGGACGCGACAGTGCCGCGGGAGACCTTCGACACCGCCTACGACCAGGGCTGGGCGGGCTGGACGATCGGACAGCCCCAGCCCGTCGTGGCCGAGCTGGAGCGGCAGGGCTGGTTCCGCGGCAGCGTGCTGGACGCCGGGTGCGGCACGGGCGACAACACCGTGCTGCTCGTCGGGCGCGGTCACGATGTGCTCGGGATCGACTTCTCCGACCGCGCCGTGGACCTGGCCCGGCGCAACGCCGAGACGCACGACGTGCCCGCCCGGTTCGAGGTCGCCGACGCGCTGGCCCTGGACGGTGCGGAGCGCTTCGACACCGTCGTGGACAGTGCCCTGTTCCACGTCTTCGGCGCCGACGACCGCGCCCGATACGTCGACGTCCTGCACCGGGTGTGCCGGCCGGGGGCGCGGGTGTTCGTGCTCGCGCTGGCGCTGACCGACGAGCCGACGTTCGGTCCGCGCATCAGCGACGCCGCCATCTCCGACGCCTTCACCGACGGCTGGGAGCTGGAGGACCTCAGTGGCAGCGGCTACCGCGCCGTCGCGCGGGGGGACAACGCGACCGAGCTCGGCGTCGACTCCGGCTCACTGGTGGACCTGCCCGCCTGGCTGGCCCGGCTGCGGCGGGTGTGACGCGCGGTGGTGTGAGCCTTCGGCCGGGTTCGCCTCCGTGCTGGGTATCACCGGCGTGCAGGCGCAGGCGCTGCTCAAGGCCCGGCTCGGACGGACCTCGGCCGACCCGGCGATCGTTCCTGGTCCGACAGTGACCGGGCCAACCTCCTGGAACGGGTCGAGTCAATGTCACCTACGAGGACGTGCACGGCGCATAGAGTCGCTAGAGGACACCCCGGTTTCCGGGTCGTCACACCGGCGCATCCGCCCGGCGCGCACGGTCGAGGGTGACGCGATTTCGGGTCGCCCGCGTCAGCGTCTTCGTCTCGCCGGTGCTTCGGTCCCCCTGCGGGTCGGTCACCGGGGGCCGGTCGCGTGCCTCGGCCCGCATCCGACCGGGACTCGTGACCCCAGCCTGGAGTGACACGGGGCCGAATGGTCGCCACGACTGCTCCGAACAGTGCACCAACTTGTGCTTCTTTACGTCAGAAGTTAGATGGTCCCGAACTTAGGTGTTTACGCAGTGCTCTTAAGTCATTAACGTCCCGGCGAGGTTCTCGCTCATGGGAGGCGAAGATCACATGACTGATCGCGATGCCCGGGACTATCCGTCGGGACGAGGACTCTCCCGTCGCTCCATGCTGGCCGGCGCCGCGGCGGGCGTCGTGACACCGGTCGCGGTCTCCTCGTTCGCCGCGGGTTCGGCCACGGCGGATCCCGGCGACGGTCAAGGGCGCGGAGAACCCGGGAGAGGTGGCCGAACCCGTCGTATCACCATGTACGCGGAGCAGCTGCCCGACGGCATGATCGGGTACGGATTCGAGCCGGGCGGAGCCACCGTCCCCGGACCCGTACTCGAGATCTGGGAAGGCGACGCCCTCGAGATCGAGCTGGTCAACACCACCGAGAAGCGGCTGTCGATCCATCCGCACGGCGTTGACTACAGCGTCGACTCCGACGGTGCCCCGCTCAACGGGTCGTTCAACGAGCCGGGCGAGACCCGCACCTACGTGTGGCGTACGCGCGCCCCGTTCAAGGGGCCGGGAAAGCTCTGGATGCCCGGCAGCGCGGGGTACTGGCACTACCACGACCATGCGATGGGCACTCCACACGGAACGGAAGGCCTGCGCAAGGGCCTTTACGGCGCGCTCGTCGTCCGCCGCAAGGGCGACGTCCTCCCCGACCGGCAGTTCACCGTCGTGTTCAACGACATGACCATCAACAACCGGGTCGCGCCCGACGTCCCGGTGCTGGAGGCCAACCTCGGTGAGCGTGTCGAATTCATCGCCATCGGGCACGGCAACAACTTCCACACCTTCCACGTGCACGCCCACCGGTGGGCGGACAATCGCACCGGCTACCTGGAGGGCCCGAACGACCCGAGCCGGGTGATCGACAACCGCGACCTCAACCCCGGCGACTCGTTCGGATTCCAGGTCATCGCGGGAGACGGGGTCGGACCGGGTGCGTGGATGTACCACTGTCACGTGCAGTTCCACTCCGACGGCGGAATGGCCGGCGTGTTCCTGGTCCGCAACGCCGACGGAAGCATGCCGGAGGGCGCCCGGGAGGCGCTCGACCGCTACCACGGGCACGCCGGCGGCTGAGTCGGCGGACGACGACGGCACGCCGGGATCGGCGTGCCGACACCCGAGTAAGGAGTAGAGATGAGTCGACGGAGATGGTCAGCTCTACCCCGCCGGAGACGCACCGGGCCGACGCCGCTGCGGCGCGGTCTGGTGCTGTTGACGGGGACGACCCTGGTTCTGGGACTCGCCGCGGCCCCGGGGCTCGGTGCTCCGGGGCAACCGAACGGTCCGCACGGTGCGGAACGGGGCACCGCCGGAAAACCCGCCGGGAACCAAGCGGGAGGCGCCACGGGCGACGGGGACGCGACGCCCTCGGTCCTGGTCTTCCACGGTCCTACCGACCAGCAGGACGACCCGGTCGCCCGTGCCGCCGAGACGTTCGGTGAGCTGGGCGCCGCCCACGACATCCGGGTGGAGACCACCACCGACCCGGCGGTGTTCACGCCCGACACGCTGCGCTCCCACCGCGGTGTGGTCTTCCTGTCCGCGCAGGGCGCCGAACTGAACAACGCCCAGGAGTCGGCGCTGCGCTCCTACGTCAGCGACGGCGGAGGCTTCCTCGGCGTCCGCGACGCGGCCACGGCCCAGGCTCGGTCCGAGTGGTTCACCGACCTCCTCGGCGCCCGCCCGGCGGGAACCCGGCCCGAGCCGGAGGAGGTCGCGGGCGTCACCGCCAGCGGGGAGAACCCACCGAACGAGACCGCGGACAAGCTCGTCGACGGCGACGACAACACCAAGTGGCTCACCTTCGGCGCGACCGGGTGGGTCACACTCGAACTCGCCGAACCGGCCGCCGTCTCGCAC
Source organism: Saccharomonospora iraqiensis subsp. iraqiensis (assembly GCF_000430445.1). Lineage (GTDB taxonomy): Bacteria > Actinomycetota > Actinomycetes > Mycobacteriales > Pseudonocardiaceae > Saccharomonospora > Saccharomonospora iraqiensis. Next base: position 92,279 of record NZ_KE387110.1, read on the forward strand.
TACGCGCTCACCTCGGCCAACGACTTCGCCGGGCGTGACCCGAAGGACTGGACCCTGCAGGGCTCGACGGACGGGCAGAGCTGGACCGACCTGGACCGGCGCACCGGCGAGGACTTCCCGGACCGCTTCCAGACGCGGGAGTTCCGCTTCGACAACGAGGACTCCTACCGCCACTACCGGCTCGACATCACCGCCAACGACGGCGAGGACGCCACCCAGCTCGCCGGGATCGAGCTGTACCCGTCCGACGCGACCCCGCCGCCGGACGCCGGTCGCGAACCGCAGGAGGCCACGGTCAGCGTGGTGGACCGGCGGCACCCGGCCACCGAGGACCTGCCCGCCACCTGGACCCGCACCGACGCGTGGCCGAACTGGGCGACCAACCCGACCGGGTCGGTGCACACCGTGGCGCAGGTGCAGGAGCACACCTACGACGCGGGCCGGGACGGCAACGGCGCGTTCCACCCGATCTCCTGGTGTCACGACTACCAGGGCGGCCGGTCGTTCTACACCGGCATGGGCGGCACGGCGGCCTCCTACGACGAGGAGACGTTCCGTTCCCACCTGCTCGGCGCGCTGCGCTGGACCACCGGGCTGGTGCGCGGTGACTGTCAGGCCACCGTCGCCGACAACTACGAGGTCGAGCGACTCAGCGGCACCAACACCGAGGGCGGGCTCGACCAGCACGGCGAGATGCACGGGCTGACCGTCGCCGACGACGGGACGGTGTTCTACGTCGGCAAGGCCGCGTGCGCCTCCGGCCCGGTCCCGGACTGGGAGGACGAGAACGTCGGTCTCGGCTGCGGCACCATCCACCAGTGGGACCCCGAAACCGAGCAGGTCAGCCACCTGACCACGCTGGAGGTGTTCGGCAACCGCGGCAGCGGGGACGAGCTCGTCAAGACCGAGGAGGGCCTGCTCGGCATGGCGCTGGACCCCTCCTTCGCCGACAACGGCTGGATGTACGTGTACTGGATGCCGTACGGCTCGATCGACAAGGACGAGCGGATCGGCAAGCGGACGGTGTCCCGGTTCACCTACGACCACGCCACCTCCACGATCGACAAGGCCAGTCGCGTCGACCTGCTGCAGTGGGACACTCAGATCCACAGCTGCTGCCACGCCGGCGGCGGGATGGACTTCGACGACGCGGGCAACCTCTACATCGCCACCGGGGACAGCAACTCCTCCCGCGGCTCGCAGGGGTACTCGGGCAACAACTGGACCGAGGACTACAAGGGAGTGTCCTTCCAGGACGCCCGAAGGACGTCGGGCAACACCAACGACCTCAACGGCAAGATCCTCCGGATCCACCCGGAGCCCGACGGCAGCTACACCATCCCCGAGGGCAACCTCTTCCCGGAGGCCGAGGACCCGGGGGACAAGACCCGCCCGGAGATCTACGTGATGGGCGTGCGCAACCCGGCGCGCATCCAGATCGACGACAAGCACGACTGGCTGACCGCGGCCTGGGTGGGTCCGGACGCGTTCGACCCGAGTCCGGAACTCGGCCCGGCCAAGTACGAGACCGCCACGATCATCACCTCGGCGGGTAACCAGGGCTGGCCGTACTGCATGGGTGACAAGCAGCCCTACCGCGACCGCAGCAACACCGACGCGTCGGTGCTGACCGGCTGGTACGACTGCGACGACCTGAAGAACACCTCCCCCCGCAACACCGGGTTGGTCGACATCCCGGACACACGCAGCAACATGATCTGGTACTCGCCGCACGGCGGCGGCCCGGTCTTTCCCGACCGGGGGGACGGCAGCGGGGTGCCGAGTTACGTGCAGGAGGAGGCCACCTACACCCAGCCGTACCTCACCGGCGGTTCCCAGGCGATCATGTCGGGACCGACCTACCACCGCTCGGAAGCCGACACCGACAGCGGGGTGGCCTGGCCCGCTCACTGGGACGGCAAGTGGCTCATCGGGGACCAGTCCAACCCGAACAACCGGGTGGCGGTGACCGTGGACCCGGACACCGTCGACGAGGCGGCGCCACCGCTGTACGCCGAGGACCTCCGCGACATCATCCCGATGGGTGGCGGGGACCGCGAGCTGCAGAGCTGGATGGACGCCGACTTCGGTCCGGACGGCGCCCTCTACATGATCGACTACGGGGGCGGGTTCTTCAGCCTCAGCGACAACCAGAAGTTGATCCGCGTCACCTACACCGGCGGCGCCCCGACCCCGCGGCCGCAGGTGGAGGCGACGGCCGTGCAGGGCTCGCCGTTGACCATGGCGTTCACCGGTGCGCGGTCCGGCGGCGTGTCCTACGAGTGGGACCTCGGCGACGGAGCCACCTCCACGGAGGCGAACCCGCGGCACACCTACGCCGCGACGGGCACCTACACCGCCACGCTCACGGTGACCTACGCGGACGGGGAGACGGCGACCACCAGCATCGAGGTCACCGTCGAATGCGCCGTGCCCGACGACCGCGCCACGGTGTGGATGCGCGACGCCGACAGCGGGGTCGCCAACGCCGGGGTCGGTGGCGGCTGCACGATCAACGACCTGATCGACGACGAGGGCACCTGGGACACCCACGGCGCGTTCGTCGACCACGTGAACGAGGTCGCGAACAAGCTCCGCGCCGACGGCGTGATCAGCGGCAAGGAGAAGGGCATGCTGACCCGGACCGCCGCGAAGTCGGACATCGGCAAGAAGGGCGACTCCGGCTACGAGCACCTCTTCGACGGCACGGCAGGCTCCCTCGAAGGCTGGCGGCAGGCGCCCAGCGGGCACTTCGAGATCACCGACGAGGGATCGCTGCGCAGCTCCGGTGGGATGGGGATGCTCTGGTACGCCGCCGAGGAGTTCGGGGACTTCTCCCTGAAGCTTCGGTTCCGCGACGTGGCCCCGGAGGGACACCGGGCCAACAGCGGTGTCTTCGTCCGCTTCCCCGACCCGCGCACCCCGCTGGAGGAGCGGCCCGAGGGGTGCTCCACCCAGGGCGCCGCACGGACCTCCCAGGCGTGGGTGGCCGTCTACTGCGGACAGGAGGTGCAGATCTACGACGGCGAGTCCGGGGAACCACAGAAGACCGGGTCGATCTACAACTTCGACCCCGTCGACCTGGCCGACTCCGGTGCCACGCCGAAGGGGGAGTGGAACGACTACGAGATCCGGGTCGTCGACCAGCAGTACACCATCCTCCGGAACGGTGAGGTGATCAACGAGTTCGACAACGGCCCGGGCAAGGACTCGCTGCGGGACGGTGACCCGCCGACCGGTGAGCGGCAGTTCGCCCGCGGGTTCGTCGGTCTGCAGAACCACGGGAACAACGACCTCATCGAGTTCCGCAACATCCGCGTCCGGACCCTGTAGTCCGGCGGTACGAGAGGGACGAGCTGATGTATCCACGATTAGGCACCCCCGCGCCCCCGGCGGCGCGGGGTGGTCCCACCCGCCTGGCGGCGCACGCGCGGCGGGCG
>NZ_KE387110.1:95818-97328 GCF_000430445.1 Saccharomonospora iraqiensis subsp. iraqiensis
GACCCCCGCACCCCGGCGCGGCGCACCTGCCGCGCCCATTCCCCCAGCGCGGGGCGCCCGCGCACCTCCGGATGGTGCTCCAGCCACTCCCACAGCGCCGTTCGTTCCGCCTCCGCCCGCGCGCGTTCCGCGGCACGGTCGCCGACCGGCCCCACCAGGTCGGTGACCACCTCGGTGACGTCGGTGCCCAGGTCGTCCAGCACGGTCTCCAGCGTCCCCAGCGACACCGAACAGTGCGTGCCCGGCCGGCGCGCCAGGCCCAGCAGGTCGGCCACGGCGTCCCGCTGCGCCTCGTCCAGCGGCCCCACCCGCACACTGCTCACCCGCCTGCCGGTGGACAACCGCCCGTGCATGGCCATCCACAACGGACGCAGCTCCGGCACACACACCGCCGCGGGCAGGTTCACGACTCCCCGTCCTCCCATCCCGCGCCCGTCCACACGAACCGCGCGGTGGTCACCGCGTCGTCCACATCGGACCCGGTACCCGCGTCACCCGCACCGCCCGGGCCGTCGCCGGTGATGAGCTGGTGCACCGCGATGCCGGGGAGCTCGCGGTAGGCGCCCCACTCGTGGTCGGAGGTCAGCATCAGGTCCAGGTCGAGCGAGGTGAGCAGGTCGAACACCTGCCCCCGGTTGTCCGAGTCCACCCCGACGAACACCTCGTCCAGCAGGATCAACCGGGGCGCCTCGGGCACCGACTGGTAGTGCGCCGCCACCGCCGCGAACAGCGGCAGGTGCAGCGCGATCGCCTTCTCCCCACCGGACAGGGCACCGTGCAGCTTCTTCGTCAACGGCTGCCACCCGCGCCCGTCGGCCCGGTCCAGTTTCACCACGAACCGGTGCCAGGCGGTGTAGTCGAACACCCGCGCCAGCTGCTCCTGCCAACTCGACGCGGTGTTGTCCGCCTTCGCCTGCTCGATCCGCTCCCGGAAGAACCGGTGCAGCGAGTCCCGGTCCGCGTCGGACATCCCCACCGGCGACTTGAGCAGCAGGTCCCGGGCGTCCCGGGTGCCCGCGGGCAGCTCCGGGTTCACCTCCCACACCAGCTTCACCGCCACCCGCGACGCGGTGCGCACCCGCTGCAGCCGGGCGTTCATCGCGTCCACCATCTCGTTCGCCTGGCGGATGCGCTCGGCGAGCTGACGGCGGATGTCCCCGGTCAGCGTCTTGTCGAACAGCTCCCGCTCGGCGGCGGTGATGTCGCCGCGGCTGCGCTCGGCGTCCTCCCGCAGGATCGTGTGCAGCCGGTGCGCCCCCACCCGGACCCCGTCCACCGTCGCGGTGAGTTCCTGCACCCGGCCCTCGGTCTCCGGCTGCAGATCGGCCCGACCGCTGAGCGTGTCCCGGCAGGCGTGCACGGTCTCGATCAGCGCGTTCAGCGCGGTACTGATCGCCGTCTCGGTGAACGTCTCGTCCGGCAGGGCCGTCGCCACCGCCCGGGCGGCCTCCCGCGTCGCGGCGGCGTCGTCGGCGGACGACAGCGTCAGCTCGATCCCCGCGTCGTCGGG
>NZ_KE387110.1:97428-100429 GCF_000430445.1 Saccharomonospora iraqiensis subsp. iraqiensis
CGGCGGGCGGCGGCGGCGCTGCTCGGCATGCTCGTCGCGGCGCTGTGGCTGGCTCCGGCCTCGGCCACGGAGCAGGACAACGACTCCGGGACGACCTCGGGTGACGCGGCGGCCGCGCAGGAACAGGTGCTGACCTGGACCGCGGACGACCGGCTCGACACCTACGCCTCCGCCCCGGAGACGGCGACCGCGGGCACGGCGACGATCGTGTTCGAGAACAGCACCGACACGGGCAACACCACCGGTGTGGCGCACACGTTGACGTTCGACACCACCACCCCCGGCTACAACCACGATGTGGACCTCAACATCGTGGCGAGCCCCTTCGACGTCGACGGGGGCAGGCACCAGGCACAGGTGGAGCTCACACCGGGCACCTACCGCTACTACTGCGACATGCCCGGCCACGGACAGATGACCGGCGAGCTCGTCGTCACCGAGTCCGGGGGCGGTGACACCACGCCGCCGGAGGTCACCGCGGAGGTGACCGGGGAGCGGGACGGCGACGGTGCCTATGTCGGCTCGGCCACGGTCGAGCTGACGGCGTCCGACGACTCCGGGGTGGCCGGCGTGGAGTACGAGCTGGACGACACCGGTTTCCAGAGCTATTCGGACCCGGTCACCGTGGAGGAGCCCGGGGATCACTCGGTGCAGTACCGCGCCACCGACACCGCGGGCAACACCTCGTCGGTGGGGTCGGTCTCGTTCACGGTGGTCGAGCCCACGCCGGAGGACACCACGCCGCCGGAGGTCAGCGCCGAGGTCACCGGTGAGCAGGACGCCGGGGGCAACTACCTCGACTCGGCCACGGTGACGGTCACGGCGACCGACGCCGACTCCGGCGTCGCGTCGATCGAGTACGCGCTGAACGACGCGGGATTCACCGCGTACGCCAGCCCGGTGACCGTGGACGAGTCCGGCGACCACACGATGCGCTACCGCGCCACCGACGAGGCGGGTAACACCTCCACGGTGGGGTCGGTGTCGTTCACGGTGGTCGAGCCCCCGCCGGAGGACACCACTCCGCCGGAGGTCTCGGCCGACGTCACCGGTGAGCGGGACGGCGACGGTGCCTACATCGGCTCGACCACGGTGACGGTGACGGCCACGGATGCCGACTCCGGGGTGGCGTCGGTCGAGTACGCCGTCAACGACGGGGAGTTCGAGCCCTACACCGACCCGGTCGTGGTCAACGCCGCGGGTGAGCACATGGTGTGGTTCCGGGCGTCGGACAACGCGGGCAACACCGCCGAGGCCGACTCGGTGTCGTTCGTGGTGGTCGAACCCGCACCGGAGGACACCACGCCGCCCGAAGTCGGCGCCGAGGTGACCGGTGAGCGGGACGGCGACGGCGCCTACGTCGGCTCGGCCACGGTCACGGTGACGGCCACGGATGCCGATTCCGGTGTCGCGTCGGTCGAGTACGCCGTCAACGACGGGGAGTACCGGTTCTACGAGGGACCGGTGACCCTCGACCGACCGGGCGAGTACACCGTGGCCTTCCGCGCCACCGACAACGCGGAGAATACGGCCTCCGGTGACGTCTCGTTCACCGTCGTCGCCGGCGGCGACGACGCCTGCCCCGACTCGGACACGCGGGAGACCGTGGTCATCGGGGACAACGCCACCGGTGTGGCCAATGTGGACACCGGGAACGGCTGCACGATCAACGACCTGATCGACGAGGACGGCGAGTACGCCAACCACGGCGCGTTCGTCGACCACGTCTCGACGGTGGCCGACGAGCTCGCCGAGGCGGGCATCATCGAGAAGCGGGAGAAGGGCCGCCTCGTGCGCGCCGCCGCCCGCTCCGACGTGGGCAAGTGATCAACCGGAGGTGAGTGACACGCGTGGGGCGCCCCGGATCCATCCGGGGCGCCCTTCGTGCTCGCACCGGCGCCGGCCGACGAGCCGTACCTCAGCCGGGCAGTGATCCGGGATCGGCATCCGCGGCGGGGCTGGGCGTAGTGCGGCAGTGGCTCGGGTGTGCAGACACGACGAGCACGGTGCTCAGCAACCGGGTGCCGTCGTGGTCAGCCGCACGGCCTCGGCCGCGGAGGCGAGTCGATGATCGTAGGTGACGAACCGGGTCAGCTCGTCACCCAGCAGCAGTGCCGAGGCGAGGTGGAGTGCGTCGAGGCTGCGTAGTTGTTGCTCGGTCTCGGAGGCGAGGGTGATGGTGGCGCTGGACAGCGGCAGCAGATCCAGTCCGGCGATCGCAGCCCGAGCCGTGGGCAGGAGGTCCGGGGCGACACGCCGGGTGGCCACCGTCACCTCGACCTTGGCGAGTTCACTGCTGCAGGGGGGGTCGGTGTGGTCGCCGAGCCAGGCGCGCAGCGCGTCCGTCTCCGCCTCCCGGACGACGAGCTTGAGCAGAGCCGAGGAGTCCAGGTAGATCACAACCGGTCCTCGCGCAGCTCGTCGAGAACGGACTGCGTCGACCGTGCGCCGCTCGCCGGAGGGGGTTCCGGCAGGTGCCGGAGGCCGTCCGGGTTCGCCGCGGGGATCAACGTGCCTTGGGCGATCAACCTGTCCCGTGCAGCCGTCGTCCGGTGCGGCGGCGCGAGCAGCGCGACGAGCTCACCACGGTCCGTGACCTCCACTGTTTCCCCCATTCGTACTCTCGCCAGGTAACGGGACGCGTTCTGCCGCAGCTCCCGGACACCGATGCGCTCCATGGTTAGACCGTAGCACGGAAAGTGCTACGCCAAATGTAGCACGATATTTCGGACGTCGATCCAGAGGGTCACGAAGGGGTCGACTCCGGCTCACGGTCGCGCACCGGCGTCCGGGCTCTCCGGCGGTGGTGCGGCGGCCTCCGCGAGGTCGTCGAGCAGGCGGGTGGCGACCTGTTCCTCGGCGACCACCCGGTCGTGTTCCCGGATCGTCGGGGCGAGGTCCGCGTCCCACGGCGCGTCGGTGACCCGGCCGGGGGCGGGTGCGGGCACGTCGGCGCGGAGGCCGTCGAGGTAGTCGCCGGTGCCCATGCGCCACGGCCGCG
>NZ_KE387110.1:100529-106743 GCF_000430445.1 Saccharomonospora iraqiensis subsp. iraqiensis
GGGTGGCCCTGCGGTGGCTGCCCGCCCGGGTGGACTACGCCCTGGCGGCGCTGCTGACCCTCGTGCCCACCGCGGCCTCGGTCGCCGTCTTCGCGGGTGCGGTGGCGCTCTACTGCCTGGCGGTGGCGGGCGGCGTCGCGTTCTGACCGGGGCCGCCCTCCGCCGAGCAGGTGTCGTCGGAGCAGTCCCGGCGGCGCCACCGTTGGGCCACGGCGGCCACCAGCAGTGCCAGGGACAGCACCGCCAGGAACGGTTGCAGCGGCGCCCACAGTCCCAGCGCGCCGGAGGTGCCCAGCGCCACGAGGACGAGCTTGTTGCACACCGGGCACCCCACGGCGAACACGGTCAGCACCACCCCGGCCAGCGGTTTGCGCTTGGCCTTCTCGGACGGCGGCGGGCCCTGGATCGCGAACCACGCGAACGTCAGCGCCGCGGTCGCGGCCAGCACCGGGTACTCCCACCAGCGCACCGGGATCTCCCGGGTGAACAGCGGGGTGTCGATGATGTCGGTCGGGATGCCCACCGCCAGCAGCGCGAGCAGGCCCATCAGTCCCGCGCGGGCGTAGCGGGCCGTGCGGGGGCGGGTGGCGGGTTCGGCGGGATTCGGCACCGGCTCCACGGGCGTGTCCAATCGGCTCGGGACTTCGTGTTTACTATGCTGCATAGTAGTTCAAGTCCTGACTGACCGGGAGAGCCGATGTCGAACACGTCGCGGCGTACGTCGAAACGCGACCTCACCCTGGTGGCCGTCCTCGTGGTGGCCGCGATCGGGTTGATCACCTACCTCGTCGTGTCCCAGTCGGGCGGCGACGACGGCGCCGCACAACAGCCCGCCGGTCCGCCGGGCCCCTCGGCCTCGCAGAGCCAGGGTAGTGCCGGTGGCGACGAGAGTCCGCTGTCCGGCCTGGCCCGGCGCGACGAGGGCGACCCGACGGCGCTCGGCCCCGTCGACGCCCCGGTGACGATGGTCATGTACTCGGACTACCGGTGCCCGTTCTGCGCGAAGTTCAGCCGGGACATCGAACCCGAGCTGATCGACCGCTACGTCGACTCCGGGCAGCTGCGGATCGAGTGGCGGGACTTCCCGATCTTCGGCGAGCAGTCGGAGACGGCAGCCCGGGCCGGTCGCGCCGCCGCCGAGCAGGGCAAGTTCTGGGAGTACAACCGCGCCATCTACGAGGACTCCCCGGAGCGCGGCCACCCGGACCTCACCCGCGAGGTGCTCCTCGACTACGCCAATGAGGTCGACATGCCGGACATGGAGACGTTCACCGCCGATCTGGACGACCCGAGCCTGGACGAGCCGGTCCGGGAGGACCTGCGGCAGGGCAGCTCGATCGGCGTGTCCAGCACCCCGACGTTCGTGATCAACGGTGAGCCCATTCTCGGCGCGCAGCCGCTCGACACGTTCGTCGAGGTCATCGAGGGCGCTGCGGGGCAGCAATGACCGAGGTCGGTCTGCTCGGGGCCTTCCTGGGGGGTCTGCTCTCCCTGGTGAGCCCGTGTTCGGCGTTGCTGCTGCCGTCGTTCTTCGCCTATGCGTTCGACACGGTCGGCGCGCTGGCCCGTCGCACCGTGCTGTTCTACGCGGGCCTGGCGCTCGTGCTGATCCCGCTCGGTGCGGGGGTCGCGGCGGTGGGTGCCCTGGTGACGCAGTACCGGGGCACGGTGACCCTGGTCGGCGGGCTGGTGCTCGTCGCACTGGGCGTGCTGATGATCCTCGGCCGCGGGTTCGGCTCGAACACCGCGCAGAATGCCGCCGCGAAGATCAGGATCTCGTCCGGCTTCTCGGTGTTCGCCCTGGGCACCGTGTACGGGCTGGCGGGGTTCTGCTCCGGGCCGTTGCTGGGCAGCGTGCTCACCGTGTCCGCGGCGGGCGGGGATCCGACCTACGGGGGCGCCCTGATGGCGCTGTACGCGCTGGGGATGGCCGCGCCGCTGTTCGTGCTCGCCCTGCTGTGGGACCGCTTCGACCTCGGCCGCAAACAGTGGCTGCGGGGGCGTGAGATCACCCTTGGCCCGCTGCGCACGCACACGACGAGCCTGATCTCCGGCCTGCTGTTCATCGGCGTGGGGATGCTGTTCCTGTTCACCGAGGGCACGGCCAATCTCGGCGGCCTGACGAGCGTGGACACCCAGTTCTCGATCCAGGAATGGGTGCAGGGCTTCACCGGCGAGGTGTCCAACATCGTGGTGCTGCTGGCGCTGGTGCTGCTGGCGCTGGCGGTGGTGCTCGTGCGGATGCTGCGCTCCCGGCGCCGGGAGGACGGCGGGGACGGCGAGCACGAGGCCGACCCGGAGCGGGCCGGACAGACCCACCGGTGAGCCGGGACGGGGCGTCCCGGCGGTGCGGATCATCCGGTCCGCGCCGCCGGGAACGCGCCGTCCACCGGTCCGGCGGCGGGGTTCACCACCGCCGGACGTCGAGCACGATGTCGATCGCCGTGCCGCGGTCGGTGTCCCGCAGCACGTGCTGCAGGGCGTCGACCCGCAGGCCGCCCGCGGCCTCGGCGAGGTCGGTGATCGACGGCATCACGTCCGGGTCGGGCGGTCCGCCGACCCCGCGTTCGTAGTTCTCCCGGGCGTGTCCCAGGTAGAACAGCCTTCCGCCGTCGGCCAGCCAGCTCGTGGCGCGGCGCAACGTGCGCACCAGGTCGGTCGCCGGGATCTGGAGGAACCCCACCAGCACCAGGTCGACGGCCTGCGCGGGTTCCCACGTCGTGACGTCGCCGAGCCGCCAGTCGATGTCCGTGCCGTAGCGGTCCCGGGCGGACTCCAGGGCCACCGGGGAGAAGTCCACGGCGGCCACCTTCCACCCTTTCGAGTGCAGCCACGCGGCGTGCCGGCCGTCCCCGCACGCGAGGTCGACGGCGGTGCCGGGGACCGCGTCGTCGAGATACGTGCGGATGGTCCTCGCCGGCGCGTCGCCCCACGGGGACGGGTCGACGCGGTAGCGTTCGTCCCAGCTGGACGGATCGGTGGGCGGCACGGGTCCTCCTCGCTCGGGTTATCGGTTCGGGCATCGGGTATCCGACCACCGAGCCTGCCACAGACCGACGAGGGATGACCGTTCATGGACGTCGACGTCATTCGTACCGAGCAACTCGGGGACCGCAGTTACCTGGTGCACGACGGATCGCAAGCCCTGGTCGTCGATCCCCAGCGGGATTTCGACAGCATCGAGGAGCTCGCCCGCGCGCGGGGCGTGCAGATCACCCACGTCGCCGAGACGCACCTGCACAACGACTACGCCACCGGCGGCCCGCAACTCGCGCTGCGCCACTCCGCCACCTACCTGGTCGGCGAGACCGAGGGGCTGGAGTACGACCACCAGCGGATCCTGCCGGGCGACCGGATCGACATCGGACGGATGACGCTGACCGCCGTGGCCACTCCCGGGCACACCGAGCACCACCTGTCCTACGTCGTCGACGGCGACGGCGAGCAGGCCGTGTTCTCCGGCGGCAGTCTGCTGTACGGGTCGGTGGGCCGCACCGACCTGGTCGATCCGCAGAAGACGACGGCACTGACACGGGCGCAGTTCCGGTCGGCGCGGCGGCTGGCCGAGCAGGTCTCCGACCGCGCCACGCTGTACCCGACGCACGGGTTCGGCAGCTTCTGCTCCTCCGGCCCGGCCACCGCCGCCGACAGCTCGACGATCGGGGAGCAGCGGGAGCACAACCACGCGCTGACCGAGACCGACGAGGACCGCTTCGTCGACCAGCTCATCGCGAACCTCACCGACTACCCGTCGTACTACGCGCACATGGGGCCGCTGAACCGGATGGGGCCGAGTGCGCCGGACCTGACGGTGCCCGAACCGCTGTCGACCGGCGAGCTGCGCAGCCGCCTCGACCGCGGTGAGTGGGTGGTCGACCTGCGCAACCGGGTCGCCTTCGCCACCAAGCACCTGGAGGGCACGGTCAGCATCGAGTACGGCGACGGCAAGCAGTTCACCACGTTCCTCGGGTGGACGCTGCCGTGGCTGGACCCGATGACCCTGGTGGGCTCGGAGGACGACATCCGTGCCGCCATCCGGGACCTCTCGCGCATCGGCATCGACCGGCTGGACGTCGCGCTCGGCGACCCGCCGCAGGATCTGGCGGACGGCATCCCGACGACGTCGTTCCCCAGTGTGGAGTGGCGGGACCTGGCGGCCGAGTTCTCGGCCGGGCGCGCGCCGACCGTGCTGGACGTGCGCCGGGACGAGGAGTTCAACGCCGAGCACATCGAGGGCGCGGTGCACGTGCCGCTGCACGAGCTGCTGCCGAGGATGGCCGACGTGCCGCACCGGCGGCTGTGGGTGCACTGCGGCTCCGGGTACCGGTCGGCCATCGCGGCGAGCCTGCTCGAACGGGCCGGCCACGACGTCGTGCACATCAACGGCCTTTACCCGGAGGCGGCCGGAGCCGGCGTTCCCGTCACGACCGGGGAGCGCACCCCGGCGCCGTCGTCCTGAACCGGAGAGTCCGCCGGGCCGGGGCACCGCCGCGTCGGGGCCCCGGCCCCCGGCACGGGTCCGGTCAGGCCCAGGCCGAGCGGACCCAGGCCAGGTTCAGCTCGTCGGAGCCCGCCTTCCGGTGGTGGATGGTCCAGATGCGCTTGTCCTCGTCCACCAGCCCGTGCAGGAAGCCGTCGTCGCAGCGGTAGCTGAGGTGCAGATCCTCGCGGAGGTCGTCGACACCGAGCACCTTCACGCACCGCGTTCCGTCGGCCAGCACCACGAACCACCACGGGTCGACGACGTCGTCCACGACACCGGAGGGGTCGTCGTCGCGCACGTTGACCTTGACCGCGCCCTCGGCGGCCGGGTCCCGCAGGCAGACCGCGACCGTCTCCACCGGGTTGTCCCGGACCTTCTGGTCCGTGACGCTCTCCGTGCCGGTCCCCGGATCCGGCAGGAGTTCCGGGGCGGGGTTCTCCGGGACGAAGCACGGGTCCATCGCCAGGGACGTCTCGTTGGTGAAGCACCGTCGCGCCTGCTCGTTCTCCGGGCTGAGCAGGGACGCCTCGCACCGGCCGGACACCTCGTCGAGGATTTCCAGATCCGACCGGATCATGCCGGACCGGTCGAACAGGGCCGTCCGCCCGGCCCGGGTGGGGTGTTGCTGCTCCTGCTTCGCCGGATCCGGGGTCGCGGAGTCCGCGCCCGCGCCGTTGTCGGTCGTTGCCGGGCCCGGGTCGTCGGCACCCGTGGTGTCCGCCTCGCACCCCACCACCAGTAACAGGGTCGCGACCAGTGCGAGGACCGTCCCGACCCCGCCCCGGGGCCGGGCCGATCCGGATCTGTGGTGCCGCACAACCGTGCCCTTCCGTCCGCGGGCCCCGTGGCCCGACACACCGTCAACACCTGCTCGCGATCGGCCCCAGGGTAGTTGTTCACCCGATGCCGTGGGCGCCCGCGTTGTGCTATCACCGACGCACCGATCATCGAAGAGGAGGCTGTTGATGGCGCAGTCGGTGGACACCCGGCGGGTGGTCAGCCGCGAACAGGTGGTCCACGGCGGCTGCCGGTACTTCCTCCGGCACGGCTCGATCGACATGCCCGCGCTCGCGGCGAGCCTGGCGGTGAGTCGGGCGACGCTGTACCGGGTGGTGCACCGGCGGGACGCGGTGCTCGGGGACGTGCTGTGGCGGCTGGGTGAACGCCTGCTGACCCGCGCCCGTCGCAGGCGCAGGCGGACCGGGGTCGAGGGGGTGCTGGAGGTGACCCGGTTGTTCTCCGCCGAGTTGCGCAACGCCGGGGCGTTCACCGCGTTCCTGCGGGCCGAGCCGGAGACGGCCACCCGGGTGCTGTTCCACACCCCCGAGGGCGTGCACCGCCGGATGGTGGCGGCACAGCGGGCGGTGCTGCTGGAGAACCGCACGCCGACGTGGCGGCCGACCGAGCTGGACGACCTCGCGTTCCTCTACGTGCGCATCGTGGAGTCCGCTCTGTACGCGGAGCTGCTCAACGGCAGGCGCCTCGACCCGGCCATCGCGGAGCGGGCCGCGCGGGCGCTGCTCACCGACGCCGCGTAGCCCGCGGCCGGGCACCGTGCGCGACCGACCCGGCACGGTGCGACGGCGGTCGCACGTTCGGCCGGATCCCTGGCCCGCGTGGGCTCCGGTGCGGTGGGATGAGCCCTTCGACGGGTGAAAGACCTTCGAAGGGAACGGGGAGCGCGATGGTGGGCTCGGCCGGTCGGCGACTCGGGACCGTACTGCTGGCGCT
>NZ_KE387111.1:0-1811 GCF_000430445.1 Saccharomonospora iraqiensis subsp. iraqiensis
TGCGGGAGACGGCGGCGCAGGCCGAACGGGGCGACGGCGGTGCGGACGCGCTGGTGGTGCCCACCGACGTGACCGACGACGCCGCCGTGGCGGACCTGTTCGCGGCGGTCGGGCAGCGGTGGGGCCGGGTGGACGTGCTGTTCAACAACGCGGGCACGTTCGGACCGGCCGGGTCGGTGGACACGGTGCCGCTCGACGGGTGGCACGACACCGTCGCCGTCAACCTCACCGGCATGTTCCTCTGCGCCCGGCACGCGGTCCGGCTGATGAAGGAGCAGCGCCCCCGGGGCGGCCGGATCATCAACAACGGCTCGATCTCGGCGCAGGCGCCCCGGCCGGACAGCGTCGCCTACACGGCCACCAAACACGCGGTCACCGGGCTGACCCGGTCGCTCGCCCTGGACGGCAGGCCGCACGACATCGCCTGCGGCCAGATCGACATCGGCAACGCCGCCACCGACATGACGGCGGGCATCGCCGAAGGCGCACGGCAGGCGGACGGCAGCACCGCGCCCGAGGCCACGTTCGACGCGGCGCACGTCGCCGACGCCGTGCTCTACATGGCCGGGCTCCCGCTGTCGGCCACGGTCAACTCGCTGACCGTGACGGCCACCGCGATGCCCTACGTCGGGCGGGGGTGAAGGAGGGCGTCGCGGTGGTCCGGGCGGCTCAGGTCGGGGCCAGTGCCGACGCGTCGTACCGGCAGGCGGCGTTCCACAGCAGGAACGAGTCGGCCCCGGCGTCCTCGGCGGCCTCGATCTGCGCGCGGACCTCCCCGGGGCCGTAGTCGACCCCGAGGCTGAACGCCTGCAACCAGGGGATGATCTCGGTCGTGCCGTTCTCGTTCGCCTGGTCCACGAAGTCGGCCACCGAGCGCCGGGTGATGTCGTACGGCTGGTTCTCCGGGGAGTCCACCCCGTACTCCCCGGGCCCCCAGTGCGACGGGTACACCATCGGCGCGATGTAGTCGACGTGCTCGGACATCATCGGGATGTCCTGCGCGATCTGCGTCGGGCGGGTGGCCGCGATCCCGAACACCGAGGCGCCCTGGTAGGCGCCGTGCTCGTGGATGGCCTCCCGGGAGTCCGCCAGGAAGTCGGCGACCGACTTCTCCGGGGAGGTCTCCAGGCCGGGGAAGCGCATGGCGTCGATGTCCCCGTCCGGCCTGCGGATGTAGTCGTAGAGGATGTCGTCGAAACCGAGTTCGGCGGCCTCCTCGGCGAGCGCGATGTTGTACTCGCGCACCTCGGGGTCGGCGAAGTTGGTGAACGAGTAGCTGCCGTAGCCGGACCAGGGGGAACCCCCGGTGTCCTGCACCAGCCGCTGGTGGTCACCGGACTCCCAGGACGCCCGCCCGAGCACCGGGTCGCGGAAGGCGACCAGCCTGCCGACCACGTGCACGCCCTCGGCGTGCAGCATGTCCAGCGCCTCGCGGGCGTCGTAGAGGTCGGCGTTCGCGCCGATCTCCTGCGCCAGCGGCACCTGCGAGGAGTAGCCGACCTTGCCGCTCTCGTCCTTGATGTCGAGCTGCACCGTGTCGATCCGGCGCTCGCGCACCAGGTCCATCACCGGCTCCCGCAGGGTGGCGCTCGACCAGGCGCTCGCCGACATGTGCACCGCCCGCATCCCGGGGTGGCGCAGCGCCACCGGGACCTCCTCGGTGGCGGTGTTGCCCGCGGCGTCGGTGGCGGTGACGGTGACGCTCGTTCCGCCGTCCTGCCGCACGGGGAGCACGAACTCGCCGTCCTCGCCGGGGCGGGCCTGCTCGTCGCCCGCGGTGACCGTCGCCGCGCCGACCGCGGTGCCGCGGA
>NZ_KE387111.1:1911-7857 GCF_000430445.1 Saccharomonospora iraqiensis subsp. iraqiensis
CGCCCGGTGTCGCCAGGGCGGCCAGCAGCGCGGCGTTGTAGCCGCTGGCGGCGCCGATCTCCAGGACCGTGTGCCCGGGGCGCACGTCCAGCTCGGCGAGCATGGCCGCCACGACGGCCGGCTGCGACAGCGTCGAGGTGGCGCGGGTGCCGGGATCGGGCCAGCGGGTGTGGCCGTCGTCGAACTGCAGCGCCACGACCCGGTTCGCATGCGCGAGGTCCCACCAGCCGTCGGGATCGCTGTCCCGGTCGAACGGGACGGCCGCGCCCGCACTGTCGAAGACCCAGCCGCGGTCGGGGACGAAGGTCTCGCGGGGGACGGTCAGCAGGGCGTTCCGCAGGGGGCCGGCCAGACGCCGGTCCGGGTCGATCTCGTCGAGCAGCGCCGCGCGGGCGGCACGGCCGTCGCGGGGCGTGCCCGGGCGGGTGTGGGCGGTCGTGGTCATCGGGCCGGGCTCCTTGTCGGTCAGGCCGTCGAGTGGAGTGAACCAGCCGTCGCCCGGGTTCGCAGGGCGGCGTGGTGCGGGGTGTCGGAACCGCACGGCTGCCGTTGTCGCACGGCCCGGATGCCGAGGACAACCCTGTGAAACGCGGGCGGAGGGTCTCGCAGGTCCTCGACGAGGCACTGATTGTCGGCGGTTCCGCCGGGACATGCGCCGTAGGATCCCGCCCATGGCGACATCCCGGTTCGGGCCGTGGGACGTGGTCCCGGACGCTGCGGAGGCGGCGCGGTGGTTCGCGCCCGCTCTCCGCGCGGCTCCGTGGGGTGTCGTCCGGGCACTGGTGCCCGAGCGGTATCCGTGCTCCGCACGGCTGCTCCATCCCGCGTACCGGGAACGGCCCGAGGGGCGACGGACGGTCCGGTGGCAGGAGATCGCCGAGCGCTCGAACCGCGTGTTCCATCCGTCGGTGCAGTTCCCGAACCTGGTGGGACTGCGGCTGCAGCAGTACGAGAACGGCATCGACGACGATGACGGGCGGTCCGCGTCGTGGACGGACCCACCGGCCCAGGGCACGCTGCCGCCGGAGCTCGTCGGCCCGGTGGTCGACGTGTTGCGCGGCTGCACCGACACCCCGGACGACTGCTTCTTCGCCTTGTGGTCCGGGTGGGCGGCCACCCGGGAACCGGATATCACCGACGGGGCGCACCTGCGGCTTCCCGATCGGAATTACTTCGTCTTCCGTGGATCGATCGACACAACGGGACATTCGGTATTCGGATGGGCTTTCCAGACGATGAACCTCTGGTGGCCCGCGGACCGGCGCTGGTTTCTGGCCACGGACATTGACCTGGAGAGCACCTACCTGGGGATCGACGAGGACGGCATGCGGGCCCTGACGGACCACGGTTCGCCGGAGGTCCTCCCCGCGGCTCCGGATCAGGGAGTCACGACCGCCTCGGACACGCTGAATCCGGCGCCCTGATCACCGGCCGGGCACCTCATGCCACCACGGACACCGCCGGTCTCACCGGGAACGCGCGGCGGTGATCTGTTCGATGATCCGTGCAACGTGTTCCTCGAACCGCTCCCGGGGGCCGGGGAAGCCGTCGGCGATCCACCGCTGGTACAGCGCGGCGAGCGCCCCGAACACGGCGAGCGCGTTGCGCCGGATGTCGGCGTCGTCCATTCCGCCGAGGTCGTCCACCCCGTCGGAGCCGTCGCCTCCGTCGGGGTCGCCGGTGCCGGAGGTGGTCATGACCAGGCCGATCGGCGCGGTGAACTCGTCGACCAGTTCCCACCCGCGGCGGGACAGGGCCGGTGACGTCATGGACTCGCCGAGCATGATCCGTCCGCGTCGCGGGTCGGCGACGACGTGGTCGGTGAAGGCGCGCACCGCGTGCCGGATCAGTTCCGCGCGGGTCCGGGGTGCGGTCTCCAGGGCGGCCAACAGCGTGTCCCGCGCGCCGAACACCACGCTCTCCAGCACGGCCACGGCGAAGCTGTCCAGGTTGTCGAAGCTCTCGTAGAAGTATCGCTCGGTGAGCCCCGCCTGCCGGCACACCCCGCGCATGGACAGGCCGGCCGCGCCGCCGGTGCCCATCAGTTCCGTGCCGGCCTCGAGGAGCTGCGCGCGCCGGGTGGCGGCCCGGTCCGCGGCCTCGCGGCCGCGCCACCTGCGTTTTCCCTGGCTCGTTTCGGTGACCATGCCGCCATCCTCCCAGCAACATCTGACATCACGTGCTGTTGACATCGAGCGATGTCAAATCCTATGTTTCCCGGACACCGGCACCGGCGACCGGAGGCCACCATGCGCGGCGCGACGCGGGAACACCCCGAGCGGGTGCACGTGGCGGTCCTCGGTGCGGGCTTCGGTGGGCTGTGCGCGGCGATCCAGCTCAAACGCGCCGGGATCGAGGACTTCGTGATCCTCGAACGCGCCGGCGAGGTGGGCGGCACCTGGCAGGCGAACACCTACCCGGGCGCCCAGTGCGACATCCCGTCGATCCTCTACTCGTTCTCCTTCGCGCCGAACCCGCGCTGGAGCAGGCTCTACCCGTACCAGGAGGAGATCCGCGAGTACCTGCGCGACTGTGTGCGGCACTTCGGCCTCACCCCGCACCTGCGCCTGCGGCACGAGGTGGAGGAGGCCACCTGGGACGAGCGGGCGCGGCGCTGGCACGTGACGACCGCGCACGGCAGCTGGCGGGCGCGCGTGCTGATCGCGGCGCCGGGGCCGTTCAGCAGTCCGTCCGTGCCCGACTTCCCCGGACTGGACCGCTTCCGCGGCCGGGTCATCCACACCGCGGAATGGGACCACGGGCACGACTTCGCCGGGGAGCGCGTCGGCGTGGTGGGCACCGGCGCGTCCGCGGTGCAGGTGATCCCCCGGTTGCAGCCGGAGGTCGCCGCGATGACGGTGTTCCAGCGCACCCCCACCTGGATCATGCCGCACCCGGACCGGTCGATGACCGGACTGCCGCAGCGGGTGTTCGACCGTGCCCCCGTGGTGCAGCGCCTCGCCCGGGCGGGGTTCGACCTCGTCCAGGAGGCGATGGTGCCCGGGCTGGTGTTCCGGCCCGCGCTGCTCAAGGGTGCCGAATGGCTCGGCCGCGCGCATCTGCGCCGACAGGTCCGGAACCCGGAACTGCGCGCCGCGCTCACCCCGGGCTATGCCTTCGGCTGCAAACGGCCGACCTTCTCCAACACCTACTACCCCGCGCTGGCCGCCCCCAACGTGGACGTGGTGACCGGGGGAATCCACGAGGTGACCCCGCACGGGATCGTCACCGCGGACGGCACCACCCACGAACTGGACACACTCGTGTTGGCCACCGGGTTCCGGATGACCGGGCATCCGATGTTCGGCCGCATCCACGGACGGGGCGGCCGCAGCCTGCGCGAGGTCTGGCAGGGGGAGCCGCGGGCCCACCTCGGCACCGTGGTGCACGGGTTCCCGAACCTGTTCCTCCTCCTCGGACCGAACTCGGTCACCTACACCTCGCAGATCATCACCATCGAGGCGCAGGTGCGCTACGTCCTCGGTGCGCTGCGGTGCATGCGGGACGCCGAACTGTCCGATGTGGAGGTGCGGGAGGACGTGCAGCGGGCCTTCGTCGCCCGGACCGACCGCGGGCTGGCCCGGTCGGTGTGGAACACCGGCGGGTGCCGCAGCTACTACCTCACCGCATCCGGGCGCAACTTCGTGTTCTACCCGGGATTCGCCCGGCAGTTCCGGGCCCGCACCCGCGCTTTCGACCCGGCCGAGTTCCACACGACCCCCGCCGACGACCCGACCGACGACGTGACCGCCGAGAGCCTTAGGAGCGCATGATGGTGAGGTTTCCTCGGCCGGGCCGTCGGCCGGTCGTCGATCCGCGCGGCGCCCGCCGCTACGACGCGGAGGCGCACGCGATCCGGGCACGGCACGTGGAGTTCCGCTGGGACGATGTGCCCCTGCACTACATCCCGGGCGAGGTGATGGCCACCCACGTCATCAACGTGATGCACCTCGTGCTGCCCGAGGGTGAACGGGCGATGGCGAAGGCGCTGTCCGAGGCGTTGCCGCTGATCGACGACCCCCGCCTGCACGAGGAGGTGACCGGGTTCATCGGCCAGGAGGCCGTGCACGCCTCCTCCCACGAAGGGGCCCGCGAACACCTGGCCTCGCTCGGCCTGGACGTCGGACCGATGGTGCGCGCGATGGAGTGGCTGACCGACCGGGTGCTCGGCCCGGCGGGGCCGACCGGCCGGGCCCGGCACGCCTGGCTGTGCGAGCGGCTCGCGCTGTTCGCCGCGATGGAGCACTACACCGCGGTGGTGGGGGAGTGGCTGCTGGACGCCGAGGTGCTGGAACGCGAGGGAATGCACCCGACGATGCTGGACCTCGTCCGCTGGCACGGCGCCGAGGAGGTCGAACACCGCAACGTCGCCTTCGACGCCTTCCAGTACGTCGACGGCAGCTACGCACGCCGGGTGCGCAGCGCGCTGCTGGCGAGTGCGCTGCTCGCCGGGCTGGTCGTCGCCGCGGCGGGTTACCTGCACCGCGCCGACCCGTCGCCGGACAAGGGGCGGTTCTGGCCGCTGCGCCTGCTCGACGCCGCGCGGCGCGGGATGATCCCCCCGGCGACGCTGTTCCTCACCGAGATCCCGCGGTACCTGCGCCCCGACTTCCATCCCTCCCAGCTCGGCGACATGGACAAGGCGGTGCGTTACCTGGCACGGTCCCCCGCCGCCGACGCGGGACAGCGGCGCGACGACGGAACGGAGGCGTCGTGCGATCCCCAGTAGAGCCCTACCGTCCGGGCAGGACGGTGCGCGCGCTGGAACGGGCCGCGGCCGCGTACCGGGCGCTGGTCACCGAGAGCCGTGCCGCGCCGCTGCTGTCCCGGCCCGCCCCGGTGCGTCACCACGGATTCGACCTCGACCTCGTCGTCGACGCGATCCGCCCCGAGGCCGACGGTGTCGTCGGCCTGACCCTGACCGCGCCGGACGGCGACGTCCTGCCCCGCTGGGTCCCCGGCGCGCACCTGGACCTGTTCCTGCCGTCGGGCAGGCAGCGGCAGTACTCGCTGTGCGGGGACCCCGCGGACCGGCACCGCTACCGCGTCGCGGTGCGCCGCGTGCCCGGCGGGGCGGGCTCCGCCGAGATTCACGACGAGCTGCGGCGCGGTGATCGCCTCACCATGCGTGGCCCCCGCAACGCCTTCCGGCTCGTCGCCGCGGCGTCCTACCGGTTCGTGGCGGCGGGGATCGGCATCACCCCGATCCTGCCGATGGTGCGCGCCTGCCACCGGGTGGGCGCCGACTGGCGGCTGGTCTACCTCGGCCGCGACCGGCCCAGCATGCCGTTCCTGGACGAGCTCCCCGCCCGGGACGGCGGCCGGATCGACCTCCGCACCGACGGGGAGTCCGGACCACCGGACGTCGCCGACCTCGTGCCGTCGGCCGGGCCGGGCACCGCCGTTTACCTGTGCGGACCGCCCCCGCTGATGACGGCGGCGCGGGACCGGCTGCGGGCGACGGCCCCGCATGCCTCCGTGCACACCGAACGGTTCTCCCCGGAACCGGTGGTGCGCGGCGAACCGTTCGACATCGAGCTGCGGCGCAGCGGCCGCACGGTGTCCGTGGCCGCCGACGAGACGGCACTGACCGCGATCCGCCGCGAACGTCCGGACGTCGCCTACTCGTGCCGGCAGGGATTCTGCGGCACGTGCCGGGTGGCCGTCCTCGACGGGCGGGTCGAGCACCGGGACACGACGCTCACCGCGGCCGACCGCGACCGGGCGATGCTGCCGTGCGTGTCCCGGGCGGCGGGCCCGACGCTCTCCCTCGACCTCTGAGCATCCCCGATCTCAGAGCACGTCGAACCCGGAAAGGAGGCGTCGATGACCCGGCACCGGCTCGACCTCTCCGGCGCGGTGGCGCTGATCACCGGCGCCGCGCGGGGGATCGGTCTCGCCCTGGCCCGCGAACTGCACCGGCGCGGCGCCACCGTGGCCCTGCTG
>NZ_KE387111.1:7957-13394 GCF_000430445.1 Saccharomonospora iraqiensis subsp. iraqiensis
GCACCCTCCGGGTCGTCGGGATGGAGGGTGGCTGCGGGAAGGCCTCGGCCGAACTCACCGACACGGGCCGGAAGCGGGTGACGGTCACGCTGGTCGAGACGAAACCCGCCGACCCGGACACCATGTGCACGATGGACATGCGCTACCCGCCGCTGACCGTGGAGCTCGACGCGCCGCTGGACGAGCGGACGGTTGTGCTGGAGCACCGCAGCGAGCGGGAGTAGTAGCGGCGGAACGTGGCATCCGGACGGTGTGGCGGCCCTTCCCGTCGGGGGGCCGGGGAGGGCCGCCACATCCCGGCGCTCAGGAGCGGAACGAGATCTGCAGGACCGGTTCCGAGGTCTCGGCGAAGAAGTCGTTGCCCTTGTCGTCGATGACGATGAACGCGGGGAAGTCCTCCACCTCGATCCGCCAGACGGCCTCCATCCCCAGCTCGGCGTACTCCAGGACCTCGACGTTGCGGATGCAGTCCTGCGCCAGCCGCGCGGCGGGCCCGCCGATCGAACCGAGATAGAACCCGCCGTGTTCCCGGCAGGACTCGGTGACCTGCTTCGACCGGTTGCCCTTGGCCAACATCACCATCGACCCGCCCGCGGCCTGGAACTGCTGGACGTAGGAGTCCATCCGGCCCGCCGTGGTGGGGCCGAACGAGCCGGACGGGTAGCCGTCCGGGGTCTTGGCGGGGCCCGCGTAGTACACGGGGTGGTCGCGCAGGTAGGAGGGCATCTCCTCACCGGCGTCCAGCCGCTCGGCGATCTTGGAGTGGGCGATGTCGCGGGCCACGACCAGCGGCCCGGTCAGGCTCAGCCGGGTCTTCACCGGCAGCTGGGACAGCTGCGCGCGGATCTCGGACATCGGCCGGTTCAGGTCGACCTCGACCACCTCGTCGGACAGGTCGCCCTCGGACACCTCCGGCAGGAACCGCGCCGGGTCCCGCTCCAGCTGCTCCAGGAAGACCCCCTCCGGGGTGATCTTCGCCTTGGCCTGACGGTCGGCGGAGCAGGACACGGCGATGCCGACGGGGCAGGACGCGCCGTGCCGGGGCAGCCGGATCACCCGCACGTCGTGGCAGAAGTACTTGCCCCCGAACTGGGCCCCGATGCCGAACTGCCGGGTCATCTCCAGCACCTGCTGTTCCAGCTCCCGGTCCCGGAAGCCGTGGCCCAGCTCGGACCCCTCGGCGGGCAGCTCGTCCAGGTACCGCGCCGACGCCAGCTTGGCGACCTTGAGGTTGTACTCGGCCGACATCCCGCCGACGACGATCGCCAGGTGGTACGGCGGGCAGGCCGCGGTGCCCAGGCCGCGCAGCTTCTCGTCCAGGAAACGTGCGAGCCGCTTCGGGTTCAGCACGGCCTTGGTCTCCTGGTACAGGAACGTCTTGTTGGCGCTGCCGCCGCCCTTGGCCATGAACAGGAACTCGTAGGACGGGTCGGTGTCGGCGGTGGCGTCGGCGGTGCCGTCGGCCGGGTCGGCACCCGCCCCGTCGGCACCCGTCCCATCGGACGCCGCGCCCGCGTGGCCGGTGTCCTTGTGGAACAGCTCGATCTGCGCGGGCAGGTTGGTGCCGGTGTTGCGCTCGTCCCAGAAGGTCAGCGGCGCCATCTGCGAGTACCGCAGGTTCAGGTCGCGGTAGGCGGTGTAGATCCCCTCGGACAGCGCCCGCTCGTCGGTGCCGCCGGTGAGCACGCCCTCGGAGCGCTTGCCGACCACGATGGCCGTACCGGTGTCCTGGCACATCGGCAGCACCCCGCCCGCCGACACGGCGGCGTTGCGCAGCAGGTCCATCGCGACGAACCGGTCGTTGCCGCTGGCCTCCGGGTCGTCCACGATCGAACGCAGCTGCGCCAGATGCGACGAGCGCAGCAGGTGCTGGATGTCGGTGACGGCCGCGTGCGCCAGCTCGGTCAGCGCCTCGGGCCGGATCTCGAGGAACCGGCGGCCTGCGGCCTCGACGACCCGCACACCCTCCTCGGTCACCAGGCGGTACTCGGTGGTGGTGTCCGGACCGAGCGGGAGGACGTCGGTGTGCTGGAACGCGGACGTGGATTCGGGGACGGTCACAGCTGCGGCTCCGTTTTCCCTCGGCAAGGCGGTCTGATCCGGTGAAAGGGACCAGACCGTACCGCGAGCGCGCCGGGGTCGGACAGCGCCGGGGCGCCCGGGCGCGACACAGATCACCCGTGCCGCCGCGGTGACCGCGCGGGGGAGAGCCGGAACCGGGTGTGCCGACAGGTCGGGGGCCGGGCCCACCGGACCCGGCCCCCGGTGGACGGCCGGGGACGACCGGCCGCGAGGACCCACACCTGCCAACACGGCGCCACACACGACGGGCGGCCGGGGCCGCCCACCCGGTGAACGCGCCCCCGACGGTCCCCCGCCCGGGGGCCGGCCGTCAACGCCGCTGTCCGGGTGATCGCGGCTGCTACCGGGGGTGGTCGCTCCCCGATCCCGCAGTCCCGGACCTCAGCTGGCGTAGGCGCGCAGTTTGTCGGCCCGTTCGCCGTGCCGCAGCTTGGCCATCACCTCGCGCTCGATCTGGCGCACCCGCTCGCGGGAGAGGTTGAAGTGCCTGCCGATCTGGTCGAGCGTGCGGGGCTGGCCGTCGTCCAGCCCGTAGCGCAGCCGGATCACGTTCTGCTCGCGCTCGTCGAGCGTGGCCAGGACCCGGCGCAGGTCGTCGTGCAACAGCCCGGAGATCACCGAGTTCTCGGCGTCGGCGGCCTCGGAGTCCTCGATGAAGTCCCCGAGCGGCGCGTCCTCCTCGCTGCCGACCGGCATGTCCAGGCTCACCGGGTCCCGCGCGTGGTCGAGCAGGTTGGCCACCTTGTGCTCGGCGATGCCGGACTCGGCCGCGAGCTCCTCGTTCGTGGCCTCCCGGCCGAGCTTCTGGTGCAGGTCGCGCTTGATGCGGGCGAGCTTGTTCACCTGCTCGACCAGGTGCACCGGCAGCCGGATGGTGCGGCCCTGGTCGGCCATGCCCCGGGTGATGGCCTGGCGGATCCACCAGGTGGCGTAGGTGGAGAACTTGAAGCCCTTGGTGTAGTCGAACTTTTCCACCGCGCGGATAAGCCCGAGGTTGCCCTCCTGGATCAGGTCCAGCAGCGGCATCCCCCGCCCGGTGTAGCGCTTCGCCAGCGAGACCACCAGCCGCAGGTTCGCCTGCAGCAGGTGGTTCTTGGCGACCTGCCCGTCCCGCACGACCGCCGCGAGTTCGAGCCTGCGCTCGCGGGAGAGGTCCTCGTCGGTGTCGAGTACGTGCTGGGCGAACACCCCGGCCTCGATCCGCTTGGCGAGGTCGACCTCCTCCTGCGCGCTGAGCAGGGCGGTCCGGCCGATGCCGTTGAGGTAGACGCGGACCAGGTCGGCGGCGGGTCCCTGGGCGTCGAGGTCGGCCTCCTCGGCGGTGATGCCTGCGGGGGCCACGGGCGCGACGTCGTCGTCGGTGGGCATCGGAATGGTCCGCTCACCGATACCGCGGGCGGAACGTTCGAGTGTCTGGACGGACATGGTGCCTCCCCGGTCAACGGGCTGACGTGCCGCTTCGGGCACGTCCGCGTCGTGCGCCGCGCGGCGAGCCTGTGGAAACTCGCCCCACGTACCCAGCTGCGTGGCTGGACACCCGGATCAACGTCCCGGCGCCGGGATTCGTTCCCGCGGCGCGGCCGGTGTTGACTCCGTCACGAATCGGTAACGGGGAAGGGTTGTGGTGGGATGACCGCGCCGCTCCACGGCCGGCGGCTCACGCCTCGACCAGCACCGTGAAGGGGCCGTCGTTGACGCTGTGGACCTCCATCGCGGCCCCGAACCGGCCGGTGGCCACCCGCGCGCCGCGCTTGCCCAGCCGGGCCACCACCGCGTCGACGAGCCGTTCGGCGTGTTCCGGGCGCGCCGCGGCCGTCCACGACGGCCTGCGCCCCTTCCGCGTGTCCCCGTACAACGTGAACTGGCTGACCACCAGCAGCGGGGCGTCCGCCGTGGCGCAGGACTGCTCGTCGCGCAGCAGACGCAGCTCGTGCAGTTTGCGCGCCATCGTCTCCGCCTGCGCCTCGGTGTCGTCGGTGTGCACGCCGAGCAGCACCAACAGGCCCGGCTCGTCGATCGCGCCGACGATCTCCCCGTCGACGGTCACCGAGGCCTCGGTGACCCGCGCGGCCACCGCCCTCACCGGACGATCTCCAGCATCCCGTGCCGCACCAGCTCGGTCACCACCGGCACCGCCGCGTCGCGCAACGTCTCCGGATCCTCGCCGTGCCCGGCCGCGAGCAGGTCGACCAGGTCACCGAGCGGCAACGCACCGCGGCACCCCGCCAGCAGCGCCGTCGTGAGCTCGTCCAGCTCGTGCTGCCACCCCGGCCCGTCCGAACGGTGCAGCCGCCGCACGGCCGTGGCCCACCCCTCGTCGGTGGGCTCGTCGATCCGTTCCAGCGCGACGGTGTCCGGCACCCGGAACACCGTGCCGAGCAGGTCGTGGCCGTGCGTGCGCAGCTGGTCCACCCGGTCGAGCCAGGCCGCGGCCTCGTCACCGAGCGGATCGTCGTAGGCCTGCCGCAGGTCCTCGCACACCACCGTCGGCGTGGCGTCGGTGCGGCGGAGCGTGACGAACCCGAACCCGATGCCCTCGACGTCCTGCTCGGCGAAGAAGTCCAGCCACGCCGCCGCCTTGGCCCGCCCCTCCGGGGAACGGGGGTCGACACCGGCGTCCCGCAGCCACGTGCCGACGTAGAGCGCGGGGTCGGCCACGTCGCGTTGCACGAACCAGGCGTCGGTCCCGGGCGGCAACCAGCCACCGACCCGGTCTGCCCAGTCCTGCCCGGCGACGTGCAGCCAGGACGCGAGCAGGTGCCCGGTGCCGCCCTCGGTGAGGAATCCGGGCAGCTGGCGCACCACGAGCGCGCTCGCGTCGTCGCCCGCCAGCCCGGAATCGCGGTAGACGTAGTCCACCCGCGGGGGGCCGACGACGAACGGCGGATTGCACACGATCCGGTCGAACCGGCGCCGGGCCACCGGGGCGAACCACTCACCCCGCAGCAGTTCCACGTCCAGCCCGTTGAGCTCGAACGTCGCCCGCGCCAGCGCCAGGGCCCGCGCCGACACGTCGGTGGCGGTGATCCGCTCCGCGTGCCTGCTCGCGTGCAGGGCCTGGACGCCGTTGCCGGTGCCGAGATCGAGCACGGTGCCCACCGGGCGCCGGCTCGTCGCCCGCACCAGGCTCAGCGAGGCGTGCCCCACCCCGAGCACGTGGTCGGCGTGTGCGGGCCGCCCGGACTGCTCGGAGTCCAGGTCCGACAGCACCCACCAGCTGCCCTCCTCGTCACCGTGCGGCCGGAGGTCGAGCCCGGCGAGGACGTGGCCCTCATCGCCTGCGGGCCGCAGCAGCCCGGCCTCCAGTGCCTCGTCCGGCCCCAGCGGTGCGAGCGCGGTGGCGGCCTCGGCGCGG
>NZ_KE387111.1:13494-16897 GCF_000430445.1 Saccharomonospora iraqiensis subsp. iraqiensis
CGTGCTGGCGATCGCGGACGTGCGCTGGGAGGGCAGCCCGGCCGGGGTGGCCTTCGCGCTCGGGGCCGCCGCGGCCTGGGGGGCCTACATCGTCCTCGGCAGGCGGGTGGCGCTCGGCGGCAACGGGATCGACAGCCTGGCGATCGGCTTCGCCGTCGCCACCGTCGTGCTGTCCCCGCTCGTGGTGGGCACGACCGCGGTCTGGGCGCGGCCGGACCTGCTCACCCTCGCGGTGGGGGTGGGGCTGCTGTCCACGGTGGTGCCGTACGTGCTCGACCAGACGGTGCTGCGCCGCGTGGGCCAGGCCCGGTTCGCGGTGCTGCTGGCCCTGCTGCCGGTGACCGCCGCCGTGGTCGGGTTCGTGGTGCTGCGGCAGGTACCCGGCCCCGGCGAGGCGCTCGGCATCGTGGCGGTCGTGGCCGGTGTCGCCCTGCGCTCGTTCTCCCGGGACTGACACGCCTGCCCGTCAACCACGCCTGACGGTCGACCACGCAGGGCCCGTCAACCACGCAGGGCCGTCGACCCCGGGAGGTCGACGGCCCTGCGCGGTCGATGTCGCGGACTCAGTCCAGGTAGTCGCGCAGCACCTGGGAACGCGACGGGTGGCGCAGCTTCGACATCGTCTTCGACTCGATCTGACGGATCCGCTCCCGCGTGACGCCGTAGACCTGGCCGATCTCGTCCAGCGTACGGGGCTGGCCGTCGGTGAGGCCGAAGCGCAACCGCACGACGCCGGCCTCCCGCTCGGACAGCGTCTGCAGCACCGACTGCAACTGGTCCTGCAGCAGCGTGAACGACACCGCGTCCACGGCCACCACGGCCTCGCTGTCCTCGATGAAGTCCCCGAGCTGCGAGTCGCCCTCGTCGCCGATCGTCTGGTCCAGCGAGATCGGCTCGCGGGCGTACTGCTGAATCTCCAGGACCTTCTCCGGGGAGATGTCCATCTCCTTGGCCAGCTCCTCCGGGGTGGGCTCGCGGCCCAGGTCCTGCAGCAGCTCCCGCTGGATCCGGCCGAGCTTGTTGATCACCTCGACCATGTGCACCGGGATCCGGATGGTGCGGGCCTGGTCGGCCATGGCCCGGGTGATGGCCTGGCGGATCCACCAGGTGGCGTAGGTGGAGAACTTGAAGCCCTTGGTGTAGTCGAACTTCTCCACCGCGCGGATCAGCCCGAGGTTGCCCTCCTGGATCAGATCCAGGAACGCCATGCCTCGCCCGGTGTAGCGCTTGGCCAGCGAGACGACGAGCCGGAGGTTGGCCTCCAGCAGGTGGCTCTTGGCGCGCTCACCGTCGCGGACGATCCACTTCAGGTCGCGGCGCATCTGGGTGGAGAGCTTCTCGCCCTCCTCCTCGGTGACCCGGATGCGTTCGGCCGCGTACAGCCCGGCCTCGATCCGTTTGGCGAGTTCGACCTCCTCCTCGGCGTTGAGCAGAGCGACCTTGCCGATCTGCTTGAGGTAGGCCCGCACGGAGTCGGCCGACGCGGTGAGTTCGGCGTCCTTGCGCGCCTGCCGCAGCGCCTCGGACTCCTCCTCGTCCCAGACGAAGTCGGGGTCCACGGGCTTGGCCGCGGCCGACTCCTCCTCGGACTCGGACTCCTCGGCCTCCTCCTCGGTGACGGTGGCGTCGACGACGTCCACCTCGACCGCGTCCACGTCGAGATCCGACAGGTCGACGTCCTCGAGGTCCGAGGCGTCGAGGTCACCCACCTCGGCCGCGCTCTTGGCCGCGGCCTTGCCCTTCTCGGCCTTGGCGCCCTTGCGGGTCCCCGTGGACTTCGGAGACTTCTTCGCGGCCGTCTTGCGACCCGACGACTTCTTCTCCGGCGGGGCCGTCCCGTTCGCGGCCGCCGTGTCCTCGTCGGCAGTCGCTTGATCGGCGGCGCTCGTTGTCTTCGTCCCGCTTGGGGTTGCGGTCTTTGCGGCTGCCACGTACGCCCTTTCGCAGCGGTCGATCACGACGAACCGAGACGTTGGTATCCCGGCTGCCTCAAGTTCGGGGAACCTGCTCTGGCCTGCGGATTCCGGGTCCGCAGCCGAGAGCCGTGTTCCATTGTAACGACGGTGGGCACCGAAGTCGCGCAGCGATCACGTCCCGTGCGGCTCCGCGGGGGGCCGGACGGGACGTCCGGTCAGTGCGCGAGGCCCTCGGCCGCGGCCGCGGCGGCGCCCACGATGCCCGCGTTGTTCAGCAGGGACGCGGCGATGACGGGGGTGTCGACGGTCAGCGACGGCACCCACTTCTCCGCTTTCCTGCTGACACCGCCACCCACGATATAGAGGTCGGGACTGAGGAGGTTGTCGAGCACGGTGAGGTACCGGTCGACCCGTTCGGCCCATTCCGGATACGTGAGACCCTCGGTGTCCTTCGCGGAGGCCGCGGCGCGTTTCTCGGCGTCGATTCCGTCGATCTCGATGTGCCCGAACTCGGTGTTCGGCACGAGACGTCCGTCCAGGAACAGCGCACTGCCGATACCGGTTCCGAACGTCAGCAGGACGGCGACGCCCGCCCGCCCCTCGGGGGCACCGAACCGCATCTCCGCCATGCCCGCGGCGTCGGCGTCGTTGAGCACGGCCACCTCCGTGGGGCGCCGGCCCAGCCGCCCGGCGAACAGCACGTCGGCGTCCCGGCCGATCCAGCTCGGGTCGATGTTCGCGGCGGAGCGGGCCCTGCCCCGCTTGACCACCGACGGCAGGGTGACCCCCACCGGCCCGTCCCAGCCGAACGCGCCCACGACCTCGGCGACCACGTCGGCGACCGCGTCCGGGGTCGCGGGTCGCGGTGTGTCGATGCGCAGACGGTCGCCGACCAGCTCGCCCGTGGCGAGGTCGACCAGGCCGCCCTTGATGCCGCTGCCGCCGATGTCGATGCCGAAGCCCCGGCCCGCCTCCGTGGTCGCCGTGGTGGCCCCCGTCGTGGGCACCGTCATGGCGCCGCCCCTTCCTACTCGATTCAGAACCCGTCGCGCGAAACTCTAGCGGCGGGTGTGGTCCCATGGTGTCGTGGGAACCACCGACCCCGATCCCGCCGTGCTGGCCGCCACGGCGGAAGAGGTGGCCACCGAGGCCGCCGGGCTGGTCCGCGAAGCGCGTGAATCCATGCTCGGCGGGCGGACGGTCGCTGTCGACACGAAGAGCAGTCGCACCGACGTGGTCACCGCCGTGGACACGGAGTCCGAACGGCTCATCCGGGCGAGGCTGGCCGCCCTGCGTCCCGGCGACGTCGTGCTCGGTGAGGAGGAAGGCACCGGCGGGGACACCGGCGGTGCCGGCACCCCGGGCCGCGTCGAGTGGGTGGTCGACCCGATCGACGGGACCGTGAACTTCCTCTACGGACTGCCCGCGTTCGCCGTCTCGGTCGCCGCGCAGGTCGACGGCGTGTCCGTGGCCGGGGCCGTCGTCGA
>NZ_KE387111.1:16997-19588 GCF_000430445.1 Saccharomonospora iraqiensis subsp. iraqiensis
CACCACCGTGGCGCCCCGGCCGGTCCGTCCGCCAGGGCACGGCCGATGCCCCGGCTCGCGCCGGTGACCAGCGCGACCCGTCCGGTCAGGTCGAACGACGTCGTCGACACGGGTCTCCCTCCTCCGGGCGCGGACGCCCCGGGTCACGCGATCGCGTACACCAGCGAGGCCAGGCCGAAGCCGACCAGGCCGATCGTGGTCTGCATGACGGTCCAGGTCTTGAGCGTGGTCTTCACGTCCATCTGGAAGAACCGGCCGACGAGCCAGAAGCCCGAGTCGTTGACGTGGCCCGCCGTGACCGACCCCGCGGCCAGGGCCAGCACGAGCGCGGCCAGTTCGACCCCGTTGAACGCCCCGCCCGCGACGATCGGCTGCATGAGCCCGGCCGCGGTGGTGAGCGCGACGGTGGCCGACCCCTGGGCGACCCGCAGGGTCGTGGCGATCAGGTAGCCGGCCACGACCGCGGGGAGGCCGATGTCGGACATCGCCCCGGAGACGGCGTCGCCGATGCCGCTGGCCTCCAGCACACCGCCGAACATGCCGCCCGCCCCGGTGATCAGGATGATCGCGGCGACCGGGCCGAGCGCGGAGTCGAGCAGCTTCTCCACGGTGTCCTTGCCGCGTCCCCGCCGGGTGCCGAGCACGTACATGGCGACGAACACCGTGATCAGCAGGGCGATCGGGGTGGAGCCGAGCGTGAGGACCACGTCGTACCAGCCGGCGTCACCGTCGACCCAGCCGACCTCACCGGCCGTGCTCAGCCCGGTGTTCGCGAAGATCAGCAGGACCGGGAGCAGCAGCAGGCCGATCACCGTGCCCGCCTTCGGCGGGTTCTCGTCGTGCTCGGGCTCGCCGCCGAGGATGTCGGGCACCGGCAGGACGATGCGGTTGCCCACCCACAGGCCGTAGAGGTAGCTGGTCAGGTACCAGGTCGGCACGGCCAGCAGCAGGCCCAGTGCCAGCACGAGCCCGACGTCGGCGCCCAGCAGGCCGCTGGCGGCGACCGGGCCGGGGTGCGGCGGCACGTAGACGTGCATCACCGAGAACGCGCCCGCGGCGGGCAGGCCGTAACGCAGGACACCGCCGCCGAGCCTGCGGGCGACGGAGAACACGATCGGCAGCATCACCACGAGCCCGGCGTCGAAGAAGATCGGGAAGCCGAACAGCAGGGACGCGACACCGAGCGCGAGGGGCGCCCGGCGTTCGCCGAACCGGCGGATCATCGCGTCGGTGAGTGCCTGGGCGCCGCCGCTGACCTCGACGAGCCTGCCGAGCATGGCGCCGAGGCCCACCAGCAGGGCCACACTGGCGAGGGTGGATCCGAACCCCTCGGTGAGGGTGTCCATCACCTGCCCCGCCGGGATGCCCGCGGCGAACGCGGTGCCGATGCTGACCACGACCAGCGCCAGGAAGGCGTGGACGCGGAAGCGGATGATGAGCAGCAGCAGGACGGCAACCGCGCCCGCCGCGATGCCGAGCAGCGGTCCGGCGCCGAGGGTCTGGGTCCACTCGTCGGTGTTCATCGAAAGCTCCGTTGCTTCTCGCGGTCGGTGGGGACGGACTCGCGGGTGCGGACCCCGCCCCTATCCGGGGGGCGGCGTCCCGGGCCCGGTCGAGCCGGAGCCGGGGGAGAGGCCGAGCCGGGACAGGGCCGTGTCGGCGATCTCGTCGGGGCCGAGTCCGAGGTCGACACGGATGCCGTCCTCGTCCGGGGCGAGGTCCTCCAGGTCGTGGAACTGCGAGTCCAGGAGTGAGGACGGCATGAAGTGGCCGGAACGACCGGACAGCCTGCGGACAATCAGGTCCGGCTCACCCCGCAGATGGACGAACCGCACCCGGGCCGACGACTCCCGCAGGATGTCGCGGTAGGACCGTTTCAGGGCCGAACAGGCGACGACGGTGTCGGTGCCCCCGTCGGCCCGTCCGGTGATCCAGTCCCGCAGGGCCCGTAGCCACGGCCCCCGGTCGGCGTCGGTGAGCGGGATCCCGGCGGTCATCCGTTCGACGTTGGCCGCCGGGTGGAACTCGTCCGCCTCGGCCATGATCCAGCCGAGCCGGTGTGCGAGTGCGGCGGCGACCGTGCTCTTCCCGGCGCCGGAGACCCCCATCACCACCAGGCACGTGGCAGCCATGGCCTCGCTCCTCACTGAAAGGTAGTACCTAATGCGGCGAAAGATAACACCATTGAGTCGACCGGAGGAAGACGCGGGGGCGTCGATAGGCTCGGGGCGTGAGCACGCAGCCGGGTGCCGGGGTTCTGCACGACACCGTGCTGGACACCATCGGCGCCGAGATCACGAGCGGGGACCTGCCCTGTGACCACGTGCTGACCCTGGACTCCATCCGGGACCGGTTCGGCGTCTCCCGGACGGTGGCCCGGGAGACGATGCGCATCCTGGAGTCGATGGGGCTGGTCCGCTCGCGCCGGCGCGTCGGCATCACGGTCCAGCCGGTGGAGAACTGGAACGTCTTCGACCCGCGGGTCATCTGGTGGCGGCTCGCGGGGCCGGGGCGGGACGCCCAGCTGCGGACCCTGACGGAACTGCGGATCGCGGTCGAACCGCTGGCCGCGGGCGCCGCCGCCCGCAGCG
>NZ_KE387111.1:19688-22131 GCF_000430445.1 Saccharomonospora iraqiensis subsp. iraqiensis
GGTGGCCCGCATCGAGGACGCCGTCGCCGACGTCCCCGGGCTGGCGGTCGCGGGCGCCGCGTTGCACGGTGTGGGCGTGCCCGCATGTGTGGCCACCGGCGAGGCCGCCGCCCGCCGCCTGGTGGGACCATGAGGACATGGCGCGTCTGAACTACGAGGAACTGAACAGCACCCTCCGCTACACCGCGTGGTCGGTGTTCCGGGCCGAGCCCGGCGCACTGCCCGACGACCGCGGACCGGTGGCCACCGCGACCACGGAGTACCTGGACGGTCTCGACGCGAAGGGCGTGGTCGTGCGGGGGGTGTACGACGTCTCCGGCTTCCGGGCCGACGCCGACTACATGATCTGGTGGCACGCGGAGGAGGCCGAGCAGCTGCAGGCCGCCTACAACGGGTTCCGCCGCACCCCGCTCGGCCGGGCCTCCACCCCGGTGTGGAGCCAGTTCGCCCTGCACCGGCCCGCCGAGTTCAACAAGAGCCACATCCCCGCGTTCCTGGCCGGGGAGGAACCGCGCCGGTACGTGTGCGTGTACCCGTTCGTGCGGTCCTACGAGTGGTACCTGCTGCCCGACGAGGAGCGGCGGGCGATGCTCGCCGGGCACGGCAAGGAGGCGCGGGACTACCCGGACGTCCGCGCCAACACCGTCCCCGCGTTCGCCCTCGGCGACTACGAGTGGATGCTGGCCTTCGAGGCCGACGAGCTGCACCGCATCGTCGACCTGATGCGCCACCTGCGCGCCACCGAGGCCCGCAGGCACGTCCGCGAGGAGACCCCCTTCTACACCGGCCCCCGCGTCGAACCGGGCGACCTCGTGCACACCCTCCCGTGAGCGCCGAACGGACCTCGACGGACGAGCGGGCGGGCGTGCCGACGGGGCGGGCCGCGAAGAAGGCGGCCCTCGCGGCTCTGCACGACGTGGTGGCGGCGGACCGGGGCACGGGTTCCACCCCGGCCGGCACTCTCGCCGACCTGGACCGCATCCGCGGGCCGCGGCCGGAAGACGAGAACCCGTGCCCGGCGGTCACCGGCCCGTGACCGTCACTCCCCGGTGGGGGTCAGGCGCAGGGCGACCGAGTTGATGCAGTAGCGCTGGTCGGTGGGGGTGGGGTAGCCCTCGCCCTCGAAGACGTGGCCGAGGTGGCTGTGGCAGCTCGCGCACAGCACCTCGGTGCGCACCATGCCCATCGACCGGTCCTTGCGCAGCAGCACGGCGTCCGAGTCGGCGGGGTCGTAGAACGACGGCCAGCCGCAGTGGCTGTGGAACTTGGTGGTGCTGCGGAACAGCTCCGCGCCGCAGGCGCGGCACTCGTAGACACCCTCGGTCTCGGTGTCGGTGTACTCGCCGGTGAACGGGCGTTCCGTGCCCGACTCCCGCAGGACGGCGTACTCCTCCGGGGCGAGCTGCCGGCGCCACTCCTGCTCGGACTTCACGACCTTCGGAGCGGACGGGTCGGACGGGGCTGCCTGCGTGTGTGTACGGGAGTCCATGACCCCCAGGCTACCCGTGCGGGAACCGCTACCGGGACAACCACTCCAGCAGAGCGGTGAGGTAGTGCCAGCCCGTGACGACGACCCCCAGCACCACCAGGACGACGATCGCGGCGGCGACCCACCAGCGGAGCCCGCCCGCACGGTTGCTGCCCTCGGCGAACTCGCCCACGCCGCGCAGGGACGCCTCGATGGTGAACGCGGGCTCGCACTTCTCCATCCGGTCCAGGTGCTCGGCGAACGCCTGCGCCTCCGGGTCGTACGGGTCCAGCCCGACGAGGTCGTCGTCGAACCGCGGATTGCGGTCCGCGCCGGGGTTCTCGGCCATGCCCCCACGGTAGGCCACCCGCACGCGGCAGCACACCCGGTATCCACCGGTGCCGGGCCACGGATCACAGCTCCCGGTTGTGCTCCACCCGGGTGTCGCTGCCGATGCGCAGTTCCCCGTTCAGCCGGACGACGCGGGCGTACATCGTCCGCTCCCCGTCCTCCGTGACCATTCGGATCTGGATATCCAGACTGCCGTCCGCGTTGGGTTTCTCCTTGTAAACGTAAGCGTCCTGTGCGTACTCGACACCCTGCGCATCCCAGTACTGCTCGTGAGCCTGGCGGCCCTCCCACAGCGCCTGAATACCGGGTGCGAGCAGGTCCCACTGTCCCGCCGGGTCGCTGTAGTAGTCGAGAACGAAATCGCCCGCGTTGCTGAAGTTTGTGACGGGCTTCCCGGCGTTGGGTACCGCGCTCGACACGGGTGTAGGCGAGCTGGACGGGGTCGAGGGGGCGGTGCTGCTTTCCTGCGCCTGCGACTCCCCGCCGCCGTCACCGCCTCCGGTGAGCACGATCACGATGCTCGTGGCGGCGATCAGCACGACGGCGGCGACGGCGCCGAACACCAGCCGCCGTCGCCTGCCGTCCGGCGCGGAACCCGAATGCCCCGGGGTGTCCGGGCCCGCG
>NZ_KE387111.1:22231-41360 GCF_000430445.1 Saccharomonospora iraqiensis subsp. iraqiensis
CACCGCGCACGCCAGCGGGTTGCCGCCGAACGTGGAGCCGTGCTCGCCGGGGCGCAGCACCCCGAGCACGTCGGCGCGGCCGACGACCGCCGACACCGGCACGATCCCGCCGCCGAGGGCCTTGCCCAGCGTGTACAGGTCGGCGGTGACGTGCTCGTGGTCCAGTGCGAACACCGTGCCGGTGCGGGCCAGCCCGGACTGGATCTCGTCGGCGATCAGCAGCGCACCCGCCTCGTCGCAGAGCCTGCGGGCCTCGGTGAGGTAGCCGTCCGGCGGCACCACGACCCCGGCCTCGCCCTGGATCGGCTCCACCAGGACGGCGGCGGTGCGCTCGGTGATCGCCCCCGCCAGGGCCTCGGCGTCGCCGTACGGCACGGTGACGAAGCCGGGCGTGTAGGGGCCGTAGTCCGCGCGGGCCGTGTCGTCGGTGGAGAACGACACCAGCGTGGTGGTGCGGCCGTGGAAGTTGTCCGCGGCCACCACGACCTCCGCCCGGTCCGCGGGCACGCCCTTCACCCGGTAGGCCCACTTGCGTGCCACCTTCAGTGCGGACTCCACCGCCTCGGCGCCGGTGTTCATCGGCAGCACCATCTCGGTACCGGTGAGCTCGGCCAGCTCGCGGCAGAACAGCCCCAGCTGGTCGTGGTGGAACGCCCGGGACGTCAGTGTCACCCGGCCGAGCTGTTCGGTCGCGGCGCGGACCAGCTCGGGATGCCGGTGGCCGAAGTTCAGCGCCGAATACCCGGCCAGCAGGTCCAGATGGTGCCGTCCCTCCACATCGGTCACCCACGCACCCTCCGCCTCGGCGATCACCACCGGCAACGGGTGGTAGTTGTGCGTGCTGAAGCGCTCGTCGAGGTCGATGAGGTCGGCGGTGCGGCTGTCGAGGTCGGGCAGCGTCGTCATGCGTTCAGCCTAGAACCCCGTGCACGGCGGTTTCATCCGTCGACCGTTGCCGACACCGTCCGTTCATTGCGTCTTCGACGGAAGCTCCGTCGCGTTCGTTGCGCAAGCATTCGCAGGGTGAGGGAGGATGAGCCCGATGACGGAACGCGGAAGCCGGACCGAGTTGCGTGACCGCCGCATGAGCGAGCCCGGCGCGCAGCGGGCCTATCAGGTGGCGCGGTCGGCTCACGAGCGAGAGCGACGCCGAGGTCCGGATGGCGCGCTCCGCCGGGTTGGCGACCCTGTGTGGCCGTCTGCGAGAGTGGATTCCCGTGACGGATGATCTCTCGTTCCTGCGGCGGCAGGCCCGTACCCAGCGGTTCACCCTCGGCATCCCGAAGGACTTCCGGGTCACCCCGGACGGACGGCGGGTGCTGTTCCTGCGTGCGGAGTCGGCGTACGACCGGCGGCACAGCCTGTTCACGCTCGACCTGGACACCGGCGCGGAGAGCAAGGTCGTCGACGCGGCCGCCCTGCTGCCCGGTGAGGAGGAACTGCCCCCGGAGGAACGGGCGCGGCGCGAGCGCACCCGGGAGAGCTCCGGCGGCGTGGTGACCTACGCCGTGGACCGTGACGTCACCGTCGCCGCGTTCAGCCTCTCCGGCAAGCTGCACACCGTCGACCTCGCCGACGGGCGGGTCACCGGGCTGGTGGACGACGCCGTGGTCGACCCGCGCCCGGACCCCACCGGCGCCCGCGTCGCCTACGCGAGCCGGGGTGCGCTGCGGGTGGTCGAGCGCGCCTCCGGTGCGGACCACGCGCTGGTGACCCCGGAGCACGACGACGTCACCTGGGGGCTGGCCGAGTTCATCGCCGCCGAGGAGCTCAGCCGCGTGCGGGGCTACTGGTGGGCCCCGGACGGGCGGAGCCTGCTGGTGCAGCGCACCGACCGGTCCCCGGTGCCCCGCTGGACGATCGCCGACCCGGCGAACCCGGACACCC
Organism: Saccharomonospora iraqiensis subsp. iraqiensis; assembly: GCF_000430445.1. Classification (GTDB taxonomy): domain Bacteria; phylum Actinomycetota; class Actinomycetes; order Mycobacteriales; family Pseudonocardiaceae; genus Saccharomonospora; species Saccharomonospora iraqiensis. The sequence goes on from NZ_KE387111.1 coordinate 24,119, forward strand.
CGCCCACGGTCAACGCCTACCCGGCCGCCGGGACCACCAACGCCGAGGTGTCGCTGTCGTTCGTCGGGCTGGACGGCAGCCGGGTGGACGTGTCGCACACCGACTGGGAGTACCTGGTCGCCGCGCACTGGTCGGCGGGCGGGCCGCCGCTGATCGCGGTCATGCCGCGCGACCAGCGGCGGATCGAGGTGTACGCGCTGGACCCGGCCGACGGGTCGGCGACCCTGCTGCGCACCGAGACCGACCCGGAGTGGGTGGAGATCCTCACCGGGGTGCCCGCGTGGACCCCGGACGGCAGGCTGGTGACCACCGGCGTGGCCGACGGCGCCCACCGGCTGCTGATCGACGGGACCCCGGCCACCCCGCCGGAGCTCCAGCTGCGCGCGGTGCTCCACGTCGGCGACGACGTGCTGTTCAGCGCCTCGGAGGGTGATCCGACCCAGATCCACGTCTACCGCACCCGCGGCGACGACGTGGAGCGACTGTCCACCGGGGACGGACTGCACGTGGGGTCGGGCACCGCCGGGGTGGCCGTGGTGTCCTCCTGGAGCCTGGACCACAGCGGGCCCCGCGTGTCCGTGCTGACCGACGGGAACCCGGTGGCGCACGTCGACTCGTACCCGGCCGACCCCGGTCTCGAACCGGCGCCGGAGTGGCTCACCGTCGGCGAACGGGACCTGCGGGCGGCCCTGCTGCTGCCCCGCGGGTACGACCCCGGTGACGGGCAGCTGCCGGTGCTGCTCGACCCGTACGGCGGACCGCACGCCCAGCGGGTGCTGCGCAGCCGCAACGCCTTCCTGACCCCGCAGTGGCTGGCCGACCAGGGGTTCGCCGTGCTCGTCGCCGACGGCCGCGGTACCCCCGGCCGGGGCCCGGCGTGGGAGAAGGAGATCGCCCGGGACTTCGCCGGGGTCACCCTGACCGACCAGGTCGACGCCCTGCACGCGGTGGCCTCGCAGTACCCCGGCGTGCTGGACCTGGACCGGGTGGCGATCCGGGGCTGGTCCTACGGCGGCTACCTGGCCGCGCTGGCGGTGCTGCGTCGCCCGGACGTGTTCCACGCGGCCGTGGCGGGCGCCCCGGTCACCGACTGGGCCCTCTACGACACCGCCTACACCGAGCGCTACCTGGGCCACCCGGACGAGCAGCCGGAGGTCTACGCACACAACTCGCTGCCCGCCGACGCCGACCGGCTGCGCAGGCCGCTGATGATTGTGCACGGGCTGGCCGACGACAACGTGTTCGTCGCCCACTCGCTGCGCCTGTCGTCGGCGCTGCTGGCGGCCGGGCGTGCGCACACGTTCCTGCCGCTGCCGGGCGCCACGCACATGACCCCGCAGGCCGAGGAGGTCGCGGAGAACCTGATGCGCACCCAGGTTGACTGGCTCAAGCGGGAACTGGGCGCCGCCGGGGACTAGTCACCGTCCGAACCCGACGGTGGAGTGTCCGACGACCCACCTGCGGCCTCGGTGAGGAAGACGAACTCGTCCACCCCCGCCAGGCCGAGCAGCGGACGCGCCACGGCCGGGACGGCGGCACGGGTGCGGTCGGTGACCAGCCGCGCCTGCTCCAGCCGCACGGTCCGGCCGCGGGTGGTCAGGTCCCCGCCGCCCGCGGCCAGGACGTTGCGTACCCAGTCACTGTCCGCGCCGTAGGTCACCGGCAGCACGTAGCCGTCCCGGGTGGGGAAGGCGTTCAGCGGGGTGCGGTACCGGCGCCCGGACCGGCGGCCGACGTGGGTGAGCAGGCCCATGCCCGGCATGTGCGGCGCGATCCGCCCGGCCACCCGGTTGGTGGCGATGCGGTTGAACCGCGCCAGTGTCTTCGGCAGCACCATGCCGACCACTCTCGCGCGCCGACCCGCACCGCGCCAGGGGAGTGCGGTGGGCGGTCCCGGGGCGGACGTCGTGGGTCAGGACCACACGCCGAGGGCCAGCGCGAGCCCGCCGCCCGCCGCACCGAACCCGGCGAGCACCGTCAGCACCACGTTCGCCGCCGCGTAGGCATGCGCGCGTTCGGTGACCAGCCGGACGGTCTCGTAGCCGAACGTGGAGAAGGTGGTCAGCGCCCCGGCCAGGCCGGTCCCGAGCAGCGCCCGGGCGGTGTCCGTGCCGCCGGTGGCCAGCGACCAGCCGGTGAGCAGCCCCAGCAGGGCCGAGCCCACGAGGTTCACCGTCAACGTGCCCCACGGGAACGCCGAGCCGGTGGCGCGCTGCACCCGCTGGTCCAGCACGTACCGCAGCACCGCCCCGGTCGCGCCGCCGAGCGCCACCCACAGCACCGTCCAGCCCGAGGCCGTCACGCCCGGTCCCTGTCCCCGGCCGCGTACCGCACGACCTCGACCTCGTCGAGTGTCACCATGCCCCCGTCGAGCAGCTCCTCCAGCTCGGGCACGAACGCCCGCACCCGCTCCGGCTCGTCCACGATCACCACGGCGACCGGCAGATCCTCGGACAGCGACAGCAGACTGCTGGTGTGGATCAGGGAGTTCGCGCCGTAGCCCTCGATGCCGCGCAGCACCGAGGCGCCGGCCAGCCCCGCGTCACGGGCGCGCCGCACGATCTCGTGATACAGCGGCCGGTGATGCCACACGTCGTCCTCCCCGACGTGCACGATGAGCCGGAGCGCCCTGCCGGACAGGTGTCTCACAGCTCCTCCGCGTCCCGCTCGCCACCACCGTCGCGCCCCGGGCGGGGGCGCAGCACGGCCCGGGTGACCAGTGTCCCGGCCACCACCGCCGCCAGCGAGGCGGCCACCGAGCCCACGGCGTAGACCACCGCGAGCACCGGCCTGCCCGCCGCGGCCGTGTCGAGGGTGTTGAGCACGTAGGTGGACAGGGTGGTGAACCCGCCGAGCACGCCGATGCCCAGGAAGGGCCGGACCAGTCGGTGCGCGCCCGCCCGCCGGGTGAGCAGTTCCGTCAGGATCCCGATGAGCAGACAGCCGACGACGTTCGCGGTCAGCGTCGCCCCCGCGAATCCCCCGGTCGGGTACGGCAGCGCGAGCGTGAGCCCGTACCGGGCGAGGCTGCCGAGCGCGCCGCCCGCGGCGATCACGAGCAGCACGTCCCGGTGGTGCGTGCCGACCATGCCGTCCATGATTGCCGACACCCGATCGTGGGTAGCCGGGGCCCATGGGTTCCACGGTCGCACACAAGCTCATCGCCGATCACCTCGTCGACGGCCGGATGGTGCCGGGGGAGGAGATCGGCCTGCGGATCGACCAGACGCTCACCCAGGACGCCACCGGCACGCTGGTGATGCAGGAGCTCGAAGCGCTCGGTCTGGACCGGGCCCGCACCGAGGTGAGCGTGCAGTACGTCGACCACAACCTGCTGCAGGCGGACGAGAAGAACGCCGAGGACCACGCCTATCTCCGCTCGGCCTGCCGCCGCTACGGCATCTGGTACTCGAAGGCGGGCAACGGGGTCTCGCACCCCACCCACCAGCAGCGATTCGGCGTGCCCGGCAAGAGCATGGTCGGCTCCGACTCGCACACGCCCGCCGCCGGATCGCTGGGCATGCTGGCGATGGGCGTGGGCGGTCTGGAGGCCGCCACCGCGATCGCCGGGCAGCCGGTGTATCTGCGGATGCCGGAGATCTGGGGCGTGCGGCTGACGGGGGAGCTGCCGCCGTGGGTCTCGGCCAAGGACGTCATCCTGGAAATGCTGCGCCGGCACAGCGTCAAGGGCGGGCTGAACCGCATCGTCGAGTACCACGGGCCGGGCGTGTCCACCCTGTCGGCGATGGACCGGCACGTGATCGCCAACATGGGCGCCGAACTGGGCGCCACCACCACGGTGTTCCCCTCCGACGCCGCGGTGTACGAGTTCCTGCGCGCCGAGGGGCGGGAACAGGACTTCGTCGAGATCGTCGCCGACCCGGACGCGACCTACGACGTCACCGACGAGATCGATCTGTCCACACTGGAACCGTTGATCGCGAAACCGTCGTCGCCGGACAACGTCGTGCCGGTGTGCGAGGTGGCCGACACCGAGATCAGCCAGGTGGTGATCGGGTCGTCGGCCAACCCGGGCCTGCGCGACTTCGCCATCGCCGCGCACATGGTGAAGGGCAGGCAGACCAACGACGCCGTCAGTTTCGACGTCAACCCCACCTCGCGGGAGATCCTGTCCGACCTGACGAAGATGGGCGGCACCTTCGACCTGATCTCGGCGGGTGCGCGGATTCACCAGGCCGGGTGCATGGGCTGCATCGGCATGGGCCAGGCCCCCGCCGTCGGGCAGAACTCGCTGCGCACCTTCCCCCGCAACTTCCCGGGCCGCTCCGGCACGAAGGAGGACTCGGTCTGGCTGTGCTCGCCGGAGACGGCGGCCGCCTCGGCCCTGACCGGCGTGATCACCGACCCGCGGGACCTGGCGGACAAACTGGAGATGCCCTACCCGGACCTGCCGCTGCCCGCACGGTCGACGATCAACACGGCCATGCTGGAGGAACCGCCGCCACCCGAACAGGCCCGGCAGGAGCCACTGGTGAAGGGCCCGAACATCTCCGCGCTGCCGGACTTCCCGCCGCTGCCGGACCGCATCGAGGCGCCGGTGCTGCTCAAGGTGGGCGACAACATCTCCACCGACGAGATCTCCCCGGCGGGCGCACGCGCCCTGCCGTACCGGTCGAACGTGCCCCAGCTGGCGACGTTCACCTTCGATCAGGTCGACCCCTCCTACTCCGACCGCGCGGCCGAGGCCGCGGGCGGACACGTCGTCGTCGGCGGGGACAACTACGGCCAGGGCTCGTCCCGCGAACACGCCGCGATCACCCCACGGCACCTGGGCCTCAAGGCGGTGCTGGCGAAGTCGTTCGCCCGCATCCACTGGCAGAACCTGGCGAACTTCGGCATCCTCGCGCTGGAGTTCACCGACCCGGCCGACTACGACCGCATCGGTCAGGGAGACACGCTGGTGCTGGAGGGGCTGCGGGAGCAGCTGCCGGACGGCGGGGATCTCACCGTCCGCAACGAGACCCGGGGCGAGGAGTACACGGTGTGCCACCGGCTGTCGCCCCGTCAGGTGGAGGCGGTGCTCGCGGGGGGACGCATCCCGCTGCTGGCACGCGCGGGTTGACGGAGTGCGACGAGCACACTCCGGGGTGTGCCGGCCCGCCGGTGACCTGCCGGGCACGGCCGACTCCGGCGGGGCCACCCCCGTGTGCGGGCCGGGGGAGAGGCGCGGTAGCCTTACAGGCGTCACCTTCCCAGAGGGTGGCGGCCGGGCTGTGGCGCAGTTTGGTAGCGCACTTGACTGGGGGTCAAGGGGTCGCAGGTTCAAATCCTGTCAGCCCGACCACCGAAGGGGCCGTCTACGCAGGTAGGCGGCCCCTTCTGCATTTCACGGCACGAGCGGTGATCAGTGGCGGCCGACATTTCGCCAACACGTCAGACAGACCGGATCTTGCCGACGGCCTTCTTGCCAACGCCGCCCGCCGTCGTCTGCCCAGTACGCTGCTATTTTTGGTGTCCGAACCGTAGTTCTGAGTAATCGGCGATCTCGAGTCCGTAGTGGCGGTACACCTTGGTGGTGTTCATCCCGGTCAAGGCGTCTGGGTCCAGACCAAGCCATACCGCAGCGGCGCGTACTGTCTGCTCGTCTGTGCCTTCGATCTCCAGGTACGGCGGGATGTGGGGCCATTCATCCAGTTCGAGTTTCACGTCCTCGTACGCCCAGCTGGTGCGGTAGTTCTCCTGGTAGGCCTTCGCATTGAACCCCAACATGCCCAGCATCTGGTGGGTGGTGTCGAAGTCGTCGACGCCGGTTTCCCACTCGTCGGTGCCATCGATGCCGTCATGGCGAATGCGTTTGATGGACAATGTGGCGTCGGCAGCCGTCTCCCGCAGCCGCATCCATGTCGAGTCGTCGCCAGGCGTGATGTCGTAGACGTAGCGTCGCTGGAGGTGTCGCGGCGCCACCAGGCGCGCCCGGTCCGACAGCCACTCCGCGACCTCGCGGTGGTTGATGTCCAAGGCCTTCGCCTCATACTCGATGGGCATCGCTGCATCCTATCTCTTCTCATGCGGGGTCACGTCTGTTGACAGAGCGGTATGCTCTTCGTCGCGGAAGTTCACGATCTCTCGTGACACCGGGCTCGCGGCGAAGTCGCCGACCTCTTGGCACAGGTCCATCCGCTGGATGCACACTCCCGCGAGCCACCGCTTGTCCCGCGACCGGTACAGCCGGGTGCCGTAGAACCCTTCCTGGCAGTCGCGGTCGTTGTTGAACCGGCAGTCTCGGCACGTCACCGGCAGCCGGGTGGGGCGGATGCGCTTGACGTAGATCCGCCGGCCTTCCGGGAGCAGGTACGAGGTGCGGAACCCCGATGCTCCGGCAGTGATGTGGTGCGCCTCCACGGTGGCGCCACGCTGCGCGAGCACCGCGGCGATAGCGTCGAGCGAGTCGCGCCCGTCGTCGAGGCTGTTGAGTAGCCGTACCGACAGCTCCGGGCTGTACTCATCGAGCAGCCGGTGGACCCGCTCGATGTGGTCGCGGTTCACCACCACGATGTTCGCGTCCGCCCGTACCCCGTGGTCGCTGCACGCTTGGATGGAGGCCTTCAAAGTATCGATCTTGCGCGTGGCGCGGTCGAGGTCGGCGAACCGCTGGTGCTGCACCTGCGCGAGCTCCCCGGGCGTGGTTCCGAACACCGAGAAGTTCACCTTCTCCAGACCGGCCTCAGCAGCGGCCGGGATCGCCCGCGCGCCGTTCTCGCCGTTCGAGGTCATGCGCACGCTGTAGCCCTGGTCGACGGAGATGCGGACGAGCTCGGCCAGCCTCGGATGCAATGTGGGCTCCCCGCCGGTGAGGTGTAGTTCCGACACGTCGAGCGTGTCGCGCAGTGTCCCGATCGCCTCGGCGTACTCGGGGCCCGGCATCATGGTCGCTGGTATGAAACTGGCACCGTTGCGCTCGGTGTAGATCGATACTCGACCGCTGGCGCCGGACGAGGTGAACAGCGGCAGGGTGCGGCGCGAGTTGTCCGCGGCGACCGGTGTTCCCTCGTTGTGGCAGAAGGTGCAGGTCATGCCGCACGCGTCGAGAATTTTCACTCGGAGAGTGCGGTCGGGTCGGATGTAGGTCGGTATGGACATGACGACCCCCATTCGTCGCGGGGACTGGTTATCGCGTCTCCCGTGGTGCTTGTCCGTGTATTCGGCGTCCCGGGGCACGCCGCATTCCTGGCGTGGTCCGGGGAGCGGATGCGTGGCTCGGGGGCGCTCGATCCGCGCCGACCGGAGGCTGTGGTCACCGGCTGCACGGGGATAGCGCGGGTGGACGCCTTTCATCAGGGACAGGGCCGCCCGGCGCGGCAGTCGGGGAGGAGCGCACCGGGCGGGGTCTCAGTTCAGGGCGCGGAGTCCGTCGAGGACGCGACGCAGCACGTCCACCGGCGGGTCGGTGCGCTGCCGTAGCGCACTCCTGGCCCGGTCGGCCTCGACGTCCGGGTCGAGCACGGGCCAGGACCAGTAGTCGGGCAGTCGATACATCACCGCGGTGTCGGCGGAGTGCATCGGAGGAAGGCGCAGAGTGATCTCAGCGGGGCTCTCGGGGCCGGAGCGGGCGAGCAGCGCGTGTCGGGGCATCAGCGGGGCTCCTCGGTGGTGCGGTGGAGTGTGTGGCCGCGCAGGTCGGCGGCGCGGCCGACCAGGTCATCGGCCAGATCGCGCAGGGCGATGCCCACCTCGTGCAGTTCCTCGGCGGGCAATTCGCCGCCGTCCTGGCGGGCCATCAGTTCCACCGCCACGCCACCGAGCGTGCGGTTGACCGTGGCCATACGAGCCAGCAGTTCGCGGTCGCGGTTGATCACGGCATCGCCTCCACCGCGGCCAGCGACGGGATCTGCTCGGCGGGCCAGCCGTCGCGGACGCGGATTTCGCGGTCGCACTGCCAGCAGGTCGGACTCGGCGGCCCGTCCAGACCGAAGTCGCTCGCGGTAGGAGCGACCTCCGTGCCGCACAACGCGGTGAACATTTGGTCTGCACCGGGGATAACGGTGGTGCGGTTGTAAGCGTGGCGCCGTCCTTTGGCGGGTTGCCACCAGTGGCGAATCATCGGTGTCCCCTCCATGCTCAGCTTCTCGGACTTGTGTGCACGGAAGGTATGCGGCGCGACACGCTGAATGTTTCCTCACAGGAAACTCAGCGGGTATGGTCGCCAACATGGACACGATTGGGGTAACCATCAGGCGCCTACGCCGTTGGCGGGGCCTGACGCTTGAGCAAGCCGCCGGCCTCGCTGGCCTGTCGAAGGGCTACCTGTCGAAGATCGAGAACGGGAAGGCCGCGGTCGAGCGACGAAGCACCCTGGTCGCGATCGCTGACACGCTGCGGGTCAGCCTCGCCGACATCACCGGTGACGGACTCGAGATACGCGACCCGGACGCCGACAGCACCGTCCCCGCGATCCGTGCCGCACTACTCGACAGCGACCTCAACGACAATCCGCCGCAAGGCGAACTCTCGTCGCTCGTCGCCGAGACACAGTTGGTCGCGGCGATGCGGCAAGCGAACCAGATGGCCGAGGTGGGTCACCGACTGCCGCCCCTGATCACGGCCCTCCATACGCACGCGCGGCAGGCGGAAGCGCTCCGGGCGCTCGTGAGCGTCGCGCACACCACCTCGCTGCTGGTCAAGGGGTTGGGTGCGTTGGACCTCGCGTGGATCGCGGCGGACAGGGGGCACGAGGCCGCCGAGCGGCTCGGTGATCCGCACTGGATCTCGCTCGCCGCCTTCGCCCGCGCCCAAGCGTGCTCGGGCCTCGGTGCGCACCGCCGCGCCGGTGTGCTCGCCGCCAATGCGCTCGAGATCGTGCCTGAGGAGTCGGTCGACGTCCGCGGTGCGCTGACGCTCACCACGGGATTCATCAACTCTGTGATCGGTGGGGACCCGTCCGCCGCGCTCGACGAGGCTGAGGGGCTCGCCGAGCATGTCGAGGACGGTAATCGGCATCACCTGCTGTTCACCCCGGCCAACGTGGTCCTGTGGCGGATGTCGGCGGCGCTCGAAAGCGGGAACTACGCGGCGGCCGCCACGCTCGCGGAGTCGATCCACCCCAGTGACCTCGAAATCAACTCACGCCGCACCACCTACTTCATCGACTACGCCCGTGCCCTGTGGGGACTACGGCGGCCGGACGAAGACGTGATCGGGCTGATCGCACAGGCGGAGACGCTTGGTCCGGTACGGACCAGGAGCAACACGTTCGTCCGCGAGATCGTGTCCACGATGGTGGAGCGCGCGCGGCGGCAAGCGGTCGCCCGCGAGGCGCGCGGCCTGGCAACCCGCATGGGACTGCTCAAGGTCGGCTGAGTGGACACGAAATTTAGTTACCCACCAATTGCATATGGAGCAACGTCCAGCGAGCGCTGTCATCGGGAAGACGAGATGGCGGCTGGCTCTGGTAGAAATGTGTTGTGACGGCAGTGCCACTCTGGACCATCCTCGTTGAGGCCCGGAGAGCCCTTAACACATTGATGATCTTGGTTTGAGATGATCTTGGTGCGGCTGCGCCGTGGGTCGTGTCGGATGAGTTGTGGTCGCGGATTGAGCCGTTGTTGCCGGTGCGTCCGGCGGGCAGGACGGGGCCGAAGCCGTTGCCGGATCGGCAGGTGTTGCAGAACATCGTGTTTGTGCTCTACACCGGGATCGGGTGGGAGGACCTGCCGCAGGAGTTGGGCTTCGGCTCGGGCATGACGTGCTGGCGGCGGTTGCGGGACTGGCAGGACGCCGGGGTGTTCGACCGGCTGCACGAGGTGTTGCTGGCCGAACTGAACGCCGCGGCCGTAATCGACTGGTCTCGGGCCTGTGTGGATGCTTCGCACGTGCGCGCGAAAAGGGGGCCCGGACACGGGGCCGAGCCCGGTCGACCGGGCCAAGACCGGCTCCAAGCACCATGTGATCTGCGACGGCGGCGGCATCCCGCTCGCGGTGCGTCTCACCGGCGGCAACGGCAGGCGACGTCACCCAACTCCTGCCGCTGGTCGAAGCCATTTCACTGGTACGGGGACGGCGAGGCAGACCCCGCCGAAGACCCGACGTCCTCGTGGCCGACCGGGGCTACGACGTAGCGCGACGCGCGGCGGCGACGGGGGATCCGCCCGTTGATCAGCCGCCGCGACACCAACCAGGCCGTGCGCTGGGTCGTGCCACCCGGTGGGAACGCCGCACCGACATCCACCACGGCCTCCTCACCCTCGCCACAAGCGTTATCTCCTGGCACCGACTCCCCACCCGAATACGTTAGGAGCTCTTTAGATGATGACTGCGTAAAGCCTTCCTGTAGTCGACACCGCTACGGAGGTGGCGGGAATAGGCGTCGATGCAGGCGACGAGCAGCTTAGGAGTAACGTTTGAGTTACAAGCGTAACGACGCCTCTGTCTGGACCGATCTAAAGTATCGCATACAGCGCACTGCTACGTTAGGAGAGTGAGATCCCTTGATGAACTGCAGACACTGTGGCGCATCGGACACTCTCGAAAGAGTTCTGGATGAGGCCATCGAGAAAAGATCGGAGGACGCTTGGGACCGCCGCTACGAATGGAGCCAAAACCTTTTCGTGCAACGCTGCAAATGGTGTAAAGAGCTCACGCTCAGCACCTACGTGTACAGCGATTGGATGAATCCTGAGGATGTCTCCTATCGCACGGTATACCCCGAGCAGCGAGACCTGTCTTTCCTTCCGTCGCGGGTGAAAGTTGAGCTCGAAAAAGCGCAGAAAGTCAAGGCTGTTGACGCCTCCTATTACGCCCTTGGTTTGCGACGCACCTTAGAAGCTATTTGTACTGAAAATGGGATCGGCAGGAAAGCGAATCTTGGCGAGCGCCTGAAGGATTTGGCCAGGCAGGAGAATCTCCCGGATGTCTTTGTGGGGATGGCGGTTTACCTGCGCCACCTTGGAAATATCGGGGCACACGAAAGCGGTATCGATGTGACTAATGCTGACATTATCGCAGCCACCGAGTTCACCGATGCAATCCTTGAATTTCTCTACATTGCCCCTGCCAAGCTAGATCGAGTGAGTAAGGAACTCGAAGACCGTAAGGGAGAAACGAAGAAAGGCAGCGGCTAGAACTGTTCCGCATCCTCGAGGCGTCGCCCGGTTCTGGAGATGCCAGCGGACAGCGCGCCGGAAAGCAGCTTCGTTGCGCAGGTTTCATGGTCAACGCTGTGGCGGACATTCCTGCCAGGCTTGGCTCCGCACGCACGATCAGAACTCGCCGATACCTGTGTGGCGAGTCGGTATGCGAGAGGAGGCGACGAATGGGGGGGTTCAGGAGGGGTTTCGTGACCGCCGCCTCGGTGTTGGTGGTGACGGCGTGGACGGTGGTCGGATGTGAGAGTTCAATGGGTGGGCATTCGGCCTGCGTGGATGTGGTGACCTTCGGCGGCGAGGACTATCACGTGAGGGCCACTACGGAAACCGTTGATCCTCGTGCGGTGACCTCGATCGGGAAGGCAACCCAGCTCCCCTGCCGCGATACGGGGGTCGCGAGAGGGGAGCCTGAACCGGTGCGGTTCCCCGCGGCATCGATCGACGGTGTCGATCCGACGAAGATGATCGCCGTGCAACGCGGTGACGAGTGGTTGATGGCACGCAGATGAGAAGCACGGTGCCGTATCAGTGAATATCCAGACGGCGAACGAGTCGGGCCGTTAATGCGGTGAGTGCCGCGGTGACCGCAAGCAGGGCGGCGGTGCCCCCGAGGTTGTCCGCCCCCTCGGGGAGTTGGGGCACCAGTGCGAAGGGGGAGAGGCCGAGGGCTTCCGGTGGGAGGAGTCGCAGTTCCGCCCCGAATTCGAGTGCCAGGAGCAGCCCGAGCACGGTGAATCCGGAGGCGGCGGCGAAGCGGGGCGCGCGGGCCAGGACCACGGCGGTCAGCGCGGTGAGCAGCCACACGGCCGGGGCGCGGACGACGGCCGCCCAAGTCCAGAGGGCGATCTCGGTGGCGTCGCCGTCGGCTCCGGCGTGCGCGATGCCCAGTCCGAGCCCGAGGCCGGTGAGGGTGGCGAGAGTGGCGATGCCGGCCGTGGCCGCGTGAGCGAGCAGCCACCGGGCGCGGTGCAGCGGACCGGCCAGGAGCATTTCGGCTCTGCCGCTGGTGACCTCGCCCCGGGCGCGGAGCAGGGTGACCAGGGCGAGGACGGTGATGATCTGGGGTGCGAGGTGGAGGGTGACCGGGGCGAGCCCCGGGCCGGTGCCGCCGAGGTCGAGGCTGACCTGCTCATCGACGGTGGACGCGACGGAGCCGATCAGCAGTCCGAGCAGAGCCGCGGCCGCGCTGCCTCCGAGGATGGTTCCCCGGCTGGTCCGCAGCGCGAGCGACAGCGGTCCGCGCAGTACGCGTGCGGCATGGGACCGCCCCGTACGGTCGGAAAGCAGCCCCGCGCCGAGGTCGCGGCGGGAGGCGGCCCGCAGGCCGAGGGCGGTACAGACACCGGCCAGGGCCAGAGCGGGGAGCAGGGGGACGACGTTGTTGTCGGCGTAGGGCCGTACTGCGGCGACCCAGCCCAGTGGTGATGTCCAGTGGCTACCTCCGGTGGCGTCGACGGCGCCGCGGACGAGGTAGAGCACCGCCAGGACGGTGACCGAGAGGCCGGTGGAGGCCCGGCTGGTCCGCAGGAGCTGCCCGGCGAGCCCCGCGATGCCCGCGAACAGCAGTCCGAGCACGATCACCTGGGCACCCGCGAACGCGCTGCCGACGGGGTCCGCGCCGAGTGCGGTGAACCCGATGGCGACGACGAGGCCCGCGCTCACGGAGCCTGCGGCGGCGACCGTGAGGGCGGCGCTCAGCGGTGCGGCCCGTCCGAGGGCGGCGGCGCCGAGCATCTCCGCGGTGCCGTTCTCCTCGTCGGCCCGGGTGTTGCGTCCGACCACGATGAGGGACGCCAGCGCGAGGAAGATGATCGCGATTCCCTGCGTGCGCCAGAGGAGGAGACCACCGATGTCGGTGCCGACCATCGGGCCGATGAGGAACAGCTCTCCGGCGTCGGCGTTGACGGTGGCGGCCAGGTCTGCGCGGGCGGCGTCGGTCGGGTAGGTCCCGAGGATCCCGGCGCCGACCACGACCACCAGCAGCGCGGACAACCCGTACCAGGCGGGGGCATGGATCCGCTCCCGGCGGAGGGTGAGCTCGAGCATTCCCGCGGTGCCGGTCAGTGTGCTCATCGGACGGGCTCCGTGGTCGTGGTGGTGGGGTAGTAGTGCAGGAACAGGTCCTCCAGCGTCGGCGGGGTCACCGTCAGGGACTCGATGCCCGCCCGTGCCAGACACGTCATCAAGGCGTCGTACCGCGTCGTCGTGACGGTGATCCGGGTGCCGTCGGCGACGACGTCCCGCACGCCCTCGATCCCGGACAGGTCGTCGGGTGCCGTCGCCAGGGTCGCGGTGACCATGGTGGCGGCGTGCGCCCGTAGTTCGGCCAGTGAACCGGCGTCGACCGTGCGGCCGGAGCGGACGATGCTGACCCGCCCGCACAACTGCTCGACCTCCGAGAGGATGTGGCTGGACAGCAGCACCGTCCGCCCGGCGCGGTTGGCCTCGCGGACACACTCCTTGAAGACCTCGTTCATCAGCGGGTCGAGTCCGGACGTCGGTTCGTCGAGGACGAGCAGATCGGCGTCCAGGCTGAACGCCGTGACCAGGCCGACCTTCTGTCGGTTGCCCTTCGAGTACGTGCGCGACCGCTTGGCGGGATCCAGCTCGAACCGTTCGATCAACTCGTCGCGCCGGGCGCGGCTCCCGGTGCCGTGCATGCGGGTGAGCAGGTCGATCACCTCGCCCCCGGTGAGGTTCGGCCACAGGCTCACGTCCCCCGGCACGTAGGCCAGTCGCCGGTGCAACTCGGGTGCCGCCGACCACGGGTCCCGCCCGAGCACCGTGGCACCGCCCGCGCCGGGACGGAGCATCCCCAGCAGCACGCGGATCGCCGTCGACTTGCCCGCTCCGTTCGGGCCGAGCAGCCCGTGCACCTCGCCCCGGTGGACGGTCAGGTCGAGGCCGGCGAGAGCCCGCGCACGACCGAAGGACTTGGAGACCTGGTGAAGCCGGATCGCCGGTGCCATGGCGATACGCTACACATGGTTCATGAAATTTGTGAAGTAATAGAGTCCGGTCATCCCGATCCGACGAGGAGGGACCACTGATGGCAGGGGACGTCGACAGGTTCGTCGAGCGGTTCGCCGAGATGCTGGCGCGTTCGGGCTGGCCGAGGATGTCCGCCCGGATGTTCGCCACCCTCATGGCGGCGCCCGACGGGGCGCTCACCGCGAGCGAGCTCGCCACACGTCTGGAGGTGGGGCCCTCGGCCATTTCGAACGGCGCCAAGATGCTGCGCACCCTCCACCTGGTCGACACCACCCGGCGCGGCGACCGGCAACTCGTCTACGCGGTCCGTCCCGACGCCTGGGTCGAGGCCACCGTCGGCCAGGAGGACACGCTCCGGACCCTCGAAGCGCTCCTCGCCGACGGCGCGAACGCGGCCGACGACGAGCGGGCCGCCGCACGTCTGCTCGAAACCGCGGAGTTCTTCGCCTTCCTCCGCGCGCAGCTGCCCGCGCTCGTCGAGCAGTGGCGCGCGATGCGGTGACCACCGGGAACGCGAGTCTGCGGTCGGCGTAGGCGGAGCCGGCCCGCCGCATCAACAGCACCCGCCCACGCCCGTCAATGTCACTCGGGGAGCGCGCCACATCGATTACAGTGCTCCGGGCAGTTCGTCGCGGGAACCGCTCACGTAGACGGTAATGCCCTTGTGGCCCAGGGAGCTTGCTGTCGTGTCGGGTCAGGTCTCGCGGGATCCGAGTTCGTCGATCGGGCGGTACAGGCGACTTGATCGGATCGGTCTCGAGATGGCCGCAGCGACAGCCGCGAGGAACAAGAACGCGGCGCACACCAAGGCTGCGATGTCCGGAGATGTCGCGTGCGCTATTCCACCCAGTGCGTTGTTGCTCACCAACAAGGAACCGCCCTGGGCAAGGCCGATGACGGCTTGGACCCGGGAGAGATAGCCATCGGGGCTCGAACCGAGCATCAGAGGGCCGACGTGAGACACGAAGAGCCCCAGCCCGAGCCCGGAGATCACTGCGGCAAGGACCAGTAGGGGTAGGGCAGCCACACCGGTGAGGGTGGCAACACCGACCCCCGTGATCGCCAGGCCGATCGGGGCGACGAGGCCGGGACGAGAGAAGGCACCGTACTTGGACACCGTGAGAGCGACCAGGATCGAGCCGCCGGCCTCGCCACTCACGATGAGTCCGGCAGCACCGGCGGAAAGACCGAGATCCCGTGCGAGCAACGGCACAAGCAGGGTCGCTACCGGAATGGCTGCCGAGGCCACGACGGCTGTCAGGAGCAGTGCCGGGCGCAGCAGAGGATCCCGGACCACGAGCCCAACACCATCGATGGCGTCCCGAAACACGCTTGACTTTCGTTGTGATGGCTGACCCACGGGATTCGGCCGCAGCAAGAGCAGAGCGCAGGGCAGCACGGCAAACGTCGCCGCGTCCAGAAGGGCAACGCCGGTCATCCCGACCCACGCGACCAGAAAACCACCTGTCGGCGCGCCGAGTAGCGTGATCAGTTGCGTACCACTGTGCCGCATCGCCAGAGCGCGGGGCAGGAGGTCGGTTCCGACCAGGAGTCGCGGCATCGAGCCGTTCGAAGGATACGAGAAGGCATCCGTGGTGCCGATCAGCAGGCCGAACAGGATGAGCAGCCATAACGGAACTCCGATCGCGAATGTGATCGCAGCGAACGCCAGACAAGCTGTAATCATCACGGCCACGGCGCGGATCAGTACGGTACGCGGGGAACCCCGATCACTGACAGCGCCCCCGATCAGCATCAGCGCGGTTCGGGGCAACACGGTCGCGGACAGTGCGATACCGGCCCACATGCCCCCATGTGCGGCAGCGGACCACCCGATGGCGAACCGGAGAACGGAATCACCGAGTTGGAAGAAAAGCGCACCACCCAGCCATCCGAAGAACCGTACCGGCAATCTTTCTTCGCTCGACACCGGCACATCGTGGAGGTTCATGCCGCCTGAAGGTCAACATCGGCATCCGGTCCGGAGCACGGGCGGTCGAGGGAGGCGGAGGTGCGCGCCCTCCTCCGGGAGGCACTGACGAGGCCTTCGTCAGGCGAGGGGATGGCGACGCGTATCCGTCGTCGCCGGTTCTCCGGCGGCGCGGCGCACCCCGGTGGCGTCAGCGGCGGGGGCGACGCCGGAGGAAGTCGTCGGCGATCTCGTCGAAGGTGGCCCAGCGGACGCCGTCGTGACCGTTGATGTGGTCGATGAGGCGTTCGTGCATGAGCAGATTCTGCGGGCGTCCGGACACGTCCGGGTGCACGGTCATGGTGAACACGGCGTAGTCGGATTCGCGGTGGATCCAGTCGAACTGGTCCCGCCACATCGTCTCCAGCTCCCGCGGGCTGACGAAGCCGTGGCTGTTGGGACTGGCCTTGATGAACATCATCGGGGGAAGGTCGTCGAGGTACCAGGACGCGGGGATCTCGACCAGGTCGGTCTCCTCGCCGCGCCGCAACGGCTTCATCCAGTCCGCGGCGGGGCGCTCGAAGTCGATCGGGGTCCAGCTGTCGCCGGCTCGCACGTAGTACGGCTCGAAGTCCCGGTGCATCAGGGAGTGGTCGTACTTGATGCCGCGCTCCAGCAGCAGTTCGTTCGTCACGGACGAGAACTCCCACCACGGCGCCACGTAGCCGGTTGGTCGCGTGCCGGTGCGCGTCTCGATGAGGTCGATGCAGTGGTCCAGGACGGCCGACTCCTGGTCCCGGCTCATCGCGATCGGGTTCTCGTGGCTGTAGCCGTGGACGCCGATCTCGTGTCCCGCACCGACGCAGGCGTCGAACTCGCCCGGGAAGGTCTCGATCGAATGGCCCGGCCAGAACCAGGTGGTACGCAGCTCCTTCCGGCGGAACATTTCCATCATGCGGGGCACGCCGACCTCACCGGCGAACAGCCCCCGGGAGATGTCGCACGGCGAGTTCTCGCCCCCGTAGGAGCCGAGCCAGCCGCCGACCGCGTCCACGTCGACGCCGTAGGCCACCAGAATCTCCTTGGCCATCGCACTCACGTCCTTTCCTGTACGCCGTCCCGGGGGGAACGGTGTTTCCTCCCCGCCCCCGGGCGTGGCGGGCCCGTCACCCGTCCGCCGTCCGTCCGGACGCGACCACCCCGGTCGCGCGCAGCCAGTCGCGGCAACGGCGTGCCGCCG
>NZ_KE387111.1:41460-51234 GCF_000430445.1 Saccharomonospora iraqiensis subsp. iraqiensis
AACGGCGTGCCGCCGCACCCGGTTCGCCCTCCGCCACCAGCGCCGACGCGAGGAGCAGCCGCGCCTGCCACGGGGAGAGATCACCGGCGAAGACCGCGCCCGCCGCGGCGAGATCCGCACCGGCCCCCGCGTAGAGGCCGACGACCGGTCCCGCCCCGGTGCGGCTGGTGACCAGGACGGGAACGCCCTGCGCCAGAAGTCGCAGGCAGGCGCGTGTGGTCGCGGGTGTCGTGTTGCCGGAGCCGAACCCGGCCACCACCACACCGCGTGCGCCCCCGGCGACCGCGTGCTCCAGCGCGGAGGCATCCGCCCCGAGGTACTGGGGGAACACGTCGACCCGCGGCAGCTCGGACGTGCCGGCGGGGAGCAGCGGGTGCGGGCGGGGCGCACCACGTCGGCGCAACCCGGCCTCGTCGACGTGTCCGACCGGGCCGTATCCCGGGGCGTCGAAGGCGTGCAGCGCGAGCGTGTGCGACTTCCGGACGCCGACCGCCGGGAGGATCTCGTCGGCGAAGGCGACGGTGACCCCGGTGTCCACCGCCTCGGGGGAGGCGGCCCAGCGCAGCGCGACGGCCAGGTTGCGCGGGCCGTCCGGAGCGGGGTCGTCGAACGGCCGCTGCGCGCCGGTGAGCACCACGGGTCGCGGGCCGGAGTGGGTCAGCGCCAGCAGGAACGCCACCTCCTCCAGCGTGTCCGTGCCGTGGGTGAGCACGACCCCCTCGACTTCGGCGGCGGCCTCGGCGACCGCGTCCGCGAGCCGGAGCACATCCGGCACGGTCGCGGCGAAACTGGGGATGCCGGCGAGGTCCCGGGGCCGGACGTCGAGGTCACCGAGGTCGAACACCGACCCGGCGGCCTCGGCGAGAGTGGCGGCGCCGACCTCCACCCGGCGGCCGCCCTCGGCCTCGCGGGTGGCGATCGTGCCGCCCGTGGCGAGCAGGACGAGATGCTGCACAGAACCTCCGCTCACGAGTGCGTAGCCTCATGCGTGCGACCCGGACCCGGCCGAGAGCGGAAACAGGACGATTGCCGGCGGTGTACCCGGCCGGGTCCGGCCCAATCGTGAGTACGGCACGATCGGGGTAAGACGCGCGGTGCGGGCCGTACCACCCCGAGACGCGTAGTACGCCAATTGCCGCTGACGCGACGCGGTGCCCAAGTGAAGTGTGCTTGACTTGATGAAGTTCCAGATAACGGAATCGCCGAAGCAGAGACGGAAAGGTCGCCGTTCAGCGGGCGCGCGGTCGTGCGGAACGACGGGTCCGAAGGAGTGGGTATGAGCAGGGTGGTCGCTGATATCTCGATGTCCCTCGACGGGTACGTCGCGGCACCGGGCGTGGATCTCGAGCACGGCCTCGGCATCGGCGGTGAGGCGATCCACGCGTGGGTGCTGGAGGAGCCCCGCTCCACCGTCGACGAGGCGGTGCTGGCGCGCGGCTTCGAGACGACCGGCGCCGTGGTGATGGGGCGGCGGCTGTTCGACATCGTGGACGGCCCGCACGGGTGGTCCGACGATGTCGGGTACGGACACGACCAGGATCAGTCTGCCGCACCGCCGTGCTTTGTCGTCACCCACGAACCGCCCGGTCAGGTGCGGCTCGCCTCGAGGTTCCGATTCGTGACCGGGGGCGTGGCGGACGCCGTCGACCGGGCCCGGGCGAGCGCGGGCGACAACGACGTCGTCGTCATGGGCGGTGCGAACGTCCTCGACCAGAGCCTGGCGGCGGGACTGGTCGACGAGCTCCGTATCCACCTGTCGCCCGTGGTGCTCGGTGGTGGCACGCGGCTGTTCGACCTCGTCGGCCGGACGACGCTGGTCCAACGGGAGGTCACCGAGTCGCCGCGGGCGACCCACCTCGTCTACGACGTCGTCGGCACCGACATGGAATGACTGTCCGGCCGAATCGGCCCGGAGGCCGGGCGGTCTCGTGGTTCGTGCTCATCACCGCGGTCGGCGTTGCCACGTCGGGTTGGCTCACCGGTCAGTCCGCCGCGGCGGGAGCCGGCGCGGTGTGCCGCGCGGTGAGGGGCATCAGAGCCAGTCCTGCGAGCAGGAACAGCGCGCTCAGCCCGAGCCAGCCCAGTTGCATGCCGCTGTCCACGAGCCAGGCGAACAGCACCGGGCCGGTGATCATGCTCAGGTCGAACCCGATGTTGTAGAAACCCTGGTACTGCCCGAGCGAGGACTCCGGCGCCAGCCCGTACAGGATGCCCCAGGACGAGGCCGCATACAGGACGTCGCCGCCGACGAGGACGAGCGCGAGGGCCAGCACCGTGGCGACGGCGGCAGGCCCGTGGTCGGCCAGCGCGGCCACCGGGAACAGCAGCGCCGCCGCGGCGAACAGCGCGGCACCGCGTCTGCCCGCGCGGGCCGCTGCCGGCACATCCGTGATGCGGCGGCTCACCGGGATCTGCAGCAGTACCGTGCCCGTTGTCTGCACGACCAGAGCCACCGACACCAGCCACAGCGGGGCGTGCATCTGCGTCGCCACCCACAGGGGCAGGGCGACGGTGAGCATCGACTCCGGCAGCATCAGCACGCCGTGACACGCGGTCAGCAGCGCGAACCGGCGGTCCCGCAGTGCCCCGGAGCGGCCCTCCGGCGTTGGTCGGGGAGTCGGGAGAGGGGCCTGTGCCGGCGCGAGGCGCGCTCCGGCGAGCCGCACCAGCAGCCCCGCGACCAGGAATGTCGCCGCCTCCACCACGAAGCCCACCCGGAACGCGGTGAGCGAACCCCACGCGAGCACGAGCGCGCCGAGACCGAGCCCGGCGACCATCGCGACGTTGCTCAGTGTCCTGACCACGGCCCGGTAGCGCACCCGGCGCTCCTCGTCGACCGCCCGTCCGATCAACGCTCCGATCACCGCCGCGCCGCCCCGGCCGCACACCGTCAGCACACTCAGCAGCACCAGTGCGAGCCAGGCCGGGGACACGGTGAGGGCCAGGGTCGCCACGCCCATGGTCCACACCAGTGCCAGGTAGATCCGGTGGCCCTCGCGACGGTCGGCCAGCCTCCCGGCCAACGGCCCCGACACGAGGCCCAGTACCGCGGCGACACCCATGCCCACCCCGTAGACCGACGGGCTGAGGCCGACGTGCAGGTTCAGGTAGATCGCCAGCGACGAGTACGACAGACCGGTGCCGAGGTAGAGCACGGCGAGCGAGATCGCCAGAGACCGTTCCTGCGTGCCCTTCAGTTCGTCCAGCGAGAAGGTGTCGCGCAGGGACGGCATGGCGGAATCCTACCGACGCCCCGCCCCGATCGTGGTCGCTTTGCCGGAGCTCAACCCGCCGATTCGCCGGAGGTTTCCACGGTGTCACCGTCGTGTCGGGAGAGTCGGTCGTTGCTCACCAGTCGCGGAGCGGCGGCGACCAGGACGGTCGCGGCGGCGGCCGTGCAGAGCGCGAGTGCGGTACCGGGTGTGGCGGTTCCGGTGAGAGCTCCGAACAGGCCGGAGCCGGCTGCGGCGCCGAGGTTGACCGAGGTGGTGATCCAACCGTTCGCTTCCGTCCGGGCGTGGGAGTCGACGCGGGTGTCCGCGGCGATGTACCCGGTGATGAGTAACGGGGCGACGAAGGCGCCCATCACACCGATGCCGACCACGAGTACCGCGGTGGAGCCGATGATCCCGGCGGCCGCGCTGGTCCCGATCAGGCACGCACCGAGGACGAGCAGCTGTCGTTCGATCGATGCGCGGGGAGTCACCCGGCCGTACAGCAGGCCACCGAGTGCGCTGGAGCCGGCGAACAGGGCGAGGATGACACCCGGGAGCACCGTGGCCCCTTCCGCGGCGCCGAGGGCGGGGGCCGCGATCTCGACCGCGCCGAGGATGACACCCGGAACCATGATGGCCAGAACCACCGGGGGAAAACCGGGCGTGCGCAACGGTGTCGCCGCGGTCCGTGCGGAAGTCGGTGCCCGTGTCCGGAGTCCGTTCCGGTGTCGGGAGAGCGGGCTGCTCACGAAAAGAACCGTGCCGACGGCGACGCATCCGGCCGAGGCGGACAGTGCCAGTACCGGACCGGTGAGCGTGGTGAGGACCGCGGAGACCAAGGGGCCCACGGCGAAGATCACCTCTTCGGCGACCGTGTCCAGGCTGAGACCGCGAGTGCGCATCGGCCCGCTGGCCAGCGCATCGGACCAGAGCACCCGCATCGTGGAGCCGAACGGGGGAATCGACGCTCCGGCGACGACGCCGAGGAACAGCAGGACGGGTAACCCGGCCTCCGGCCGCGCGGCGAACCCGACGACGACCACCGTATGGATCGCGCCGAGGATGGACATGGTTCCTGTCTGCCCGAAACGGTCGATGGCCCGGGCCCGCCACGGTGTCGCCACCACGTTCGCGATCCCCAGAACGGCCGTGACGGCGCCGCTCACCGCGAACGAGCCACCTCCGGACTCCAGCAGCAGCACCAGAGCGAGCCCGGACATCGCGAGCGAGAAGCGGCCCAGGATGTTCGGAAGGAACGAACGCGCGACGTGCCGCTCCCGCAGCGCCGCCCGATAGGACAATTGTTCGGTTGACACGTCATCTCCGAGGCACGGCGCGCCACCACGAATGACAGGAAACGCGGGATGGGCGCGCGGGCTGACACGGTCCTGCGCCGGAACGGCGCCCGGAAACCCGCCCGGGTCGGCACTCGGATCTGCGAGGGGCGGGTCGCAGGACCGTCAGCTGAAGATGACGAGGAACTGGAACATCGACGGCACCGTAGCATGAATCAGGCAAGTGCCGGGGCAGCTACCGGCCCCGGAATTCCCGGTCCTCGTGGCGGGGGAGAGTGCCGACCCGACCCCGTAACCGATCGACGGCCGGTTCGTTGCCACGAGCGTGGCGCTGTCGACGGGAAACGATCGGCGGAGTGCGACACACCGCCCGTGCCGACGGTACCGATGTCCGTGACCACGGAGCTCGTACCGATCCAAGGACCGCGATGTGCGTACCTCCCTCCCGTTGACCACCCTGGCTGCGCTCTCGGCCCTGTCGCTCGCCGCGCCGGTCGCGTTCGCCGGGCCCGCCACGCCGGCCGCCTCCGCTCCCGAGGACTGCCGACCCCCGGTGGCCGTCGGCGCCGCCGAGCCGGCGTGCAATCCCCACCTGGCGGACTCGCCGTGGCCCGGAAACCATCGGAACTCCTACGCCCAGGCCTCCTCCCCGTTCCCGGGCCCGACCGGGCCTGCCGAGCGGATCAACGTCGACCACGACGGTGTCGCGTCCGCGCCGATCGTGTTGTCGTTCTCGCCGGAGTACCCCGACGGTGACCGGGTGATTTGGGCGTCGACCGTGGGGTTCACCAACGAGATCCTCAAGATCGACCCCGAGACGGTCACGGTGATCGACAAGTACATTCCTCAGCTTGAGGAGGGGGCCGGGCCGGGCACCAACTCGGTGTCCGGGGCGTACAACCTCGTCGATGCCGACAACCGCCTCCACGTCGGACAGGCGACGGCGCTCGAGGTCTACGGGGACGCCGACCCGGGGCGCCGGGACTCGACCATCGCACTGCTGCGCCGATTCGACCTTCCCGCGGAGGCACTCTGCGGCGATGACGACCAGCTCGTCGGCCTCACGATGACCTATGACGGGCACATCGCCTTCACCACCGAGAAGGGCATGGTCGGCGTGGTGCCCCGCAGTCCCGAACGCATGACGGCCGAGCACCTGCGCACCTTCCCGATCAACGGCCAGGACTGCGCGGGCGGGCCCGACGGCGAGGTCGAGACGGTCTCGAACTCGATCGCCGCGGACGAGAACGGCGGCCTCTACGTCGTCACCAGCCGTGCGATGTACCGGATCGACTGGGACGGTGCCGAACTCGCGCAACGTTGGCGTTCCGGGTACGCCGGTGCGGGCAGCTCCGGTGGCGGCCGCCTCGGCGCCGGATCCGGTTCGACCCCCACGCTGATGGGCACCGCACCCGGGGACGACAGATTCGTGGTCATCACCGACGGGCAAGAACTGATGCACCTGGTGCTGATGTGGCGCGACGAGGTCCCCGCGGGCTGGGAGCCGATCAGGGAAGGGGCCGACCGCCGCATCGCCTGCGAGGTGCCGGTGACGTTCGGGGACGGGGACGCGGACCGCTCCCTGTCGGAGCAGTCGGTCCTGGTCCGTGGCAACAGTGCCGTGGTGGTGAACAACCTCCAGCGGCTGGACCCGGTCCTGCGCCGGTTGCCGTCCCGGGTCGCGCCGTACTCGCAGTTGCTGTCCGGGCTGCCCGGCAACGCCCCCGCCGGCATCCAGCGGGTCGCGTGGGATCCGGAGAGCAGGACGTGCGACGTGGTGTGGTCGAACCCCGATGTGGCGATCCCGAACGGGATCCCGACCATGAGCGCCGCGACGGACATGCTCTACGGGATCGGGACGCGCGACGGCGTCTGGACTCTCGAAGGTCTGGACTGGGACACCGGCGAGGTCGCCCTGACCGTGGAGACCACCGCCTTCCCCACAAGCAACAGCTTCTACGCCGCGACGACCGTCGGCCCCGCCGGGACGGTCTGGACCGGGAACTTCGGTGGCGTCACCCGCTTCGAATCCTGCGATCCCGCTCGGGAACCGGACTGTGGTCGCCGGCTCGGCCCGGTGGAGGCCACTGTGGGGACCGTGCCGAGCGACTCCGGGGACGCGTTGCGGGACACGGTCGGGCTGCCCAACGACAGCGGGGCGACAGGGTGATCACGGGTCCTCCCCGGACTCCTCCATCACCGGGCGCACCTCCACCGCGGCGGAGCGTGCGTCGGGAATGCGCGAATCGGCCGACGACATCCGTGCTCGTTCGGGTTCGCCGTCGACGGGATCCCACGGCATCACCACCTCTGGGAAGGAACAGCGGCTCGGAGCGACCGTTCGTGTTAGCATTGAAAGCAGTGACAGCGTGGAGGGGTGGATATGGCGACGTTGACGGTGCGGGACTTCGACGACGAACTGAAGGCCGAGCTGCGGGTTCGCGCGGCGGAGCACGGCCGGTCGATGGAGGCGGAGGTGCGTGACATCCTGCGCCGGGCGTTGACGCGGCCTTCCTCCGATGAGGGGATGGCGACACGGATCCGCCGCAGGTTCGCCGGGAGTGGGGACCTGTCGATCGAGCCGCCCGCCCGGACGGAACCGGCGCGGGCCGCGGAGCTGGAGGAATGACCGTCCTCGACACGAACGTCGTGTCCGAGCTGATGCGCCCCGAGCCCGATCGCGGGGTGATGGCGTGGGTGGACCGTATGCCGCCCGAGGACGTCTTCGTCACCGCGGTGACGGCGGCCGAACTGCGCTATGGGGCGGCTCGCCTGTCGGACGGTCGCCGCAAGCGCGAGTTGGTGGTGAAGGTGGAGGAGTTGTTCGCCGAGGACTTCCGGGGCAGGGTTCTCCCTTTCGACGACGCCGCGGCCGGTTGTTATGCGGAGATCACCGTGGCACGGGAGCGGGAGGGCCTGGCGGTCAGCATGGCGGATGCGCAGATCGCGGCGATCTGTCGCTCGCACGGTGTTCCGCTGGCGACCCGCAACACCAAGGACTTCTCCGGTACCGGGGTGGAACTGCTCGATCCGTGGAACCACACCACGGAGTAGGCGGTTCGGCTCAGCGGGTGTGCCGGGCGAGCCGGGACACCCCGTCGATCGCGAGGCGACCGACGGGGGCACCGGCTGTGGCGACCCGGAGGGCGGCACGCGCGTCCTCACCGTGCCGCCGGAGAGGACCGGTTCACCGAGCCCCGGCGATGTTCAGGAGCGCGGGGTGACCTTCAGGCCCCGGTAGCGGTTCAGGGCGGCGTGCACCTCCTGGCGGCGGGGCAGCGCGAGGTGGCCGGGGTGGCCGCTGTGCGGGGACAGCGAGTCCAGCCCCTCCTCCTCGACGCGGTCGTAAACTTCGTCGATCGCCTCGCGCAGGGAGAGCCGGCCGTCGAACTCGTCGGCGAGCCGGTCCAAAAACCGCGCCACCGCGTTGGTCTGCGCCGGGTCGACCAGCTGGACCACCGCGCCCAGGTCGAGGGTCTGCGTGCCGAACTGCACCGCGCCGCGCCCCTTCGCCTTGGCGGGCTTGGTCTTGTTCTTCGGCCGCAGCGCCGAGGCCGCGGGCACCCGTGCCGCCGTACCGGTGAACACCGACTTCTCCCGGTCCGCCTTCCCGTCCGGCTCGCGCGGGGCGTCGGCGATGTCGTGGGCGGCGTCGGTGACGTCGTGCGGGGTGTAGGCGTCCAGGGCGATCACGTGGTCGGCGACGGCGAAGAACGCGCCGGAACCGCCCGCCACGAGCACCGTGGACACGCCCGCTTCCTCGTACAGCGGGCGGATGCGGTCCACGAACGGGGTGATCGGCTCGCGTTCGGCGGGGATGAGCCTGCGCATCAGGTTGTCGCGGATCATGAAGTTGGTCGCCGAGGTGTCCTCGTCGATCAGCAGCAGCGACGAGCCGGTCTCGGTGGCCTCCACGAGGTTCGCCGCCTGCGAGGTGGACCCGCTGGCGTTGGTGGAGGTGAACCGGGTGGTGTCGGCGCCGGAGGGCAGGTCGGTGATGAACGGGGAGATGTCCACCCCGGTGACCGCGCGGCCGTCCTCGGCCCGGATCGTGACGGCGTCCGGCCGGGTGACGACCCACTCGCGGCCGTCGCCTGCCAGGTGCGGGTAGACGCCGCGTTCCAGGGCACGCAGCAGGGTGGATTTGCCGTGGTAGCCACCGCCGATGATGACCGTGACACCCTCCTGCACACCCATGCCGGTGACCGTGCGGCCGCTGGGCAGGTCGAACGACACCCGCAGCGACTCCGGGCTGTCGAACGGTTTCGCGCCCTCGTCCATCGGCAGGTCGGAGTCCCCGGAGCGGCGCGGCAGGATCGCGCCGTCGCCGACGAAGGCGACCAGCCCGCGTTCGGCCAGCCGGGCGCGCAGGTGTTCCTGGTCGAGGTGCAGCGCCACGTGGGCGCGCAGCGCGTCGGCGTCCAGGTTGGCGTGGATCAGGGACGACTCGACGATCTCCGGCACGATCCGGGTGAGGATGGTGGAGGCGGCCTTGCCGAGGACGCTGCGGCCCTTCGCGGGCAGCGCCACCTCGAACCGGGCCTCCACGCGGTCGTCGGCGACCAGCACACTGGTGCGGGGCAGCACCTCCTGCCCGGGGGCGCCGATCGAAACGGCGCCGCCGTCCCGGGACTCACGCGCCGCGCGCCGGGTGGCGTCGTGACACCGCCGGGTGAGGAAGTCGCTCACGGCGACCCGCTTGAGCGGCGTGTCCACCAGGTCGGCGGGCAGGCCCGCGGTGGCGGCGTCCACGATCGCGCGCGCCTTCGACGGCGGCGCGTACGGGTCGACCTGCACGTTGTCCACCGAGAGCTGGAAGCGGCCGAGGTCGTAGGTGCCGCGCAGCTGCTTGTAGGAGCCGTACCCGCGTCCGTCGATGGCGGTGAGGGTGCGCTCCAGCGTCTGACGTGTCTGCATCGAAAATCAACTCCCGCGGGTGGGCGACGTCGGGGACGGGGGCCCGGACGGGGCCGTCGCGCGAGGACGCGCCGCGGGGCGGTAACGGAAAGAAGTCATGCGCGACCCAGTCTGCCACAGGCGGGGCTCGGGCGTCCGCCACCGCGGACGGCGACGGTGGATCACGGCACGGACCACCGGTACGGTCCCGTGATCGACGCCGAGGTGGGAGCGGAGGTGCCGCGTGCCGGAACGGACACGGTCGTGGTGGGGGTGGGGGACCGTCGCCGACGCGGTCACCGGGCCCGAACGGGACGCGCTGCTGCGGCGGGTCGCCGCGCTGCTGCCGGGCGCCGAGCTGACCGACC
>NZ_KE387111.1:51334-56555 GCF_000430445.1 Saccharomonospora iraqiensis subsp. iraqiensis
CCGCCGAGGACCGTGCCCGGGCCGCGGCACTGCGCGACTCGGCCAAGGACCGGGACGAACACGCGCACGTCGCCGCGCAGGTCGCCGGGGTGCTCGGCCGCTCCTGCCGGGAGCTGGACGTCCCCGCCCGTCCCGAGGCGGTCGCGACCCCGACGATGTGGCACCTGTCCACCACGATCACCGGGCGACTGTCCGACCCGGACGCTCCGACGTCGTCCGCGCTCGGCCTGGCCGAGGCGCTGCACCCGACCCCCGCCGTGTGCGGGGTGCCCGAGCGCCGGGCGCAGGACGCGATCGCCGAGTTGGAACCGGGGGACCGCGGGTACTACTCCGGCCTGGTGGGCTGGACCGACCGCTCCGGCGACGGGGAATGGGTCGTGACCATCCGCAGCGCCGAGGTGTGCGACCGCGTCGTGCGGCTGTTCGCGGGCGCCGGGATCGTCGCGGACTCGGACCCGGCGGCGGAGCTGGCCGAGACGAGTGCGAAGTTCCGCACGATGCTGCGGGCACTCGGGGTGGAGGGAGTGTCGTGAGCACGGAACCGTTGACCGGTCCGCAGGCGGACGCCGATTCCGGTCCGGACCACGTGCCGTGGCCCGCGGAATTCGCCGCGCACTACCGGGCGGCCGGGTACTGGCGCGGTCAGACGTTCGGGGCGCTGCTGGACACCCTGGCCCGCGCCTACGCCGACCGCACGGCCGTGGTCGGCGAGCCCGCCGGCGACACCGTGCGGTGGAGCTTCGCCGAGCTGGACGAGCGCGCCCACCGGATCGCGGCCGGGCTCGTCGGGCGGGGGATCGGCCCGGGGCACCGCGTGCTGGTGCAGCTGCCGAACGTCGCCGAGTTCGCCCCGGTCGTGTTCGGCGTCTGGCGTGCCGGGGCGTGGCCGGTGTTCACCCTGCCCGCCCACCGGGAGGCCGAACTGCGGCACTTCGCCACGCAGAGCGAGGCGAGCGCGATCGTCACCGTCGACCGGCACGAGGGACACGACCACGCCGCCACGGCGCGGGCGGTGGCCGACGCCGTCCGGTCGGTGCGGCACGTGCTGGTTCTCGGCACGGACGAGTTCGCCGAACTGGCCGCCACCCCGCCGCGGGAGCTGCCCGACCCCGACCCGTCCGGGGTGGCATTCCTCCAGCTCTCCGGCGGCAGCACCGGACTGCCGAAGCTGATCCCGCGCACGCACGACGACTACCTCTACAGCGTGCGGGAGAGCGCGCGGATCTGCGGGCTGCGCCCGGACAGCGTGTACCTGGCCGTGCTGCCGGTGGCGCACAACTACCCGCTCAGCTCCCCGGGCCTGCTCGGTGCGCTGCACGCGGGCGCGGCCACCGTGTTCGCCCCCCGGCCGGACGCCGACACCGCGTTCCGGCTGATCGAGTCCGAGCGCGTCACCGTCAGCGGGGTGGTGCCCCCGCTGGCGGCGGTGTGGGCGCAGGCGGCGGGCCGCACCGCCCGCGATCTGTCCAGTCTGGAGGTACTGCTGGTCGGCGGGGCCAAGTGCGGGCGGGAACTGGCCGGCCGCCTCGGCCCCGCGCTGGGCTGCCGGGTGCAGCAGGTCTTCGGCATGGCCGAGGGGCTGGTCTGCTACACCCGGCTGGACGACGACCCGGACACCGTGCTCGGCACCCAGGGACGTCCGATCTCGCCGGACGACGAGATCCGCGTGGTCGATCCGGACGACCCCGCCGCGTCCGCGGCGGACGAGGTCCCGCCGGGCGAGGTGGGCGCCCTGCTGACCCGCGGCCCGTACACCATCCGCGGCTACTACCGGGCCGCCGCGCACAACGCGACGGCGTTCACCCCGGACGGGTTCTACCGCACCGGGGACCTGGTGCGCCGCAGGCCGTCCGGGCACCTGGAGGTGGTCGGCCGGGTGAAGGAGCAGATCAACCGCGGTGGGGAGAAGGTGGCCGCCGAGGAGGTGGAGGACCACCTGATGGCGCACCCCGACGTGCTGGACGCCGCGGTGGTCGCGGTCTCCGACGACCATCTGGGGGAGCGCACCTGCGCCTACGTGGTGCCCACCGACGGGGCCGACCCCACCGTCGCCGATCTGCGCCGGTTCGTCGCCGACCGCGGGGTCGCGGCGTTCAAGGTCCCGGACCTCGTCCGCGTCGTCGCGGAGTTTCCGGTGACCGGGGTCGGCAAGACCAGCAAACGGGAACTGCGGGTGGCGCTGGCCGCCCATGCCGAGAACGGGTGATGTGTGTGTCCCTGCCGACGATCCGGCCCTACCCCCTGCCGACGGCGGACGAACTGCCCGCCGGGCGGGTGGCGTGGCGGCCCGACCCCGCGCGGGCTGCGCTGCTGGTGCACGACATGCAGAACTACTTCCTCCGCCCCTACGCGGGCGCCCCGGTCGGTGCGGTCACCGCGCACATCGCCGCGCTGATCGCCGTCGCCCGCGACCGGGGGATGCCGGTGTTCTACACCGCCCAGCCCGGCAGACAGCACCCGGACGACCGCGGGCTGCTCAGCGAGTTCTGGGGCGACGGCATCGGCGCGGTGATCGACTCCGACCCGCACGCGGGCGACATCGTCGCCGACCTCGCCCCGGCCGGGGAGGACGAGGTGCTGGTCAAGTGGCGCTACAGCGCGTTCCAGCGCAGCGCCTTCGCCGAACGGCTCGCCGCCCTCGGGCGGGACCAGCTGCTGATCACCGGCGTCTACGCGCACATCGGCTGCCAGGCCACGGCGGTGGAGGCGTTCATGCGCGACATCCGCCCGTTCCTGGTGGCCGACGCGGTCGCCGACTTCTCCCGGGAATGGCACGAGCAGGCCTGCGTCTACGTGGCGCAACGCTGCGGTGCCGTGGTGTCCCACGCCGACGCGCTGGACGCGCTGTCGGCACCGATGTCCGTAGGAGTGTGAGGCCATGAGCAGTACGACACCCGCCCTGACCGCCGGGCGGATGCGCGCCGACGTCGCCGGGCTGCTGGGGTGCGACCCCGGCGAGCTCGACGACACCGAGAACCTGGTCGACCGGGGACTGGACTCGGTGCGGATGATGACCCTGGTCGAGACCTGGCGCTCGGCCGGGGCGGGCACGCTGGAGTTCCCCGACCTCGCCGAGCGTCCCGAGCTCGGGTACTGGATCACCCTGGTGGCCGGGGCCGCCGCGTCCGGGGCGACCGCGTCCGGGGCGACCGGGACGGGGGAGACGGCGTGACCCGGGTGGACCACCGGCACCGGCACCGGGAGCGCATCGCCGAGGTCCGGGCCGGCCACAGCGCGGAGAAGGTGCCGTACCCGATCCGCATCCGGGAGACCGAGGTGGTGCGGACCTGCCCCGTCGGGGCCGGACTGATCCGGGTGACGCTCGGCGGGCCCGGTGTGGCGGGGTTCGAGGCGCACGCCCCGGACGAGCACGTCAAGCTGGTCTTCCCGGACCCGGACGGGACGGTGCGGCTGCCCGAACCGAACGGGCGGATGCTGCGCTGGCCCCGGCCGTCGCCGACGTCGCGGGAGTACACGGTCCGCCGCCACGACCCGGAGACCGGCGAGATCGACATCGACGTGGCCCTACACGGTCCGGGACTCGGTGCGGACTGGGCGCGCACCGCCCGCCCGGGCACCGTCGTGCACGTCGCGGGCCCGCCCGGGGGGCTGATCGTGCCGCACACCTACGACCGGTACCTGCTCGCGGGCGACCTCACGGCCCTGCCCGCGATCGCCCGGTGGCTGGAGGAACTGCCCCGCACCGCGGCGGGCTGGGCCTTCATCGAGGTCGCCGACGCCGCCGAGGAGATCCCGCTGTCCGCGCCCGAGGACGTCGAGATCCACTGGCTGCACCGGGGGGAACGGCCCCCGGGCACGGCCGGGCTGCTCGAACGGGCCGTGCGCGGGGTGCCGGTGCCGGGCCACGAGCGGCTCTACGTCTGGATCGCGGGCGAGGCGGGCGAGCTCAAACCGCTGCGCCGCTGGGCCCGCACGGAGCTGGGGCTGGGCCCCGGCGACCACGACGTCACCGGCTACTGGAAACGCGGCGTGGCCGACTTCGACCCCGACCACGACCCGGCCCCCGACGGGCACGGCTGACCGTGTCCACCCACCCGTCCCCACCGGCACGACCCGCCCCCGCGGCGGGCGTTGAGCGAGAGAAGAGGAGCACGATGTCCGTTTCCAGAACCGTCCGGTCGATCGCGGCCGGAGGTGTGCTGGCCCTGCTCGCCACCGGGTGCGGCACCACCGACGCCGGGCAGTCGGCCGAGGGGTCCGGACAGACCCGGGTGTTCGAGGCCGACAACGGCGCCGTCACGATCCCGGCCGACCCGCAGCGGGTGGTGGCGACCGGCTACGCCGTGCCCGCCCTGATCGAGGCCGACGCGCCCCTGGTGGGCATCTCGACGTGGAAGCGCGGCCTGCCGATGATGAACGACGAGGACCGCGCGACCTACGACGAGCTGACCAAGGTCGCGGGCGAACAGGCCGCCGAGACGAACTACGAGGCCGTCGCCGCCGCCGACCCGGACCTCATCGTGATCGGCGTGCCCGCCCCGGTGCTCGGCGACATCGACGTGGACCGGCTGGAGGACATCGCCCCGGTCGTCGCGATCGGACCGACGGTGCCGTCGGCGTGGCGGGAACTGTCCCGGCGGCAGGCCGACGCGGCCGGCGCGTTGGAGCAGTTCGACGAGACGAAGGCCGCCTACGAGGAGAAGGCCGCCGCGCTGGCCGACAGGTACGGCGACGCGGTGGACGGGATGCGTTTCGCCCACGTCGGCGCGTACGGGGAGGTGGACAACGGCACCTTCCAGCGCGAGTACGACGGCTCGTGGGGCACCAACGTCGCCAACGACCTCGGTGTCCGTTACTACGGTGAGGTCGCGGAGAAGGGGAAGGGTTCGCGGTCGGTGAGCGAGTACCCCTCCCTGGAGGAGCTTCCCGAGGCCCTCGGCGAGGCCGACGCGATCACCTACTCGGTGGAGCCGGACGGCACCGTGCCCCCGCCGGTGCGCTACGTCCTCGACTCGGAGCTGTGGCGGAACCTGCCCGCGGTGCAGCAGGGGCGGACCTTCCCGATCCGCTACACCGAGGCCGCGACCTACGAGCAGGCGATGCTCACCCTGGAGGCGATCGACGAGTCGTTCGCACCGCTGCTGGACCGGTGAGCGACGCGACGACGCGCACGGCCGCGGACGGGGACACGGCGGCCCGGGGAACCGGACCGCGGGCCGCCGTGCTGGTCGCGGGTCTCGTGCTGCTGGCGGGCGTCACG
>NZ_KE387112.1:0-1761 GCF_000430445.1 Saccharomonospora iraqiensis subsp. iraqiensis
GGGACGGACGAACCTCTGGTGTGCCAGTTGTCCCGCCAGGGGCACGGCTGGTTGGCCACGTTCGGAAAGGATAACCGCTGAAGGCATCTAAGCGGGAAGCCCGTTCCCAGATGAGGTCTCCCACCACCTTCGAGTGGGTAAGGCCCCCTACAGAACATGGGGTTGATAGGCCAGACATGGACGCACAGCAATGTGTTCTCGAGTGGACTGGTACTAATCGGCCGAGGGCTTGACCACAAACATGCTACGCACCCACTCTGCAACTCTGAAACACCACGCCCGGGCACCTGCGGGGTTGTTTCGGAGGGTTGTTCGGTGGCTATAGCGGTGGGGACACGCCCGGTCCCATTCCGAACCCGGAAGCTAAGACCACCAGCGCCGATGGTACTGCACCCGCCCGGGTGTGGGAGAGTAGGACACCGCCGAACACTTAACCAAAAAAGGCCGGAGCGTCGCACACGCTCCGGCCTTTTTCATGTCCGGGAAAGGTGTCGCCGTCGCGGCACCGCCCGGAATCCCGTTCCTGTTCTCCGGCCGTCGCAGCGTCTTCTGCGGCGATCGCAGCGTCGGACGAGGGGGGCGAGGGGTCGGTCCGCAGGGCCCCCGGCCCGGAGGCTCCGCGGACCGACCGGGGATCAGCGGGTGCGGGTGCCGCCGAGGAGGGCGGCGCAGAGGGCGCCGGCGAGGCACACGACCCCGGTGATCGCGAAGATCTCCGTGTACTGGGTGACCATGGCGTCGCGGAGCGCGGCGGTGTAGTCGTCCATCGCGCTGCGGAACTGCTCGTCGGAGTCGAACAGGATGCGCAGGGGCACGTCCAGCGTCGCGGTGAGGCTGTGGAACCGGTGCATGCCCCACGCGGACAGGGCGGCGATCCCGACGAGCATCCCCGTCATCCGGGCCACGACCACGCCGGCCGAGGCGATGCCGTGCTGTTCGGGCGGGGTGAGCCGGAGGACGACCGCGGATATCGGGGCGATGACCAGGCCGAGGCCGAAACCGACGAGCGCCAGGTCGACGTCCGCCTTGGGCAGTGGCACCGGCCCCAGCCGGTACGCCGCGGACAGGACATCCGCGGTCCACGTGGACATCAGGCCGAAGCCCCCGGCGGCCAGCAGCAGGCCGCAGACGGAGACACTGCGTTCGCCGAGCCGGGAGGCCAGCGCGCCACCGAGCAGCGCGCCGATCGGCAGTGCGACGAGGAACCGCAGCAGCAGCAGGACGGCGCCGTGGTCGTCGTAGCCGAGCAGGGTCTGGGCGAACAGGTCGACGTCGACAAGTGTGACCATCAGCGCCGCGCCCGCGGCGAGGCTCGCACCCAGCGCCGCCAGGAACGGCCGCATCTCCACCCGGGAGGTGTCGATCAGCGGGAGGCGGGCACGGGACTGGTGCACCACGAATAGCGTCCCCGAGATCACGGCGCCCACGAGCGCCGGCACGCCCCAGTCCGGCAGAACCTGCCCGGCCGGTTCCGGGTTGTACAGCCCCACCACCGTGAGCCCGAGCGTCACCGCGAGCAGGGCCCCGCCCCGCAGATCCACCGGGGAGGTTCCACCCTCCGCACGCCGGGCGGGCACGGACAGGTGCACCGCGAGCATGGCGAGCAACGCCAGCGGGATGTTCACCCAGAACACCCCGCGCCAGCCCGCGACGGCGGCGAGCGCGATGCCGTAGACGGGCCCGAGGACGCTGCCGAGTTCCTGGGCGGCCCCGACGGCGCCGAGCACGGCGGCGCGCCGGTGCTCGGCCCACAGGTCGGCG
>NZ_KE387112.1:1861-8900 GCF_000430445.1 Saccharomonospora iraqiensis subsp. iraqiensis
CCGCACGACGTGCGCCCCGCCGCGGAGCTGGCCGCCCGGGTGGCCGGGCGGTACCCGGACCTCCGGGGGCTCGTGGCCGACGGGCTTCCCTACCACGAGGCGGGCGGCTCCGACGCGCAGGAACTCGGTGCGGCGATCGCCACCGGGGTGGCCTACCTGCGGGCGCTGACCGGGGCCGGGATGTCGGTCGGGGACGCCGCCGCGTGCGTGGAGTTCCGGCTGGCCGCCACCGTCGACCAGTTCGCCACCACCGCCAAGTTCCGCGCCGCGCGCAGGCTCTGGGCGCGGGTCACCGAGGTCAGCGGGGCGCCGGACGTGCCGATGCGGCAGCACGCCGTCACCTCGCCCGCGATGCTGACCCGCCGGGACCCGGCGGTGAACATGCTGCGCACCACCGTCGCCTGCTTCGCGGCCGGAACCGGCGGCGCCGACGCGGTCACCGTGCTCCCGTACGACACCGCGCTCGGTTTGCCCGACCGGTTCTCCCGGCGGTTGGCCCGCAACACGCAGGCCATCCTGCTCCAGGAGTCGAAGCTCGCCGCCGTGATCGACCCGGCGGGCGGGTCGTACTACGTGGAGAACCTCACCGACGCGCTCGCCCACGCGGCGTGGCGGGAGTTCACCGCGATCGAGGGTGCCGGGGGGATCGAGGCCGAACTGGACTCCGGTGCGCTGGCGGACCGGCTGGCCGCGACCTCGGACGCCCGGCTCCGCAGGTTGGCCACCCGCACCCAGGCGATCACCGGGGTCAGCGAGTTCCCGCTGCCGGACGAGTCGCTGCCGGAGCGCACCCCCGCACCCGGGCCGGTCGAGACCGGCGGTCTGCCCCGTGTCCGGTACGCCCGGGAGTACGAGGAGCTGCGCGACCGCGCGGACACCCACCTCGTGCGGCACGGCCGCAGGCCCCGGGCCTTCCTGGCGACCCTGGGCACGCTGGCCGAACACACCGCGCGGGCGACGTTCGCGGCCAACCTGTTCCAGGCGGGCGGGATGGAACCCGTGGATCCGGGTGAGACCGCCGACCTCGACGCCCTCGTGGCCGCCTTCCGGGACAGCGGCACCACCGTGGCGTGCCTGTGCGGCACCGACACCGCGTACGCCGAACAGGCCGACCGCGTCGCCGCGGCCCTGCACGACGCCGGGGCGGCCACGGTCCTGCTGGCCGGGAAACCCGGCGAGCACGCCCACGTCGACGGCTACGTCCACACCGGATGCGACGCGCTCGCGGTCCTGTCCGGCACCCTCGACACCCTCGGAGTCGCCCGATGAGCATCCCCGACTTCACCGACGTCGACCTCGGCACGCCGCGGCCGCGCGACCGGCGGGAGTGGGCCGAGGCGCTGCGGGCCCGCACCGGCAAGGACGTCGACGCCCTGACCGGCCGGACCCCGGAGGGCATCGACGTCCGGCCGCTCTACACGGCCGAGGACCTCGACGGGGTCGACCACCTGCACACCTACCCGGGCATCCCGCCGTACGTGCGCGGGCCGTACCCGACGATGTACACCAACCAGCCGTGGACCATCCGCCAGTACGCGGGCTTCTCCACGGCCGCCGAGTCGAACGCGTTCTACCGGCGGAACCTCGCCGCGGGGCAGAAGGGCCTGTCGGTGGCGTTCGACCTGGCCACCCACCGCGGCTACGACTCCGACCACCCGCGCGTGGCCGGCGACGTCGGGATGGCCGGGGTGGCGATCGACTCGATCCTCGACATGCGGCAACTCTTCGACGGCATCCCGCTGGACAGGATGAGCGTGTCCATGACGATGAACGGCGCCGTGCTGCCGGTGCTGGCGCTCTACGTCGTGGCCGCCGAGGAGCAGGGGGTGCCGCCGGAGAAGCTCACCGGGACCATCCAGAACGACATCCTCAAGGAGTTCATGGTCCGCAACACCTACATCTACCCGCCGCAGCCGTCGATGCGGATCATCTCCGACATCTTCTCCTACACCTCGCGGCGGATGCCGAAGTTCAACTCGATCTCGATCTCCGGCTACCACATGCAGGAGGCCGGGGCCACCGCCGACCTGGAGCTGGCCTACACCCTGGCCGACGGGGTGGAGTACCTGCGCGCCGGGCTGGACGCCGGGCTGGACATCGACGCGTTCGCGCCGCGGCTGTCGTTCTTCTTCGGCATCGGGATGAACTTCTTCACCGAGGTCGCCAAGCTGCGGGCCGCGCGCCTGCTGTGGGCGAGGCTGGTCAAGCGGTTCGGACCGGCCGACGACAAGTCGCTGAGCCTGCGCACGCACAGCCAGACCTCCGGCTGGTCGCTCACCGCCCAGGACGTCTACAACAACGTGGTGCGCACCTGTGTGGAGGCGATGGCCGCCACCCAGGGGCACACCCAGTCGCTGCACACCAACGCCCTGGACGAGGCGCTGGCACTGCCCACCGACACCAGCGCGCGGATCGCCCGCAACACCCAGCTGCTGTTGCAGCAGGAGTCCGGCACGACCCGGGTGGTCGACCCGTGGGGCGGCAGTGCGTTCGTCGAGCGGCTCACCCACGACCTCGCCGACCGGGCGTGGGCGCACCTGGAGGAGGTCGAGTCGGCGGGGGGCATGGCCGCCGCCATCGACGCGGGCATCCCGAAGCTGCGCATCGAGGAGGCCGCCGCCCGCACCCAGGCGCGCATCGACTCCGGCAGGCAGCCGGTCGTGGGCGTGAACACCCACCGCGTCGGCGCGGAGGAGTCCGAGGACGTCCTGGACGTGCTCAAGATCGACAACGAGGAGGTCCGGGCGCAGCAGCTGGAGAAGCTGCAGCGGCTGCGCGCCGAACGGGACCCCGAGGCCACCGCCGAGGCGCTGCGCAGGCTCACCGCGGGTGCCGAGGGGGACGGCAACCTGCTGGAGCTGGCCGTCGACGCCGCACGGGCGAAGGCCACCGTCGGGGAGATCTCCGAGGCGCTGGAGAAGGTCTGGGGGCGGCACTCCGGACAGATCCGTACGCTGTCCGGGGTGTACCGCGAGGAGGTCGGCGAGTCGTCGGACGTGACGACGGCCCGGGAGCGGGTGGACCGCTTCGCCGGGGCCGAGGGCCGCAGGCCGCGCATCCTGGTGGCCAAGATGGGCCAGGACGGCCACGACCGCGGGCAGAAGGTGATCTCGACCGCGTTCGCCGACATCGGTTTCGACGTCGACGTCGGCCCGCTGTTCTCCACCCCCGCCGAGGTCGCACGGCAGGCCGTGGAGTCCGACGTGCACATCGTGGGTGTGTCGTCCCTGGCGGCGGGGCATCTGTCCCTGGTCCCCGCGCTGCGGGACGAACTCGCCGAGCTGGGTAGGCCGGACATCCTGATCGTGTGCGGCGGGGTGATCCCGCCCCAGGACCACGACGCGCTGCACGAGGCGGGCGCGGTGGCGGTGTTCGGGCCGGGCACCGTGATCGCCGAGGCCGCCCTGGGCCTGCTCGACCAGCTCGAGGCGCGACACTCGTAGGCATGGCATCCGTTCCCGACGTCGCCGCCCTGGCCGAGGGGGTCCGGGCGGGCGACCGCGGCACCCTGGCGCGGGCGATCACGCTCGTCGAGTCACAGCGTCCGGACCACCGCCGCGCCGCCCAGGACCTGCTGGTCGCGCTGCTGCCGGACTCCGGGGGCGCGGCCCGCGTGGGCATCACCGGTGTGCCCGGGGTCGGCAAGTCCACCTTCATCGACCAGCTCGGCACCACCCTGACCGGGCAGGGGCACCGGGTGGCCGTGCTGGCGGTGGACCCGTCGTCCACCCGGACCGGCGGCAGCATCCTGGGCGACAAGACGCGGATGGCGCGGCTCGCCGTCGACCCGGCGGCGTTCATCCGCCCCTCACCCACCTCCGGCACGCTCGGCGGGGTGGCCCGGGCCACCCGGGAGACCATCGTGCTGATGGAGGCCGCGGGCCACGACGTCGTGCTGGTGGAGACCGTCGGCGTCGGTCAGTCCGAGGTCACCGTGGCGGGCATGGTCGACTCCTTCCTGTTCCTGACGCTGGCCCGCACGGGCGACCAGCTGCAGGGGATCAAGAAGGGCGTGCTGGAACTCGCCGACGTGATCGCGGTGAACAAGGCCGACGGCGAGCACGAACGGGAGGCCCGCCGGGCCGCGCGGGAGCTGTCCGGGGCGCTGCGGATGCTCTACGGGCCGCACGCGGAGTGGACCCCGCCCGTGCTCACGTGCAGCGGAATGACCGGGACCGGCCTGGACACCGTGTGGCAGCAGCTCGGCAGGCACCGGGACACCCTGGCGGCCTCCGGGGAGCTGGCGGCCAAGCGGCGGCGGCAGCAGGTGGACTGGACCTGGTCGATGGTGCGGGAGCAGCTGCTCGACCGGCTCGCCGGGCACACCTCCGTGCGCGCGGTCGTGGCGGAGGTCGAACGGGACGTGCGCGAGGGCCGCAGCACGCCGACCCTGGCGGCCGAGCGGATCCTGGAGGCGTTCGGCGTCCCGTCCGTGGACGGCGACTGACGGACGGTGTCCGTGGACGGGGACTGACGGACGGTGTCCGTGGAAGGGGACTGACGCGGCACGCCCGGACCGGGCACACTGTTCGCCGTGCGTGTGTATGCCGTTGTGCTCAGTGTCCTCACCGTGTTCGTCCTCGCCGTGTCCGCCGTCGCCGTGGGTGTCGGCCCCGTCGGTCCCGCGCCGGGGGCCGTCGCCGCACCGGCGGAACCGGCCGGGCTCCCGGCCGTGGCGCAGACCGACGAGACCGGGGAGAGCCCGCCGCCCGGACCCGAGCTCGACTCCACCACCCGCGAGGAGGCCGAGGAGGACAACAGCAAGCTCGTCGTCGGCGTGGCCGCGGCGATCCTGCTGGGTATCGTCCTGTGGGGCCGGTGGTACCGGAAGAAGCGGTCGGAGAGCGGTGGGTGAGCGGTCGGTCACCGCACAGCGTCACCGAACCGAGCGTCACCGTTTAGCGCAAACGGGCGACCTTCCGTCTCTGTGCTAGGACATCCGGGTTACGCATACTCTGGTTGGTGTCAAACTGAGAGCAGATGCGTACGGCAATGACCTATCCATGGAGAACCGACCAGCGGACGCCGGAGCTGCCCGTCAGCGCCCAGCTGGGTACGTGCGGAGGTGCGGCGTGACCGTTCTCGACTCGCGGCCCGAACGACCCGGGGAGCCCGATCCCGGGTCCGATCCCGCGGAGACCGCGGAAACCTCGGAGAACGCGGAGACCTCGGAGACCGGGGACACCGCGGAGATCGCGGGTTCCGGGGAGTCCGGGGGATCGGCGGGGGTGCTGCTCACCGGATCCGACCCGGACCTCTCCGGCGGGGTCGGCACGGCCGTGGACGACCCCGGCCGGGGGCGCGGGCCCGACTGGCTCGACGGGTGGCTGGCCGAGTACGCCTCCGACGTCGTGGCCTGGCGCAGGCACATCCACACCAACCCCGAGCTGGCGCGCCGCGAGTACGGCACCACGGAACTGGTGACGACGCTGCTGCGCTCGGCCGGGCTGAAGCCGTGGGTGCTGCCCGGCGGCACCGGGGTGGTCTGCGACATCGGCGACGGCCCGTCGTGCGTGGCCCTGCGGGCGGACCTCGACGCACTCCCGCTGACCGAGGCGACCGGACTGCCGTTCGCCTCCCGCGTGGACGGCGTGGCGCACGCCTGCGGCCACGACGCGCACACGACGGTGCTGCTGGCCACCGGACTCGCCCTGGCGAGCGCGCCGGAACTGCCCGGCCGGGTGCGGCTGATCTTCCAACCCGCCGAGGAGGTCATGCCGGGCGGGGCGCTGGACGCCATCGAGGCGGGTGTGCTCGACGGGGTCGACCGGATTTTCGGCCTGCACTGCGACCCCCGGCTGCGGGCGGGCACGATCGGCACGCGGGTGGGGGCGCTCACCTCGGCGGCCGACCTGGTGGAGCTGCGGCTGAGTTCGCCGGGCGGGCACACCTCGCGTCCGCACCTGACCGCCGACCTCGTGCACGCGCTCGGCACGGTGATCACCTCCCTGCCGTCGGTGCTCTCCCGGCGGGTGGACCCGCG
This sequence comes from Saccharomonospora iraqiensis subsp. iraqiensis, assembly GCF_000430445.1. GTDB lineage: Bacteria > Actinomycetota > Actinomycetes > Mycobacteriales > Pseudonocardiaceae > Saccharomonospora > Saccharomonospora iraqiensis. Next base: position 7,845 of record NZ_KE387112.1, read on the forward strand.
TTCGGGCACGGTGCTGGTGTGGGGTGCGGTGCACGCCGGGGAGGCCGCCAACGCGGTGCCGGAGGAGGGGCTGCTGCGCGGCACACTGCGCACGGCCGATCACGAGACGTGGACCCAACTGGAGCCGCTGGTCGAGGCGTCGGTGCAGGCCCTGCTCGCGCCGACCGGCGTCGGGCACGAGCTGAACTACCGGCGCGGGGTGCCCCCGGTGGTCAGCGAACCGGAGAGCACCGGCCTGCTGCGCACCGCCGTCGAGGCCGCCCTGGGCAGGGACGCGCTGGTGGGCACCGAGCAGTCCTCCGGCGGCGAGGACTTCGGGTGGTACCTGGAGCACGTGCCGGGCGCGTTCGCCCGCCTCGGCGTGTGGTCCGGTGAGGGCCCGACACGCGACCTGCACCAGCCGACGTTCGACCTGGACGAACGCGCCCTCCTGGCCGGCGTCCGCACCCTCACCCACACCGCCCTCACCGCCCTCACCTGACCACCCCGTCCGACCGCGAGTCGCCACTCCAGCCCCGCGAGTTGACAGCCCGGGACCCGCGAGTTGCCACCCCAGCCCTGCGAGTTGCCACCTCGGACCCGCGAGTTGGCACCCCGGGACGGTGAGTCGACGGTCCGCTCGCGCTGACGTTGTCCACAGGGGTGGGAGTTGTCCACAGGCCTGTGGGTAACTCCGCGCCCGGGGGCGCCGTGCTCGCGCAGAGTGAGGGCATGACCTCACTCCCGCACGGACTGCACGGTGCCCATCTCCGCAGCGACCTGGCCGCACTCATCGGGCGGAGCGCACTCCGCGCCGCGCTGCGCGAAGGCCGTCTGACGAGCTTCTCCCGCACGGTCGTCGTCGAGGCGCGCCGTGTCGGTGAATTCCACACCCGCGCGGCGGCGGCGCTGCTCACCGTCGGTGACACGGCGGTGCTCAGCGGACAGAGCGCCCTCGCCGTGCACGGATGCGCCGCCGCGGAGACGGCACCGGTGCACCTGCTCGTTCCGTACACCCGCCGGACCTACCGGCGGACGGGGCTCGTCACCCACCAGGGCACCGTCGACGGAGCGGAC
>NZ_KE387112.1:9000-10743 GCF_000430445.1 Saccharomonospora iraqiensis subsp. iraqiensis
AGGGCCGCGGCCGTCACCAGTGCCGCGGCGGCGGCGAGTGTGGTCGTGTCCGGGTCGGTCAGCGGTTGCCCGCGCAGCGCCTGCCAGGTGACCAGCGCGACCAGCCCCGCGTACGTCCCGGCCGTGACGAGCACGAGCCGGGCGCGGACGCGCCCGTCGCGCAGTCGCGGCCACCACCGGGCGAGGACGACGAGGACGGCGACCACGAGCGGCAACAGCTGGAGCGCGTGCATGCCGACGAAGTGCGGGATGCGCAGGTCGCCGCCGGTCGTGCTCCACCCGGTCAGCGGCATGCCCGGGCCGCCGTCGGGCACGCCGACGGCGTGCGCGCCGATCACCCCGCGGAAGGTTCCGTCGCCGAGTTGCCTGGTCTGCTCCGCCGTGGGCCGTGTCATCAGCGCGCCGAGGCCGATCCCGACGAGGGACAGCACCGCCCCGGACCGCAGGGCCACCCGCGTGGCCGCGTCGGCGATCGGGCTGCGCACCAGCAGCACGGTGAGGACGAACGTGCCCGTCCAGATCACGGCGATCGAGGCGCCCATGACGGCGAACAGGGTCGTGTTCAACGGTGTGCCGACGTTGAAGTGGCTCGTCGTGCCGCGCACCACCTGGGTGACGATGATCGCGTACTCCACGAGCGCGAGGATCACGATCGTCGTCGACACCCGCCACGCCGTGGTCCGTCGGCGCGGCAGCAGCGAGTACAGCCAGGACCAGGTGAGGCAGTAGATGCCGAGGGAGAGCGCGAACTTGAGCGGCTTGAGCCAGATCGGTGCCCCGAGGAGCACGCGGTCGTCCAGCAGGAGTCCGGCCCCGGAGACGACGGCCAGGACGGCCATGACGCCGGCGCACAGCAGCATCGGCCGGTGCCAGGTGTCCGGGACGAACGGTCGAGTGGTGCGCATGGGTCCCACCCATTCGGATAGTGGATAGCGTCGCTGTCTATAATGGGAAGTTACACTATCCACCGAGGGTCCGCCAGTGTTCCCGAGAGGAGGGCCGCACCGTGCGCATGGCCGAACTGAGCCGGGAGTCCGGTGTCCCGGTCGCGACCGTCAAGTACTACCTGCGCGAGGGACTGCTGCATCCCGGCGAACGCACCGGGCGCAACCAGGCCCGCTACGACGACGGCCACGTCCGCAGGCTGCGCCTGGTCCGTGCCCTGCTCGACGTGGGCGGGTTGTCCATCGCCGACGTGAAGGGGGTGCTCGCCGCCATGGCGGCGGAGGAGACCTCGCTGCACGAGGTGCTCGGGCTCGCGCAGCGGGGGCTGCCGCTGACCGGGGCCGAGGTGGACGACGCGTCGGCGGACTGGGCCCGCACGAAGGCCGGGGAGCTGATGGCCGAGCGTGGCTGGGACCCCGGGGAGGATTCCCCGGTGGTGGAGGCGCTGGTCGGCGTGCTCGCCACGGTGCGCTCGCTCGGCCATCCCGAACTCGCGTCCATGGTCGACCGCTACGCCGACGCGGCCGAGGAGATCGCCGAGGCCGACCTCGACCACGTGTCCCGGCTGGCCTCCACCGAGTCCGTCGTCGAGTCCGCGGTGGTGGGCACCGTGTTCGGGGACGCGCTGCTGGTCGTGCTGCGCAGGCTGGCGCAGAGCGGTGCCTCGTCCCGGCGGTTCGAGGGACGTCGGGACGGGTGACGCCGGGACGGGACGCCGGGACGCCGTGCGGGCCGACCGCCGGTCAGCCGCCGAGGAGCCGGGTGAGCGCGAAACCGGCCACGGCGGCGAACACGAAC
>NZ_KE387112.1:10843-12262 GCF_000430445.1 Saccharomonospora iraqiensis subsp. iraqiensis
CCCGTCGTCGGCGTCCGCGCCGAGGCCGCCGTCCCCGCCGCCCCCGGACGCGCGGGGTGTGCCCGGGATGCGCGGGATCACCCGGGTCTCGCTCGCGCCGGACCGCTGGGAGCCCTCGGTCTCGGCGAACAGCTCCGGAGGGAAGAGGGTGTGCCGGGGAGGGGTGAGCAGCGGGTAGAGCCTGCGCCGCACCTCGGACAGCGACATCCGCTCGGAGGGCTTCTTGGTCATCAGGCCGCGGATCACGGGGGCCAGCGGCCCGGCCGAGGGGCGGGGGACCTCCCCCTGCACGACGCTGACCACCGTCTCCAGCGGGTCGCCGTCCGCGTCGTAGGGCGGATGTCCCTCGGTGGCGGCGAACAGGGTCGTGCCCAGCCCCCACAGGTCGGCGGTGTAGGTCACCGGCCCGCCCGCGGCGACCTCGGGGGCGATGAACGCGGGCGAACCCAGCATCATGCCGGTGTGCGTCATCGTCGCCTCGGAGACGTTGCGGGCGATGCCGAAGTCGGTGAGCTTGATCCGGCCGTCCCCGGCGATGAGCACGTTGCCCGGCTTCACGTCCCGGTGGGTGATGCCCTCGGCGTGCGCGGCCTCCAGCGCGGCGGCCACCGCCTCCCCGAGGGCGGCGGCCTGCGCGACGGTGAGCCGTCCCGACGAGTCGAGCAGGCCCGCCAGGCTGCGGGACGGCAGCAGCTCCATGACGACGTAGGGGTCGCCGTGCTCCTTGACGACGTCGTGCAGGATCACCACGTTCGGGTGGGACAGCACCGCGATGGCCCTGGCCTCGCGCAGGGTGCGTTCGCGGAGTTCCTCGATCTGGTTCGGCGGCACGCCCGGCGGCATCCGGACCTCCTTCACCGCCACCTGGCGGTGCAGGAACTCGTCGTAGGCCGACCAGACGGTGCCCATCGAGCCGGAACCGAGCACGGACCGCAGTCGGTAGCGGCCCGCCACCGGAGGTCGGTCGGGAGTGGGAGCGCTCACCCGCCCCATTGTGGCGAACCGGTCCGCGACGCCGTCCCCGACCGCCCGGCGGCAGCACGCGCGCCCCGCCCGGTGATCGCGACGAGTCTCACATCTCCCGAGATCGGGAACGGGACTTAGCATGACTGGATATGAGCAACGGGGCTGAGCCGGCACCGGCCGCCGCATTCGATCCGCCGCGGCGGGCGGACTGGGAGCGGCTCGTGGACGGCGCGCTGAGCAGGACCGGCTCCCGGCCGGAGGACCTGATCACGACCACCGACGACGACATCGCGATCCGGCCGCTGTACACGGCCGACGACACCGTGCCGGAGGCGGGACAGCCCGGTCTGCCCCCGTTCGTGCGCGGGGCGCGGCCCGAGGGGAACGTGCTCACCGGCTGGGACGTGCGCGCCCGGCACGCCGACCCCGATCCGGCCGCCGCGACCGAGGCGG
>NZ_KE387112.1:12362-21060 GCF_000430445.1 Saccharomonospora iraqiensis subsp. iraqiensis
CGCGGACGCGACGCTGCGGCTGCCGGCCGAGCACGAGCGCGAGGCGTTCCGCACCCGGGTGGCCGGGCGTGTCGACCGCAGGCCCGACACCCGGGGACGTCGCCAGGCCCACGAGCTGCTGACCCTGGCGTCGGGACTGGCCGAGTCGCCCGCCGAGAGCGGGGTGCTGCTCACCCTCGTCGACGGCGGACTACCGGTGCCCGAACAGCAGGTTCCGGTCCTCGACCACCGTGGTGTCGTGCTCTACCGGCTCGACTTCGCGTGGCCGGAGGTGCGGGTCGCCGTGGAGTACGACGGGTACCGGTGGCACGAGGGGCGTCGGGACTCCGACGCGGCCCGGGACGAGGATCTGCGCAGGAGGGGCTGGACCGTGGTGCGTGCGGATGCGCGGGACCTGGTCGAACCCGCACGGTTGCGCAGCGAGGTCCGGGAGCTCCTCCGTCGCCGCGGACTGCCGCTGTGGGACGGGAGGGGCGACTCGCGGTTTTGAAGGGGCGACTCGCGGTCCTGAAGGGGCGACTCGCGGGTCCGGGGTGGGGTCAGGGGCCGATGCGTTTGCAGGGGCGGGTGCGCAGGTCGTCGACGTAGTCGGCGGGGGCGCCCGCGGCCTCGGCGGCGTCGGCCAGCACGCCGAGGTAGCGGGCCGACGGGAGGCCGCCCTCATAGGCGTCCAGGACGTACAACCAGGCCAGGACCGACCCGTCCATGGTCTGCACCCTCAACCTGATCTTGGTGTGCAGGCCGAGTTCGCCGCCTTCCCACTGGTCGAGCCGTGATTCATCCAACTGTGTGACGTCGTACAGCACGACGAAGACACGGGAGCCGGGATCCTCGACGATGGTCGCCAGCGCACCTTCCCAGTTCAGGTCCTCGCCACCGAAGGTGAGCCGCCAACCCTCCAGCCAGCCGGTTCCGGCCATCGGGGAGTGCGGGGCTCGGTCCGACATCTGAGCGGGGTCCATGTTGGACCCGTACGCGGCATACAGGGGCACGACTCCAGGGTAACGACCACCGGCTCACCCGAAAGGCCGCAGTCCGCGTGTCGCCTCTTAGAGTTGGACGGGCAGCAGGCGTGTGGAGGGAGTCGAGTTGAGCAGAATCGTGATCATGGGTGGCGGCCCGGCCGGCTACGAGGCGGCGCTGGTCGCCGCGCAGCACGGTGGCGAGGTCACCGTGGTGGAGCGGGACGGCCTCGGCGGCGCCTGCGTGCTCTACGACTGCGTCCCCTCGAAGACCTTCATCGCCTCCTCCGGCGCCCGCGCCGGGCTGCACGGCTTCCCGGAACTCGGCATCCAGGTCGCCAGGCCGCACATCGACCTGCCCACGGTGCACGGCCGGGTGCGCGGCCTCGCGCTGGCCCAGTCGGCCGACGTCCGCGCCCGGGTCCAGCGGGAGGGCGTGCGGATCGTGGCGGGCACCGCCCGGTTCCGCGACACGGAACCCGGGCTCGCCACGCACCGCATCGGGGTGACCGCGGCGGACGGTACCGAGGAACTGCTGGACGCCGACGTGGTGCTGGTCGCCACCGGGGCGACACCGAGGGTGCTGCCCGGTGCGGTGCCCGACGGCGAGCGCATCCTCGACTGGCGCCAGCTGTACACCCTGCCGGAGCTGCCCGAGCATCTCGCCGTGATCGGCTCCGGGGTCACCGGCGCCGAGTTCGCCTCGGCCTACACCGAGATGGGGGTCAAGGTCACCGTCGTCTCCAGCCGGGACCGGGTGCTGCCGCACGAGGACGCCGACGCCGCCGCCGTCCTGGAGGAGGTCTTCTCCCAACGCGGCACCACCGTGGTCAAGCACGCCCGGGCCGACCGGGTCGAGCGCACCGACGACGGGGTGCGCATCCACCTCACCGACGGCAGGGAGATCGAGGCCAGCCACGCCCTGATGACGGTCGGCTCGGTGCCGAACACCGACGACATCGGGCTCGACCGGGTGGGGATCGAGCCCGGGCCCGGTGGCTTCATCAGCGTGGACCGGGTCTCGCGCACCACCGCTCCCGGCGTCTACGCCGCGGGGGACTGCACCGGGACGATGATGCTGGCCTCGGTCGCGAGCATGCAGGGCCGGACCGCGATGTGGCACGCGCTCGGCGAGGGGGTCACCCCGATCCGGCTGCGCACGGTGGCGGCCAACGTCTTCACCCACCCCGAGATCGCGACGGTGGGCGTGAGCCAGCAGGCCGTCGACTCGGGCGAGGTCCCCGCCCGCACGATCATGCTGCCGTTGTCCACCAACCCCCGGGCGAAGATGGAGGGCCTGCGGCACGGGTTCGTGAAGCTGTTCTGCCGGCCGGCGACCGGCGTCGTCGTGGGCGGGGTGGTGGTCGCCCCGACCGCGAGCGAGCTGATCCTGCCGATCGCGCTCGCGGTGCAGAACCAGCTCACCGTGGACAACCTGGCGCTCACGTTCTCCGTGTACCCGTCGCTGTCCGGTTCGATCACCGAGGCCGGGCGGCAGCTCATGCGGCACGACGACCTGGACTGACGCCGCTCGCGGGGGTGTTGCCGGGCACACCCGCCCGGGCGGTGGTGACGTTGCGGGTGGGTGTGTCGGCGCTCATGCTGGATGTGACGACATCCGGGCGAACACTGGAGCGCTGACGATGACTCTGCGTGACACACCCTGGCCCGACGGCACCCCGTGCTGGGTCGACCTGATGGTGCCCGACCCGCGGATGGCGATGGACTTCTACGGCGCCCTGCTCGGGTGGCAGTTCACCGACCAGGGCGACGAGTCGGACAACTACCTCATGTGCTCGGTCGACGGCCGCGCCGTCGCCGGGCTGGGCGGGAGCTCCGCCGAGGAGGACGCCCCGGCGGTGTGGACGACCTACCTCGCCACCTCGGACCTGGACCGCACGGCCGCGGCGGTCACCGACGCGGGCGGCACCCTGCTGGTGCCGCCGGTCGACGTGATGGCGCACGGACGGATGGCGGTGGCCGCCGACCCGGCGGGTGCCGCGTTCGGCCTCTGGCAGGCGGGCGGGCACATCGGCGCGCGGCTGACCGACACGCCCTCGTCGATGCTGTGGAACGAGTGCATGGTGCGCGACTTCGACACCGCCCGGGACTTCTACGCCGCCGTGTTCGGTTACGGGTTCGACGACATGTCCGACGACCAGTACACCTACGCCACGATGCTGGTCGACGGACGTCCGGTCGGGGGGCTCGGGCTGCTGCCGGACGACGTCCCCGCCGACGTGCCGCCACACTGGATGGTCTACTTCGGTGTGCCGGACACCGACGCCGCGGTGGCCGAGGTCGACCGGCTGGGCGGGCGCGTGCTGGCCGACCCGACGGACACCCCGTACGGGCGGTACTCGATGGTCACCGACAACCAGGGCGTGTCGTTCTCCATGCTGTCGGTCACCGCCGAGCCGGAGCTGACCGCCGCCACCTGACACACGGAATCGCGACTCGCGGAAACCGACGCACGGAGCCACCGGGGCGGGGGCCGTCCGGGGACCACCCGACGACCCCCGTTCCGGATAACCCGCCCCGGCGGGTTCTCAGCCCTGCTGCTCGGAGCTCTCCTGCTCGACCCAGCCGAACGTCTTGGTGACCGCCTTCTTCCAGTTGCGGTACTCGCGCGCCCGGCGGGTCTCGTCCATCGACGGCTCCCACCGCTTGTCCTCGGACCAGTTGGCGCGGATGTCGTCCTCGCTCGCCCAGAAGCCGACGGCGAGCCCGGCCGCGTAGGCGGCGCCGAGCGCGGTGGTCTCGCTGACCTGCGGCCGGATGACCGACACGCCCAGGATGTCCGCCTGGAACTGCATCAGCAGGTCGTTGACCACCATGCCGCCGTCCACCTTGAGCGTCTTCAACGGCACGCCGGAGTCGGCGTTCATGGCGTCGATGACCTCGCGGGTCTGGAACGCCGTCGCCTCCAGCACCGCGCGGGCGAGGTGGCCCTTGTTGACGTAGCGGGTGAGGCCCACGATCGCGCCGCGGGCGTCCGAGCGCCAGTACGGGGCGAACAGGCCGGAGAACGCGGGCACGAAGTAGGCGCCGCCGTTGTCCTCCACGGTGCGGGCGTGGTTCTCGATCTCCGCCGCCGAGCCGATCATGTTCAGGTTGTCCCGCAGCCACTGCACCAGCGACCCGGTGACGGCGATCGCGCCCTCCAGCGCGTACACCGGCGCGTTGGTGCCGATCTTGTAGCAGACCGTGGTGAGCAGCCCGTTGGCCGACATCACCTTCTCGGTGCCGGTGTTGAGCAGGACGAAATTGCCGGTGCCGTAGGTGTTCTTCGCCTCGCCGACGGACAGGCAGGCCTGGCCGAAGGTGGCCGCCTGCTGGTCGCCGAGGATGCCCGCGATCGGCACTCCGCCCAGTGCGCCGCGTTCGCGGGTGGTGCCGTAGGTCTCCGACGACGAGCGGATGTCCGGCAGCATCGACATCGGGATGCCCATGTCGGCGGCGATGCTCTCGTCCCAGGTCAGCGTGTCGAGATTCATCAGCAGGGTGCGGGAGGCGTTGGTCGGGTCGGTGATGTGCAGGCCGCCGTCGACGCCGCCGGTCATGTTCCACAGCACCCAGGTGTCCATGTTCCCGAACAGCAGATCGCCCGCCTCGGCGCGCTCGCGGACGCCCTCGACGTTGTCCAGGATCCACTTCACCTTCGGGCCGGAGAAGTAGGTCGCCAGCGGGAGCCCGGTGATGTCCCGGTAGCGCTCCTGCCCGCCACCGAGTTCGCCGAGTTCGGTGATGATGCGGTCGGTGCGGGTGTCCTGCCAGACGATCGCGTTGTAGACCGGCTTGCCGGTGTGCCGGTCCCACACCAGGGTCGTCTCCCGCTGGTTGGTGATCCCGACGGCGGCGATCTCGGAGGCGGTCAGATCGCCCGCGGCCAGGGCGCCCGCGGCGGTGGCCCGGGTGTTCGCCCAGATCTCCTCCGCGTCGTGCTCGACCCAACCCGCCTCCGGGAAGATCTGCCGGTGCTCACGCTGGTCGGAGGCCACCACCCGACCGGCATGGTCGAAGATCATCGTCCGGGTGGACGTGGTCCCCTGGTCGATGGCGGCGATGTACGAGGCCATACGTCGTCTCCTGTCTCCTCCCGGGCCCCGCGGCCCGCGGCGGTGGGGTCGTCCCGCACCGGATGTCGCGGCCGGTCAGTCCTCGTCGGAGCCGGGCACGCGCCCCGGTGGCGGCTTCTCCATGCCTTCGGGGAACTCGCGGGCCTTGAGCACCTGGCCGATGAAGAAGTCGTAGATGAGGATGCCGAGCACACCGCCGATCAACGGCGCGACGATCGGGATCCACCAGTAGTTGCTGAACCAGTCACCGTTGCCGGGGAACGCCGTCTCGCCCCATCCCGCCAGCCACGTGAAGAACCGGGGGCCGAAGTCACGCGCCGGGTTGATCGCGTACCCGGCGCCGGTACCGAAGCTGAGGCCGATCGCGCCCACCACGAACCCGATCGCCCAGGGGCCGAAGTTCCCCGCCGGGGCCATGTTCCGGTTGTCGATCAGTGCGGCGATGACGCCCACCAGCAGCGCGGTGCCCACGATCTGGTCGACGAACGGGCCCCACGACCCGCCGCCGAAGTACTCCGCCGGGAACGTCGCGAAGATCGAGAAGCTCGGTACGGACTCGTCCCGGGCCAGGCCCTCGGACTCGTTGAACACCTCGATCGCGTCGTTGTAGACGGCGTAGACCACCGCCGCGCCGGCGAAGGCGCCCAGGGTCTGCGCGATCCAGTACGGGATCACCTTGACCCAGGGGAACTTCCGGCTCACCGCGAAGGCCAGCGTGACCGCCGGGTTGATGTGTGCGCCGCTGACCCCGCCCGCGACGTACACACCGAACGCCACCGCCAGCGCCCAGCCGAACGCGATGATCAGCCAGTTGGCCGGGCCGAACTCGTCGAACTGTCTGCCCGAGCCGGGGAGCCCCGCGAGGGCGACGGCCACCGAGCCGGCGCCGAACATCAGCAGCACCGCGGTACCGAGGAACTCGGCCAGCAGCTCACCGCCGGTGCTCTGCCTGATGCGTGCCCACCCTCCGGAACGGCTCTGCTCCGCGGTCGCGCTCATCGACCCTCCCTGAGACAAGGCCCCGTTGCCAGTTCGCCTCATCGTCCCACGCGGACCGCCCGCCCGCATCGGTCGAAAGGCGGCATCGCCGCCCGCGTCCGGCCACCGTGGATTTCGAGTGGCCCGGACCCGGCGTCGGCGTGGGATGCTGGGGGTGGACGACGGCGCGACCACCTGCCCGCCGGCGCCGGACGCTCGTGAGGAGGGAACACACGTGACCGTGTCGATGGGACCGGCCGACCGCGAGGACTCGTGGCGGCGGCTGCGCGAGGAGACGTTCGACGTCGTGGTGATCGGCGGCGGTGTGGTGGGTGCCGGGACGGCGCTCGACGCGGCGACGCGGGGCCTGCGGGTGGCGCTGGTCGAGGCGCGCGACTTCGCCTCGGGCACCTCCAGCCGGTCCAGCAAGCTGTTCCACGGTGGACTGCGCTATTTGGAGCAGCTCGAGTTCGGACTGGTGCGGGAGGCGCTGCGGGAACGGGAGCTGATGCTGACCCGGCTGGCGCCGCACCTGGTCAAACCGGTGAGCTTCCTCTACCCGCTCACCCACCGGGTGTGGGAGCGCCCCTACACCGCCGCGGGGCTGCTGCTCTACGACACGATGGGCGGATCCCGGTCGGTACCGGGACAGAAGCACCTGACCCGGGCGGGTGCCCTGCGGATGGTTCCCGCCCTCAAACGCGACGCCCTCGTCGGGGGCGTCCGGTACTACGACGCGCAGGCCGACGACGCCCGGCACACGATGACCGTCGCGCGCACGGCGGCCCACTACGGTGCCGTGGTGCGCACGTCCACCCAGGTGGTGGATTTTCTCCGGGAGGCCGACCGGGTCTCCGGGGTGCGGGTGCGCGACGTCGAGACCGGTGACGAGGCCGACGTCGGGGCCGCGGTCGTGGTCAACGCCGCGGGTGTGTGGACCGACGAGCTGCAGCACGCCTCGGGCAGCCGGGGTCGGTTCCGGGTCCGGGCGAGCAAGGGCGTGCACATCGTGGTGCCCCGCGACCGCATCATCTCCGAATCCGGCCTCATCCTGCGCACGGAGAAGTCGGTGCTGTTCGTCATCCCGTGGCGCAACCACTGGATCCTCGGCACCACCGACACCGACTGGCACCTCGACCTGGCCCACCCGGCGGCCACCCGGCACGACATCGACTACATCCTCGACCACGTCAACGAGGTGCTCGCGCGGCCGCTGACGCACGACGACATCGAGGGCGTCTACGCCGGTCTGCGCCCGTTGCTCGCGGGGGAGAGCGAGGAGACCTCGAAGCTGTCCCGCGAACACGCCGTCTCCCGGGTGGCCCCGGGCTTCGTCGCGATCGCGGGCGGGAAGTACACCACCTACCGGGTGATGGCGGCCGACGCGGTCGACGCGGCGGCCGCGGACTTGCCGGGCCGGGCGCGGCCGTCGATCACCGACAAGGTCCCCCTCGTGGGTGCGGACGGCTACCACGCCCTGGTCAACCAGGCCGACCACCTCGGCACCCGGCACGGGCTGCACCCCTACCGGGTGCGGCACCTGCTGGACCGTTACGGGTCGCTGATCGGTCAGGTGCTGGCCGAGGCCGACGGCAGGCCCGAGCTGCTGCGGCCGTTGGACGCCGCCCCCGACTACCTGCGGGTGGAGATCACCTACGCGGCGTCCCACGAGGGGGCGCTGCACCTGGAGGACGTCCTCGCCCGCCGCACCCGCATCTCGATCGAGTACCCGCACCGGGGCGTGGACTGCGCCCGCCAGGTCGCGGAGCTGATGGGCGAGGTGCTGGGCTGGTCGGAGGAGACGACCGCCCGCGAGATCGAGGTGTACCGGGAGCGGGTGGAGGCCGAGCGCGCGTCCCAGTCGCAGCCGGACGACGCGGCCGCCGACGAGCGGCGTTCCGCCGCGCCCGAGGTCCGTTCCGGCCTGGTGGACGTGGGGGACTGACGGCGCGTCGTCGGCGCCGGGTCAGGTGCCGAGGACGCCCCGCTGCCGTGCGGCGGCGACCGCCGCGGTACGGGAGTCCACGCCGAGCTTGGTGTAGATGTGGGCGAGGTGCGACTTCACCGTCGCCTCGCTGACGTGCAGGTGGCGGCTGATGCGCTGGTTGGACAGTCCCGCGGCCACCAGGCCCAGCACCTCGGTCTCCCGGGGGCTCAGTGCCGCACCGGGGTTGCGCACCCGGTCGAGCAGCCGGTGCGCGACCGACGGCGACAGTGCCGAACGGCCGTGCGCGGCGGTGCGGACGGCATCGGCGAGTTCCTCCGGCGGCGCGTCCTTGAGCAGGTAGCCGGTGGCGCCCGCCTCGATCGCGGCGAGGATGTCGGCGTCGGTGTCGTAGGTGGTCAGCACGAGGACCCGGGGCGCGTCGTCCGCCGCGGTGATGCGGGCCGTGGCCGTCGCGCCGTCCGGGGTCGTGGTGTCCGTGGGCGGGCCGAACCGCAGGTCCATCAGCACCACGTCGATCCCGCCCCGCCCGGCGAGGTGTACGGCCTCGTCCGCGCCGCCGGTCTCGGCCACGACGGTGAAGTCCGGCTCCCGCTCCAGCAGTGCGCGCAGTCCCGTGCGTACCACGGGATGGTCGTCGGCCAGCAGGAGTCGGATCACCCGGCTTCCCCCTCCGGCGCGGGGGCGGCCGGGGCGGGTCCGGCGGTGCGGGCGGGCACCGTGGCCGCGACGGC
>NZ_KE387112.1:21160-23169 GCF_000430445.1 Saccharomonospora iraqiensis subsp. iraqiensis
GGGCCCGCCGCCGCGAGGCCGGCGACGACGGCGGTCAGCGCCGCCACCTCGGCCTCGTCGGGGTGTCCGCGCACGATCCGCAGCACGGGAGCCTCCGCCGTGTCCGGGCCCGGTGCGTCGGTGTCGACCATCGCGGTCCTTTCTTCAACGTCGACTCGCGGTCCTGGAGTGGCGACTCGCGGGTCTGGGGTGGCAACTCGCGGGTCAGAGGGGGATGTTGCCGTGCTTCTTCGGGGGGAGGGTCTCGCGTTTGTCGGCGAGCATGCGCAGGGAGCGGGCCACGTGGCCGCGGGTGTGCGAGGGCGGGATCACCGTGTCGACGTAGCCGCGTTCGGCGGCCACGTACGGGTTGCACAGCGTGTCCTCGTACTCCTGGATCAGCTGCTCGCGCAGGGCCTCGACGTCCTCACCCGCCTCGGCGGCGTTGGCCAGCGTCTTGCGGTGCACGATGTTGGCCGCGCCCTGCGCGCCCATCACCGCGATCTGGGCCGTCGGCCAGGCGATGTTCACGTCGGCGCCGAGGTGCTTGGACCCCATCACGTCGTACGCGCCGCCGTAGGCCTTGCGGGTGATCACCGTGACCAGCGGGACCGTGGCCTCGGCGTAGGCGTAGATGAGCTTGGCGCCGCGCCGGATGATGCCGTTGAACTCCTGGTCGGTGCCCGGCAGGAAGCCCGGCACGTCCACGAAGGTCAGCACCGGCACGTTGAAGGCGTCGCAGGTGCGCACGAACCGGGCGGCCTTCTCCGAGGCGTCGATGTCCAGGCAGCCGGCGAACTGGGTGGGCTGGTTGGCCACCACGCCCACGCTGCGCCCGTCCACACGGCCGAAGCCGACCACGACGTTCGGCGCGAACAGTTCGTGCACCTCGCAGAACTCGCCGTCGTCCACGACACGGGTGATGACCTCGTGCATGTCGTAGGGCTGGTTCGGCGAGTCCGGGATGAGCGTGTCGAGTTCGCGGTCGCCGTCGGTGACCCCGTCCGCGATCGACTCGGCGACCGGCTCGGGCGCGTCGAACACCGGCGGTTCGGAGAGGTTGTTCGCGGGCAGGAAGGACAGCAGCTCCTTGACGTAGGAGACGGCGTCGTCCTCGTCGGAGGCCAGGTAGTGCGCGTTGCCCGACTTCGTGTTGTGCGTGCGGCCCCCGCCCAGCTCCTCGAACGTGACGTCCTCGCCGGTGACCGTCTTGATCACGTCGGGGCCGGTGATGAACATCTGCGAGGTCTGGTCGACCATCACCACGAAGTCGGTCAGCGCGGGCGAGTACACGTGCCCGCCCGCGTTCGCGCCCATGATCAGCGAGATCTGCGGGATCACCCCGGAGGCGTGCGTGTTGCGGCGGAAGATCTCGGCGTAGAGGCCCAGCGAGACCACACCCTCCTGGATGCGCGCGCCGCCGCCCTCGTTGATCCCGATGATCGGCCTGCCGGTCTTGAGGGCCAGGTCCATCACCTTGACGATCTTCTCGCCGTACACCTCGCCCAGCGAGCCGCCGAACACGGTCACGTCCTGGCTGAACACGCAGACCGGCCGCCCGTCGATGGTGCCGTGCCCGGTGACCACCCCGTCGCCGTAGGGCCGGTTGGCGTCCTGGCCGAAGTTCGTGGACCGGTGCCGGGCCAGCGCGTCGAGCTCCACGAACGAACCGGGGTCGAGCAGCAGGTCGATGCGCTCCCGCGCGGTCTTCTTGCCCTTGGCGTGCTGACGCTCCACCGCCCGGGTCGAGCCCGCGTGGATCGCCTCGTCGTTGCGGCGGTAGAGGTCGGCGAGCTTGCCGGCCGTGGTGTGGATGTCCGGCTCGTCTCCGGGAGGGGTCCCGAGTGGCTCCGTCGCGCTGCTCATGCCCGCCGAGCTTAATCAGGGTGACGGCGCGCACGGGATGTGGCGTAGGCAACGTCACCACGGAGATCACCGACCCGGCCCGCGGCCGCCACCCACACCGGCGTCGGGTCCGCCACGGCGGTCCGCGGCGTCGGCGGATGCGGGCTAGGGTCTGCGGATGTGAC
>NZ_KE387112.1:23269-25248 GCF_000430445.1 Saccharomonospora iraqiensis subsp. iraqiensis
CGCGGCGGGTCGGTCGGCAGGCCGAACGGCGCGACCGCCAGCAGCGACCGGGTTGTCGGGTCGGCGTCGTAGAGCCGGGGGGAGAGCCTGCCGGCCGCGGCGAGGTGGCCCAGCCACAGGTGGCGTTGCCGCTCCGAGGCGCACAGGAAGAAGTCCCCGCGGGCGAGCTGGGCGTCGAGGACACCGCGGACCGCGGCGAGGTCGTCGGCCCTGCGGTCGTCCGGGCGGTCGCGGCCCTGCTCCAGCTGTTCCAGGTGCATCGGGTCGTACAGGTCGCACACCACGACGGTGTGGGCGTACTCGCGCTTGAGCGCGGACGCCTTCTCCAGCGCGTGCCCCTGCAGCACCACGACGTCCGCCCACGCCAGGTGCGCGTCGAGGTCGCGGGGTTGGGCACGGCCCACCGTGAACGCGGCGGGCGGTGGGTCGACGGCCGGGTTCAGCGTCAGCAGCCGCACGTCGTGCTCGCGGGCGAGGACGTCGGCGATGTTGAAGGCGCGGATCGCCGGGCCCGCCATCCGCTCGGTGATCGCGTCCCCGGTGAGCACGAGCACCCGCCGGCGGGTGCCGAACGCCCGCTCGATGCCGAAGGTCTCCACCAGCACGTCGTGCGCGGCCAGGTAACGTGGGAGCGGGTACGCCGGTTCGAGCGCGTCGCGGAACAGCGGACGCAGGTCGTCGTCGGTGCGCACCCGGCTGCGCTGCTCGGCCTCCCGGGCCTGCGCCAGTCCGGGCAGCAGGTCGACGAACCGGTCGATCGCGAGCATCCCCGCGAGTGCGTCCCGGGGAACCGGGACCGGCTCCGTGTCCGGTGGTGTGCCGGTGTCCGGGCCGGCTGCGGCGGGGTCGAGGAGGGCGGGGTCGAGTCCGCCCCGCGCGGTGGCCCGCCGCACGGTCAGCGCGAGCGCCGCGGGCAGCACCCGCGCCAGGGACTCGTCCGAGAGGTTGCGGTAGAGCGCGGCCAGTGCGTTGCGTTCCAGCAGGAACGTCTCCCGGCCGGAGTCCGGGGCCTGCACCGCGTCCACCGTGCCGTGGTGCCGGTGGTAGGCGATCGATGCGGGCACGTAGCGCACCCGCCACCCGCGCAGGTTGAGCCGCCACCCGAGGTCGACGTCCTCGTAGAACAGGAAGAAGTCGTCGTCGAACCCGCCGAGCGCGGCGAAGGCGTCGGCGCGCACGAACATGGCCGACCCGGTGGCGAACAGCACGTCCTTGGCGTGGGCGTGTTCGGCGTCCGGCAGGTCGGCGACCCGGCTGCCCGCGTGCCGCTTGTACCCCATGCCGAACCAGGTGAGCCCGCCGTCGACGAAGTCGGCGCCGGTGCCGTCGGCGTCCAGGACCCGGCTGGCCACCGCCGCGACGGTCGGGTCGGCCCGCAACGCCGCCACCGCGGCGTCGATCCAGTCCGGGTGCGGTCGGGCGTCGTTGTTCAGCAGGGCGAGGACCGTGCCGTTCGCCTCGGCCGCGCCGAGGTTGCCACCGCCCGCGAAGCCGAGGTTCGCCCCGGCGGCGACGACCCGTGCCTGCGGTACGGCGGCGCGGATGCGGTCGGCCTCGGAGTCGGGCGCGGGGGTGTTGTCCACGCACACGAGTTCCAGGCGGGGGTAGCCGAGTGCGTGCACCGCGCGCAGGCAGGCGATCGTGTCGTCGGCCCCGCGGTAGTTCACCACGATGACCGAGACGAGTGGCTGTGTCGTCTCCCCCTGGGTCACGGCCGCTCCTTCCGCCCGTGGTCAGCCTACTGCCCGTGGAAGGTGTCCCAGACCGCGGCTCGGTCCACCGCGCCGAGCCGCGTGATCGCCCGGCGTTCCCGCACCGTGCGGGGGAGTCGGGCGATCGCACCGGACAACACACGGCAGCGGAGACCGGCCCGGAGATTGGGGGCGTCGGCGATTCGGCCTCCGGTGAGCGCGCGGCGCACGGGGAGCACCGCGGTCCGCGCCGCGAACCGGGCCCACTCGCGGACGGCCACCCGGGCC
>NZ_KE387112.1:25348-30960 GCF_000430445.1 Saccharomonospora iraqiensis subsp. iraqiensis
CGCGCCCGGCCGGTCGTCCCCGGTCCGCAGGCCGCGCACCACCGCGACCGGGACGCCGCTGAGTTTGCCCTTGACCAGGTCGGCCGCGGCGGCGACCTCGTCGGCCACGGCGATCTCGGTGACGGCGAGCTCGTTGCCCTGGGCGTCCACCGCGCCCTCGTAGGAGCGCACCACCCGCAGCCCGGCCGAGCCGATGGCGGTGTCGGTCTGGCCGACCCGCCACGCCCGGCCCATCGTGTCGGTGATCACGACGGCGACGTCCACACCGAGCCGTTCGCGCAGGCCGTCGCGCAGCGCCCGGGCGGAGGCGTCCGGATCGGTGGGCAGCAGCGCCACCTCGCCGGTGTCCACGTTCGAGGCGTCCACCCCGGAGGCCGCCTGCACGATGCCGAGCCGGTTCTCGGTGATCACGGTGCGCCCGATCCGGGCCAGCACCCGCACCGACTCCTCGTCGATCAGCTTGCGCCGCTCGGCGTCGCGGAGCTCCGGGTCGGCGGGCACGGTCACCAGCCGGTCCTCGACCTTGGAGACCACCTTGCTGGTGACCACGACCACGTCACCGGAGCGCAGCCAGCCCGCGGCCCCGGCCAGCGCACCGGTCAGGTCGTCGCCGGGGCGGAACTCGGGCAGCCCCGCCACCGGCAGGATCTCCACCCGCGCGGCACCGTGCTCGTACCCGGCGGGGTCATGACCGGCGGGATCGTGACCGGCGGGGTCCTGCCCGGCGGGCGTGCCCACGTGGTCGGCGTGCTCAGTCAACGTCCACCCCGGCCAGGTCCAGCGCGGCCCGCACCATCGCCGCCGTGGCGTCGACGTCGGACATCAGCAGCGGGACCGCGCGGACCGCGACCCCGGGGACGTCCACCGACTCGCCCTCGTGCACGAGCCAGCCGTCCAGCAGCCCGTCCTCGGAGGTCTTGCGCGAGCCGTAGTGCGCGCCCACGGCCCCGGCGGTGGACTCCACGCCGATGGCGGACAGGCAGGCGTCGGCCATGCCCCGCACCGGCCGCCCGCCGATGATCGGGGACAGGCCCACGACGTCGGCCGCGGTGGAGCGCAGTGCCTCCCGCACCCCGGGCACCGCCAGCACCGACCCGATGGAGACCACCGGGTTGGACGGGGCGAACAGCACCGCGTCGGCCTCGGCGATCGCGTCCGTGACGCCCGGTGCGGGCTGCGCCTCCTCCGCACCGACCGGCACGATCGTGTGCGCGGGCAGCTTCGCGTGGTGGCGGACCCACCACTCCTGGAAGTGCAGCGCCTTGCGCTGCTCCGGCTCGTCCGGGTCGTCCACGACGACGTGGGTCTCCACCCGGTCGTCGGTCATCGGCAGCAGCCGCACCCCGGGCCGCCACCGGTCGCACAGCGCCTCGGTCACCGCGGACAGCGGGTACCCGGCGCGGATCATCCGCGACCGGATGAGGTGGGTGGCGATGTCCTTGTCGCCGAGGTTGAACCAGGTCGGATCGGCGCCGTAGGCCTCCAGTTCGCCCTGCACCGTCCAGGTCTCACCCGCGTGGCCCCAGCCGCGTTCGGGGTCGATCCCGCCGCCGAGGGTGTACATGCAGGTGTCCAGGTCGGGGCACACCCGCAACCCGTGCATCCAGACGTCGTCGGCGGTGTTCACCAGCGCGGTGATCTCGTGCGGCGACTCCCGCTCGCCGACGGCGGGGAGCCCGAGCGCAGCCTTGACGCCGAGCAGGAAGCGGGCACCGCCCACCCCGCCGACGACGACGACAACCTTCACAGTGCCGGCCTCTTCCCTTCCGTGACTCCACTTCGCGACCCCGCCCGTGGCTTCGCCCGGGGCCGCAGCGTGCTCATTCTCCAGTGTCCCCCGCCCACCCCACCGAGCCCCCGCGAGTCGCCACTCCGGACCCGCGAGTTGCCGCCTCCGTTCCGCGAGTTGACGCTCCCGGTCCATGCGTTGACGCTCCCGGCCCGTGAGTAGGCGCTTCCGCACCGTGCACCGGCCGCCCGGATCCGCCCTCCGGTGTCGCCGCACCGTCGCGGAGTGACAACTCGACGCACCGGAGCGGCGACTCGCGGGTGTGGGATGACGACTCGCGGGTATCGCGGGGTGTGAGTAGGCACACACGAGGACGGGTGGGTGGTGGCGGGGAGGGGTCTGCCCGTGGGCACCGGGCGGATCCGGGGTAAACATGGCTCACACATCCGGGTCGGGGCCACCGGTGGACGGCTTAGGATGCGGGGAAGACAAGCGTAGTGTCCGGCAACGGGCCTGACCGAAAACCAAGCAGGAGAACGCAGTGACCTATGTGATCGCCGAGCCCTGCGTCGACGTGCTCGACAAGTCGTGCATCGACGAATGCCCCGTCGACTGCATCTACGAGGGCGAGCGGATGCTCTACATCCACCCCGACGAGTGCGTCGACTGCGGAGCCTGCGAGCCGGTCTGTCCGGTGGAGGCCATCTACTACGAGGACGACGTGCCGGACGAGTGGACCGCCTACACCAAGGCCAACGTCGACTTCTTCGACGAGCTGGGCTCCCCGGGCGGCGCGGCGAAGGTCGGCAAGACCGCGCACGACCCGCAGTGGATCAAGGACCTGCCCCCGCAGGGCGAATGACCCGGGCCAAGCTTCCCGACTTCCCCTGGGACTCGCTGGCCGAGCACGCCGCCACTGCGCGGGCGCACCCGGACGGCCTCGTCGACCTGTCCGTCGGGACCCCGGTCGACGAGGTCCCGGACGGCATCCGGGCCGCGCTCGCGTCGGTGTCGGAGATCCCGGGATACCCCGCCACGCACGGCACCCCCGCGCTGCGGGAGGCGGCGGTGGCGGCGCTGCGGCGCAGGCACGGCGTGGACGGTGTCGAGCCCGACGCGGTGCTGCCCACGATCGGCTCCAAGGAGCTCGTGGCATGGCTGCCGACCCTGCTCGGCGCGGGTCCGGGGGACACCGTGGTGATCCCGGAACTGGCGTACCCGACCTACGAGGTCGGGGGACTGCTCGCGGGCGCGACGGTGCTGCGCGCCGACGCCACCACCGCCGTCGGGCCCGGCAGGCCCGCGCTGCTGTGGTTGAACTCGCCGTCCAACCCCACGGGCCGGGTGCTCGGGGTCGAGCACCTGCGCAAGGTCGTCGACTGGGCCCGCGAGCGCGGCACGGTGGTCGTGTCCGACGAGTGCTACCTGGCGCTCGGCTGGGAGACCGAGCCGTTGTCGATCCTGCACCCGGACGTGCACGGCGGGAGCCTGGACGGGTTGCTGGCGGTGCACTCGCTGTCCAAGTCGGCCAACCTCGCCGGGTACCGGGCCGGGTTCGTCACCGGCGACCCGGCGCTGGTGCGCGACCTGTTGGCGGTGCGCAAACACGCCGGGATGATCGTGCCCCGCCCCGTGCAGGAGGCCATGACCGCCGCACTGGCCGACGACGACGCCCTCACCACGCAGCGCGGACGCTACGCCGCCCGCCGCGCGGCCCTGCGCCCCGCGTTGGAGAACGCGGGCTTCCGCATCGACCACTCGGAGGCCGGGCTGTACCTGTGGGCCACCCGGGGCGAGAGCGCCGAGGCGACCGTGGCCCGGCTGGCCGAGCGCGGCATCCTGGTCGCCCCGGGCACCTTCTACGGCCCCCGCGGCGGCGAGCACGTCCGCGTGGCCCTCACCGCCACCGACGAACGGATCGACGCCGCCGTCCGACGACTGACGCCCTGAGCACCGGGCGGGCACGACTCGACGACCCGGGGGTAGCGCGCTGGTTCCCCGTGCCGTCATCGAAAACGCGCGTTGCGACCGGGTGAGTTTGCAAGTAGTTTGAAACTATGACCGCCCCGGAAGTGAATTTCTCGGAGCTGTCCAACAAGCCCGTTGAGACGGTTCGTAAGTTGCAGCAGTCCACAAGCCGCTCCCTGCGGGTGCACCGGCGCGGGGCGGAGGACGAGGACCTGCTGCTCACCACCGTGAGTCGTGCTGAGCAGGTCGCCGAGGTGGCTTCCACGACCACCAAGCTCTTCCTCGCGCTGATGGAGCACGACGACCGGACACGGACCCTGGTGACCGACGTTGTTCCGCGTGCCTTCCCGTGGGTCCGTTTCCTTCCGAAGGAGGGCGTGCACCAGTTCGTCGTGGAACTGGTCGAGACGTTGGAAGCGGCGGACAGTCTGGAGAATCCCGCGCCGGTGGCACATCTCGTTGCCGCCTGGCGCAGTACCGCCGAGGTTCACGCCGATCCTGAACTGCTCGCGGTCCTGAAGCGGGATGGTGTCGACTTCGGAGCCGTGCCGGAACCGACCGACGACGGAACGACATGAGTCCTAAGCGGGGAGACGACGTCGCGCAGCCGCCACGGGACGAGGAGTGGAAGATCCGTTACGGGGATCGGGCGGCTGTCGAAGGATGGCGACAACTCCTGGCGGCGGCTCCCGGCAATCTCCGCAAGGCCTGGGATCTGATGCGACACCATCCGGGCTCCGAGTCGGCGATGTCACCGTTGCGACACCATCGTCTGAAGTTCGACCTGGCCACCGGGGTGTGCGACGGGCGCGAGCTGCCCCAGTGGCAGATTGAGGTGACCGGCGGTGGCCGGGTTTGGTACCTGATCGATGACGAGAGCCACACGGTGTGGATCAAATACGCGGGAGTCGGGCACCCGCGTGCGACGGATTGACTGCTGTCCGGCGAAGCACCGCCGAGGTTCACGCCGATCTTGAACTGCTCACAAGCCTGAAGCGGGACGGTGCCGACTACGGAGCCGTGCCGGGACCGCCCGCCCGGGACCCGGGCCCGGGGTCGTGAGCCGCCTCGTCGGCCGCTCCGACCCCGGGCGGTGGGTCAGTCGTTGGCGTGCAGGGCGGCGTTGAGTTCCACCCCCGCGCCGGTGCGCGGGACGGCCTCCACCGCGCCCGTGGCCGAGTTGCGGCGGAACAGGGCGCCGGAGATGCCGGACAGCTCCCGCGCCTTCACCGACCGGCCCTCGAAGGTCACCTTCGTGCCCGCCGTGATGTAGAGACCGGCCTCCACCACGGAGTCGTCGCCGAGCGAGATGCCGACGCCGCCGTTGGCGCCGATCAGGCAGCGCTCGCCGACGGAGATGACCTCCTTGCCGCCGCCGGACAGCGTGCCCATGATCGACGCGCCGCCGCCGAGGTCGGTGCCGTCCCCGACGACCACGCCCGCCGAGATCCGGCCCTCCACCATGGAGGCGCCGAGCGTGCCCGCGTTGAAGTTGACGAAGCCCTCGTGCATCACGGTGGTGCCGCTCGCCAGGTGCGCGCCGAGCCGCACGCGGTCCGCGTCACCGATGCGCACCCCGCCCGGGATGACGTAGTCGACCATCCGGGGGAACTTGTCGATGTGGTGCACCGTGACGCTGCCGTGCGCGGCCCGCAGCCGCATCCGCGTGGCCTCGAAGCCCTCCACCGGGCACGGGCCGTGGTCGGTCCACACGACGTTGGACAGCAGGCCGAACACGCCGTCGAGGTTCTGCCCGTGCGGGCGCACCAGGCGGTGCGAGAGCAGGTGCAGCCGCAGGTACACCTCGTGCGCGTCCGCGGGGGCACGGTCGAGCGAGCCGACCGTGCTGCGCACCGCCACGACCTCCACACCGCGGACGTCGTCGGTGCCGAGCAGGCCGCCTGCCGCCGCGCCG
>NZ_KE387112.1:31060-33850 GCF_000430445.1 Saccharomonospora iraqiensis subsp. iraqiensis
CGGCCACCAGGAGACCGCTGCCCACCGGGAGCAGGGTCGGGACCAGCCGCGGGTCGTCCCGGACCGCCCGGGCCACCTCCCGCAGCGCGAGCAGTTCCGGCTCGCGCCGGGAGGGATCGGCGATCCGCCCCGCCGCGAGCACGTTGTGGAAGGCGATCACGCCGCCCGGCCGCAGCAGGTCCACGCTCTGCTCGAAATAGTGCGGGTACTCCAGCCTGCCCGCGTCGGCGAACACGAGGTCGTACCCACCCGCGGTCAGCCGGGGCAGGACGTCGAGGGCGCGTCCGATGATCAGCCGCATCCGGCCCGCGGCGAAGCCTGCGTCCGAGAACGCGGTCCGCGCGCTCCGGTGGAACTCCGGCTCCAGGTCGATCGAGGTGAGGACCCCGTCGGCGGCCATCCCCCGCAGCAGGTACAGGCCGGAGACACCGGCCCCCGTCCCGATCTCGACGACGGCGCGGGCCTGCAGCCCGGCGGCGAGGAAACTCAGCGTGGATCCCGTGGCGCCCGACACCGGCAGACATCCGAGCCGCTCCGCGCGCAGGCGCGCGCCGGCGAGGACCTCGTCCTCGGGCAGGTACGCCTCGAGGAACTCGCCGAGATCGACCGAACCGGTGATGTGCGTCTCGGAGTTCACGCGCCTGAGGTTAGCGTGGAGCTGCACCGCCGACCCCGCCCACTCGGGCGAGGACCGATGCGGTGACCCTGCGCGCCCGGGTCGGCACCCACTGTCGCCCGGGTCCGAACGGGGCGGAGGTCCCCGACGCCCACGAGGCCGGCACCGCTTTCTCAGCGGGCTCTCAGCACGACCTCACTACAACCACAGGAAAGCGGGTAAGACTGGGAGCCCGGGACGGGAACTCCCGCCGCCGACGCCACGTTGGTGTCAGTAGTGAAGGGGAACGGGCCGATGGAGGTGCCTCCGCTGCCGTACGACAGCACGCAGACCGCTCCGGTACCGGTCGAGGACGAGGCCACGTGGACGCCGCCCACGTGGGACGAGGTGGTGCGGGAACACGCCGACCGCATCTACCGGCTCGCCTACCGGCTGTCCGGCAACGCCCACGACGCCGAGGACCTGACCCAGGAGACCTTCATCCGGGTGTTCCGGTCGCTGGCCTCCTACCGGCCCGGCACGTTCGAGGGCTGGTTGCACCGCATCACCACGAACCTCTTCCTGGACATGGCGCGCCGCCGGTCGCGGGTGCGGATGGAGGGCCTGCCGGAGGACACCGACCGCATCGTCGGGGACGACCCGAGCCCCGAGCAGGTGTACTCCAACACCCACCTGGACCCCGATCTCCAGGCCGCCCTCGACGAACTGCCGCCCGAGTTCCGCGCGGCGGTCGTGCTGTGCGACGTCGAGGGACTGTCGTACGAGGAGATCGGCGCGACGCTCGGCGTCAAGCTGGGCACGGTGCGCAGCCGCATCCACCGCGGCAGGCAGGCACTGAAGTCGTCGCTCGAGCGCAGGCGGGCGCTCGTGCAGGAGGCGCGGGTATGACGTCGAACAGGGGCTGGGGGTTCTCCGAGTCGCATCTGCTGCCGGACGTCGTCGTGGCGTTCGTGGATCAGGAGCTGTCGCCCGGAGCCCAGGAGCGCGCGGCCGCGCACCTGGCCCACTGTCCCGGCTGCGCCGCCGAGGTCGCGGCGCAGCGTGCGGCCAGCAGCGCGGTCCGGAAGGCGGAGTCCCCGTCGATCCCGGCCGGGTTCCTGGCGAATCTGCGGGCGATCCCGCAGCACACCGACACCCCGTCGGTGCCGGACAACCTCGCCGTCGACCCGGACGGGCAGATCGTCACGGTGCAGCGGCCCGGGCAGGTGGCGGGGCTGCGGGGCGGTGCGCTCGGCACGTCCTCGCCGCTGGGCACCTCGTCCACCGTGCTGGGGGGTGGCGGCCTCCGGTTCTGGTCGGTGCGGCGCCGGGCCACCCAGGGTGCGGGCGTGGTGGTGTCCGGCCTGGTCCTCAGCGCACTGGCGTTCACCGCGACGTCCGGTGTGGGCGCGAGCGGCGGCGCCGGGGACGCCGAGAGCCCCGGTTCGGGACCCTCCGGGGTCTGGCCCGCTCACCTCGGCTCCCCGCGGGGTGCCTCGCCCACCGCGGACACCGGCGGGACCACCTCCCCGGCCCCGGGGACACCCGTGGCCACCACGGTCTCCGGTCCCCCGACCGGATCGGCGTCGGCCACGCGCGGTTCGGCCACCGGGGCGTCGACGACCGGTACCGCGACCGCCACCGGCACCGCGACCGCCGGGTCGGACCGCACCGAAACCACCGTCCCGTCCACCGGTCTCCCCGGAACACCCGCGCTCACCGGCCCGGGGTACGGCCCACGCTGACTTCACCGCCCCGAGGGCAGCATCGGCGTGGCAGGCTTGGCGTAGGGTCACGTCGAGCGATCATCAAGCCAGCACCGGGGAAGAATGAACGAGCGATCCACGCCGAGCCACGGGGAGTCCACCGAGTCGGGTGCGTCGCGGCTCCCGCCGCGCCCGGTCAGTCGTCCCGCGGTGGACCCTGCCCTGGAGGCCGCCTTCTCCCGGCCGCACGGGGTGCAGGGTTCGTTCTCCCCCGAGCAGGGTCGGGATCCGGTCCCGCAGGGGTCGCCGCCCGCGCCGCCTCCCCCCGCGCTGGCGGAGGCGTTCGGCAGGCCCGAGGGTGCCGACGACGTCGTCCTGCAGCGCCCCACCGGGGACGCCGGGCCGACGTCCGGCGACGGCGGTGAGCGGGACGGTGACGACGACCAACCGCTGTGGACGTCGGTCGAGGATCCCTGGCGCGACCCGGGC
>NZ_KE387112.1:33950-37385 GCF_000430445.1 Saccharomonospora iraqiensis subsp. iraqiensis
GGCCGCCCGGTGCCGTCCGGCCGTGGGCGGGCGCGGCACGCCGGTCACTGCGCGACGAGCGCGAACTCCGGGGCGATCGCGATGGTGACGGTCACCGCGACCACCCACGCCAGCGCGGCGGCCAGGGCCCAGAACTTCAGGTCGGTGAGCATCCGTGGCATGGCGGTACTCCTGTTCACGGTCGGTCTCCCGGGCGGCGCGGTGCGGCCCGCACCGGCGGGGGAGGCGGATCGGCGCTCGGTCCGGTGACGACGTCGTCACCGTCGTCGGGGGCGGGAGCTGGTCAGAGCCAGTTCTTCTTGCGGAAGACCCGGTACAGCGTCAGACAGACGACGAGGATGACCACGATGATCATCGGATAGCCGTACCGGAGTTGCAGTTCCGGCATGTACTCGAAGTTCATGCCGTAGATCCCGGCCAGCGCGGTGGGCACGGCGATGATCGCCGCCCACGCGGTGATCTTGCGCATGTCCGAGTTCAGCTGGAGGGTGATCTTGCCGAGGGTGGCGTCGACCAGGGTGGTCAACAGTTCGTCGAACGCGGTGACCCGTTCGGACGCGGTCGTGACGTGGTCGTGCACGTTGCGGAAGTAGGAACGCACCTCGTCCGGGATCAACCGGGTGTAGCCGTCCGCGAGCTTGCGCAGCGGGGTGGCCAGCGGCTGCACCGCGCGCCGCAGTTCCAGCACCTCGCGCTTGAACAGGTAGATCTGTTCCGAGGTCACCGGCGTCCGCGGCGCGAACACCTGGGTCTCCATCTCGTCGATGTCGTCCTCGATGCGCTCGGTGACGTTGAGGAAGTGGTCGACGACGTGGTCGGCGATGGCGTGCAGCACCGTGGCCGGGCCCGCGGCGAGCCGTTCCGGGTCGGCGTCCAGCTCCCGGCGCAGGTGCGCCAGGCCCGCGTGGTTGCCGTGCCGGACGGTGATGATGAAGTCCGCGCCGAGGAAGGCCATCAGCTCGCCGGACTCGACGATCTCGTTGGCGGTGGTGGGGGAGTCGTGCTCGACGTAGCGCACGGTGCGGAACACCATGAACAGCGTGTCGTCGTAGCGTTCCAGCTTCGGCCGCTGGTGCGCGTGCACGGCGTCCTCGACGGCGAGTTCGTGCAGCCCGAACGTGTCGGCGATGCCCTGGATCTGCTCCTGGTTCGGCTCGTGCAGTCCGATCCAGACGAAACCCTCGCCGCGGGTACGGACCTCGTTGATCGCCTCGGTGTGCGTCCAGACACCGGGCAGCCGGGCTCCGTCGACGTAGACGCCGCAGTCGACGACGTAGGCCGCCGGTGCGGGGACGGCACGGCGGGCGGAGCGGGCACCGCGGTTACCGCGGCCGTTGCGGTTCGCGGCCCGGTCACGCAGCGTGCCGAGCGAGGGGATGGCAGGCATGGAGTCTCCTGGCGGGTCGCGTCGCGAACGGGGACGACAGACACGCGCCGACGTCCCGCCCCGGGCCCGCCGGATGCTGCTCAGTGCGACCGCATCCGGATCCCGGCCGAGGTGGGTACGCCGGCGGAACTAGGAAGTGGACTGTCACCACTACTCATCTGCGTCCTCACCTCCTCACGGTCGGGGTCCGGTCCCGGCGCCCGGATGCGCCGGAGGACCAGCCTACCCCCCCGGTCCCGGGGAGTATCGCCACCGGGCGGTGTGCGTTACCACCGGTGCCCGCCGGAGTCGCGTGCGGCACACCGATACCGCCGTCGTGTCGCGCCGCCGTTTCCGCGCCGGGCGGCTACGGTGGCGGGTGAGTGCGGTGGACGGATCCGCGCCGCGGACCGACCACGATCGGATCTCGCGAAGCGTGTCGACGGTGAAACCCGAGGAGGCGAACAGCCGGTGCACCCGGCGGCTGCCCATGAGTGATTCCGACACCACGACCGAACTCGAGCGGCGGTTCCGCCGGTTCGCCGCCCACGAGGCCGCGGGCCTGTCCCCGCTGTACGAGCACCTGGCCGCGCGTGCGGCGGACGACCCGGACGTGGCCGGGCTGTTGTCCGCCGCGTCCGACGACGACGCGCATCCCACGCTGCTGCTGGCCGCCGCGCACCGGCTGGTCCAGGCGGACCCGATCCACCCGGTGTCGCGGTACTACCCGTCGCTGGGCGGGTTGGACGGGGTCGACGGCGACACCTGGCCGCTGTTCCGGGAGTTCGTTCTCGAACGCGCCGACCGGATGCGGGAGCTGATCTCCACCCGCTTCACCCAGACCAACGAGGTCCACCGGGCGTCGGTGCTGTACCCCGCCGTGGCCGCCGTCGCGGCGCGGGTGCGCGGCCCGGTCGGGCTGGTCGAGGTCGGGTGCAGTGCCGGCCTGCTGCTGGGGATGGACACCTTCGCCTACCACTACCTGTGCGACGGGGGCGAGCAGCTCACCTCCGGTCCCGCGAAGGCCGCGGTGGGGCTGCACTGCGCGCTCACCCTCGGCGAGGGTGCCGCGCCGCCCCGGCTGCCGAAGAAGCTGTCCGTCAAGGCGCGGGTCGGGCTGGACCGCAACCCGGTGGACGTCTCCGACGAGGACGAGCTGGCGTGGCTGGAGGCCTGCGTGTGGGCCGACCAGCCGGACCGGATCCGGCTGCTGCGCACCGCGGCCGCGGCCCAGCGTCGGATCCGGCCCGAGTTGCTCGCCGGGGACGCGGTGGCCGACCTGGCCACGGCCGTGCAGCGGGTGCCGGAGGAGCTGCCGGTCGTCGTCTACACCAGTTACGCGCTGAAGTACCTGCCGTCCGAGGAGCAGGCGGCCTTCGTCGCCGCGCTGGGGGAGCTGGCGGCCCGGCGTCCGTTGTGGTGGGTGGCGGCCGAGGAGTACGAGTCGGCCCTGCGGCACGTGCTGCCCGACCGGGACGACCTGTCCTACGCGCACACGGCGCGGATGACCCTGAGCACCGTCGCCTGGGAGAACGGCACCCCGCACCCCACGCTCCAGGCCCAGGCCGGCCCCCACGGCCACCGCATGACCTGGCTCGCCTCCTGACCCCACGGGTGTGCCGTGAAGGGCACCTTCCCTGCGTGTGACGCAGTGAATGTTCCCCTCGCTGCGCTGAACGCAGGGAAGGTGCCCCTCACGGGTACGCCGGGACCACGCCGGGACACAGCGGGGCGGGGGCGTTCAGGTGGTGGGGAGGGCGTCCCACTGTCGGAGGGTTTCGGTGAGGTGCTCGGTGAGCAGGCCCGTGCGGTCCAGGGTGTCGAGGGTCGCGCGGTTCACCCAGCGGGCGTCGTCGGCGTCGTCCCCCGGGCGTAACGTTCCGCCCTCGGGAACGCACCGGTAGTCGACGATCCGGTACTGCGCACGGGTGACGCTCCCCAGGAACACCCCCGGCCGCACCGTCAGTCCGGTCTCCTCGCGCAGCTCGCGCACCACGGCCTCGGCGTCGGACTCGCCGGGCTCCACGCGCCCACCCGGCAGCGACCACAGGCCCCGCGCGGGCGCCCGG
>NZ_KE387112.1:37485-40311 GCF_000430445.1 Saccharomonospora iraqiensis subsp. iraqiensis
CTTCGGTGACCGGCCGCGTCGCGCGGACGTCGGGTCGGTGGCCGACCAGCTGCTCCGGGCGCACCCCGCCAGCGTCGGGGCGTTCCAGACCGCGATCTCCCGGCACGACCGCCGGGCGGCGCCGGCACGGCTGAACGGCATTCCCGGTGTCGTCCTGGTGGGCACCGCCGACCGGCTCTGCCCGCCCCGGCACGCACGGGTGATCGCGGGGGAGTGGCACTCCGGACGACTGGTGACCTACCCCCGTGCGGGGCACATGCTCCCGCAGGAACGCGCCCACGAGGTCGCCCTCCACCTCAGCGCCCTCCTCCCCCGTCCCACACCCACCCGCACCCGTACCCACCCCTCCCCGGTGCCGGCGTGAGGTGGGTGTGCCGTGAAGGGCACTTTCCCTGCGTGTGACGCAGTGAATGTGCCCCTCGCTGCGTGTGACGCAGGGAAGGTGCCCTTCACGGCACCACCCGGGGTGCCTACTCGCGGCCGCTGAGGGGGAAGCCGGCGCCGATGCCGCGCCAGGCGAGGGTGGAGGTCAGGGCGACCGCCTCCTCCTGGCTCACGGTGCTGTCCTGGTTCAGCCAGAAGCGGGCGCTGACCTGGCTCATCCCCACCAGGCCGACGGCGAGCAGCCGGGCCCGGTCCTCGTCGAGTCCGGCGTCCGCGGTGATCGTCTCGGTGATCGCGTCGACGCTGGCCGAGGTGGCCCGGTCGACCGCCTCCTGGACGGCGGGTTCCCCGCGCAGGTCCGACTCGAAGACCATCCGGAAGGCGCCCGCGTCCCCGTTGACGAAGTCGAAGAACGCCCCCACCGCGTTCTTCACCCGTTG
The DNA here is from genome assembly GCF_000430445.1 of Saccharomonospora iraqiensis subsp. iraqiensis. GTDB lineage: Bacteria > Actinomycetota > Actinomycetes > Mycobacteriales > Pseudonocardiaceae > Saccharomonospora > Saccharomonospora iraqiensis. Next base: position 38,310 of record NZ_KE387112.1, read on the forward strand.
CTTGTTGTCCGTCGTGGACGCCAGCGCACGTTCCACGCCCGACACCAGGTGTTCGACGTGGTTCTCCAGCAGTGCGATGTAGAGCTCGAGTTTGCCCGGGAAGTGCTGGTAGAGCACCGGCTTGCTCACCCCGGCCCGGTCGGCGATCTCGTCCATCGCCGCGGCGTGGTAACCGTTGGCCGCGAAAACCCGCTGGGCCGCGTCGAGCAACTGCGCACGACGCTCCGTGCGCGGCAGTCGAACCCCCCGTCCGGGCGCCGAGGACCCGGTGGGCGTCGAGCCCGAGGTCCCGCCCTGCGCGTGCGTCGTGTCCGTCATCCCCGCCTCCGTTTTCGTTTCCCACCGCACATTACTTGTGGGTACGCCACCCACGCCAAGACGACCGGGCTGCGGCATCCTGGGATTGTGTCCGAAAGACTGCCCAGTCCGCTCGCCGACGCCGTCGATTCCCGGGCCCGGTTGCGCCCCCCGCTGACGCACGTCCCGCTGTCGGACGCCCCCCTGCCGCCGCTCGACGGCATGACCGGCCCGTGGCCCGGGGTCGAGGTGCGGGTGTGCGGTGGTGCCGACGGTACCGACGTGGCGGGCAGCCGGTACGACGGCGTGCTCCACGTGCGGCACACACCCGGTCCCGGCCCCGTGCCGGAGCAGCCCGGGCGGCACCCGGCGGGCGGTGCCCGGACGGCGGTCTACGTCCACGGCCTCGGTGGGTCCTCCACCAACTTCAGCGACCTCGCGGGCCTGCTCTCGCCGTGGGCGGAGGGACACGCTCCCGACCTGCCGGGGTTCGGGTTCTCCCCGCCCGCGGAGGGCTTCGACTTCAGCCTCCGCGCCCAGGCCGACGTGCTCGCCGACTACCTCACCGGGCACTGCCGGGGGCCGGTGGACCTGGTCGGCAATTCCATGGGCGGGGCGGTCTCGATGATGCTGGCGGCGCACCGGCCGGAGCTGGTGCGCACGTTGACCCTCGTCTCGCCCGCGGTCCCGGACCGCAGGCCCGACCCCCGCAGGCTCGCCGACCCCCGGTTGCCGTTGGCGTATCTGCCGCTGGTCGGTCGGCGGGTGCGCAGGCGGCTGGCGGCGATGTCCCCGCGGCAGCGCGCCGAGCAGGTCCTCCGGCTCTGCTTCGCCGATCCGACCCTGTTCCCGGAACACCGGTTGGCGGAGCTGATCGACGAGCACGGCGCGCGTGCCTCGCTGACCTGGGCGGAGGAGGCGCTCGGACGCAGTACGACGGAGATCTTCCGGGCGTGGTTCACCCCCGGTCGCGGGTCGCTGTGGGCGCTCGCCCCGCGGATCACCGTGCCGACGCTGGTGGTCTGGGGGATGCGGGACCGGGTGATCTCGGTGCGGCGGGCCCCGCGGACGGCGCGAACGTTGCCGCGGGCCCGGCTGCTCGTGCTGCCCCGGACGGGCCACCTCGCCCAGATGGAGCGACCCACCACCGTGGCGCGGGCCGTTCTGGGGCTGTGGGACCGCGCCGACGAGGGGAACTGGTAACGGATACTCCGCCGATCGAGTGACGCGGGATGGGCCGAACGTGGCGAGCCGGGCACGTCCACGGGAGCGTGAATATGGCACGCTGAGCCCGTGGGTCGGGTAACAGAAGGAACACAGGACGGCCACGAGCGGGACGGTGCCGACTCCCGCGCGTCCGCCGCCGATGCCCGTGCCCCGCGGGACGACCGTCGTCGTGGCGGCTCCGGGAGAAAGACCTCGGCCGGGGCGCGGTCGGCGTCCACGGGGACGACGGCATCCGGAACGCCGTCGTCGTCGGAGCGGAAGTCGCCGAAGGAGCGGAAGGTCCGGGGTTCGTCCCGCAACGCGGCCCCGTCCGCGAAGCAGGCGGAGGCCGCAGGACCGGACAGCACCGCAGGACCGGACAGCACCGCAGGACCGGACAGCACCGCAGGACCGACGGGGAGCCGGTCCACGGGCGGTGCCGGTGGACGGGCCGGGAAGAAGGCCGGGGGTGCGGCGCGCGGCGGGCGTGCCGGCGGAC
>NZ_KE387113.1:0-3436 GCF_000430445.1 Saccharomonospora iraqiensis subsp. iraqiensis
AGCAGGAGCGGCACCACGGCGCTGCGCCCCTGGTTGGCCAGCGGGCCGTACAGGCGCAGCACGATGACGTCGCTCGCGCCCGCGTCGCCGCCCACCCGGATCTGCCCGTCGATGCGGGGTGCGGCCGTGCGCGCGCCCTTGGCGACCACGATCACCCGCGACGGGTGCTCGCGGCTGGCCTCGTTCGCGGCGTCGATGGACGCCTCGAGCTGCTCGTCGTCCTCCGCGGCGATCACCAGGGTGAGTACCCGGCCCAGCGCCACCGCGCCGCCGCGTTCCCGGATCTCGACGATCTTCCGGTTCAGCTGGGACGTCGTCGTCGACGGGAGATCGATGATCACGGGCGCCTCCAGTGCCTGCCGGTGCGGGCCAGCATCGCCCGGGCGGACGGTGGCCCCCACGAGCCCGGTTCGTACGGCTCGGGGGCGCTGCCCTGCCGGGCCCAGTAGTCCAGGACCGGGTCGAGGATCCGCCAGGACAGCTCGACCTCCTCGTTGCCGGGGAACAGCGACGGCTCGCCCAGCAGCACGTCCAGGATGAGCCGTTCGTAGGCCTCCGGCGAGCTCTCGGTGAACGAGTGCCCGTAGCCGAAGTCCATCGTGACGTCGCGGACCTCCATCGTGGTGCCCGGGACCTTCGAGCCGAACCGCATGGTCACGCCCTCGTCCGGCTGCACCCGGATCACCAGCGCGTTCTCCCCGAGCTCCTCGGTCGCGGTGGAGTCGAACGGCAGGTGCGGAGCCCGCTTGAACACCACCGCCACCTCGGTGACCCGGCGACCCAGCCGTTTGCCGGTGCGCACGTAGAACGGCACCCCGCCCCAGCGCCGGTTGCGCACCTCCAGGGTCACGGCGGCGTAGGTCTCGGTGGTCGAGTCCTTCGAGAAGCCCTGCTCCTGCAGCAGTCCCGGCACCTTCGTGCCGCCCTGCCACCCCCCGGTGTACTGGCCCCGCGCGGTGGTCTCGTCGAACGGGCCCACCGCGGTCGTCGCGCCGAGCACCTTCACCTTCTCCGCACGCAGCGCCGTCGGTTCGAAGGACACGGGCTCCTCCATCGCCGTCAGCGCCAGCAGCTGGAGCAGGTGGTTCTGGATCACGTCCCGTGCGGCCCCGATGCCCTCGTAGTAGCCCGCGCGGCCGTTCAGCCCGATGTCCTCGGCCATCGTGATCTGCACGTGGTCGACGTAGTGCGCGTTCCACAGCGGTTCGAACATCTGGTTGGCGAAGCGCAGCGCCATGATGTTCTGCACGGTCTCCTTGCCGAGGTAGTGGTCGATGCGGAAGACCGACTCCTCGGGGAAGACGTCGTTGACCACGGCGTTGAGTTCGCGGGCGCTGTCCAGGTCGTGCCCGAACGGCTTCTCGATGACCACCCGGCGCCACGCGTCCTCGTCCGACGAGGCCAGCCCACAGCGGGCGAGCTGCTTGGTCACCGTCGGGAACGCCCACGGCGGGATGGACAGGTAGAACGCGGTGTTGCCGCCGGTCCCCCGCTCCTCGGCCAGGGTGTGCACGGTCTCGGCGAGCCGGTCGAAGGCGTCGTCGTCGTCGAAACTGCCCTGGACGAACCGGATGCCCTCGGCCAGCCGGTTCCACACCGACTCCCGGAACGGTGTCCGCGCGTGCTCGGCCACCGCGTCGTGCACCTGCTGCCCGAAATCCTGGTCCGCCCACTCCCGGCGGGCGAACCCGATCAGCGAGAACCCCGGGGGCAGCAGACCCCGGTGGGCGAGGTCGTAGATGGCCGGCATCAGCTTCTTCCGGGAGAGGTCCCCGGTCACGCCGAAGATCACCAGACTGGACGGCCCCGCGATCCTCGGCAGCCGCTTGTCCAGGGGATCGCGGAGCGGATTGGTCCACGTCCGCGTCGCCGGTTGCGCCGTCATCGGGTGCGCTCCCGCCTGTTCATCGCCGGAGTTCCTGCACGGCACGGACGACCTCGGCCAGTCCCGCCGCGCGGTCGGTCAGGTGCAGCCGCAGGACCGGCCTGCCGTGGTCGGCCAGCACCTGGCCGTCCCCGAGTGCCTGCGCCCGCTGCAGGGTTCCCAGGGTGTAGGGGCGGTCCGGCACGGCGAGGTCGTCGGTGACCGCGCCCGTGAGCTGGAGGAAGATCCCGTTCGGGTGGCCGCCCTTGTGGTACTGGCCGGTGGAGTGCAGGAAGCGCGGCCCCCAGCCGAACGTGGTCTGCAGGCCGGTGCGGCGGGCGAGTTCGGTGCGCAGCAGCTCGGCCGAGGCGTCGTCCAGCCGGTCCAGGTATGCCTGCACCGCGAGGTAGCCGTCCCCGTCCGCGGTGTCGACGAACCGGCGCAGCACCCCCGCGAGCGTGTCGGTGTCGGGGGCGGACGCGGGCACCCCGCTCGCGGACACCTCGACCGGGCCGAACACCGCGTCGGGTCCCGCGGACCCGCCCGCCTGCGCGGAGGTGTCCAGCAACGCCCGCGCGGCCTTCTTCGCGGCCTCCACGTCGGGCTGGTCGAACGGGTTGATGCCGAGCAGTCTGCCCGCGACGGCGACCGCGTACTGCCACAGCAGGAACTGCGCCCCCAGTGGTCCGGAGGTCACCACCCGCGCGGCGTCCACGGTCGTCCCGACCGCCACCGGGGTGGCGTCGGCGCCCGCGTCGGCGAAGCCGGGTGCGTCGGCCCCCTCGACCACCACGGGGAGCAGGCCGGTGCCCTGTTTGCCGGTGGACTCGGCGATCAGCTGTTCCGCCCAGTCACCGAAGCCCGCGATGCCGGAGCCGGTGTCGGCCAGCACCACCTTCTCCGCCCCGTCCGCGTGCGCGGCGGCCAGCGCGGAGGCCAGCACCAGCGCCGGGTTGTCCGGTGCGTCGGCCGCGAACCGGTCGGCCACCAGTGCCGCCTGGTCGAGCAGCCGGGCCACGTCGGCACCCGCGAGCCCGGCGGGCACGAGGCCGAACGCGCTCAGCGCCGAGTACCGGCCGCCGACGTCCGGGTCGGCGGTGAACACCCGGCGGTAGCCCCGTTCGGCCCCCAGTTCGGCCAGCGGGGAGCCCGGGTCGGTCACGACGACGATCCGCCGTGCCGGGTCGACGCCCGCCTCGGTGAACGCCCGTTCGAAGATGCGCCGGTGACTGTCGGTCTCCACCGTCGTGCCGGATTTGGACGAGACCACCAGCACCGTGCGTTCCAGCTCGCCCGCCAGGGCGTCGGCGACCTGGTCGGGGTCGGTGGTGTCCACCACCGTGAGCCGGACCCCCTCGGTGCGGGTGATCACCTCGGGGGCGAGCGAGGAGCCGCCCATCCCGGCGAGCACGATCCGGTCGAACCCCTCCGACCGCAGCTCGGTGCGCAGCTGCTCGATCTCGCCGATGAGCGGTCGCGAGCCGCGGTGCAGCGCCGTCCACGCCAGCCGGACCGACGCCTCGGCCTCGGCGTCCGGCCCCCACAGCGTCGGGTCCTGCGCGGCCAGCCTGC
>NZ_KE387113.1:3536-6071 GCF_000430445.1 Saccharomonospora iraqiensis subsp. iraqiensis
ACCCGGACCGTGAGCGCGCCCGAACTCACGGCGTCGAACAGTTCGCCGACCCGCCAGTCGAGCTCCGCGCGGGTGCGGGTGTGATCGACGGTCTTCGGCCGGGTGAGGAACAGCGAGCCGCCCGCGTTGAGCCGCTGCGGGTCGATCGGCGGCACCGGGCCGCTGGCGGCCCCGAACAGCGCGAGCAGTCCCCGGGGCCGCAGCGCCGACAGGCTGCCCTCCCACGTGGAGGCGCCGACCCCGTCGAAGACCACCGCGGCGCCCTCACCACCGGTGAACTCCCGGGTCGCCTCGACGAAGTCCCGTTCGGTGTAGCGGACCACCTCGTCCGCGCCGGCCTCCCGCGCCAGCCGCTCCTTCTCCCCGGTCGACACCGTGCCGAGCACCCGGGCCCCGCGCGCCTTCGCCAGCTGCACGAGCAACAGCCCGACGCCACCGGCCGCGGCGTGCACCAGGACCGGGTCACCCTCGCCCACCGGGTACGTCGACGACACCAGGTAGTGCGCCGTGATCCCCTGGAGCATCGTCGCGGCGGCGGTCTCGTCGGACACGGTGTCCGGGACCCGGACCGCCACGTCGGCCGGAACCACCGCCTTCTCCGCGTATCCGCCCGGGGCGCCCTGCCAGGCGACGCGGTCCCCGACGGCGAACTCGTCCACCTCGGCGCCCACGGCGGCCACCCGTCCGGCACCCTCGAGCCCGGGTGTGTAGGGCAGCGGGACCTCGTAGATGCCAGCACGCTGGTAGGTGTCGATGTAGTTCACCCCGGCCGCGGCCACGTCGATCAGGACGTCCCGGGGGCCGGGATCACCGGGTTCGCTCTCGGCGGGCTCCAGCACCTCCGGTCCCCCGGGGCGGTGCATGCGGATCGCGGTCACCAATGCGGTTCCTCCTCGTCGTCGTACGACCGTGGCGGTGCGTGCCCGTGCGGTCGTGCCGGTGCGGGACCGTGGACGGTCCTTCTCCCCGTAGTGTCGTCCCCGGTGCCCCGGTCCCGCGCCGGGGGAACAGGCTCCCGGCGGGGTGTTGTTCGTATCGGGTGCGTCCCCACGGGCCCCGGCTCCTCCCGGCCGGGTGCGGCCACGAGACCCGTGGCACAGCCGGGTGCGGCATTTACCCGGACGGATGTAACGTTTAGGCTACGGGCGACTCACGGATGCGTCATGCTGGCCGGTTCGAAGCCTCCGGTGGTGTACGGGCCCCCGAACCGTCCCCACCGGGTCAGCGGGCGCCGCTCCGGCCCGACCCGACCCGAGAGATGTGACCGTGCACCACCCCACGCTGACTTCCGATCGACACCTCGTCATCGAGATCCCGCATCTGCGTGCCACCGCCTCCCGTGCCGTGGTGCTGGCCCTGGAGACGGCCGTCGTGCCGACCGTGTTGTTCATGCTGCTGCTGAACTTCACGAGTCTGGTCCCCGCTGCCGCCGGTGTGCTCGGCTGGAGCGCCTTCGTGATCGGCCTGCGCCGGATGCTGCGCAGGGACGTTCCGCACACGCTGCTGCTGGCCAGCGGAATGCTGGTGAGCAGCGCCGTGTTCGCGTTGATCACGTCGAGCGCGGCCGTGTACGTGCTGCAACCGGTCGTCGGTTCCCTGCTGATGTTCCTGCTGTTCGTGGGCAGCGCGGTGATCGGCAGACCGATCACCGCGCGGCTGGCCCGGGACTTCATCCATCTGCCCGCCGAACTGTTCGCCCACCGCACCGTGCGGCGGGTGTTCGTGAACGTGGCCCTGATGTGGGGCGGGTCCCGGCTGATCGACGCCGCCATGACCTACGGGTTCCTGCAGTGGAGCCTGGATGCGGGGCTGCTGTCCCGCGGCGTGCTCAGCGGCCTGTTCACCGCGCTGACCATCGCGGTGTGTGCCGGGCACGGGTGGCGCCGACTGCGCGGGCTGCCGGACGTCACGCTGCGCATGGCGCGGCCTCCCGAACCGGCCTGACCCGCGCGCCCGGGGTCGCGGCGGTGACGTGGACCGCTTCCCCGGGATCGGACTTCGGCCGCGGCCCGTCGCGTGCTTAGACTGGCGCCGTGACTGACACCGCTTCCGAGACCAGCGACCAGACCGCCGCCCGCCCCGGGAAGGCCCACCTGACCGCGGCCCGGACGTTCGTGGGCGAGCACGGCAAACCCACCAGGGCCGTGGTGGAACGGATCGGCCGCGCGGGCGCCCGGGTGGTGCTCGTCGGCCAGGACGGCGCGCTCGGCGACGTCGTGGTGCCCGACGTGGAGACCGGCAACGCCCTCGTGGAGGCGGTCGGTGACCTCGAATCGGCCGAGTGGGACGCCGACACGGTCGGGGCCACCGTGATCGGGCCGGAGCACCGTCGCCGCATGGCCGGCCCGCGCGCCCGCCGGTGACGCGGGAGGTCCTGTTCGCCTCCTGCCGGAGGCTTCCCGAGGGCGACGGGGACGAGCACGCCGTGCTCCCCGCCCTCGCCGACCTCGGGGTGCGCGCGCGGTGGGCCGTCTGGGACGACCCGGACGTCGACTTCGCGGCCGCGGACCTGGTCCTTCCCCGTGCGACCTGGGA
>NZ_KE387114.1:0-1205 GCF_000430445.1 Saccharomonospora iraqiensis subsp. iraqiensis
ACGGCGGAGGCTCCGCGGTCGGCGCCGATCCTGCGGCTGCGCCGGACCTCCGGTGCCCCGCCCCGTGCGACGCGCTCCCGTGGGGTCGTGCGCAGGCCGTCGAGCGGGTCGACCGGGCTCACGGTCGCCCTGGTCCTGTCGGTGATGTTCATCCTGATCGCGATTCAGTTCGTCGTCAGTTTCGTCAACAGCATCACCGGTATTTTCGGCTGACCCACGGATTCGGCCCGCTCCGACCGGTGTCCGAATGCCTACGGACGGTACAACTGCGCGAGTCCCCCACGGCGGATCGGTGTCTGCCGCTACGCTGAGCGGCAGCGGTATGCGGAATCGATACCGCCGTAATCACTGCCCGAAACGGCTATGGGGTGGGGCACATCAGCGAGGTCACGCACGGGGGCGGTGGCGGTGACACGCCTTCGTCGGCGGTCAGCGAGGCGTCCACGGTCCACCGGGTCCGCCGGGTGCTGGCGATTCGTCCGTTCCGTCGGCTCTGGGGCGTCACCTACCTGTGCAGCGTGGCGGACTGGCTCTCGCTGCTCGCGTTGACCGGACTGGTCACCAAGTTCACCGACAACTACACCGCGCAGAACTTCGCGTTCGCCGGAATCGTACTCACCCAACTGCTGCCCGGCCTACTGTTCGCGCCGCTCGGCGGAATGCTCGCCGACCGCTTCGACCGCCGCACGATCATGATCACGGCGGACCTCGTCCGTTCCGCACTGTTGATTTCCATCGCGATCGTCGGTGCCCCGCTGTGGTTGTTCCTCGGCAACTTCCTCGTGGGTTCGGCGGCGATGATGTGGATCCCGTCGAAGGACGCCGCGGTCCCGAACCTGCTGCGGCGGCGCGACCAGGTGGAGACCGCGAATCAGCTCGGCATGGTGATGACCTACGGGGTGGCCGTGGTCACCGGGGCGGGTTTCTACGCGCTCCTCACCGGTGTCGAGACGACCCTGGCACTGCCGCCGGACGTCCTCGGCGAGTTCGGCACGGCCAAGGTCGTGGTCGTGCTCAACGGGCTCCTGTACCTGGCCAGCGCGCTGCTGCTCTCCCGGATCCCGGAGTTGTCCCGGCGCAACGTCCACCCCGTTCCGGAGACCGGGGCCGTCGCGCCGCCCCCGCCGATGGCGGCGGGCGAGAACAGCATGCCCACCGGCACCGGACCCGCGGGCGGCCGGGACGGCGCAGGAGGTCCGGGCGGC
>NZ_KE387114.1:1305-3261 GCF_000430445.1 Saccharomonospora iraqiensis subsp. iraqiensis
GGACGGCGCGGACCTGCTCGTCGGGGTGCTCGAACCGGCGCAGGCGCCCGTGCGCAGGCGGGTGCTGCGGCGCTGGCTGCTGGACGCCGGGATCGGTGACCTGACCGACGGGCACCTGCGGTCGGTGGACGCGCTCGTGGGCCGGTGGCGTGGCCAGGGCGGCGTTTTCCTACCCGGCGGGGTGGAGGCCTACCGGTCGCGTGACAAGCTCGCCCTGAACTTCCGCCAATCCACCACAGGAGGGGGCTGACCGTGTACGAGGGCGACATCGCCTCCGTGCTCATCACCGAGGAGCAGATCAGGGACAAGGTCGCCGAGCTGGCCGCCAAGGTCGCGGCCGACTACCCGACCGAGGGCCGTTCGTCGGACCTCGTGCTCGTGGGTGTGCTCAAGGGCGCGGTGATGTTCATGACCGACTTCGCCCGTGCCCTGCCGATCCCGGCCCAGCTGGAGTTCATGGCGGTGTCGTCCTACGGGTCGTCGACGTCCTCCTCCGGTGTCGTGCGCATCCTGATGGATCTCGACAAGGACATCGCGGGCAAGGACGTCCTGATCGTCGAGGACATCGTGGACTCGGGGCTCACGCTGTCCTGGCTGCTGAAGAACCTCGCCAGCCGGAACCCGGCCTCGCTCGGTGTCTGCTCGTTGCTGCGCAAGAAGGACGCCGTGCAGGTGGACGTGCCCGTGCGCTACGTCGGTTTCGACATCCCGAACGAGTTCGTCGTCGGCTACGGGCTGGACTACGCCGAGAGCTACCGGGACCTGCCGTTCATCGGCACGCTCGACCCGCAGGTCTACTCGTCCTGACCGGGCACGGGCGGGTGATTCGGGACGGCCACCGTCCGGCCGGGGTCGCCCGCCCGGGTAGGCCGGGGGCCAGGTTTCCGCGTTGTCGTAACGGTCAGGCATCGGCGGCGGAGAATCCGCGCGAACACGGAACCCGAAACGGTGAGAATCGGTCGTAGCTCCGCGTCAGGTGCGTTAACCTTAGCGAAGATCGCGGGCGCAGGACCGACGTCGGGCGTCGTGCCCGCCGTGTGTGATGTCCGAATGTGCTGGGGACGGGAGAACGAACAGATGGGCAACAGCAGCTACGCGGATGCCGCCGCGTTCCGCGCGGCCGCGGCGACCGGTCAGGTCGGCATCGATCCGGACGCCGCGCAGGCGGTGCTGAGCAAGATCCGGACCGGCAAGGACGCGGTCGCGGCGCTGTTGGAGAACACCGACTTCCTCGCCGCCCCGCCGAGGCTGGGGGCCAACCCGGTGGGACAGGCGATCGCACACAAGTTCGCCGACCGTGCGGCGGGTGTGGGGGACTCGTACGCGCAGGCGCTGCGCAACCTGTACACCCAGTACGACCAGGCCGAACACGCGATCGTCGAGGCGATGGGTCGTTACGACGACTTCGACGCCTCCAGCGCGCAGTCGTTCAACGGGCAGCTCTGAGCAAGGGGGAGGGCGACATGTATTCCGACAGAGCCACCGACGGGGCCGGGACCGGGGAGGACACCCAGGCCCGCCCCGGCACACAGACCGGCGGGGCGAGCGAACGTCCGGTGGACGTGGACGCCGTCCGCAGGCAGGAGAGCGCCGAGGTCGCCGACATCGTCAACCGGGCGCGCGGCCGGGCCGAGGGCTTCCTCTTCGGGGATGACCGGGCGATCGGCGCCCGGCCCAACTGGGCCGCGCACGACTCGAAGCAGCTCTACTCCTTCGCGACGGTCGACAACGTGCCCGCCTCCGCCGAGGAGATCGGGCAGACCTGGAACCGCCACGGCGGCGAGTTGACCCGGATCGCCGACGATCTCTACAACGCGATCACCGAACTGGGGTCGGTGTGGCTCGGCCAGGGTGCGGGCGCGGCCCAGGGCGCGCTCGTGGGGATCGCGAACTCCGGTGCGCAGGCCTCGGAGGCGGCCCGCACCATGCAGGACCGGCTCGCGCGGCAGGCCGCCG
>NZ_KE387114.1:3361-5835 GCF_000430445.1 Saccharomonospora iraqiensis subsp. iraqiensis
TTGCCCCACGCCCGGACCACCTCGCCCTGGCTCTCCGCGGCGAGGTCCGACGGCTGCGGCCACCGGGCCAGCCACTGCTCCCACACCGGCCACACCCGGTTCACCGGGGTCTGCTGCAGCATGATCTCGCTGACCAGCACCCCCCACGGGGTGACGTCGGAGCGCCGCCACGGCAGGTCCCGTGCGTGGTCGGCGAACCAGTCGAGCAGGGTGTCGGCGTCGACGGTGTCGACGGAAGGGACGAGGTCGGACATCGGCGCCAGGGTAGCGGCACCTTCTCAGGCGACCTCGCGCAGCTCCCGGGTGCGGATGTCCAGGACGAAGCCCCGCACGCCGTCGGTGTGCGGCAGGTACGGGCTGCGCCGCACCCGTGTGACGGACCGCCGCACGCCGTCCTCGGCGTCCCGGAAGGCCTCGACGGCCCACGACGGCCGCAGGCCGGTGTCGGCTTCGAGTTCGTCCCGGAACCCGTCCTCGGTCACCGTGCTCACGCCGCACTCGGTGTGCCCGACGACCATGACCTCCCGGGTGCCGAGCTTGCGTTGACTCAACGCCAGCGACCGGATCACGTCGTCGGTGACGATCCCGCCCGCGTTGCGCAGCACGTGCGCCTCGCCGTGCGCCAGTCCGAACAGCTCGGGCACGCGGATCCGCGCGTCCATGCAGGTGACCACCGCGACGGCGAGCGCGGGCGGGGCCGGGGTGTCGTCCTCCGTGGCGGCGCGGTCCCGTCCGGCCGCGCGGACCAGCAGTTCGTCGATCGAGCTCATGGTCCCGTATTGTTTCCGCCGCCGTCCTCCGACGGTGCACCGGCCCCGGTCAGGGGCCGAACCACTGCTCCTCCGCGGTGCGCGGGGCGGCCGACGTGCCGCCGATGCGCAGTTCCGTGGGCAGCGTGATGACCTTCGGCGTCGTCCGGTCGGCCTCCTCCAGCAGCAGCCTGCCCGCGGCCCGGCCCTTCTCCAGCACCGGCTGGTGCACCGTGGTCAGCCCCGCGCGTGAGGCCTCGGCGATGCCGTCGAACCCGGTGATCGTGAGATCGGCGGGCACGCGCAGGCCGCGCCGCCCGGCCTCGGCCATCGCGCCGAGGGCGAGGATGTCCGAGGTGCAGATCAACGCCGTCACCCGCGGGTGGGCGTCGAGCAGTTGCCGGGCGGCGGTGGCGCCGTCGTCGACGGTGTGGTCGAACCGTTCCACGACGGGCACGGTGTCCCAGGCGACCCCGGCCGCCTCGAACGTCCGCGCCAACGCGGCGAGCCGGGTGCGCTGCACGTGGTAGTGGGCCTCCCGCTGCCGCCGCAGGGGGACGAAGTCGTCGTTGCGGTCGCTGGCCAGCCGCATGCACAGCACGCCGACCTGCCGGTGGCCGAGCCCGACGACGTGATTGGCGACCTCGACGGTCGCGTTCTCGTCGTCCGGGCCGACCCGGTCGATGCCGTCGAGCTGGGGCTGGTCGACCACCACCGTGGGGACGGGGCGGGACAGCACGGCCGACAGGTGCGGGTCGTCGTCGGGCACCGAGTAGACGACGAAGCCGTCGACCGCCGCCTGGTGCACCGCGGCCACCTCCTCCCTGCCCGGGCTGGCGGGGACGAGGTGCAGCCCGACGCCCGCGTCCTCGCAGGCCAGCGCGAGCCCTTCCAGCACGCCGACCGCCGCGGGGTCGCGGAAGGCGTAGGAGAGGTTCTCGGTGAGCAGCAGCCCGACCGCGCCGGCCTTCCGGGTGCGCAGTGAGCGTGCTACCGGGTCGGGTCCGGGGTATCCGAGACGACGGGCCGTGTCCAGGACCCGCCGCCGCAGTTCCGGCGACAGCTGGTCCGGCCGGTTGTACGCGTTCGACACCGTGGTCCTGGACACGCCCAGCTCGGCAGCCAGCGACGCCAAGGTCGCCTGTCGCCTGGTTCGCATCGGCCGGTTCATGGAAGAACCGTAACGGTTCAGAAGTCGCAGCAGAAGGAGAGCCCAACGTGGCTCACACGGTAACTCCGCGTCGTCGGATTGTTCACCCGACCGGTGGTCGTCGGGTCGATGGATCGGGTAAGGTGAAGTCGACAATCATTTCCAACTGTGTGGGGTGATGCGGGGTGCGGTTCAGCGGTGCTCACTCGAAGGGGTGGCTGACGGTCGCCGCGCTGGGCAGCGCGGTGGCCCTGACGGCGACGGCCTGTGGCGGCGGGAACGGTGCGGGCGACGGGGACGAGAACGGCGACGGGGGCCTCGCCGTGGTCGCCTCGACCAACGTCTGGGCGAGCGTGGCCGAGGAGGTCGGCGGGCGGCACGTGGACGTGCGGGCGCTCATCGACGACCCGGCGGCCGACCCGCACTCCTACCAGGCCGATGCCGAGGACGCCGTCGAGGTGCAGTCGGCGGACCTGCTGATCGCCAACGGCGGCGGCTACGACGACTTCTTCGCCCGCCTCGCCGACCGGGCACCCGACGTGCCCACGGTCGTCGCGGTCGACCAGGCGCCGGGG
>NZ_AICW01000182.1 GCF_000430445.1 Saccharomonospora iraqiensis subsp. iraqiensis
CGCGCCACCAGGGCCCGGCCGCCGGTGGCCATGTGCCGTCGGCGCACCAGGTTCGAGGCCACCCGCCAGGCCGCCACGACCGCCGCCCACCGGCCGCGCCAGGTGCGCTTGACCATGGCGAGGTCGTGGTAGTCCTTCGCGGTGACCCACAGGCCGAGCGGGCCCTGCATGGTGTTCGGTCGCTGGTCGCGTTCGAGCTCGCCGAGCTTGCGGGTGTCGAACGGTCTGGCCTCCACCGACCGGCCCTGCGGCCTGCCGCCCTCGTACTCGGGGTGGTAGTCGGAGTAGCCCTTGACCCAGAAGAACCGCATCCACCGGCTCCGGCCGAGCAGCTCCATCGTGGCCGGGCCGTGGTCGATGTAGGCGTCGATGCGTGCCTCGGGCACCCGGCCTCCGGTCAGCCGGAGCAGGTAACTCCGGATCGACTCGCGGCTGTCGTGGTGTCCCTTCGCCCGCAGCGTCGGATTGTTCGGGATCCAGATCCCGCCGCCGGACAGCGCGGTGCTCCCACCGAAGGTCTTGCCCTTGTCCACCACGAGCGCGCGCAGGCCGGCGTCGTGCGCGGCCAGCGCCGCGGTCATCCCGCCGCCCCCGCTGCCGACGACCAGGAAGTCGACCTCGTGGTCCCATCCGTCCCGGCCGGGGAACCCGTCCACAGTGGGCATCTCGTGGGTGCCGGACACGGGGTCAGCCGTCCTCTCGGGTGAGGAAGGCCTGCACGACGTTCTCGAAGGCCTCCTTCTGCTCGATCATCGCCCAGTGCCCACAGTTGCCGAACACGTGCAGTTCGGCGTCCGGGATGGTGCGCATCGGCACCAACGCCATGTCGAGCGGGCTGACCCGGTCGTCGCGGCCCCAGGTGAGCAGGGTCTTGGCGCGGACCCTGTGCAACGTCGCCCAGTAGGGCGCCCGGTCGGACTTCGCCTCCATCTCCTGACGGAACCGCATCGCCTCCCGGCCGTACATCGTCTTCGCGCTCGCCAGCGTGTCCGGGTCGGTGGCGTGTTCCCAGCGTTCCTCGATCAGCTCCTCGGTGATCAGCGAGGGGTCGTACACCATGGAGTGCAGCCACTGCACCAGCTTGTCGCGGGTGGGGTTCTCGGTGAACTCCATCAGCAGGTTGATCCCCTCGGGCGGGCCGGGGGTGAACAGGTTCCGACCGATCCCGCCGATGGTCACCATCCGCCGCACCCGCTCCGGGTGGTTGACCGCGAGCTGGGTGGCGATGATCCCGCCCATCGAGTTGCCGATGACGTCGACCGTGTCGAGACCGAGCCCGTCGAGGAAGCGCACGACCGCCCCGGGCGCGGCGAGCATCGGGTGCTCGTCGGTGGGATCGCTGACGCCGAATCCCGGGAACTCCAGGACCAGACACCGGAACCGGCGGGCGAGCGTGGGCAGGTTCCCGCGGAAGTTGCGCCATCCGGTCACGCCCGGACCCGACCCGTGCAGCAGCAGCAGCGGTGGTCCGCTTCCCGCCTCGTGGTAGCGCAGCACGCCCTTGTCGGTCGGCAGTTCGCGCAGCGTCGACCCGTGGTCGATCTCGGTGCTCATGACGCGGACGGTAGTGAGCGTGCGCGGGTCGCCGCCCGCGGCCATCCCGGTCACCGGGACGACCGGACGGACGCTCAGAGCCACGCGCCCGCCCGGCCGACGGCGAGCAGCCGGTCCATCGTCTCGGCGGAGAAGGTCGCCCCGGGTGCCCCGTCGCCCCCCGGC
>NZ_KE387115.1:0-3407 GCF_000430445.1 Saccharomonospora iraqiensis subsp. iraqiensis
ACCGGCCGCACCGGCCGCACCGGGCACCGTGAGCGGGGTGCAGACGGCCACCGTCCGCGCCGGACACACGTGTCGGCGCCCGCCCGATCGGCCGCCACCGCGGAGCCCCGTCTGGGGGACAATGAACGGGTGAGCGACGACAGCACGACCCCGGCGACCTGGCCCGTCCCCGACGACCCCGGTCGCCGACAGGTCACCACCGCACCCCCTCCCGGGACCACGGGCGGCGACGGACGGACACGCGAGTTCCGCGCCGTCCCGTCGGCGCCCCCCGCGGTGACCGCGGCCACCCCGGGCACCGACGCCCTGCCCGAGGACCGCTACTTCAACCGGGAGCTCTCCTGGCAGGACTTCAACGCGCGGGTGCTCGCCCTGGCCGAGGACGAGTCCCAACCGCTGCTGGAGCGGGCCAAGTTCCTCGCGATCTTCGCGTCCAATCTGGACGAGTTCTACATGGTCCGGGTCGCGGGCCTGAAGCGGCGCGAGCAGACCGGTCTGTCCGTGCGCAGCGCGGACGGGCTCACCCCGAGCGAACAGTTGGCCTACGTCGCCGAGCGCAACCGCGAACTGGTCCGGCGGCACGCGCTCGCGTTCGAGGAGGGCGTGCGGCCGGCCCTGCAGGCCGCCGGCGTCCGGATCGTGCGCTGGGCAGGCCTGGACACCGAGGACCGGGCACGGCTGTCGGCCTACTTCACCCGGCAGATCTTCCCGGTGCTCACCCCGCTCGCCGTGGACCCCGCGCACCCGTTCCCGTACATCTCCGGGCTCTCGCTCAACCTCGCGGTCACCGTGCGCGACCCGGAGGGCGGCACCGAACGGTTCGCCCGGGTGAAGGTGCCGAACAACGTGCCGCGCCTGGTGCGCATCGAGGAGGGTCCGGGTCCCCGGCAGGCCACCTTCCTGCCGCTGGAGGAACTCATCGCCGCACACCTGGACGAGTTGTTCAGCGGGATGCAGGTGAGTGAACACCACGTGTTCCGGGTCACCCGCAACGCCGACTTCGAGGTCGAGGAGGACCGCGACGAGGACCTGCTGCAGGCCCTGGAACGGGAGCTGGCGCAACGCAGGTTCGGGCCGCCGGTGCGGTTGGAGGTGGCCCACGACATGAGCGAGCACATGCTCGAACTCCTGCTGCGGGAACTCGAGGTCGATCCGCAGGACGTGGTCGAGGTACCCGGCCTGCTGGACCTGAACTGTCTGCACCAGCTGCACGCACTCAACCGCAAGGAGCTCAAGGACCCGCCGTTCGTCCCGGCGACGCACCCGGCGTTCGGGGAGCGGGAGACACCGAAGAGCGTGTTCTCCACCCTGCGCGACGGGGACGTGCTGGTGCACCACCCCTACGACTCGTTCTCCACCAGCGTGCAGCGGTTCGTCGAGCAGGCCGCCGCCGACGACAAGGTGCTCGCCATCAAGCAGACGCTCTACCGCACCTCGGGCACCTCGGGCGAATCCCCGATCGTGGACGCGCTCATCGACGCCGCCGAGGCGGGCAAACAGGTCGTCGCCCTGGTGGAGATCAAGGCGCGGTTCGACGAACAGGCGAACATCGCCTGGGCACGCACCCTGGAACGCGCGGGCGTGCACGTGGTCTACGGCCTGGTGGGGCTCAAGACGCACTGCAAGATCGCGCTCGTCGTGCGCCAGGAGGGGGCGACGATCCGCCGCTACTCGCACCTCGGCACCGGCAACTACAACCCCAGGACCGCGCGGCTGTACGAGGACATCGGCCTGCTCACCGCGGACCCGGCGGTCGGGGCGGATCTGACCGACCTGTTCAACGTCCTCACCGGCTACTCGCGCCAGCAGACCTACCGCACGATGCTCACCGCACCGAACGACATCCGGCGCGGCCTGCTGAAGTTCATCGCCGACGAGATCGACCTCGCGGGAGCGGGGAAACCCGCGGGCATCCGCATCAAGTGCAACTCACTGGTGGACGAGCGGGTCATCGACGGCCTGTACCGCGCCTCACAGGCGGGCGTGCCGGTCCAGATCGTGGTGCGCGGGATCTGCGCCCTCAAGCCCGGGGTCGCGGGGCTGAGCGACAACATCGAGGTGCGCTCCATCCTGGGCCGGTTCCTCGAACACTCCCGCATCTTCCACTTCCGCGGGGCGGACACGCACTGGATCGGCAGCGCCGACATCATGCACCGCAACCTCGACCGGCGGATCGAGGCGATCGTGCAGGTCGCCGACGCCCGGCTCAGCGCCCGCCTGGACGCCGTACTCGACTCGGCGTTCGACCCCCTCACCCGGTGCTGGGTACTCCGTCCGACGGGGGAATGGGTACCCTCTCCGACGGACAGCGGCCAGGTCCGCGACCATCAGATGGAATTGCTGCGCGAGCACGGAGCCACCGGGTGAGCAGAGTTGTACGAGCCGCGGGGGCGGTGCTGTGGCGCCGCCCACCGGGCAACGAGGTCGAAGTCGCCGTCGTGCACAGGCCGCACCACGACGACTGGTCCCTGCCGAAGGGAAAGGTGGATCCCGGCGAGACGAGCGCGGTGACCGCCGTCCGGGAAGTGCACGAGGAAACCGGGTACGAAGCGGCGCTGGACCGCTTCCTCACCGTTGTCGAATATCCCGTCCCCGGCGCCGACAAGACGGTGGAGTATTTCGCCGCGCGGGCCGTCGCGGGCGGGTTCGTCCCGAACGGGGAGGTCGACGAACTGCGGTGGCTGCCCCCCGCCGAGGCGCGGGCGCTGCTCACGTTCGACAACGACGCCCGTGTCGTCGACCTGTTCGCCGCACAGCCGGCCGAGGTGACCACGCTGCTGCTGGTACGGCACGCGAAGGCGGGCAACCGCGAGAACTGGACGGGCGACGACGACCTGCGGCCGCTGTCGGAGGCCGGGATACGCCAGGCACGGGGGCTGCGGACGCTGCTGCGCGCGTTCGCCCCGGACCGGGTGGTCTCGGCGCCGCGCCTGCGGTGCGTGCAGACGGTTCAGGCCGTCGCCGACGACGTGGGGGTCGAGACGGAGCTGGAACACCCCCTCTCCGAGGAGGGCTACACCGCCGACCGTGCGGGCGGCCTGGCCCGCGTGCTCTCCCTCGTCGCCGAGGGCGGCACGCCGTTGGTGTGCAGCCAGGGCGGGGTCATCCCGGACGTGGTGGCCACGCTGGCCGAACGCGACGGGGTCACCGTGCCCCGGAAGAAGTCGGCGGACGTGCCGCCGAGCAAGAAGGGGTCGGTCTGGGTGTTGGCGTTCACCCGGGACGGTGCCGGTGCGGGCACGGACCCGGGGCGGGCCGACGGGAGGGGCCCACGACTGGTGACCGCGCATTACCTGCCGAGCCCACTGCCCGAACCGCTCGGCGACGAGGCCGCCGCGCGGTCCGCTTCCCACACCTGACCCGCGTCGCCCAGCTGCCCCGGGGTTCGCCCGGCCCACGCGGCCGTG
>NZ_KE387115.1:3507-8023 GCF_000430445.1 Saccharomonospora iraqiensis subsp. iraqiensis
GGGGCCGCCGGGCGGGCCCGCCGAGGCCGGTGCTCGCCCTGCTGCGCCGCGCGCCGTGGCTGACGGTGGTCCCGGCCTATCTGATCGGGATCGGTCCCCGACCCGAACACGCGCCGGAGTTCGCCCGGCGCCCACCGTCCTGACCGCGCGGGGCGGTCCCGCCGGTCAGGTCGCCTGCACGGAGTTCGTCAGCGTGCCGATGCCCTCGATCGTGATCGAGACCTGCTGCCCCTCCTCGATCGGCCCCACGCCCTCCGGCGTACCGGTGAGGATCATGTCCCCGGGCAGCAGCGTCATCACCGACGAGACGAACGCGACCAGGTCGCCGACCTTGTGGACCATCGCGGAGGTGCGGGCGTCCTGTTTGAGCACCCCGTCCACCTCGCTCGTCAGCCGGAGGTCGGCCGGGTCCACCGCGGTCTCGATCCACGGCCCCACGGGGCAGAAGGTGTCGAAGCCCTTGGCCCGGCCCCACTGCCCGTCCGAGGCCTGCAGGTCGCGGGCACTGACGTCGTTGGCGACCGTGTAGCCGAGGACGGCGGCGGAGGCCTTCTCCGCGGGGACGTTCTTCACCGGCTGGCCGATGACCACGGCCAGTTCGCCCTCGAAGTCGACCCGGGACGACGCGCGGGGCAGTTTGATCGCCGTGTTCGGCCCGGTCACCGTGGTCGACGGCTTCATGAAGATCATCGGCTCGGCCGGGACCTCGTTGCCGGACTCCGCCGCGTGCTTGGGGTAGTTCCGTCCGACGGCGATCACCTTGGTCGGCAGGATCGGGGCGATCAGCCGGACGTCGGCCAACGGCCACCGCCTGCCGGTGTAGTTCGGTTTCCCGAACGGATGTTCCGCGATTTCCAGAACCTGGGCCGCCTCGTCGGTGTCGCCCTCGGCCTCGATCGAGGCGAAGGCCACACCGTCGGGATGAGCGATTCGAGCCAGACGCACGCCGCGATCCTACCGCCCGTCGTCCGCCGTCGCGACGCCCGCCTTGTAGACCAGCGCGTCGCACAGGGCGAGCCAGCTCGCCTCCACGATGTTCGCGTGCACCCCCACGGTCGTCCACTCGCGCTGCCCGTCGGACGACCCGACGAGCACCCGGGTGACGGCGTCGGTGCCCGGGTTGCCCGCGAGGATGCGCACCTTGTAGTCGGCCAGTTCCACATCGTCCAACCAGGACAGGTGCCGGCGCAGCGCCTGGCGCAACGCGGCGTCGAGTGCGTTCACCGGACCGTTGCCCTCGGCGGTGGCGATCACCCGGTCGCCACCGACGTGCACCTTCACCGTGGCCTCGGACACCACCTCCCCGTCCCGCCGGTGGTCGAGCACCACGCGGTACGACTCGAGCGCGAACGGCGGCTCGGGGGGCGCGTCGTCCGCCTCGGCGCGCAGCAACAGCTCCAGCGAGGCGTCGGCGGCCTCGAACGACCACCCTTCCGACTCCAGTGCCTTCACCTTCTTCAGGGCACTGCTCAGTGCCTCGGGCCGGTCCGTGAGGTCGAGGCCGATCTCGGCGCCCTTCAGTTCCAGGCTCGCGCGGCCCGCCATCTCGGTCACCAGCACCCGCATGTCGTTGCCCACGACCGCCGGGTCGATGTGGTTGTACAGCAGCGGATCCACCTTGATGGCGCTGGCGTGCAGACCCGCCTTGTGCGCGAAGGCGGAGGAACCCACGTAGGCCTGATGGGTGTCCGGGGCGATGTTGGCGAGTTCGGCCAGTGCGTGCGAGACGCGGGTCAGCTCCGCCGCACCACCCTCCGGGAGCACGTCCATGCCGAGCTTGGCGACCAGGTTGCCGGTGACGGCGAACAGATCGGCGTTACCGGCCCGTTCGCCGTACCCGTTGGCGGTGCACTGGACGTGCGTGGCACCGGCCTGCACGGCGGCCACGCTGTTCGCCACCGCGCAGGCGGTGTCGTCCTGGCAGTGGATCCCCAGCCGGAGTCCGGTGCGCCTGCCGACCTCGGCGACGGTCTCCGCGATACCCAGTGGCAGTTGTCCGCCGTTGGTGTCGCACAGCACGACGACGTCGGCGCCCGCCTCGCCCGCGGCCCGAAGCACCCGCAGTGCGGTTTCCGGGTCGTGCGCGTAGCCGTCGAAGAAGTGCTCGGCGTCGACGAACACCCGGCGACCGAGCCCGACCAGGTGGGCGACCGTGTCCCGCACCATCGCGCACGCCTCGTCGGTGTCCACCCGCAGCGCCCGTTCGATGTGCCGGGGGTCCGCCTTCGCCACCAGGGTCACCACGGGCGCCCCCGAGTCCACCAACGCCCGCACCTGCGGGTCGTCGGCGGCACGCACCCCCGCGCGCCGGGTGGAGCCGAACGCCACCAGCGCCGCGTGCCGCAGGGACAGCTCCCCCGCGGCGGCGCGCACGAAGAACTCGGTGTCCTTGGGCAGCGCACCCGGCCATCCGCCCTCGATGAACCCGACCCCCAGTTCGTCCAGCAACCGCGCCACGGCGAGCTTGTCGGCCACGGAGTACGCGATGCCCTCCCGCTGCGCGCCGTCGCGGAGGGTGGTGTCGTAGAGGTGGAAGCGGTCCCCCATCGGGGTGCCCGCGGGTTCCGTGCGGTTCACGGGGTCTCCTCGCCACGGTTTCCGATCAACAAAGCGGTGTCCGACCGGACGGTGTCCGACCAACAAAAAAGACCCCTCGCGGGATCGCGAGAGGTCTGCGCGCCGGGTGCCCGGATGGGGCACTCAACCGGCGCGCCGGCGAATAATGAGCACACCTACGGTGGTCATGGCCTCATGGTGGCACAGTCACCGCTTCCGGCGGCGTTCGGCCCCCGTCTCCCCGGCGTAGCCGAGGTCGTCCCCCGCGGCCCGGCCGACGAAGGTGTCGTTGTGCCCGGGACCGGTCGAGGACTGGTTGTCCCCGCGCTCGTCCGGCCTGCCGCCGGTCGGCCGGGCGCGGGAGACGGCCGGATCGTCGGCGGCGTCGGCCTCCGGCGCGCTGGAGGAGGCGGGTTCGATGCGCCCACGCAGGACACGGAGCCATTTCCACATACGGCCGGACTACCCACGCCCGTCCGGGGGAAACGACCCGCGCCGCGCCGTGCCGCGCCTCCTCCGCCACGCGCCGGGACCGGTGTTCCGGTCAGCTCACCTGGCGCGCGTTCGACGAGACCAGCGCGGCGAGCCGGTCGCCGATGGCCTGCGTGGTGCCGGGCGAGCTCTGGTCCCGCGTGGCGAGGTCGAAGGCGACCGACGCCTCGATGCGGCGGGCCGCCTCCTTCTCCCCGAGGTGGTCGAGCAACAGCGAGACCGACAACACGGCCGCGGTGGGGTCCGCGAGGTTCTGGCCCGCGATGTCCGGGGCGCTGCCGTGCACCGGCTCGAACATGCTCGGGTTCCGCCTGGAGATGTCGAGGTTCCCGCTCGCGGCGAGACCGATGCCGCCGGTGACCGCGCCGACCAGGTCGGTGACGATGTCGCCGAAGAGGTTGTCGGTGACGATGACGTCGAACCGGCCCGGGTCGGTCACCAGATGGATGGTGGCGGCGTCCACATGGGAGTAGGCGACCGTCACGTCCGGGTGTCGCAGCGACTCCTCCTCGACGATCCGGGACCACAACGATCCGGCGTGTTCGAGGACGTTGGTCTTGTGCACCAGCGTCAGGTGCTTGCGCTCGCGCTGCTCGGCCCGGTCGAAGGCGTCGGCGACGACGCGCCGCACGCCGAAGGCGGTGTTCAGGCTGATCTCGGTGGCGATCTCCTGCTCGGTGTCCTTGCGCAGGAGTCCGCCGTTGCCCGCGTACGGGCCCTCGGTGCCCTCGCGCACGACGACGAGGTCGATCTCACCGGGGTCGGCGAGCGGCCCGCGCACACCCGGGTAGAGGCGCCCCGGCCGGAGGTTCACGTGGTGGTCGAGTTCGAACCGCAGGCGCAGCAACAGGCCGCGCTCCAGGATGCCGCTGGGCACGCTCGGGTCACCCACGGCGCCGAGGAGGATCGCGTCATGCTCGCGCAGCTCACCCAGCACCGACTCGGGGAGCAGCTCCCCCGTGGCGTGCCAGCGGGAGGCGCCGAGGTCGTACCTGCTGATCTCGGCGTTCGGCACGACCTCGGCGAGCACCTTGAGTGCCTCGGTCACCACCTCGGGCCCGATCCCGTCGCCGGGGATCACAGCGAGCCGCATCCACACACCTCCGTGACATCAGGCACCCGGCCGCTCCGGACACCCATCCGCGATCGAACTCCAGCGACGGCAGGCTACCGGCTGTCGACACGGCGTCGAAGAACGACCACCCGTCCGCCGCAACGAGCCTGCTGCGCAGTCACACAATCGTGGCACACGGACGCGGTATCACCCGCCGCAGGGACGCAGGGACACGCGGCATTCCCGCGACTCGGCGGGCCCCACCGCACGCCCCCACAGCGGGTCGCCCGGCCGGATGACCCTCGACGGGGCACCACCCGCTGCGGGGTGAGCGGGGTGCGGCCTGCCGGTGTGCGACATGGCGGTGTGCGACACACGGCGAGGCCGCCCGGTCCCGCGGCACGGCGGAACCGG
>NZ_KE387115.1:8123-11453 GCF_000430445.1 Saccharomonospora iraqiensis subsp. iraqiensis
GCTCCGACCGGAGCGGCCGGAGCGGCCGGGGCCGCGGGAACCGTCTGATGGACGACCACGGCGGGGAGGGGTCCGCCAGACCGGACAACCCCGCCGCCACCCGGACGCCGGTGGACAACCGGGTGTGCGAGAGCGACCCGGTCGACGTCGCCAGCGGTGAGGTCGTGCTCACCCAGACCGACGTCGACCTGCCCGGGGTGCTGCCCCTCGTGCTCCGCCGGACACACGTGTCGTCCTACCGCGCGGGCCGCTTCCACGGCCGCAGCTGGGCGTCCACCCTGGACCAGCGGCTGGAGTCCGACCCCGACGGCGTGGTGCTCGTCACCGAGGACGGGATGTTGCTGGTCTACCCGCAGCCGGAGGACGGGGAGACGGTGTGGCCCGCGACCGGGCCGCGGTGGCCGCTGCACGCCACGTCGACCGGCTGGGCCGTCACCCGACCGGAGACGGGGCGCACACTGCACTTCGCGGACGGGCAGGACGTCCGCCGGTTGAGCGCGATCAGCGACCGCAACGACAACCGGATCGAGATCGACCGGGACCCCACCGGCACGGTGACCGCCGTGCGGCACTCCGGCGGTTACCACGTCGAGGTGGACGCCGACGGGGGACGGATCACCGCGCTGCGGCTGCGCACCGGGACGGGGGACCCCGACACCGACCCGGACACCGACAGCGACAGCAACAGCGACAGCGACACCGACGGTCCCGGCTCGGTCACCCTCGTCCGGTACCGCTACGACGACGCGGGCCGCCTGGTCGGGGTGGGCAACTCGTCCGGGCGCGAACTCACCTTCGCCTACGACGACGCCGAGCGGATGGTCGGCTGGGCCGACCGCAACGGCCACTGGTACCGCTACCTGTACGACGACGAGGGCCGGTGCGTGGCCAACCACGGCGCCGGTGGTTACCTCAACGGGACCTTCGCCTACGACGACACCGAACGGACCACCCGGTTCACCGACGCGCTCGGCAACACCACGGTGTACCGGTTCGACGAGCGGGGCAACGTGGTCGCCGAGACCGACCCGCTCGGGCACACCACGACGTCCGAGTGGGACGACGCCGACCGGCTCGTGCGGCGCACCGATCCACTGGGCCGCACCGTTACCCACGAGTACGACGGGGACGGCAACCGGATCCGCACCACCCGCCCGGACGGCGGCGAGGCACGGGCGGAGTACAACGCGCAGGGCCTGCCCACCACGGTGGTCGATCCGGACGGCGCGTGCTGGCGGCAGGACTACGACGACCGCGGCAACCGGATCTCGGTGACCGACCCCACCGGGGCGGTGACCCGGTACGCCTACGACGAGCGGGGCGCCCTGACGTCGGTCACGGACGCGCTCGGACAGACCCGGCACGTCGAGTGCGACCCCACCGGGCTCCCGGTCGCCGAGACCGACCCGGCGGGAACGGTGGTGCGGTACGACCGCGACGACTTCGGCCGCGTCGTGCGGATCGTCGACGGGACGGGGGCGGTGACCCGGTTCGGCTGGACCACGGAAGGGCGCTGTGCGTGGCGCACCGGCCCGGACGGCAACAGCGAACGGTGGACCTACGACGCGGAGGGCAACCGCACCGCGCACGTGGGCCCGACCGGGGCCACCACCCGGACCGGGTACACGGCCTTCGATCTCCCCGCGGTGCGCGTGAACCCGGACGGCAGCCGGACGACCTACGCCTACGACCCCGGGCTGCGCCTGACCGGCGTGACGGACGCCCTGGGCCGCACGTGGCGCTACGAGCGGGACGCGGCGGGCCGGGTGGTGCGCGAGGTCGACTTCGACGGCCGCGAACTGCGCTACACCTACGACCCGGCCGGACAACTCACGGCGCGGACCAACGGTGCGGGTGAGACGACCGAGTTCCGGTACGACGCGCTCGGCCGCGTCGTCGAACGACGCGCCGGGGACCGCGTCACCACCTTCCGGTACGACCCGGTGGGCCGGATCCTGTCCGCGACGAACCCGGACACCACCGTGGAGTACGAACGCGACGCCCGCGGCCGGGTGACCGCGGAGACCGTGGACGGGCGCACGGTCCGCTCCCGGTTCGACGCGCTGGGCAGGCGGGTGTCCCGGGTGACACCCACCGGGGCGGAGAGCACCTGGACCTACGACGCCCGGGACCTCCCGCGCACGCTGCGGATGTCCGGGCACACCGTCACGTTCGACCACGACCCCCGCGGACACGAGACCGAACGCCGGTTCGCCGACGGGGCGAGGATCGCCCAGCAGTGGGACAGCACCGGACGACTCGTCGAGCAGGAGGTCTCGGCCCCCGGCCGGGAAGCCGGCGCCCCGGCGCACCCGGACGGCGCGCACCGGCGTTCCTACCGCTACACCCCGGACGGGAACCCCGGGGTCGTCGTGGACAGCACCGAGGGCACCACCCGACTGGAGCTGGACCCGGTGGGCCGGGTCACCGCCCTCGACGGCTACGGGCGGCGGGAGAGCTACACGTACGACCCCGCGGGCAACATCCGCACCGCCGGCTGGCGCAGCCACGGCAACGAGTTCGAGGACGAGCACGGCTACGACGGCAGCCGCCTCACCCGGACCGCAGGCCTGGGCTACGAGTACGACGGGCAGGGGCGCGTGGTGTCCCGGTGGCAGCACGGGGCCGGGAGCGCACCGCGGCGGTGGCGCTACCTGTGGAACGCCGAGGACCAGCTCACCGAGGTCACGACGCCGGACGGCACCCGCTGGCGGTACCGCTACGACGCGCTCGGACGGCGGATCGGCAAACACCGCCTCTCCCCGGACGGGGCGACCGTCACCGAGCGCACGGACTTCACCTGGGACGGGCTGTGGCTCACCGAGCAGGTCCACAACGGCACGGACGCGATCACGTGGGAGTGGCAGGCCCGGCGGTTCCGCCCGCTGATCCAGTGCCACCGTCGCCGGTCCGCGCACGTGCCGCAGTGGTTCGACCATGCCCTCTACGCCGTGGTCACCGACCTCGTCGGGACACCGACCGAGCTGGTGGACGGTTCGGGGGCGGTCGCCTGGCGGGGGCGCACGACGTTGTGGGGGCGCAGCATCATCCGGCGCGCGGACACCGTGTCCACACCGTGGCGGTTCCCCGGCCAGTACCACGACGCCGAGACCGGGCTGCACTACAACTACTTCCGGTTCTACGACCCGGACGCCGGACGCTACGTCTCCCCGGACCCGCTCGGCCTGGCCCCCTCCCCCAACCACTACGCGTTCGTGCCCAACCCGCTGCGGTGGCTGGACCCGCTCGGCCTGATGGGCTGCCGGGCCGACGCCACACCGGCCGTGGACGGCCGGGAGTCCGACCCGCGCGCGGTGGCCGGCCAGGGCC
>NZ_KE387115.1:11553-16092 GCF_000430445.1 Saccharomonospora iraqiensis subsp. iraqiensis
CTGGCCCACCTCGCCGGCATCGTCGCGGTCGTGTTGAACGGCTGACCCCCGGCCACCGCCCCGCCGCACGCTATGGGCGGCCCCGGGCGCGGGCGACGCGGCGTCAGCCCGGCTCGTCCGAATTGCCCTCCCACCCGACGCCACGTACGGCCTCGATCTCTTCCGGCGTGGCCGTGCGCGCGGCTCGCCGCAGGGCGAGGTCTACGGCTTCCCGTCTCGACCGGAGGTCGTAGCGTCGCATCACCGCGTGGGCGAGCTCGTCATCGACCGTGACCCTGGTGCGGCCCATGCACGCGGAGTATGCACCCACACGATACCTGCATGCATCCCGGTCCCAGTGCAGGCCGAGAGCGTCGTGGTGCCCTTCGGGGGCGTGGCCGTCGGGGCCGGTGCGGGTGAAGACCGCGTAATCTCGCCTCCGATGCCCCTGACGGACCCCGAGGATCCCCGGATCGAGCGAGTGCAGGAGAAGCTGGCCGTGCCGGTGCTCTCCGCCGCGCTCGTGTCGGTCCCGGCGGTGTTCCTGACCACGGCGCCCGGGATCACCGGGGTGATCGGGGCCGTGCTGAACTGGATCTCGCTGTCGGTGCTGCTCGGTGAGTCGTTCGTGCTGCTGTGGGCCAGCGGCAGCGTGCGCACGTGGGTCCGGCGGTACCGGCTGCAGCTGCTCGTCGTCGGCCTGACCATCCCCGCGGTGATCTTCGTGGTGGGGCCGGTGCAGATCCTGCGGCTGCTGCTCACCCTCGGCGCGTTCCGCATCCTCCGGGTGCGGCGCATCCTGGCCGCCGGGCAGGTGATCGTCGAGAAGTCGGGGTTGTCCGCCCACCGGGGCCGGTGGGTGTTCGCCGGGGTCACCGTGCTCGCCGGGGCGTTCGTCGCGATGGTGCTGGCCGACCCCGAATCCGGCACCCGGCGGGTGCTGACGTGGATCGTCGACCACCTCGGCGCGGGCGGCACGGCCGTGGCCGCCGTCGGGCTGGCCGCCGTCGGGCTGGCCGTCACCGTGCTGCTCCGCCGGGACACCACCGAACGCCGGTGACCCGTGCGGCTCCGGTCACAGGTCGAGGGTGAACGCGAGCAGCAGGATCTCCTCCGCGACCGTGCGGTCGAGCTCGGGGACGCGGCGGAACCCGAGCCGTTCGTAGAGCCGGTGTGCGGTCGTCATGGACGTCATGCTCGTCAGCACCACCCGGCCCGCGCCCAGCTCGCGACCCCGGTCGAGCGCGGCACGGGTGAGCATCTCGCCGACACCGCGCCCGCGCCCTCCGGGTGCCACGGCGAGCATGCGGATCTCGACCTCGTCCGGCCCGCACAGCTCGGCCATCGCCGAGCCGGGTCCCACCAGCGTCACCGTGCCCACCGGGACGTCCGCCTCGTCGACGGCCACGAACAGGTCGGCGTCCGCGGCCCGCCGCGCGGCGTCCCGCAACTGCCCGGCGTACGAGGGGCCCGAGGCGTGGTCGAGGAAGCCGTCGGCCTCGTAGGCCGCCACGGTCAGCTCGCCCACGACGCCGAACTCCGCGGGCCGGGCCCGCCGCACCACGAGGTCACTCATCCGCCTCACGCCTCCTGCTTCTCGGCGACCTGCACGGCCGCGTCGGGTCCGCGGTCGAGCAGCACCCGGAAGCCGTCCTCGTCGAGCACGGGCACCCCGAGCTGCACGGCCTTGTCGTGCTTGGAACCCGGCGCCTCGCCCACGACGACGAAGGCGGTCTTCTTCGACACCGACCCGGCGGCCTTCCCGCCCCGCGCCATGATCGCTTCCTTGGCCTCGTCCCGGGAGAAGGTCTCCAGGGAGCCGGTGACCACGATCGAAAGCCCCTCCAGGTTGCGTGGGATCGAGGCGTCCCGTTCGGCCTCCATCCGTACCCCGGCGCGACGCCACTTCTCCACGATCTCGCGGTGCCAGTCCACGGCGAACCACTCCCGCACCGACCGGGCGATCGTGGGGCCGACCCCGTCGACCTCGGCGAGAGTGGCCTCGTCCGCGTCGTCGATCGCCTCCACCGTGCCGAACTCACGGGCCAGTGCCTGCGCCGCCGTGGGGCCGACGTGCCGGATGGAGAGCCCGACCAGGACCTTCCACAGCGGACGGTCCTTGGCCGCCGCCAGATTGTCCAGCAACCGCTGCCCGTTGGCCGAGAGGTCCCCCGCCTTGGTGACGAACAACTCGGTCCGCTTCAACTTCGCGGCGTCCAGGTCGAACACGTCCCCCTCGTCGACGATCACCCCGGAGGAGAGCAACGCACCCGCCGCCTCCCAGCCCAGCATCTCGATGTCGAACGCCCCGCGCCCGGCCAGATGGAACAGCCGCTCCCGCAGCTGCGCGGGACACGACCGCGCGTTCGGGCAGCGGATGTCGACGTCGGCCTCCTTCTCGTGGGCCAGCCGGGTACCGCACTCCGGACAGTGCGTGGGCATGACGAACTCGCGCTCGTCGCCGGTGCGCACGTCCACCACCGGGCCGAGCACCTCCGGGATCACGTCCCCCGCCTTGCGGATGACCACCCGGTCGCCGATGAGCACACCCTTGCGCCGGACCTCCTCGGCGTTGTGCAGGGTCGCCAGCTCCACGGTGGAGCCCGCGACCTTGACCGGCTCCATCACCGCGTACGGCGTGACCCGGCCCGTGCGGCCGACGTTGACCCCGATGTCCAGCAGGGTGGTGTTGGCCTCCTCCGGCGGGTACTTGTAGGCGATCGCCCACCGCGGTGCCCGCGCGGTGGTGCCCAGCCTGCGCTGCTGCGCGACCTCGTCGACCTTGATGACCACGCCGTCGAGCTCGAACTCGGCCTCCTGCCGGTGCTCGTTCCAGTAGCGGATGTGGTCGACCAGCCCGTCCGCGGAGTCGATCACCGTGCTGTGCGCGGAGACCGGCAGCCCCCACGCGGCGAGCGCCTCGTAGGCCTCCGACTGCCGCTGCGGGTCGAACCCGGAGCGTTTGCCGAGTCCGTGGCAGATCAGCCGCAGCGGCCGGTTGCGCGTGATCTTGGGGTCCTTCTGCCGCAGCGATCCGGCCGCCGCGTTCCGGGGGTTCGCGAACGGCGACTTGCCCGCCTCCACCAGCCCGGAGTTGAGTTCGGCGAACTCGGCCACCCGGAAGTACACCTCCCCCCGGATCTCCACGAGCTCCGGGACCGGGAACCGGTCGTTCGCGGAGAGCCGCTCCGGGACGTCGCGCAGGGTGCGCACGTTCAGCGTCACGTCCTCGCCGGTCCGGCCATCGCCGCGGGTGAGCGCCCGGGTGAGGACGCCGTGCTCGTAGAGCAGGTTCACCGCGAGCCCGTCGATCTTCAGTTCGCACAGGTAGCGGGTGCCGCCGCCGACCTCCTTCTCGACCCGGTCGACCCAGGCCCGCAGCTCCGCCAGGTCGAAGGCGTTGTCCAGGCTGAGCATGCGCTCCAGATGGTCGCCCGCGGTGAACTCGGTGGAGAACATGCCGCCGCCGACCTGCTGCGTCGGCGAGTCCGGCGAGACCAGGCCGGGATGGTCGGCCTCGATCCGCTCCAGCTCGCGCATCATCCGGTCGAACTCCGCGTCGGAGATCGTGGGGCGGTCGAGCACGTAGTAGCGGAACTGGTGGCCACGGACCTCGTCGGCCAGCTCGCGGTGCCGCTGCCGGATCTCGGCGGGGACGTCGGCGATGTCCTCGGCCTCGGCCGCCGGGGACGCCCCGGTGAGGCCGTCGCCGGTCACCGTCGTCGTCCCGGCTCGCTCCGTCCCGGCACGCCCGGTCGCGGTGGTGTCGGCGCCGACGGGACCGGGGCCGGTGGTGTCGGTGCCGGTATCAGTGCCGGTGCCGGTGCCGGTGGTGTCGGTGTGGTCGTGGCTGCTCACATCCGCACAGCCTAGTGCGCACCACCGACGGTGTCGGCGAGCTCCTCGACGAGCGCGCGGAGCCGGGTGAGGTCGACGGTGTCGTCGGGTTCGCCGAGCGCCGTCTCCACCCTGCGGAGGCGTTCGGCGGCGAGGCGCTCCCCCAGCGCGGCGTCGAGCGGCAGGAACGTCATCGCCGTGCGGGACGCCTCGTCCAGGTCGGCCAGCGCCGGGTGGTACACGGCGACGTCGACCACCCCCTCCGCGTCGTCCACCCGGGCCACGACCCGCACGTCGGCCAACCCGACCCGCCGGCCGCCCACGTTCACGGTCACCTCCGCCGGGTCCGGGACCGGGGGCACCGAATCGTGGTACTCCCACATCGCGTCGTCCGGGGGTGCGCCCGCGATCCAGGCGTCGGTGTAGGGCCGCAGTGCCGGGTCCTCCTGTCCGCTGAGCACCAGCGCGTAGATCGCGCGCCCACCCCGGTCGACGGAGAAGTGCAGGTCCGGATGCAGCCGGGCGACCGCGGAGGCCAGCAGGGTCTCCGCCTGCGACGGACAGCCGTTGCCGAGGGCGGCACTCACGTCGGGCAGGACGTCGTGCCAGTACCGCCAGAACTCCGCGGCGGCCGCCGCCGGATCGTCCGGCACCGGCTGCCGGGGGAACGCCGTGCGCGGGTCCGGCAGGTCGTCCGCCCCCGTCGTCGCCCCGGTGCCGGTG
>NZ_KE387115.1:16192-19120 GCF_000430445.1 Saccharomonospora iraqiensis subsp. iraqiensis
AGGCCTGGCCCGGCTGGGAGGACGCCGCGGTCCCGCCCGCGCGGCTCGGCGCCTACCTGCGCGACTTCCGCGCGCTGCTGGCCCGGCACGGGCTGCGCGGCATCCCGTACGGGCACTTCGGCGAGGGCTGCGTGCACGTGCGCATCGACTTCGACCTCGTGCACGAGGACGGGGTGCGGGTCTTCCGGGAGTTCATGACCGAGGCGGCCGATCTCGTCGTGTCCCACGGCGGGTCGCTGTCCGGCGAGCACGGCGACGGGCAGGCCCGCGCGGAGCTGCTGGAGCGGATGTATCCGGCGTCGCTGCTGCGGCTGTTCGAGGCGTTCAAGGCGGCCTGGGACCCCGACGACCTGCTCAACCCGGGCAACCTCGTCCGCCCGCGTCCACTGGACGCCGACCTGCGGTTCTCCGGGCCCACCCGGGATCTCCCGATCACGCTGCGGTACCCGCACGACGGCGGCAGCCTCGCCACCGCCGCCCGGCGCTGCGTCGGCGTGGGCAAGTGCGTGGACACCTCGACCGGCGTGATGTGCCCGAGCTACATGGTCACCGGCCGGGAGGAACACTCCACACGCGGCCGGGCGCGGCTGCTGCACGAGATGATGCGCGGCGAGACCGTGACCGACGGCTGGGACTCGGCCGAGGTCCACGACGCGCTGGACCTGTGCCTGGCGTGCAAGGGGTGTCTGTCCGACTGTCCGGTCAACGTGGACATGGCCTCGTACAAGGCCGAGTTCCTGCACCAGCACTACGCGGGCAGGCTGCGGCCCGCCAGTCACTACTCCCTCGGCTTCCTGCCGCTGTGGGCCCGGCTGGCCTCGGCCGCGCCCGGGGTCGTGAACCGCGTGCTGCGCACGCCCGGGGTGTCCGGTGTGGTCAAACGGCTCGGGGGTATCGCCGCCGAGCGGGACCTGCCCGCGTTCGCCCGCACCACGTTCCGGCGCGCGTGGCGCAGGCGGCCCGCTCCCCCGTCGGGGGACGGCGACCGTCCGCGCGTGGTGCTGTGGCCGGACACGTTCACCGACCATTTCTCCCCGGAGATCGGCGCGGCGGCCACTCGGGTCCTGGAGCACGCCGGGTTCGACGTGGTGCTGCCGCGCGGATCGGTCTGCTGCGGGTTGACCTGGATCTCCACGGGCCAGCTGGACGTCGCGCGCCGGGTGCTGCGGCACAGCCTGGACGTGCTCGCCCCCGAGCTCGCTGCGGGCACCCCGGTGGTCGGTCTCGAACCGAGCTGCCTGGCCGTGTTCCGGCACGACATCCACGACCTGCTGGACGTGCCGGAGATCGACGCGCGCACGCTCGGCGAGTTCCTCCAGCGTGAGGCGCCGGAGGCCGACTTCGGCACGCTCGGGGCGGAGGCGCTGACCCAGCAGCACTGCCATCAGCACGCCGTCATGGGCAACGCCGCCGAGGAGCGTCTGCTGCGCAGGGTCGGCGTGGACAACCGCACCCTCGACTCGGGCTGCTGCGGGCTGGCGGGCAACTTCGGCGTCGAACGCGGACACCACGAGGTGTCGGTCGGCGCGGCCGAGCGCGTGCTGGTCCCCGAGGTGACCGCCGCGGACGAGGACACGCTGGTGCTGGCCGACGGGTTCAGCTGCCGCACCCAGATCGCCGACCTCACCGGCCGGGAGTCGCTGCACCTGGCCCAGGTCCTCGACCGGGCGATCACCGCGGGCACGTCCGGCTGAGCACCCCGGCGCGGGCGATCCCGCTGACCGGAACCCGGTCCTTGCGCGCGCGGGCGCCTGCGACGACGGTGTGCGGCATGAACACCCAGGACGTGGCGGCCCGGTTCCTGCAGGCCCACGAGACCGGGGAGCCGACGGCCCCGGTGATCGACGAGTATCCCGGGGCGACGGTGCTCGACGCCTACCGCATCCAGCAGGAGCAGGTGCGGCACTGGACCGGCGCGGGCCAGCTCGTCAAGGGGCACAAGGTGGGGCTGTCCTCGCCCGCCATGCAGGAGCAGATGGGCGTGGACCAGCCGGACTACGGTCACCTGCTCAGCGACATGTTCCACCCCGAGCAGCAGCCGATCCCGGCGACGACCTACCTCCAGCCGCGCATCGAGCCGGAGGTGGCGTTCGTGCTCGGCAGGCCGTTGTCCGGACCGGGCGTGACCACGGCCGACGCCGTGCGGGCCGTCGAGTTCGTGCTGCCCGCGCTGGAGATCGTCGACTCCCGCGTCCGCGACTGGAAGATCTCGATCGTCGACACCATCGCCGACAACGCCTCCTCCGGCGGCGTGGTCCTGGGCAGCAGGCCGACCCCGTTGTCCGCGGTGGACCTGCGGACGGTGGGCTGCACCCTGCACCTGGGCGGCGAGCTCGTCGCCACCGGGGCCGGGGCGGCGGTGCTCGGCAACCCGATCAACGCCCTGGTGTGGCTGGCCAACACCCTGGGTCCGCTGGGGATCGGGCTGGAACCCGGGCACGTGGTGCTGCCCGGGTCGATGACCCGGGCGTTCCCGGTGACACCCGGCGACGCGGTCGTCGCGACCCTCTCCGAACTCGGCAGTGTGACCGCCCTGTTCGACGACGCACGCTGAGTGGGGCGGCTCCCGGGGCACCGACTCCTGTCGCGCCCCGGACGGATGAGATTCGGCACACAGCGCTGAGATATGCTGCGGCACGGGGTTGAATTATTGGCAAACGACCGGTAAAGACGCCGGTCGCCGCAGGAGCAAGGAGGCGCCCCGTGCCTCAGGACCACAACGACACGGAGCACGGCGACAGTACCGACCATGATCTGAACCACCGGGAACGCGCGACGCTGCGCGCCGTGTCCCGGGGGGAAGCCGAGATCACCTGTAGTCGCGAGCCCGACCTCTTCGTCGACGGACTGGCCTGCTGTGACCAGGCCACCGCGGCCCGCCTCGCGCGAGCCGGTCTGATCGCACCCGCGCACACCGGGAGGCCGGGC
>NZ_KE387115.1:19220-21530 GCF_000430445.1 Saccharomonospora iraqiensis subsp. iraqiensis
CCGCACCCGCCGTGGGCAGCACGTCGGCCGTCTCCCGCCCGTGCCGGGTGGCGATCGCCTCCGTGGCGCCGCGCACGTCCGGGTAGGCGGCGAGGTCGGTCAGGCAGGCCGCCAGCTCGCGGCGCAGCCATCCGGGTGGTTCGGCCAGCCGCACGTTGACCGCGAGGTCCACCAGCCCGTCACCGACCTCGCGGTCGCCGTGGTGGTGCAGGTCGTACTCCACCTCACCGTCGACCACGTCATCCATTGTGGACCGCCTGCGTGAACCGGCGGGCCAGGCCGGGATGTCCGGCCCAGTGCACGTGCAGGTACGAGGCGTGCAGGGTGGGTGTGGAGAAGCCCTCCGGTTCGCCGTCCCACTCCCACGCGGCCGGAACACCGTTCCGGGGTTCGACCACGGTGCGGTGGAACTCGTGCCCGGTGACCCGCTCCCCCGTCCCGGCCAGCACCGAGTCGGTCGGCGCGGTGGCACGCCGGTAGCCCAGCGCACCACGCTGCGTCATCCGCGCGGTGGCGTCCAGCGCGCCCACCATCGGCAGCCCGTCCAGCTCCCGGCACAGATACAGCAGCCCGGCGCACTCGGCCACCACCGGCATCCCGCCCGCGATCGCGTCGGCCACCCGACCGCGTAGTTCGGCGTTGCCGGAGATGTCGGCGACGTGCACCTCGGGGAACCCGCCCCCGAAATACAGCCCCGCGCAGCCGTCCGGCAGCGCGCGGTCGTGAATCGGGTCCAGGTCGACCACGTCCACCCCCGCCGCGTCGAGCAGTTCGGTGGTCTCGGTGTAGCGGAAGGTGAACGCCTCCCCCGACGCCGCCGCCACCACGGACCGTCGCCCGTTCCCGAGGTCACCGAGCTCGTCGGCCGGGTTCCACGGCGGAGCGTGCAGCGCCGGGGCGGTGCCCGCCGCGCGTACGACGGCATCGAGATCCACCCCGCCGCGTACCCACTCGGCCAGCCGGGGCGCGAGCTTCCCCGCCTCACCGGCCCGTTCCCCGGCGGGCACCAGCCCGAGGTGCCTGCCGGGCGCGTGCACGTCCTCCTCGCGTCGCAGCGCCCCCAGCACCGGGATGCCCGTGGGCTCCAGCGCGGCGCGGATCTCGTCCTCGTGCCGCTGCGAACCCAGCTTGTTCAGGATCACCCCGGCCAGCTCGACGTCCGGATCGTAGCGGGCGAAGCCGAGCACCAGCGCCGCCACACTGCGGCTGGCCGCGCTCGCGTCCACCACCAGCACCACCGGGGCGGAGACCAGCTTGGCGACGTGCGCGGTGGAGGCGTAGCCCTCGGTGGCCAGGGCGCCGTCGAACAGGCCCATCACGCCCTCGATCACCGCGACCTCGGCCGCGCGGGCGCCGTGCCGCAGCAACGGCACCAGCCTCTGCTCCCCCTGCAGGAACGGGTCCAGGTTACGCGGCGGCAGGCCGGTGGCCACGGCGTGGTAGCTCGGGTCGATGAAATCCGGCCCCACCTTGTGCCCGGACACGGCCACGCCGCGTTCGCGCAGCGCGGCCATCAGGCCGGTGGCGACGGTCGTCTTGCCGTGCCCGGACCCGGGGGCGGCGACAACGATCCGGGCTACCACTCGATCCCCCGTTGACCCTTCTGCCCGGCGTCCATCGGGTGCTTCACCTTGGACATCTCCGCCACCAGGTCGGCGGCGTCCAGCAGCGCCTGCGGCGCCCGGCGACCGGTGATCACGACGTGCTGCCGACCCTCGCGGGCGCGCAGGGTCTCCACCACGTCGTCCACGTCGACCCAGCCCCAGTGCAGCGGGTAGGTGAACTCGTCGAGCACGTAGAAGTCGTGCCGCTGTTCGGCGATCCGGCGTTTGATCTCGGCCCAGCCCTCGCGGGCGTCGGCGGCGTGATCGTCCTCGGTGCCCTTCTTGCGGGCCCAGCTCCAGCCCTCGCCCATCTTGTTCCACTCGACGCTACCGCCCTCGCCGCTCGCGCCGAGGGTGCGCAGGGCGGACTCCTCGCCGACGCGCCACTTCGCGGACTTGACGAACTGGAACACGCCGATGTCCCAGCCCTGGTTCCACGCGCGCAGCGCCATGCCGAACGCGGCGGTGGACTTGCCCTTCATCTCCCCGGTGTGCACGGCGAGGATCGGGCGGTGCCTGCGCTGCCGTGTGGTCAGGCCGTCGTCCGGCACGGTCTCCGGCTGTCCCTTGGGCATCAGGCACTCCTCCGGGTGTCGTGGGGTCGGGTGTCGTTCTCCGTCGGTCCGGTGCGCTGCCGCACCGCACCGGCCAGTGCGTCGGCGCGCACCTCGCCCAGCGGCACGTGCTCGGCGCCGAGGTGGTCGGC
>NZ_KE387116.1:0-2225 GCF_000430445.1 Saccharomonospora iraqiensis subsp. iraqiensis
GCCGCGAGCCCGACGCCCGGGCCGCGCCGCACCCGCACTGTGGGGCGGATCACGGCGGGACGGGGCAGGGCGTCCGGGGCGGCGAGGTTCTCCCGCGCGGTGGCCGTCCACGCGGTGACGAACAGCAGGAACCGGGCGACCAGGTTGGCGAACACCAGCAGACCGATGATCGGGCCGAACAACGCCCCGCTGGGCGAGCTGGTCACGCTCGCCAGGTAGATGCCGCCGACCTGCTTGAGGACCTCGAACCCGATCGCAGCGAGCACCGCGCCGCGCACGGCGCTGCGCACCGCGACCTTCTCCCGGGGCAACTGGGACAGCACCCAGAGGAACACCAGCACGTTGGCCGCCAGCGCGAGCACGATGGTGGCCAGCCGCAGCAGGAACCGTGCCCAGGCGGCCTCCTCCAACCCGACCAGGCCGAGCAGGAACTCCCCGACGCCCGCGCCCACGGCGGTGAGGCCGAACGAGACGGCCAGCGCCACCCCGAGCCCGGCCAGCGAGACGAGGTCCTTCAGCTTGCCGGACAGGAACGGCTGCTTCTTCTTGTGCTGGCCCCACTGCGCGGTGAGCGCGTCCCGGAGGTTGGTCATCCAGCCGAGCCCGGAGTAGAGCGCCAACAGCAGACCGAGCACGCCGACCCCGGCCCGGGAGTCGAGCGCGGCGCTCACGATCTGGTTGAGGAACTCGCCCAGCCCCTCCGGGGCGGAGTTGATGATGCCCTCGCTGAGCCGGTTCAACGCGGCGTCGTTGCCCGCCAGGAGGAGGCCCGCGACCGAGAAGCCGACCATGAGCAGCGGGAACAGCGACAACACGGAGAAGTAGGTGATCGCTGCGGCGTAGTGGTTGCCGTACCGCTCGGTGAACGCCTCGTTCGCCCGGACGACGTGATCGAGCCACCCGTACCGGCGACGCAGCCGGGCGAGCAGCTTCTCGTCGTCCGTGCCGCTCTTGCCGTCACGTGCACCGCGGCCGGTCCCGGTCGTCGCATTCCGTCGCGGGGCCGTGCCCGCCGTCTCGTCCGCCACGCGAGGACGCTAACCACCGTCGTGGCCCCCGGCAACGCGGGGCGCCGGAACACCGGTCACCCGGGTCGCTCCGGGGCGGTGACCGCGGCGGCCGGGGTGACCGGGCCGTAGGTGGTGGTGCGCTGCCTGCCCGGTCTGCCGGCCAGGGCGGTGAGCGCGTCCAGTTCGGCGACCGTGCGCGACGACCCGTGGTCGGAGCCGGCCATACGGGAGATCGTCTCCTCCATCAGCGTGCCGCCGATGTCGTTGGCCCCACCCCGCAGCACCCGGGCCGACCCCTCGTCGCCGAGCTTGACCCACGAGCACTGGATGTTGTCGATCCGGCCGTGCAGGGCGAGCCGCGCGAACGCGTGCACCGCGCGGTCGTCCCGGACGGTCGGGCCCGGGCGGGCCACGCCCGCGAGGTAGAGCGGGGCGTTGTGGTGCACGAACGGCAGGGCGACGAACTCGGTGAACCCGCCGGTCTCGTCCGCGATCCCGGCCAGCGTCCGCAGGTGCGCCAGCCAGTGGCCGGGGTGGTCGACGTGGCCGTACATCATCGTGGACGACGAGGGCAGCCCCAGCCGGTGCGCGGTGGTCACCACGTCGATCCACGCGCGGGCGGGCAGCTTGCCCTTGGTGAGCACCCAGCGCACGTCGTCGTCGAGGATCTCGGCCGCGGTGCCGGGGATCGAGTCCAGCCCGGCGTCGCGCAGCTCGGTGAGCCACTCCTCGACGCTCACGCCCGCCTTGGCCGCGGCCGAGACGACCTCCATCGGGGAGAAGGCGTGGACGTGCATCCCGGGAACCGCCTTCTTCACCGCACGCACCAGCTCGGCGTAGTGCCCCACGGGCAGCCTGGGGTCGATCCCGCCCTGCATGCACACCTCGGTGGCGCCCGCCCCGGCCGCCTCGACCGCCCGCGCGGCGACCTCGTCCACGGACAGCCGGAAGGCGTCCGCGTCCCGCTCCCGCTGCGCGAACGCGCAGAACCGGCAGCCGACGTAGCAGACGTTGGAGAAGTTGATGTTGCGGTTGACGACGTAGGTGATCGGCTCCCCGACCACGTCGGCGCGCAGCTCGTCGGCGAGCCGGGTCAGGGTCTCCAGCGCCTCACCCTCGGCGGTCAGCAACGCCAGTGCGGCGTCGGCGTTGTGCTCGGCCAGCAACGCCGCGGGGTCGTCGGCGGCCAGCCGCAGCCCCGCGGCCACGTCCCCG
>NZ_KE387116.1:2325-5359 GCF_000430445.1 Saccharomonospora iraqiensis subsp. iraqiensis
CACGCGCCGGTTCCCCCGCCACCCGCACGGTCGGCGCCGTCCGCCCAGGCCGCACCGTCCGGGCAGGCCGAGTCCGGCCGGGGCGGGCGGAACGGCAAGGGCAACCAGCAGTGGCCGATCCAGCCGATGCAGGGCGAGCCGCCGCTGACGTTGTTCCGCGGCAAGGAGATGCGGGAGCTGCCCATGGGCAGCGAACTGGACCGCTTCGGCGGCCCGAACGGCAACCTCACCTACGCCGCGGGCACCCCGTTCGAGGAGCGGTCGCTGGTGCCCGAGTGGGTGGACCGGCCGTACCACGTCTACCGCGTGCAGCGCCCGATGCAGGCGCTGGCCGGCGTGGCGATCCCGTGGTTCCACCAGCCCGGCGGGGGCGCGGCCTACCTGCTGCCCGCCTCGATCGAGGAACTGCTCGCCGACGGCGACCTGATCGAGCTGGAACCCGGCGAACCTCCGGTCGACTGACACCCCGCCGACCCGCCGGAGCCCGGGCGCTCCCGTAAGCGCCCGTGAGCTCCGGTGGGTCAGCGGAAGTCGCGGGACGTCGAGGGCACGCCGAGCGCCAGGTGTTGCAGCCGGTCGGCCCGCAGCGACACCACACCGTCGGCCCGTTCCACGATGCCGCGCACCAGCAGCGCGGGGCTGGACCGGGCGACGCGGTGGTAGCGCTGCCACAGCCCGGGGCTGCACACGACGTTGACCATCCCGGTCTCGTCCTCGATGTTGAGGAAGGTGATCCCGCTCGCCGTGCCCGGGCGCTGCCGGTGGGTCACCGCCCCGCCGACGAGCACCCTCGTCCCGTGCTCGACCGTGGCCAGCCGTTCCGCGGGCACGACCCCGAGCGCGTCGAGCCGGTCCCGGACGAACTCGGTGGGGAACGTGTCCGGGGACAGGCCGGTGGACCACACGTCGGCGACCGCGTGTTCCAGCCGGTCCATGCCGGGCAGGGTGGGCGCCGACGTGCCCGGGGTGGTCCCCGGGAGCTTCCCGGGGCGTTCCTGCGCGACCGCGCCCGCCGCCCACAGTGCCCGGCGCCGGTCCGGTTCCAAGCCGGCGAACGCCCCCGCCGTCGCCAGCGCCTCCACCTGCGGGGTCGTCAACCGGACCCGCCGAGCGAGGTCGGCCATGTCGCGGAACGGGCCGCCCCGGTCGCGTTCGGCGACCAGTTCCTCCGCCACCTCGGTCCCGAGGGTGCGCACCGACCCCAGCCCGAGCCGCACGGCGTGTGCCCCACCGCTCCCGGACTCCCAGGACTCCCCGGACTCTCCGGACTCCCCGGACTCTCCGGACTCCCCGGGCACGTCGGTGCCCCCGGCCTCACCGACCGGTTCCAGCGTCGTGTGCGACAGGCTCGCGTTCACGTCCGGGCCGCGCACCACGACGCCGTGTCTGCGGGCGTCGGCGACCAGCGACTGGGGCGAGTAGAAGCCCATCGGCTGCGCCCGCAACAGCCCCGCGAGGAACGCGTCCGGGTGATAGCGCTTGAAGAAGGCGCTGGCGAAGACCAGGTGGGCGAAGCTCAGCGCGTGGCTCTCCGGGAACCCGTAGCTGGCGAAGGCCCGCATCCGGTGGAAGATGCGCCCGGCCGTCCCCTCGTCCATCCCGTTGCGCGCGGCGCCCTCCAGGAAGCGCCTGCGCAGCCGTTCCATCCGCCTGCCGGACCGTTTCGCCCCCATCGCGTGCCGCAGTTCGTCGGCCTCGGCGGGGGTGAAGTCCGCGACGTCGAGCGCGATCTGCATCAGCTGTTCCTGGAACAGCGGCACGCCCAGGGTTTTGTCCAGCGCGTTCGCCAGCAACGGGTGGTCGTGTTCCCAGTGTTCCCTGCCGGTGTAGCGGCGGATGTAGGGGTGCACGGATCCGCCCTGGATCGGCCCGGGCCGGATGAGCGCCACCTCGACGGCCAGGTCGTAGAACGTCCGCGGCGCCAGCCTCGGCAGGGTCGCCAGCTGTGCCCGGCTCTCCACCTGGAACACGCCGAGGGCGTCGGCGCGGCGCAGCATCGCGTACACCTCGTCGTCGTCCAGGTCCAGGTCGGCCAGGTCGACGTGGACGCCCTTGTGCGCGGCCACCAGATCCAGCATGTAGTGCAACGCGGACAGCATGCCCAGCCCGAGCAGGTCGAACTTGACCAGTCCGACGGACGCGCAGTCGTCCTTCTCCCACTGCAGCACGCTGCGCCCGGGCATCCGGGCCCACTCGATGGGGACGACCTCGCTCACCGGCCGGTCGCAGATGACCATGCCGCCCGGGTGGATCCCCAGGTGCCGGGGGAAGTCCTCCAGCGACGCGGCCAGCGCGAGCACCGGCTCGGGCGCGTCGTGCTCCGCGCCCGCGTTCCCGCTCCGCAACGGGCCCCACCCGTCGATCTGCTTGCTCCAGGCGTCCTGCTGGCCCGGGGAGTGGCCGAGCGCCCGCGCGGCGTCGCGCACCGCCGACCGGGCCCGGTAGGTGATGACGTTGGCGACCTGGGCGGTGCGCAGCCGGCCGTGGGTCCGGAAGACGTACTGGATGACCTCCTCCCGCCGGTCCGACTCGATGTCGAGGTCGATGTCCGGGTAGCCGTCCCGGTCCGGCGCCAGGAACCGCTCGAACAGCAGTTTCCACCGCACCGGGTCCACCTTGGTGATGCCGAGCGCGTAGCAGACCGCGGAGTTGGCCGCCGAGCCCCGCCCCTGGCAGAGGATGTTCCGCTCCCGGCAGAACCGCACGATGTCGGCGACGATCAGGAAGTAGCCGGGGAACCCGAGCTGTTCGATGACGTCGAGTTCGTGGGCGAGCTGGCGGTGCGCCGCCGGGTTGCGGTGCGGATCGCCGTAGCGTTCCCGGGCACCCGACCGGGTGAGTTCGCGCAGATAGCTCGCCTCGTCGTGGCCGTCGGGGACCGGGAACGGCGGCAGGTCCGGCGCCACCAGGTGCAGTTCGAAGGCACACTCGGTGCCGAGCAGGGCGGCCCGTTGCACCGCGCCGGGCCAGCGGTCGAACCGGCGGGCCATCTCCGCCCCCGAGCGCAGGTGGGCGGTCGGCCCGGGCGGCAGCC
>NZ_KE387116.1:5459-9171 GCF_000430445.1 Saccharomonospora iraqiensis subsp. iraqiensis
GTCGTGGCCACGCCGTCCCCGTCGTCCCGTCCGGGACCGGGTGTCCGCGCGGTGGGCCTGCTCATATCGCGCACCCTCGCACCGCGACCACGCACCGTGTGCGCGCCACGCCGTCACCCGGGGGCGGCTGCGACGCGGGTCACCCGGAGGGTCGCCCCTCAGCGCCCTCAGCGGCGCCGACCGGGGCGGAGCGGTGTGGGCGACTCAGCTGTTCTGCTGCTCGCCCGGGTTGTCGTTCCACTGCGGGGCCGCGTCGGGTGTCTGCCCGCCGAGGAACTGGCCCTGCGTCGCGGCGTACTGGGTGGGCGCCTGGGCCTGCGGCTGCTGACCCTGCTGCCCCTGCTGGCCTGGCATGCCCTGCTGACCGGGTTGACCGGGCTGACCGGCCTGCTGGTGGCCGGGCTGCTGGGCAGGCTGACCCCCCTGGCCGGAGGGCTGCACCGGATGCGCGATCGCGGTCGGCTGCGGGATACCTCCCGACTGCTCGCCCTGCTGACCGGGCTGACCGGGCTGGCCGGGCTGGTGCTGACCCGGCTGGTACTGGCCGGGCTGGCCGAAACCGGGGTGGCCGGACTGCGGCCCGGCAGCGCCGGGGTACCCGCCGGGCTGTCCCGGACCGCCGAATCCCCCCGGACCGGCCTGCGGACCGAATCCCAGCCCGCCGGACTGCCCGGCCCCCGGGGTGGGCGCGGGGATGATGCCCACGTCGAACAGGTAGGCGGCCACCGCGGCGAGCATCTGCAGGATCGCGAAGACGAGCACCAGGATCCCGCCGACGGCGAGGTCGCCGTCCAGTTGGAAGATCGCGAACAGGAACGGGACGGTGGCCCCGACCGAGAAGACCGCAGGCCACACCCCCGGTTCCTGATCACCGGGGAGCAGCGACAGCACCGCGGTCAACCCGGCGACGAGCAGCAGCGCGGGGACCCAGGACAGCGGCGACTGGTAGAAGCTCGAGCCCTCCACCAGCGAGGTGAACCCGAGGAACAGGTTCAGCGCGCCCAGCCCGGCGGTGACCAACAACAGCAGCTGCGGCAGGGACAGCTTCAGGCCACCACCGCCGGACGAGGGCGCCTGACCCGGATAGGGCTGCTGCGGCTGTCGGGACTGCTGCGGCTGGTGCGGCTGCTGGGGGGCCTGGCCCGGGTATCCACCCGGCGCGCCGCCTGGGAAGGTCATCCGTTTCTCCTGTCTGCGGGGCTCGTCGGCACGCGGGAAAACCGCGTCACCGGTGCGGTCCGACGACGTGTCCGATCGTGTGACGCGGCACCACGCCGTCGGGTTTCGCGTGCGACCGCATTTCTACAGCAGAAGGGCCGGGCTCCGCGTGAAGCCCGGCCCCTCGACCGCTCACCGGGTCCGGCCCGGCGTCCCCTGCACGTTCAGCGCGCCTTGTACAGCTCCCGCGCCAGCTCGGCCGTCTCGGTCGGGGTCTTGCCGACCTTCACGCCCGAGGCCTCCAGCGCCTCCTTCTTGGCCTGCGCGGTGCCCGACGAGCCGGACACGATCGCGCCCGCGTGGCCCATCGTCTTGCCCTCGGGGGCGGTGAAGCCCGCGACGTAGCCGACGACCGGCTTGGTCACGTTGGCTTTCACGTATTCGGCGGCGCGCTCCTCGGCGTCCCCGCCGATCTCCCCGATCATCACGATGACGTCGGTCTCCGGGTCCGCCTCGAACGCCTCCAGCGCGTCGATGTGCGTG
The DNA here is from genome assembly GCF_000430445.1 of Saccharomonospora iraqiensis subsp. iraqiensis. Taxonomy (GTDB): domain Bacteria; phylum Actinomycetota; class Actinomycetes; order Mycobacteriales; family Pseudonocardiaceae; genus Saccharomonospora; species Saccharomonospora iraqiensis. The sequence continues at coordinate 7,161 of NZ_KE387116.1, forward strand.
GTGCCGATGACCGGGTCACCACCGATGCCGATGGCGGTGGAGAAGCCGATGTCGCGCAGCTCGTACATCATCTGGTACGTCAGCGTGCCGGACTTGGACACCAGCCCGATCCGGCCCCTGCGGGTGATGTCGGCCGGGATGATGCCCGCGTTGGACTGTTCCGGCGAGATGATGCCCGGGCAGTTCGGGCCGATGATCCGCGTCCGGTTGCCCTTGGCGCAGGCGTGCGCCCAGAACGCGGCCGAGTCGTGCACCGGGATGCCCTCGGTGATCACGACCGCGAGGCCGATCCCCGCGTCGACCGCCTCGATGACGGCGTCCTTGGCGAACTTCGGCGGAACGAAGATGACGCTGACGTCGGCGCCGGTGGCCTCCATCGCCTCGGACACGCTGCCGAAGACGCTCAGGTCCTTGCCGCCGACGGTGACCGTCTGCCCGGCCTTGCGGGCGTTCACCCCGCCGACGATGTTCGTGCCCGCCGCGATCATCTTGGTGGCGTGCTTGGTGCCCTCGGAGCCGGTGAGGCCCTGGACGACGACCTTGGAATCGCTGTTCAGAAGAATCGACATGTTGTTCACGCACCTGCCGCGGCGAGTTCGGCGGCTTTGTCGGCCGCGCTGTCCATCGTGTCCACCAGCGTCACCAACGGGTGCCCGGCCTCGGCGAGGATGCGCCGGCCCTCTTCGACGTTGTTGCCGTCGAGGCGCACGACCAGCGGCTTGCTCGCCTCGTCGCCGAGCATCTTCAGCGCCTCGACGATGCCGTTGGCCACCGCGTCGCAGGCGGTGATACCGCCGAAGACGTTGACGAACACGCTCTTCACGTCGGGGTCGCCGAGGATGACGTCCAGCCCCGCGGCCATCACGTCGGCGGACGCGCCGCCGCCGATGTCGAGGAAGTTCGCGGGCTTCACGTCGCCGTGCCGCTCACCGGCGTAGGCGACGACGTCCAGCGTGGACATGACGAGCCCGGCACCGTTGCCGATGATGCCGACCTGGCCGTCCAGCTTGACGTAGTTGAGGTCCTTGGCCTTCGCCTTGGCCTCCAGCGGGTCCTCGGCCTGCTCGTCGACGAGCTCCGCGTGCGCCGGGTGGCGGAAGGCGGCGTTCTCGTCCAGGGTCACCTTGCCGTCCAGGGCGATGACCTCGTCCTTCGGGTCCCGCACCAGGGGGTTCACCTCGACCAGCGTCGCGTCCTCGGCGACGAAGGTCTCCCACAGCTTCACCACGACCTCGGCGGCCCGCTCCCGCACGGCCTCGGGGAAGTTCGCCCGGGTGACGATGTCCCGCGCGGCGTCGAGGTCCACGCCGACCAGCGGGTCCACCGGAACCCGCGCCAGCGCCTCGGGCCGCTCGACGGCCAGCTGCTCGATCTCCACCCCGCCCTCGGCGGAGGCCATGGCCAGGAACGTGCGGTTCGCCCGGTCCAGCAGGAACGAGAAGTAGTACTCCTCGGAGATCTCGGACGCCTCGGTGACCAGCACCCGGCGCGTCACATGTCCCTTGATGTCGAGCCCGAGGATCGCCCGGGCCTTCTCCACCGCCTCGGCCGGATCGGTGGCGAGCTTGACACCGCCCGCCTTGCCCCGGCCGCCTGTCTTCACCTGGGCCTTCACCACGACCTGGTTGCCGATCCGCTCGGCGACGCCGCGGGCCTGTTCTGCCTCGTCGACCACTTCGCCGGGGAACACCGGCACACCGTGGGCGGCGAAGAGTTCCTTCGCCTGATACTCGTAGAGGTCCACTACTTCAGTCTCCTGACGACACACGCCACTGTGGTTACGCAAACCGTGCTGCCGGACGGTCACGACCCTATCGATCCGCTCCGCGCCCGCGTCGCCCGCACCCGGTGAACTCGGTCACGAGACCACCCCTGAGCAGGGAGATGTGGTGCAGATCGCGCCCCGCGCCGTCCGCACCCGACCCGGCCGGGGGACCCCCGGGAAGGGCCGGAGACTCACAAGCGCCCGGTGCGGCGGGCCGACACCGCGAGCCACGCCGCCCACGCCACG
>NZ_KE387116.1:9271-12135 GCF_000430445.1 Saccharomonospora iraqiensis subsp. iraqiensis
CGAGGGCGATTCCACCGACCGCCCGGCGGGTTACGGCGCCCCCGCGCGGGACGGGGAATCCGGCAGCGGGAACTCCGACGCCTCGGCGTCCGACCCCGACGGGTCGGGCGACGGACCGGGCCGGGTCGCCGCGGACGTGGACCACGGGGACGCGGCGGGGGAGCCCGCCGAGGTGCAGATGGCCGACGGCCCGCGCAAGCCGCCGGTCACCCCCGCCCCCACCTCGACCGAGGACGACGGGGAGAACGTGGGCATCCTGCGCACCGGCCACGACGCGGAGACCCTCGCGCAGCGTTCCCAGGACTTCTTCAACACCGTCACCGAGGACCCGGAGGCCGCGCACGAACTCACCACCGGGGAACTCGCCGAGCAGGGTCCGGAGGGGCTGGCTCAGCGCTACGCCGACGTCGCCTACTTCGAGGTGCGCCACGTCCACATCGACACCGACGAGGGCGTCACCGTCAACACCCTGCGGATCACCCGCCCGGACGGCAGCACCACCGAGGTGACCCGCGAGCTCACCTTCGCGGCCGACGACCGCATCTCGGCCGTGGAGGGCTGAGGCGCCGGGCGGTGCGCGGTGCGCCGCGGACGGGACGCACGGATGCGGCCTCACCTGCGAATGCACGGGCCATCCGCACATCCTTCTGCACGTGCGGGTCGCCGAACGGTTGAAAATTGCTCTAGATGGGTGACCGACAGCACCGCTCGTCGTACGCTATGTGCTGCCCACCGAGAGACGCTGGCGAACGGCGTCGCGAACGGGTTATCTGTTGCTCGGTGTCCGTGCTTGTGCGCTCGGTGACCGGCCCCACTCCGGCGAACCGAGCCCACTCCTGAACCGAGAACAGACGAGGACGAGCAGTGCACGATCGGCCCAGCCGGGAGCCGGAGCGGACCGTCGTCATCCACGACGGTCTCGGCCCGCACCTTTCCGGTGAGAACGCTCCGGTCGAGGGGGACACCCCCACCATCACCCTGGACGAGGTGCTTCCCGTCGCAGGCCCCGCCCCCGGTGAGGTCGACCGGCCCGGCGACGGTGGACGGGGCGGCGACGACGGAGGGGGCGGCGACGACCCGGCGCCTGCCTCCGCACGGGAGAGCCTCCTCGCGCGGCGTGCCAAGTTCGTCGCGCTGCTGTTCGTCACGGCCGCGCTGGTCGCCTCCGTCATCGTCGCGTCCTCGCTGTCCGGCAGCGCCGACGAGTCCGACGACGCCGGCGCCGGTACCCGGCACCGGCACGAGATCACCGGTGCGGCCGCGCTCGGCGGGTTCACCCTCCCTCCCGGCGAACGGCGCACGCGGGACACGGGCGTCCCGGACACTCCCGCGTCGTCCCCGCCGGCCCGGTCACCGGACACCGCGGACTCCGCGGAGCCGACCGACTCCCCGGGGTCCGACCACTCCGTGCGATCCGCGGAGGCGACGACCGGGGACTCCCCGGCGCCGGAGGCCACGGACCCGGTCGGCGCGGCGGTGCCGACCGGAACGGCCGGGACACCCGGCAACGGACTCCGCTCCGGCCCGGCGGACGCGGCGACCGGGCTGGTGCACGCCTTCTACGAGCGCGTCCGGACCGCCCCCGAGCAGGCACTGGGCCTGCTGGCCCCCGCGCTGACGGCCGGGGAGGGCCACGCGCTGTTGGCGTCCTGGCGGTCGCTGACGCACCTGGAGATCGAGGACGTGCGGGAGCGGGGGGACGGGACCGTGCGGGTCGTGGTCCGGATGACGCCCGACGGGGGCGCGCCGCTGCGAATCACCCAACTGCTCGGGGTGGATGCCGGACCGGACCCGCTGATCAACCGGGCGATATTGCTCTCGGTCCGCGCTGTAGGCTGACCGGCCTTGTGAAACCGCAATCGGGGCCACCGATGGGGTGAAGATCACAGCCCCCGCAGTGCCCCCCGCGTGTGCGCAGAGTGAGCGGCCTAATCTGTCACGGTCGGTCTCGGTAAGCCGGCACACGTACTCCCGGTATGTGCGAGCCCGAAGGAGGTCGCGTGAGCGACGAGGGTCGCCTGGTCGCCGGCCGCTACCGTGTCATCAAGCGGATCGGGACCGGTGCCATGGGCGCCGTCTGGCAGGCAGTCGACGAGGTGCTGCACCGGACGGTCGCCATCAAACAACTCATGCTCGAACCCGGCCTCGAACAGCACGAGGCCGAGGACGCACGGCAGCGGACGATGCGCGAGGGGCGGATCGCCGCCCGGCTGCACCACCCGAACGCGATCACCGTGTTCGACGTGGTGACGGACGAGAACGGGCAGCCCTGCCTGATCATGGAGTACCTCGACTCCACCAGCCTCGCGCAGGTGCTGCAACAGCAGGGCACGTTGCCACCGCTGGAGGTCGCCCGGATCGGTGCGCAGGTGGCCTCGGCCCTGCGGGAGGCGCACGAGGTCGGCATCGTGCACCGCGACATCAAGCCCGGCAACATCCTGCTCGCCGACAACGGCCTGGTGAAGATCACCGACTTCGGCATCTCCCGCGCCAAGGACGACGTGACGGTCACCAAGACAGGCATGATCGCGGGCACCCCCGCGTACCTGGCGCCCGAGGTGGCCATCGGCGGCGACCCGGGGCCGGAGTCGGACGTCTTCTCCCTCGGCTCCACCCTCTACGCCGCCTCCGAGGGGCAGCCCCCCTTCGGGCTGAGCGAGAACACGCTGGGCCTGCTGCACGCGGTGGCCGCGGGACAGATCAACCCGCCGAGGCAGTCCGGCCCGCTGACCAGCGTGCTGGCGGTGATGCTGCACCCCGAGACCGCGCACCGGCCGAACGCGCAGCAGTCCGAGGACCTGCTGGCCGCGGTCGCCCGCGGGGACACGCCGCTCGGCGGACCCGCCGAGGACCCCACCCGGATG
>NZ_KE387116.1:12235-24673 GCF_000430445.1 Saccharomonospora iraqiensis subsp. iraqiensis
TGAACCTGCCGTGGCACGTGCTCGTCGTCGCGGGGGCCGCCGTCGCGCTGGCGCTGACGGGCCTGGCACTGCGGACCTTCGCCCCCGGTGTCCTCGGTGTCCGCGGCCCGCGTGACCGGCACGACCGCCGACCGCTGCGCTCCCGCGGGAATCTGGTGGTGTACGCCGGTGCCCTGCTGATCCCGGCCGTGCTGCTCACCCGCGGCCTGACCACGATGATCGGCGCGCCGGAGAACATCTCCCAAACCTACGACAACATCTTCCACCTCAACGCGATCCGCTTCATCCTCGACAGCGGGTCGGGCTCGTCACTCACGCTCGGCGGGATGTACAGCGACGGGGCGGAACCGTCGCTGTATCCGGGCGCGTGGCACGACCTCGTGAGCCTGGTCGTGCAGGTCTCCGGCGCGTCGCTGCCCGCGGCGGTGAACGCGGTGACGCTCGTGGTCGGGGCTGTGGTCTGGCCGCTGTCGTGTCTGTTCCTGGTCACCCGCGTGACGGGGGTGCGCCCGGTCCCGGTCGCCTTCGCCGGGGCGCTCTCGGCCGCCTTCGGCGCCTTCCCGTACCGCATGGTGGACTTCGGGGTCCTGTACCCCTACTTCCTCGCCCTGGCCGTCCTCCCCGCAGCGATCGCCCTGGCGGCCACCGCGATCGGTGTGGGCCACACGGGCGGGGCGCCCCGGCGAGCGGCGGGCGTCCTGCTGCTCACGGCCGTCGCGGGCGGTCTGGGGCTGGCCCATCCCTCCACGGTGTTGGCGCTCGGCGTGCTGGCCGTGCCGATGCTGGTCGTCGCGGTCTGGCGGCGGCGTCCGACCGGACATCCCGACGGCGACACCGTGCCGCGGTTCGCCGTGCGGACCGTCCTGCTGGCCACGTACCTGGCGGCGCTCACGCTCGTGTGGCTGCGGGCACGGCCCAGCGAGGCGGCTTCCGCCTGGCCTCCGGTGCAGACCATCCCGCAGGCGATCGGGCAGGTCCTCTCCGGCGGGATCGGCGCCCAGGGGCCGAGCTGGTTCGTTTTGGCACTGCTACTGGTCACCATCGCCGTGCTGCCCCGCCTGCGATACGCCTGGTGGCTGGTGGCGCTGCAGGCCATCGTCGCCGGCCTGTTCATCGTGGTCTCGGCCGTGCCGGACAGCCCACTCCGGGATCTCCTCACCGGGATCTGGTACAACGACACCCGCAGGCTGGCCGGACAGCTCCCGGTGATCACCGCCGTGCTGTGCGCGGTGACCGCGACCTGGATCTTCACCCGGTACATCCGGCGGCTGGCCGAACACCGACCCGACATCGGTCGTCGCCTCGGCGAACCCGGGGAGGATGCGGCCCCCGCCCGCGCGGGGGTGGCGCTCGTCCTGGCGGCCCTGCTCGGTGTGGCGGGCCAGTTCAGCTCGGTCAACTACGCGGTGTGGGCCGGACAGTACAACTACACGATGGATGCGGACGCGCCGGTGCTCTCCCCCGCGGAACGCGAGCTGCTGACCCGCCTCGACGAGACCGTCCCCGAAGACACGACGATCATCGGCAACCCGTGGACCGGGACGGCACTGGCCTACGCCCTCGGCGAGCGGCGCACCCTCACCCCGCACGTCGGCGGCACGATCCCCGAGGACGCGCAGTTCCTCATGGACAACCTGCACCGGCTCGACACGGACCCCCGGGTGTGCGACACCGTCCACGAACTGGACAGCCACCACGTCCTGTTCTTCGCCGGACCACAGGTGCACGGCAAGGGCATCTACTTCGAAGGGCTGAAGTCGGTGGCCGTGAATCCCGGCCTCACCCGGGTGGACAGCGAAGGCCCCGCCGCCATCCTGTATCGCGTGACCGGCTGCTGAGGGCCGACACAGGCGCCGTGACTCGGCATCGGGCACCGGTGCAACTGCGGAAGCTCCGTCAGTCGCCCCGCACGACCTCGTCGATGACGTCGACGGCGTTCGCAGCGACCGTGCGCAGGCTGTGGTTGCGCTCCACCCAGGCCGACAGTTCGGCCCTGCGCCCCGGGTCCGGGGAATCGGCCAGTGCCTTCTCCATGGCTCCGGCCACGGATTCCTCGTCGTATTTCACGGCCCAGCCGAGCTCGTTGTCCCGAATTATCGCAGCCATCGGCCCCACCCCGGAGTAGATCACCGGCGCTCCGGCGGAGAGGCTCGCCAGCGCCTTCGTCGCGAAGGCGAAGTCGTAGCCCGCACCCGGTTTCACCGAGGCGAGCGCGGCCGAGGCCGTGGCGAACTCACGGCTGAGCACGTCCGGCGGCTGAGGTGGGCGGAACTCGACCTGCCCCGGTGCCACCCGGTCCGCGAGCTCGGTGAGGGCAGGTACGTCGACACCCTGCCCGATCATCAGCAGGGTCGCGTCCGGATAGCGCTCGGCGACCCGGCCGAACGCGCGCACGAACACCTCCGCGCCGTGAATCTCCGACATCGTGCCGCCGTAGACCAACTTCCGCCCCGACGCCGGCGAGTCCACCTCCGTGACCCGGAACCGCTCGGTGTCGATACCCACGCCGACGACGGTGACCCGCCGCTCCGGAGCCCCGAGTGCGACCACACCCGACCGCACACCGTCCGAGACGGCCAGAGTCTTCCGGGCGCCGGTAAGGACCCACCGTTCGAGGGCCTTGAGGATCCGGACCACCGTTCGGTTCACTCCGATGCCTTCGGCGGCGGTGGAGACCACATCCCCGGAATAGTGCACGTAGGGAGTGCGCCGCAGAGCGCAGGCGATCCGGCTGACCACTCCGGTGGTCGTCGGTGGCTCCACCACCACCACGTCGCTGCGCGTACAGAGCAAACGGAAGAACAGCGGGACGTCGTAGCTGAGGTACTGGACATATCCGCGGACGTTGCCGCCCGCGTCGCGTAGCACCGGCCACCGGCGCACGTCCAGCCGACCGTCGTCGATCCGCGTCCCCGACGGGGGCACCGTGGTCAACACTCGGACGTCGTAGTCCCGCTCCACCAGCTCGTCGGCCAGTGTGCCGAGCCGATACGCGGCCGCTCCCGGCTCGGGCCGGAACAACCGGGAGACGATGGTGACCCGTTCGCGCTTGCGCCCCGGCACCGCTCACACCGTCCCGGCCGCCGTCAGCCGCCCCGCCGAGGCCAGCAGTTCCTCCGCCGTCCGGAGGGTGTTCTGCCCCTCCTGCAGGGTGACCACGTCGTTGCCGACGCCGAGCACCGCGTCGCGGAACTTCTCGTGCTCCACCCGCAGCGGCTCCCGCTTCGGGATCGCGAACCGGGTCACGTCGCCCTCGGCCACCCCGCGGAAGGCCGCCACCGAGTCCCACTCGGTGCTGACCACGCCGTTGGCGTAAAAGGTGAGGTCGGCGCTGACGGTGTCGGCGACGAACGCGCCCCGCTCGCCGGTGACCACGGTGACCCGCTCCTTCATCGGCGAGAGCCAGTTCACCAGGTGGTTGGTGATGATGCCGTTGGCCAGCCGCCCCGTGGCGGCCACCATGTCCTCGTGCGGCCGCCCGGAACGGGTGGTGACCTGGGCGGAGACGGTGCTGTACTCCGACTTCGCCAGCCACGCCGTGAGGTCGATGTCGTGGGTGGCGAGGTCCTTGACCACGCCGACGTCGGCGATGCGCGCCGGGAACGGGCCCTGCCTGCGGGTGGCGATCTGGTACATCTCCCCCAGCTCCCCGGCGGCCATCCGGTCGCGCAGCGACTGCAACGCCGGGTTGTACCGCTCGATGTGCCCGACGGCGCCGAGGACGCCGTTCGCGGCGAACGCGTCCACCAGCCGGGCCCCGGCCTCGACGCTGTGCGCGATCGGCTTCTCGATCAGCGTCGGCACACCCGCCTCGGCCAGCGCGATCCCCACCTCCTCGTGGAAGCCGGTGGGCACGGCGCACACGGCCGCGTCGATCCCGACGTCGATCAGCTCGTGCACGTCACCCACGACGGGGAGGTCGCCGGCCACGCCGTGCGGGTCACCACCCGCGTCGGCGACCGCGACCAGCTCCAGGCCCTCGACCTCGCGCACCACCCGCGCGTGGTGGCGCCCCATCATGCCGAGCCCGATGAGGCCGACCCGCAGTTCCGTCACGTTCACGCTCCCGCCTTCGCCAGGGTGTTCACCGCGGTCACGATGCGCTCGCGGTCCTCGTCGTCCAGGGATGGGTGCACCGGCAGGGACAGCACCGTGGCCGCCGCGCGCTCGGTGTTCGGCAGGTCCGCCTCCCGCGCGAAGGAGGGCAGGCGGTGGTTCGGGATCGGGTAGTACACCCCCGAGCCGATGTCGTACTCCCGCTTCAGCGCGGCGGCGAAGCCGTCCCGGTCGTCCGGCACGGTGACCGTGTACTGGTGGTAGACGTGCACCGCGCCGTCGGCCACGGCCGGGGTGCCGACCCCGTCCAGGTTGCGGTCGAAGAACCGCGCGGTGGCCTGCCGGGTGGCCGTCCAGTCGCCGACCCGGCCCAGCTGCGTCCGGCCGATGGCCGCGTGCAGGTCGGTCATCCGGGCGTTGAACCCGACCAGCTCGTTCTCGTACTGCCGCTGCATCCCCTGGTTGCGCAGCAGCCGCAGGGCGCGCTCCACCTCGGCGTCGCCGGTGCAGACCATGCCGCCCTCGCCGGAGGTCATGTTCTTGGTGGGGTAGAGGCTGAACATCGCGAACGTGCCGAACGCCCCCACCGGGGTGCCGTGCAGGCTCGCACCGTGCGCCTGCGCGGCGTCCTCGTACAGCGCCAGCCCGTGCTCCCGCGCCAGCCGGGTCAGCGCGGGCATGTCCGCCGGGTGCCCGTACAGGTGCACCGGCATGATGCCCTTCGTCCGGTCGGTGATCCGCGCGGCGACGCTGTCCGGGTCGAGACAGTAGTGCGCGGGCTCGATGTCGGCGAACACCGGCGTCGCCCCGGTCAGGGCCACCGCGTTCGCGGTCGCGGCGAAGGTGAACGACGGCACGATCACCTCGTCCCCCGGCCCGACCCCGGCGGCCAGCAGCCCCAGGTGCAGACCCGAGGTGCCCGAGTTCACCGCCACCGTCGCGCGCCCGTCGACCAGGACGCGGCCGAACTCCTCCTCGAACGCGGCCACCTCGGAGCCCTGCGCCAGCATCCCGGAACGGAGCACGGCGTCGACGGCGTCGCGTTCGGCGTCACCGATCAGGGGCTTGGCGGCCGGGATGAACTCGTTACTCACGCGGACGTCCTCGAAGATCGCGGCGGGCACGCTGGCGTGCCTCACCTTATTCCCCGTCACACTGGCCGTACGCGTGGGCCAAGCGATACTCACACCGGCGACAGGGAAGCCCGCGTCCCGGTGCAGACGCACAACCACCTCACCGGCCGCCCGGCCGCACATCTACCGTGTGTCACATGGCTGACTCGCGCGAGGTGGGCACCGACGACGCACCGGCGGCGACACCCACCGTGGGTCACCGGGAAGCGTTGGTCGCCCGCGTGGATGTCCGCACGGACGCGGTCTCGCTCGCGCCCGGTCCGCGCGCGGTGGTCTCGGCCCTCGGGATCGCGATCCAGGGCCTGGTGCGGTTCGTCTACAGCCTGTTGATCGGCCGCACACTCCCCCCGGGCTTCCTCTCCGCCACGAACAGCGCGATCTCGACCGCGTTGCTGGCCACCATGCTCTGGCCCACCTCGATCGGAGCGGCCGCCGCGAAGTTCCTCGCCCGGGAGTCGCAGGATCCGGAACTCCGCAGCGCGTTGACCCACCATCTGGCCCGGCTGGCGATCGTCACGTCGACGGCACTCGGGGTCGGCGCGGGCCTACTGACCTCCCTGCTGCTCTCCCCCGGTGACGCGACGACGGGTGTGCTGGTGGCTCTGCTGACCACGGGCTGGTCCGGCTACACGTTCGTCCGCGGCGTCCAGTACGCGACGGGTCGGGTTCTGCGCGCGACCGTGTGGGACGCGCTCTCCTTCGTCGTGGCGGTCGCCGGACTCGTGCTCGTGCTGCTGCTCGGGCACACCGCGTGGTTGCTCGTCCCACTCACCGTCGGGTACGCCGTCTACACCGTGGCCGGGTGGCCGCGCTGCCGTCCCGGCCCGGTAAGCCGCGAACTGCGCCGGGAGATCAACCGATTCGTGGCGTGGGGCGTGCTCGCGTCGCTGGCCACCGGTGGGTTCCTGCAGCTGACGATGGTCCTGGCGGAGCAGACGGGGGATGCCGTCAGCGCCGATGCCTACGCCGCCGCGCTCACGCTCGCCACACCCGCCTCGATGCTCGGCTCGGTGCTCGGGCTGCTGCTACTGCCCTCCCTCTCCGCCGCGATCGGCCGCGGCGACCTCGCCGCGGCACGCGGACAGACCGACCTGGCGCACCGGATGCTGGTCGTGGCCACCGGCGCGGTGTTCGGCACCCTCGTGGTGGGCAGCCGACTGGTCGTCGGTCTGCTGTGGCCCGGGCTGTCCGAGGCGGTACCCGTACTCGAAGTGCTGCTCGCGGCGACCTTTCTGCTGACCCTGTGCACGGTCGTCACCGAGTCGATCAGGTCCTACGATCACGAGGGTGCCCGTGTGGTGGCCCTGTCCCGCACCGCCGGTTTCGTCGTCGGCCTGGGGACGGTGCTGGTGCTGATGCCGACACTGTCCGTTTTCGGCATCGCGATCGGCTACCTCGCGGGGATGGCCGTGACCGGCCTGGTACCGGTCGCCGTGGTCTGGCGCCGGGACCGGCAGTCCTGGGCGCTGCTGCACCTCAAGATCGCCGGTGGTGCGGCGCTCGCCGGGTTCCTGTCCTGGGCACGACCGGATACCGGGGGGCCGGGATGGATCGACCCGGTGCTCGCCCTGGCGTTCCTCGCCGCCTGGCTGACAGTGCATCGCACCGACGTGGTCCGACTCGTGCGTGCCTCCGGGCGCACCACCGTGCCCCGGTGACGTGGACCGGATCCGGCGTCGCTCATCCCCGCACGCCGCGGTAGAGGTCGTCGAACCGCCTCGCCACTCCGTCGGCCCCGCACAGTGCCGTCACCGTCGCACTCAGTTCGTCCGGTGACGCCCCGGCGAAGCGTTCCCTGGCCCGCAGGAGCCCCCGCGCGAGCGCCTCCGGCTCGTCCGAGTCGACGAGCACGCCGTTGGCTTCGGATACGTAGTCGACGAACCCACCCGACCCGGGCAACACCACCGGGCGGCCGCTGGCGACCGCCTCCGCGCCGGCCGCCAGGAACGTCTCGAACGCCGTCGGCAGGAAGAACACGTTGTGCGCGTGAAGATGGTCGACGACCTTCTCCGGTTGCACCGCCCCCACCAGGTCGATTCGGTCCGACACGCCCAGTTCCTCGGCGTGTGCCCGGATCTGCGCGCGCAGCGGCCCGTCACCCACCCACGTGAGGGTGGTGTCCACACCGTCGGCCACCAGCCTGGCCACGGTGTCCACCGCCAGCAGCGGCCGCTTGCCCGGGACCAGGCCGCCCACCGCGACCAGCGTGAGCGGGTCCCATGGCGGTTGCGCGGCCGGCGTGAAGGAGTCGGGGACCACACACGGGACCACCTCGGCGCGACCGTCCGAGGTGAACCGGGCGAGCGCGGTCGCGAGAACGCTGGACACCGCGCTGACCTTCCTCGGGAGGCGAAGCAGGTGCCGCGCGAAAGCCAGCCGCGGCCAGAGGCCGGGCACGGTGTCCGGGTATGCCGCACCACTCCAGTGCTCGGTGTGCACCCACCGCGAGCGGATGAGCGGCGTCAGCGGCGCGAGGACACCGAGAGTGCTGAACGCCATGCTGTGGACGATCTCGGCATCCGCGACGGACCGCCGCACGACGTTGAGGTTCCGCAGGAACTCGTGCGGACGCGCGGGATCGAGGGGCAACCTGGTCACCGGCAGGCCGGCGAACTCCTCCTCGGACGGCCGACCGCGCGCACCGAGACGCGCGTGCACCACGCTGACGTCGTGCTCCCGCGCGATCGCGTGGGCGTGGCCGACGTTGAACGGTGCGACGCCGGGCGCCTCCGCACTCGGGAACCACGTGGTGACCACCACTACACGCATGCGCTCTCCCCACCGGCCCGTCACGGCGGCGCCGGACCTGATCGACGATGGACTCCCTGTTCATCGGGGGCGGTCGGACCCGCGAGGCGGCCTCGCCCTACTGCTGGGCCTCATCAACCTCGACGAGGACGCCGTCCGTCTCCTGGTGGGTCGCACCGGTGACCGGGCACACCCACCGCCCGTCCTCCTGCCGCAGCGGGGCGCCGGCACGCCCCACCCAGCCGACCCGGCGCGCGGGCACGCCCGCGACCAGGGCGAAGTCCGGGACGTCCTTGGTCACCACGGCCCCGGCCGCGACCGTGGCCCACGCCCCGATCCGCACCGGCGCCACGCACACGGCCCGCGCCCCGACCGACGCGCCCTCGGCGATCGTGACCCCCACCGCGTCCCAGTCGGAGGCGCTCTTCAGGCTGCCGTCCGGGTTGATCGCACGGGGATAGGTGTCGTTGGTCAGCACCACCGCCGGGCCGAGGAACACCCCGGCGGCCAGTTCGGCGGGTTCGTACACCAGCGCGTGGTTCTGGACCTTGCAGTTGTCCCCCATGCGCACCCCGGTGCCGACGTAGGCGCCGCGGCCGACGATGCAGTTCTCGCCGAGTTCGGCGTCCTCCCGCACCTGCGCCAGGTGCCACACCTTGCTACCCGCACCGAGCTTCGCGGTGCCGGCCACGTCGGCACCGTCGGCCACGAACACCATGCCGTCCACCTCTCCGTCCGATTCCGTCCGATCCCGTCCACCGGACGTGCTCCCGAGGTACCCGTGAAGGGCACCTTCCCTGCGTACGGCGCGGTGAGGGGCACATTCGCTGCGTCACACGCAGGGAAAGTGCCCCTCACGACACACCCTCACGCCTTGCCGATCACCCGGTAGGTCACGCCCGGCCAGTGTTCCGGGGAGGAGACGCGGCGGCCGTCGACGAAGGTGGCCACGCCGGGCAGGTCGTCCGGGCCGAGCTCGGCGTACTCCGGGTGGTCGGCCTGGACCACGGCGGCGTCGACCGTCTCCCCGAGGTGGTACGGCTCGAACCCGAGGTCGCGCAGCTCGTCGTCGGTGTAGAGCGGATCGTGCACCAGCGCGGTCGCGCCCCGCTCGCGCAGCGCGGTGACCGCGCCGAACACCCCGGAGAACGCCGTCTCCTTCACCCCGCCGCGGTAGGCCGCGCCGAGCACGACGACCCGGGCGCCGGTGAGGTCGCCGTGCGCCCCCTCCAGCAGCCCCATCGTGTAGTCGGGCATGGCCGCGTTCGTCTCCCGGGCCGCGCGCACCACGGTGGCGTCCGGGTCGTTCCAGAGGTACAGCCGCGGATACACCGGGATGCAGTGCCCGCCGACGGCGATGCCCGGCTGATGGATGTGGCTGTAGGGCTGCGAGTTGGACGCCTCGATCACCTGGTAGACGTCGATCCCGGCGGTGGTCGCGTACCGGGCGAACTGGTTCGCCAAACCGATGTTGACGTCACGGTAGGTGGTCTCGGCGAGCTTCGCGAGCTCGCTCGCCTCCGCCGAGCCGAGGTCCCACACCCCGTTGCCCCGGGGCAGGTCCGGCCGGTCGTCGAAGTCCAGCACCGCCTCGTAGAACTGCACCGCACGGGCCGCACCCGCCTCGGACAGGCCCCCGATCAGCTTCGGGTACTTGCGCAGGTCCGCGAACACCCGCCCGGTGAGCACCCGCTCCGGGGAGAACACGACGTGGAAGTCGCGCCCCTCGACCAGACCGGACCCGGACTCCAACATCGGCTTCCACCGCTGCCGGGTGGTCCCCACCGGCAGCGTGGTCTCGTAGGAGATCAGCGTGTCCGGCGTCAGGTGCCGGGCCAGCTCGGTGGTCGCGGCGTCCATCCAGCCGAAGTCCGGCCGGGCCTCGTCGTCCACGAACAGCGGCACGACCAGCACGACCGCGTCGGCGCCCGGGATCGCGTCGGCGTAGTCGGTGGTGGCCCGCAGGGCGCCGGACGGCACCAGCTCGTCGAGCCTGTCCTGGAGGTGCGCCTCCCCGGGGAACGGCTCCACCGCGTCGTTGACCTGCTTCACCACCTGCTCGTTGACGTCCACGCCGACGACCTCGTGGCCCTTCGCCGCGTACTGCGCGGCGAGCGGCAGACCGATCTTTCCCAACGCGATGACAGCGATCTTCACCGAAAAGGGTCCTGTTCTCCTCGGGCGGGCTGGGATGGCGCATGAGCTGCCAGAGCCGCAGCCTAACGTGCCCAGGCAGGGCGCGACCGCTCGGCCGTACGGCTCAGGGCGACCACTCCCACACCAGCAGCAGATAGCCACCGAAGTAGGCGGAGATCGCGGTCAGCACGGTCAGGGTCACCACGGCCGCGGCGGTGCGGGTCCGGGCGAGCGCGATCGCGACCGGTAGCAGTAGCGGTACGGCGACAAGCAGGAAGCGCGCCTTCGCGTTGTACATTCCCGAGCCGCCGAGCGTGGTCAACAGCAGCACACCCGAGTAGAGCAACAGCGGCCAGGGTTGGCGCTGCAGGAGACTGTGCGCGAACAACGCCACTGCTACCACCAGGATCAGGGTGACGACGTAGAAGTCCAGCGCAGAGGGCTCCCCCAGGACGTCGAGCGCGAACGACAGGGTGTAACCCCCGCCGTCCCAGCTCGTGTTCCAACCGTGTTCCTCGATGCGGAACCAGGCGTCCGGGCGGCCGACCTGGTACCCGACCCAGGCGAGATAGCCGAGCCACCCCGCGGGCGCGAGGAACAGTGCCACCCACGGCCGCCACCCCGCCGGACGCCGTACCACGGCGACCAGGGCCGCCAGGCACACCACCGCGATCAGAGCGGTGGCTGTCGGCCGGGTCAGCCCGGCGAGCAGGCACAACCACCCGGCGCTCAGCCACCGCCCGGTGAGCACCGTGTACAGCCCCCACACGGCCAGCGCGGTGAACAGGCTCTCCGTGTAGGCCATGGATTCCACGACCGCGTGCGGCAGCACGCCCCACAGCACAGCCAGGACGATGCCGGTGCGCCGGTCGTGCAGATGGGATCCGAGGGTGTACAGACCCCAGGCGGCCACCAGCCCGGCGACCCAGGCGAGCACGAGGGCCGCCCCCACGGAACCCAGCGTCGTCACACCCGACAGGGCACGGGCGAGTACGGGATAGAGCGGGAAGAACACCATGTCGCTCTGGGCCGGCTCGCCACCGTCGTAGCCGTTTTCGATGATCCGCACGTACCAGGCCGAGTCGTGCAGGGTGCCCAACAGTTCCACGAGACCGCGGGACTCCGACGCTCCCCAGATCCCGAGGACGCCGACGCCGACCATCCGGACCGCGAGGTACGCGGCGACGGCGGGGAGAGCGGACCGGGTGAGGCGGTTCCGCCACCGTTCCCCCCGGCGGGCGCCCTTCGAGGGCGACGGCGGCTCCGGTGCCACGAGCGGTGGTGCCGGGGTGCGCAGGACTGTCACGGGGTGGCGTTCCTCCGGGCGGATGGCCGGGACGAAACGGAACACTGACGCCGCTCCCGGGGTCCGGCAAACCGAGACGGCGGCTTTCACCCGGTTCAGCGGTCACCGGTACCGTGTCGTCCCGGTCGAACCGACCACGGAGTACGATTCCGACGGCCGCCCATCGGCCGACCACGCCGTCCGCGCGCCGACCGCGGACGCGCGTCGCACGAGTCGACGGCGAAAGGAACCGCGTGCGGGCACTCGTCACCGGCGGAGCCGGGTTCATCGGCTCCACCCTGGTCGACCGGCTGCTGGCCGACGGCCACGACGTGCACGTCGCCGACGACCTGCGCCGCGGGCGGCGGGAGAACCTGGCCGCCGCGGCGGCCACCGGACGCCTGGCGCTGCACGAGGTCGACATCACCACGCCCGACCTGCGCGACGTCGTCGCCGACGCCGCGCCCGAGGTGATCTTCCACCTGGCCGCGCAGATCGACGTCCGGGTCAGCGTGACCGACCCGTTGACCGACGCGCACCAGAACGTGGTGGGCACCGTCAACGTCGCCGAGGCCGCGCGGCACGCGGGCGTGCGCAAGATCGTGTTCGCGTCGTCCGGCGGCTCCATCTACGGCACCCCGGAGAACCTGCCCACCACCGAGCAGGCGCCGCTGGACCCGAAGTCCCCCTACGCGGCGAGCAAGATCTCCGGCGAGTACTACCTGGGCACCTACCGCAGGCTGCACGAGGTGGACTGCACGACCCTGGCGATGGCCAACGTCTACGGTCCCCGGCAGGACCCCGGCGGGGAGGCCGGCGTCGTGGCGATCTTCGCGGCGGCGTTGCTGCGTGGCGAGCCGACCACGGTGTTCGGCGACGGCGGCAACACCCGGGACTACGTCTACGTCGCCGACGCGGTGTCCGCGTTCGTCGCCGCCGCGGGTGAGCAGGGCGGGGGCGGCCGGTTCAACATCGGCACCGGCGTCCAGACCTCGGACCGTGAGCTGCACCGGGTCGTCGCCGCGGCCGCGGGCGCCGAGGACGCACCCACGCACGGTCCCGCCCGCCTCGGCGACCTGC
>NZ_KE387116.1:24773-29997 GCF_000430445.1 Saccharomonospora iraqiensis subsp. iraqiensis
CCACGGGCCGCACCGACCGCGTTCCGCGGGCGGAACGTCGTCGGCGGGGTGCACGCCGGTCGGGCGTCGGGCCGGGGTGGCCGGGGCGACGTCGATCGGGGCCGGTGGCCGGGTCAGCGGGAGGTGTAGTTGGGGGACTCGACCGTCATGGTCACGTCGTGCGGGTGGCTCTCCTTCAGCCCCGCCGAGGTGATCCGCACCAGCTGTGCGCGCTGCAGCTCGGGGATCGTGGTGGCGCCCGCGTAGCCCATCCCGGACCGCAACCCGCCCGCGAGCTGGTGCACCACGCCGGACAGCGGGCCGCGGAACGGCGTGCGCCCCTCGATGCCCTCGGGCACGAGCTTGTCCTCGGAGAGGACGTCGTCCTGGGCGTAGCGGTCCTTGGAGTACGACCGGCCGTCGTCGCGCGACCGCATCGCGGCCAGCGAACCCATGCCGCGGTAGACCTTGTACTGCTTCCCGTTCACCAGCACGACCTCACCCGGCGCCTCGGCCGTCCCGGCGAGCAGACTTCCGAGCATCACCGACGAGGCGCCGGAGGCGATCGCCTTGACGATGTCGCCGGAGTACTGGATGCCGCCGTCCGCGATCATCGGAACCCCGGCGGGTCGACACGCCTTGTCCGCCTCGTACACCGCCGAGATCTGCGGGACGCCGACCCCGGCCACCACGCGGGTCGTGCAGATCGAACCCGGCCCGACCCCGACCTTCACCGCATCGGCCCCGGCGTCCACCAGCGCCTGCGCACCGGCACGGGTGGCGACGTTGCCCCCGACCACGTCGACCGTGTCGCCGAGTTCCTTCTTCAGGGTCGTCACCGTGTCCAGCACGGCGCGGGAGTGCCCGTGCGCGGTGTCCACCATGAGGACGTCGACCCCGGCGTCGGCCAGCGCCAGCGCGCGCTGGTGCCCGTCGGCACCGACCCCCACCGCGGCGCCGGCGATGAGCCTGCCGTCGGTGTCCTTGGTGGCGTCCGGGTACTGCTCGGTCTTGACGAAGTCCTTCACCGTGATCAGGCCGCGCAGCTTGCCCGCACCGTCCACGATCGGCAGCTTCTCCACCTTGTGCCGCCGCAGCAGCCCGAGCGCCGCGTCCGCGGTGACCCCGACCTGCGCGGTGACCAGTGGCGCCCGGGTCATCACCTCACTGACCTGCTTGCTGTAGTCGACCTCGAAGCGCATGTCGCGGTTGGTGATGATGCCCACCAGCAGGCCCGCCGCGTCGGTGACCGGCACCCCCGAGATGCGGAAGCGGGCGCACAGCTCGTCCACCTCGGTCAGCGTGTCGTCCGGCGAGCAGGTCACCGGGTCGGTGACCATCCCGGCCTCCGACCGTTTGACGACCTCGACCGCCCGGGCCTGCTCCTCGATCGGGAGGTTGCGCTGCAACACCCCCATGCCGCCCTGACGCGCCATGGCGATCGCCATCCGGGACTCGGTCACGGTGTCCATCGCCGCCGACAACAGCGGCACCCGCAGGCTCACGTTCCGGGTGACGTTCGTGCTCGTGTCGACCGTGCTCGGAATCACATCCGACTCGGCGGGCAGTAGCAGGACGTCGTCGAACGTCAGCCCGAGCATCGCGAACTTGTCCGGGGCGCCCGCCATCTCCTGCGGGTACGGCGGATCTGCGGGAGTGATGTCGCTCGTCATGGAGAACGGCCGACCTTCCTCGACGGAGTGAACCAGGGGGCTATGCGGACCTGTTAGCGATGGTAGCTGGACGCACCCCGGGGCATGCCCGGTACCGTGCGGGTCGTGCCGCACGAAGTCCTGCCCCCAGACCCGTTCGCCGACGACCCGAACGACCCGGCCCGGGAGTTCGCCATGCTCGACGATGCCGAGCCTGAGAGCGAACCGATGGGCCCGGACGAGCGGTCGGAACTGCTCACCGACCTGTCCGACCTCACCGTCTACCAGGCCCTGCTGGAGCCGCGCGGGATCCGCGGAATCGTCGTCGACTGCGGCGAGTGTGACCAGCCCCACTACCACGACTGGCACCTGCTCCGCGCCAGTCTCGAGCAGCTCCTCGCGGACGGCCAGATGCGTCCGCACGAGCCGGCCTTCGATCCGGACCCCGCGCTGTACGTGACGTGGGACTACTGCAAGGGGTTCGCCGACGGGATCACCGCGACCGAGAACGCCCGCTGACCCAGGGGCACATCGCCCCCTCCGTCCGTCCCGCCGAGCCGGCGGGACGGACGGGCGGACCCGTCCGCGGGGTGCGGTGACGCCGGTGGAATCACCCGGCACACGTCACCACCGCCGTCATCGCAGCACCGCCGCACCGCTACAGCCGCGCCGCTGCCACGGTGTATCACCGGCACACACCGCGGCACGCGGACGTCCGCCGCCCGAAAAGGGTCACCCGGGCGGCCGCACCGCCCGGGCTGGTCAGCTCGTCGGTGAGGGGTCGTCGGACTCTTCGGACGACGACGTGTCGTCCCGGTTCTCCCCGGACGACGACTCCTCGTCGGACGAGGTCTCGTCGGACGACGAGGTGGACTCCGTGGGCTCGGTCGAGGTGGACGGCTCCGTCGACGGCACCGAGGTCGTCCCGTCCAGTTCGGATTCGCGGTTCTCGCTGGACGAGGCCGTCCCCGTCCCGCTCGTCGTGTCGTCGGCCCCGGTGCTCGACGTACCGTCGCTGCTCGACGCCGCCGGGGGCGGCTGCGGCGCGGGTTCGTCCAGTTGGGCCCGCAGTTCCTCGTGCCGGGCCCGCAGCCGGCTCTCCTCCTCCGTCACCACGTCGGAGAGTGCCTGCTCGGCCTGCCCGAGCGCACTGCGGGCGTCGTCGTAGCGTTGCTGCGCGATCGCCAGATGGGCTTCGGCGAGGTCGGTCCGCACGGACGCCGCGGCCTCCACCGACGCCGCGTGATCCGAGTAGAGAACCTTGCTCAGCCCCCACAGCGTGTCACCCGGTTGGGCGTCGCGCGCGGCCAGCGCCGTCCCGGTGAATCCGATGGCGAGCACGGCCGCCGCGGCGGCGACGGGGACGAGCATGCGTCGTCGACCGCGACCGGCGTACCGCCTGGCCTGCGCGGCGGTGCGCACGGTGGTCACGGCCTCGGGGGTGTCCACCAGTTCCGGCATCGGCTCGCCGTCCACGTCCCGGCGCCAGGACAGCAGCAGGGCGTGCAGCTCGGCGTCGTCGAGATCGTCCCCACCGCGGGGATCGGCGCCACCCAGCGCGTCGAGCAGTGCGTCGTCGGCCTGGATCGCGGACAGTTCCGTGGGCGGCACGAGCGCGTCGTCGTCCTCCGCGTCCCCGGGTCGGTGCCCGGGGATGCCTGCGTGCCCGGGGTCGCCGCTGTCGTGCTCCGTCACTCAGACCACCTCCTCAGCGGCCAGTGCCTTACGCAACCGAGCGAGCGCGCGGTGCTGGGCGACCCGGACCGCACCGGGGGTCGAACCGACGGCCTCGGCCGTCTCCTCCGCGGACAGACCGACGACCACTCGTAACACCACGATCTCGCGCTGTTTCTCCGGAAGTACCTGCAGCAGTTGCGTCATGCGCTCGTTCAGTTCGCCCTGCAACGCGCGCTGCTCCGGCCCGACGGCACGCTCGACCTCGTCCGGGACCTCGGCGACGGGTTCGGAACGGTTCCGCGACGCCGCGCGGTGGGCATCGGCGACCTTGTGCTGCGCGATGCCGTAGACGAACGCCAGGAACGGACGGCCCTGATCCCGATAGGAGGGCAATGCCGTGAGCACTGCGAGACACACCTCCTGGGCCACGTCGTCTGCCGAAGCGAAGGAACGCTCCTGTCTGCCAACTCTGGCGCGGCAGTACCGCACCACGAGGGGACGTATGGCGGCCAGGACCCGTTCCACGGCCTGAGGATCACCCTCGACAGCCCCGACGACCGACTCGTCCAGTCCATCCCCCACAGTGGCCATCGCAGACAACAGTCCCGGTGTTACGTGTAGGCGTGCAGAGACAACGGCGTGCGGCTCGGATCCGGCACGCCCGCACGCCGACGGCGCCTACCGTACCTTCCGACGCCGCTTCTTCTCGTCGACGGTCGCCCGGCGCGTCCTGCACCCCGCAACCTGCACTTCCCGGACGATACCGCACTGGTCAAAGTTTCAAGTGCCCGGTGGAGCCGGGGGTCGGCGTGGGCGCGGTCGTGCGCTCCACGCCCGGGGCGGGCCCCGGTGGGGACACGGGCTGCCGGGACACGGGCTGCCGGGACACGCTGTGGCTCCGTCGGACCACGGTGTTCCGACCCACGCGCGGCGGTCCCTCCCGCCGCCCGGGAGTTCCGCATGCGGTCACGGCCCCTCCGGGCGGTCAGGAGACGAGACCGCGCCGGAAGCCGTGCGCGACCGCCTGGGCACGGTCTCGCACACCGAGTTTGCGGAACAGCCGCCGGGCATGGGTCTTCACGGTGTCCTCGGAGAGGTAGAGCTCACGGCCGATCTGACCGTTGCTCTTGCCCTGGCTCATCCCTCGCAGCACCTGGAGCTCCCGTTCGGTGAGCTGGACACCGGGATCGGAGGGCTGACGTTGTGCCGGGACGGACGTGCTGGCGAGCGTGTGGGCGAGCGCGGCGACGAGTTCGGGGCGGGACGCGTCCCACCGCAGATACCCGCGCGCCCCACCGGCGATGGCGGCGGCGATGCTGCCCGCGTCGTCCGGCGCACCGAAGACGATGACGTTCGCCTGCGGATTGGCCGAGACGAGGCGCCGGGTGGCCTCCACACCGGTCGGCACGGCACGCTGGGTGCCCACGAGCACCACGTCGACCGGCTGCCGGGAGTACCGGGCGAGCAACTCGTCACCGTGCGCTACACAGTCGATGCGACTGACACCGGGAACGGCGGACATCACGCGGGTGAGTCCTTCGCGGACACTGCGTCGGTCGTCGCAGATCAAGACCGTCGTCACAGGGGTTCCTTCCTGCAGCCGGGTGACATTCCTCCTCCCCCATCGGACGCTTTAGGTGTCACCTTGACACGATCCGGTGGCTTTTTTTGCGGGAATCTTCGCCCAGATGTCGGCATCCCTGATACCGCGCAGGAAACGAGCTAGATCGGAACCCAGTCCGACCGACGTGCGCAGCGACGTCCCACCGGATCGGTGGACAGTAACACTCCGTACAACTCGTCGGTAACTTCCGCGCGGTACCGGTCGGCCCGCGCCGGGTGGAGGCCGGCGGCCAGCGACCGCGCGGGCCACGACAGCGAACGCCACCCACGGGCCCCGGACTCGGCCAGCACGT
>NZ_KE387116.1:30097-33114 GCF_000430445.1 Saccharomonospora iraqiensis subsp. iraqiensis
GGCCCCGGACACCGGGGGAGTCCCGCCCCGGGCCGGTGCCGGGTCGGGGCCGGGGGTCAGGGGCGCGGTTCGCCCGCGAAAGACGCTCCGGCGACCCGGGCCGTCCACGACCCGTGCGGTTCGAGGGTCGCGACGCGGACGTCGTCGTCCCGGCGTTCGAGTCGCACGACCAGGTGGTCCTCGGAGAGGTGTTCGGCCATCCCCTCGCCCCACTCCACCAGGACCGCGGCGTGCTCGAGGTCGGTGTCCAGGTCGAGGTCGTCGAGCTGGGAGAGGTCGCCGCCGAGCCGGTAGGCGTCGACGTGGACCAACGACACCCCGGACCCGCCCGCCGGGTGCACCCGCGCCAGCACGAAGGTGGGTGAGCTGACCCGGCCGGACACCCCCATGCCCTCGGCCACCCCGCGGGCCAGCGTCGTCTTGCCCGCGCCGAGCGGCCCGGCCAGCAACACCAGGTCCCCGGCGTCCAGCACGCGCCCCAACGACCGCCCGAACCGGACGGCGTCCTCCGGGGCGGGCAGTTCCACACTCACCTGCGCCACCATCGGTTCCTCTCTGTCGGGCACCCCCCGTCCGTGCCGCGGCACCCGCGCAGCAGGTCGATGAGGTGGCTGTTGACCAGGTCCGGCCGCTCCAGATGCACCATGTGCCCCGCACCCCGCACCCGCAGCAACCGCGCGTGCGGCAACTCGACCGCGATCCGCTCGGTGTGCGCGAACGGGGTCAACCGGTCCGCATCCGCCCCGACGACGAGCACGTCGGTGTGCTTGAGCCCCGCCAGTGCGGCGTAACGGTCGTGGCTGCCGAGGGTGTCCACGAAGTGCGCCAGCTGCCGGACCGGTGTGTCGCCGAGCATGTCCAACATGAAATCGACCGCCGCGGAGTCGACGTCGTCACTGCCGAAGGCCAACCGCCGCACGGCACGCCGGGTGAGCTGCCCGCCCGCGGCGCGGACGAACTCCACCAGACCCGGCTGCCACCCGGCCAGCTCGCCCACCCCGCGGGTCAGCGGGTTGTACTTCCACAGCAGGGACTTCGGCAGCCCGCTGGCGCCGACCTCCCCGGCCGCCGTGGCGATCAGGGCCACCCCCCGGACGCGGTCCCCGAACAGGGCGGGCGCCCGGTGCGCCAGCTCCATGACCACCATGCCGCCCATGGAGTGTCCCACCAGGACGATCGGCTCGTCGGCGGGCACCGTCCGCAACACCGCGTGCAGGTCCGCGGCGAGCTGTTCGATCGTGCTCGTCTCGGCGGGCGACGGCGCCGACTGCCCGTGCCCCCGGTGGTCGTAGTACACCTGCCGCACCCGGGGAAGGCGCAACGCGGCGAGATCGCGCTGCTGGAACAGCCAGCTCCGGCGGGACAGCGCGAACCCGTGCACGCCCACCACCGTCAGCTCGGCCGTCCCGTCGGACGGCCCGATCTCCTCGACCGCGAGCGGGGTGCCGTCGTCGGCCGCGACGGTCGCCGTGCGTCCGGTACGGGCACCGGCGAACGGCCCGTCGGGACGCGGATCCTGCCCGGCCCGGGACATCAGCGCGCTCCCCGCTCCAGGTGGTGCCGGCGGACGCGGGGCCGGTACATCCCCGTGACGATCTCGTAGTCGATCGTGCCGATCGTCTCGGCCCACTCGGTGGCGGTGGGTCCCCCGTCCCGGCCGGTGCCGAACAGTTCGACCCCGGTGCCCACGGCGGGTTCGTCCGCACCGCAGTCGACCACCAGCTGATCCATGCACACCCGGCCCACCACGGGCCGCCGCCGACCCGCCAACCGGACGCTCATCCGCCCGGACAACGACCGCGGGACCCCGTCGGCGTACCCCACCGGGACCAGCGCCAGCGTGGTGTCCTCCGGGGCCGTCCACGTGTGTCCGTACGACACGGACTCACCCGCCGCGACCCGCTTGGTCAGCACCACACTCGACCGGAACGTCATCGCGGGCCGCAGGTCCTCCGCCTGCGGCACCGGGTTCAACCCGTACATCGCGATGCCCGGGCGCACGAGGTCGAAGTGCAGGTCCGGCCGGGTGAGCGTGGCCGCCGAGTTGGCCAGGTGCCGCAGCGGCGCCAGCCCCGCCTCGAGCGCACGGTCGTAGGCGGCGGCGAACCGCCGCGCCTGGTCGTCGATCGACGGATGCCCGGGATCGTCGGCGCACGCCAGATGCGACCACACCGCCACGACGTGCACGTCCGGTTCCGCCGCCGCGGCCTTGACCAGGTTCGGCCACTCGTCGGCGGGACACCCGTTCCGGGACAACCCGGTGTCGATCTTGAGATGCACCCGTGCAAGCCGCCCGACCCGGGCGGCCGCGTCCACGACGCGCGCCAACTCCCCCGCCGAACTGACCGACAGATCGACATCCCGCTCGATCGCCGGGGCGAAGTCCACCTCCGGGGTGTCCAACCAGCTGAACAGTCTCGCGGTGATGCCCGCACGCCGGAGGTCGAGCGCCTCCTCCACCGACGCCGTGCCGAGCCACTCCGCCCCGGCCTCCACGGCCGCGCGCGCCACCGGCACCGCGCCGTGGCCGTAGCCGTCCGCCTTCACCACGGCCATCGTCGCGGAACCGGATTCGGCCGCGCGGGAGGCGAGCAGGCCGAGGTTGTGCCGGATCGCGTCGAGATCGACGAGGACCTCGGCCCGGGGCGCCCGCTCGCCCGCCCCGCCGGTCACGGCCGCACTCGCCGCGACCGTGGGGACACGGCGACCATCCCGCCGCATTCGGACTCGCTCACGTGCCTCCTCCGTCGCTGCTCGCTCATCCGGACCCGCCGTCCGTGGGATCATCCGGGCGGGACGCCCGCCACCCGCGGGCGCGGCACACCGCCCGCAGTCAATGTACCCAGTACCGCGTCAGACCCGGTGCACGCTCCACCTGGCCTCGGCGTGCCGGTGCCGGATGTCGGCCCCCGCCGCGACCTCGTCGTCGGTGGGCCCCTCCAGGCGCACGGCGTCCTCCCCCTGCCAGCTGGGCGGATCGGTCGCCCCGGACAGTGCCCACGCCGCCTGCCGCGCCG
>NZ_KE387117.1:0-4094 GCF_000430445.1 Saccharomonospora iraqiensis subsp. iraqiensis
TGCTGCGGCGCACCCCCGGGGTGGGGGTCTGCGCGAGCGTGCGGCCGAGCATCCCGGACGCGGCCGATCCCGCGTCGGCGACCTCCGAGGCGGCCTCGGCCGCGATCCGGGCGACGACGTCGTCGTCGATGTCCACCCGGCCGAACTCGGTCCGGCCCGGATGCGCACCGCCGATCCGTTCCGTCGGTGCGGTCGGCTCGTCCTCTCCTCCGCCGGACCCCGCCGCCCGGGAGGCTCCGGTGGGTCCGGCCACGGCGTCGGTCATCGGCCCTGACCCCGCCCGGAGAAGTACTCGGTCAGGTCGATGTCGCCGTCCAGGACCTTGCCGACGACCAGCCCGACGATCGCCAGCAGCGCGACGATCAGCATCTGGCCGAAGTTGCCGAAGGCCAGTGCCAGGCCGAGGACGAGCCCGACGAGGAGCCCCTGGGTGGTCCGTGACATGTCTCCACCTTCACGTTCGGTTCGGATCGGCCGTTCCGGCCGCACCGGGCAGGTCGACCAGATCGGCCACGACGACGTCGACCCGGCGGTCGCCGACCAGCGGTGCGAGTGCGCTCTGGACCTGCCTGCCGAGTGCGGGCAGGGCGACGGTCCAGTCACCGGTCACCTGCACGGTCACCCGGTCGGCCTCGACGCGCACCCCGCCGAGGCGCCTGCCGGGCAGGTACGTCGTGACCGGGCCGGTGGCGGGCAGGACGTCCCCGCCCACCAGGTCGGCGACCCCGGGGCAGGACCGCACCACCTCGGCGACGCGGTCGACGTCGACCCCGTCGACCACCGGCGGCGCGCTGGTTCCGGTCACGACACCCTCGACTGCGATTCCTGGCTGTCGTCGGACGGCAGGTAGACGTCGTCGACGCTGACGTTGATCTCGGTCACCTCGAGGCCGGTCATCCGCTCGACCGACTGCTTGACGTTGCGCTGGACGCTCTTGCCGAGGTCGGCGATGGACACCCCGTACTCGACGACGATGTCCAGGTCGATGGCCGCCTGGCTCTCGCCGACCTCGACGGCGACACCCTGGGACACGCTCGGCCCGGAACTGCCTGGGATCCGTTCGCGCAGCGCGCCGACCGCGCGCCCGCCGGAGGTGCCCATCGCGTGGACGCCGCTGATCTCGCGGCACGAGACACCGGCGATCTTGGAGACGACGCCCTGGGCGACGCTGATCTTGCCCTGGTCGGTAGACAGCGGGTCGCCGCCGGACCCACCGCGTTCGCGACCCGAGGACGACGAGGACGACGAGGAACCCGAGGAGCCCGAGGAACCCTGGCCAGGCTGAGACATTGCCGCACCACTCCTGTGAAAGATCGGTGAGCCCGCGGCGCGGTGAGGCCCGCGAGCGGTGTGCGAGACGGTTCGTGACTGCGACATACCCTCTGCGCCGGGAGTCAACCGCGCCCCGTGTTCACGCCTTACGGTGACGCGGGCGGCCGGCGACGAAGCCGTGGGCGGAAAACGGGGCCGTGGGCGGAAACGGTCGACACGGACCGGCCGGCAGGGAACGATCACCCGGACCGGCCGGCGGGACGAAGGGGGAACGGGTGGCGGACGAGAGCACCGGCGGTGGGCCCGCCCTGCGGCCCCGGGAGGTGGGGACCCTGGCCACCGGACGTCTGCTGCTGCGGCCGGTGTCGGTGGCCGATGCCGACGCCGTGTACGGGTATCTGTCCCGGGCGGACGTGTGCCGGTACCTGCCGCACGAGCCGCTGACCCACGAGGAGGTCGTCCGGCGTCTCCCGGTCCACGCGGGACGCACCCGGATCGCCGGGGACGGCGACGGGGTGCGCCTCGCGGTGGTGCCGCGGGACGGCACGGCGGAGGACGGCGCGGCGGAGGACGGCACGGCGACCCGCACCGATCCGGTCGGGGAGGTGCACCTGCAGGTGCACTCGGCCGGGGCGGCCACCCTCGAGATCGGCTGGATCCTCGCTCCGCACGTCGGCGGCCGGGGCTACGCGACCGAGGCCGCCCGGGAGCTGCTGGAGTACGCCTTCACCGAGGTCGGTGCGCACCGCGTGGTGGCCCGGATGCATCCGGACAACACGGCCTCGGCCCGGCTGTGCGCGCGCCTGGGGATGCGGCACGAGGCCCTGCACCGGGCCGACATCTGGGTCACCGGAGCCTGGGAGGACACGAGCGTGTACGCGATGCTGGACCACGAATGGTCCGCCACGGCTCCGTGACCGGGGGCGGTGCCGGGGCGGTGCGGCCTGGTTTCGCCGTGCCATTGCCCGGGTAACAGTGGGTGGTGTCGTGCGAACGTCGGGTCAGCGCCCGGGTGCGTGCCCGTCCGGACACCCGCCGCGGTGGGTCCGGCGGGCGCGACCGCGGCGCCACGGGGTGAGGGCGCCGTGGGGCCGTCCGTGCGGGTCGAGGCGCGGGTCGAGGGGATCGTGCAGGGGGTCGGGTTCCGTCCCTTCGTGTACGCGCTGGCCGAGCGGTTCGGGGTGAGCGGACACGTCGGCAACGACACCGACGGGGTCTTCCTGGCCGCCGAGGGTCCGCGGGAGGCCGTGACCGGGCTGCTCAAGGCGCTGGAGACGGACGCCCCCGCGCTCGCCGCGGTCGAGCGGGTCACGGTCACCGAGCACCCCGTCCGCGGCGGGGCAGGGTTCCGGATCGTGCCCAGTTCCGGGGACGGTCCCCGCCGGACCCCCGTCTCCGCCGACGCGGCCACCTGCGCGGCGTGTCTGTCCGAACTGTTCGACCCCGCCGACCGGCGCTACCGGTACCCGTTCCTCAACTGCACCGACTGCGGCCCCCGGTTCAGCATCGTGCGGGACGTCCCCTACGACCGGCCGAACACCACGATGGCCGGGTTCACACTGTGCGCCGCGTGCGCGGCCGAGTACCACGACCCGGCCGACCGGCGGTTCCACGCGCAGCCGGTGTGCTGTCCCGCGTGCGGGCCCCGGCTGCGGCTGGTCGACGCGGCCGGGCGGTACCTCGGCGGCGACCCGGTCCGGCACACCGCCGAGCTGCTCCGTGCCGGGGCGGTCGTCGCGGTCAAGGGGATCGGCGGATACCACCTCGCCACCGACGCCACCGACGAGAAGGCCACCGCGGCACTGCGCTCCCGCAAACACCGGGCGGACAAGCCGTTCGCCGTCATGGTGCCCACCCTGGACACCGCCCGCGCGCTGTGCCACGTCGACGACCTCGCCGAACGCCTGCTCACCGGCAGGCAGGCCCCCGTCGTCCTGCTGGAGCACGGCACCGACCCCCGTGGGGACCCCACCGCCGCCCCCGCCGTCGCCGAGTCCGTCGCGCCCGGCAACCGGGAACTCGGCCTGATGCTGCCCTACACCCCGCTGCACCACCTGCTGCTGGACGCCGTCGCCGCACCGCTGGTGCTCACCAGCGGCAACGTCTCCGACGAACCCCTCGCGTTCACCGACGACGACGCCCTCGCGCGCCTGTCCGGCATCGCCGACGCGTTCCTCACCCACGACCGGCCGATCCACGTGCGCACCGACGACTCGGTGGTGCGGCCATGGGCCGGCCGCGCGCTGCCGGTGCGCCGCGCGCGGGGTTACGCGCCGGAACCGATCCGGCACGAGCCGGGCTTCCCCCGGCCCGTGCTCGCCTGTGGCGCCGAGCAGAAGAACACGGTGTGCCTCGCGCACGGGCGGCGGGCGGTGTGTTCGCCGCACCTCGGCGACCTGACCAATCACGAGACGCTGCGCGCGTTCACCGCGGCGATCGAGCATCTCGGCAGGCTGTTCGACATCACCCCGGCCGTCGTCGCCCACGACCTGCACCCGGACTACCTGTCCACGAAGTACGCGCGGGAGCGGGACGACGTCGAACCGGTCGGGGTGCAGCACCACCACGCGCACCTCGCGGCGTGCCTGGCCGACAACGGCGTCGACGGTCCGGTGCTCGGGGTCGCCTTCGACGGCACCGGGTACGGCACCGACGGCACGGTGTGGGGTGGTGAGTTCCTGCTGGCCACGCTGACCGGGTTCGAGCGACTGGCACATCTGGCCCCGGTGCCGATGCCCGGCGGGGCCGCCGCGATCCGGCACCCGTGGCGGATGGCCGCGGCGCACCTGCGCGACATCGGCGACGGCGAGCTCCGCGCGCTG
>NZ_KE387117.1:4194-8612 GCF_000430445.1 Saccharomonospora iraqiensis subsp. iraqiensis
CGCCGTGCCCGTCGGCCGCGCGGTGCGCGGCGGGGTCATCGTCGGCTCCGGTGCCCGGTGGCCGGACCTGCTCCGCGCTCACCGTGCGGCCTCCGGGGTGAGCACGCCCGGGTGCTCGAAGAAGACGTGCACCAGCTCCCACAGGACGTGATACATCGTCACGTGCACCTCCTTGATCACACGGGGGTCGTCCGACGTGGCGCGTAGCAGGTGGTCCACGGCCGGGCTCGCGGCGAGGGCCCCGCCGTCGCCACCCACGAGCGCGACCGTGAGCAGCCCCGCCTCGTGTGCCTGTTCGAGTCCGCGCAGCACGTTGGCGCACCCGCCGTCGACGGACAGGCCGAGCGCGATGTCGTCGCCCACGGCCAGGTACCGCAGCTGGTGGGCGAACACCTCGGCGAAGCCCTCTCGCGCCGCGATCCCGGTCAGCGTGGCGACGTCGGCGGTCAGCGAGATCGCGGGCAGTGCGCGCTTGCCCACGACCACGGGGTGGACGAACTCCACGGAGAGGTGCTGTGCGTCGGTCGACTCGCCGCCGTTGCCGAACACGATCAGCTTGCCGCCGGCGTGGAAGCGCTCCGCCATGGCGTGACAGGCCCGCGCCACCGGACCGGCCTCGGCCAGCAGCGCCTCCAACGGCGCCCGCCTGGCCCCGAACGCGTCGTCGACGCGCTGTTCGAAGTACTGACGTTGCTGCACTGGCCGTCCCGTCCCCTGCTCGTCGAGAGATCCGGAAAATGATCGAAAAATCGATCCGGTGTCGGCGACGTGTTGTCGCGATCACCTCACGCTACGACGTTCCCGTCGCCGGGCACAAATTGACGCGAAAAGCGGCGTCCGGGCTCCGCGGAAAACGGGAAACCGTGCCGGATACCCTGTCCGGGAGCGGTCCAAACGACGGTGCTCCGAGTGTGTACGGGAGACTGCGGCCGGCCGCACAGGGTTGCATGCTGTGTCCCATGAGCACAGAGGCGACCGGAACCGGAGTCGACGAGATCCACATTCTGTGGACGTCGGAAGGAATGAGCTGCGACGGCGACACGGTGTCGGTCACCGCGGCGTCGCTGCCCAGCATCGAGGACGTGGTGCTGCGGGCCGTGCCCGGCATCCCCAAGGTGCACCTGCACAACAAGGTGCTCGCCTACGAGACCGGGGACGACTTCCTCGCGCCGTTCCGCGCGGCGGCGCAGGGCGAACTGGACGCGCCGTTCGTCTTCGTCGTCGAGGGGTCGGTCCCGAACGAGAACATCCACGACGGGGACGGTTTCTGGACGGCCATGGGAAACGACCCGGAGACCGGGAAACCGAAGACCCTCAACAAGTGGATCGACGAACTCGCCCCGAAAGCGTGGGCGGTCGTCGCGATCGGGACGTGCGCGACCTACGGCGGAATTCACGCGATGGCGGGAAACCCGACGGGATGCATGGGACTCGTCGACTATCTCGGTGACGATTTCCGGTCGGCCGGGGGACTTCCGGTGATCAACGTCCCCGGATGCCCGGTACAGCCGGACAACTTCATGGAGACCCTGCTCTGGGTGCTGCACCAGGCCGCGGGGCTGGCCCCGACGATCCCGCTGGACGAGCAGCTGCGGCCGACGTGGCTGTTCGGCAAGACGGTCCACGAGGGGTGCGACCGCGCCGGCTACTACGAGCAGGCCGACTTCGCCTACGACTACAACTCCCCGAAGTGCCAGGTCAAGATCGGCTGCTGGGGCCCGGTGGTCAACTGCAACGTCACCAAGCGCGGCTGGATGGACGGCGTCGGCGGCTGCCCGAACGTCGGCGGCATCTGCATCGGCTGCACCATGCCCGGCTTCCCGGACAAGTTCATGCCGTTCATGGACGAACCACCGGGCGGGTCGTTCTCGTCGGCGCTGCTGTCGGTCTACGGGCCGTTCGTACGCCGGATGCGCGGCATCACCAACCGCAGCGCCAACACCGAACCCAAGTGGCGCCACCCCGGCCCGAAGCTCACCAGCGGCTACCAGCCCCGCTATCCCGAATCCGTCTGATTCCGAACCACCACGCAGGAGCGACACAGCATGGCACAGACCCAGTCCGAGGTCAGCGCCGCGACCCAGCGGGAGCTGGTCGAGGTCAACTTCGACCCGATCACCCGCATCATCGGCAACCTCGGCATCTACACCAAGGTCGACTTCGCGAACAACGAGGTCGCCGAGTGCAAGAGCACCTCGTCACTGTTCCGCGGCTACAGCGTGTTCATGAAGGGCAAGGACCCACGCGACTCGCACTTCATCACCAGCCGCATCTGCGGCATCTGCGGCGACAACCACGCGGTGTGCTCGATCTACGCCCAGAACATGGCCTACGGCGTGAAGCCGCCGCCGCTGGCCGACTGGATCATCAACCTCGGCGAGGCCGCCGAGTTCATGTTCGACCACACGATCTTCCAGGACAACATGGTCTTCGTCGACTTCTGCGAGCGCATGGTCGCCGAGACGAACCCGGGCCTGCTCAAGCGTGCCGAGACCACCGACGCACCGCGCGGCGACCTGCACGGGCACCGCACCATCGCCGACATCATGCGGGCGTTCAACCCGTTCGAGGGCGAGGTCTACAAGAAGGCGCTGGAGGTCTCCCGCATCACCCGGGAGATGTGCTGCCTGATGGAGGGCAGGCACGTCCACCCGTCCACGCTCTACCCGGGCGGCGTCGGCACGGTGGCCACCCCGCAGGTGTTCACCGACTACCTCTCCCGGCTGATGCGCTGCCTGGACTTCATCAAGCAGGCCGTGGCGATGAACGACGACGTGTTCGACTTCTTCTACGACGCCCTGCCCGGCTACGAGGAGGTCGGCAGGCGCCGCATCCTGCTCGGCTGCTGGGGATGCTTCCAGGACCCGTACAGCGTGGACTACCGCTACGAGAACATGGGCTCCTGGGGCAAGGACATGTTCGTCAGCCCGGGCATCGTCGTCGACGGCGAACTGCTGACCAACAACCTGGTCGACATCAACCTCGGCATGCGCATCCTGCTCGGCAGTTCCTACTACGACGACTGGACCAACGAGCAGACGTTCGTCGACCGCGACCCGCTGGGCAACCCGGTGGACAAGCGGCACCCGTGGAACCAGACCACCCTGCCCGCCCCGCAGGGCCGCGACCTGGAGAACGGCAACTACAGCTGGGTGATGAGCCCCCGCTGGTTCGACCCGGGCAGTCAGGAGCACCTCGCGCTGGACACCGGCGGCGGCCCGCTGGCCCGGCTGTGGGCGACCGCGCTGAACGGGCTGGTGGACACCCCGTACGTCAAGGCCACCGGCGGTGCGGTGCGCATCGACCTGCCCGCCACCCCGCAGACCAAGGAGATGCGGTTCGAGTGGCGTCCGCCGAAGTACGCCAACACCCTCGAACGCGACCGGGCACGGATGTACTTCGTCGCCTACGCCGCGGGCATGGCGCTGCACTTCGTCGAGAAGGCCCTGGCGGAGGTGCGCTCCGGCAACACGAAGGTGTTCACCGACTTCGAGGTGCCGGACGAGGCCGTCGGCGTCGGCTTCCACGAGGCCGTGCGCGGGGTGCTGTCGCACCACCTCGTGGTGCGCGACGGCAAGATCGCGAACTACCACCCGTACCCGCCGACACCGTGGAACGCCAGCCCCCGGGACAGCTACGGCACCCCCGGCCCGTACGAGGACGCCGTGCAGGGCCAGCCGATCTTCGAGGAGAACGGTCGGGAGGACTTCAAGGGCATCGACATCATGCGCACGGTGCGCAGCTTCGACCCGTGCCTGCCGTGCGGGGTGCACATGTACCTCGGCGAGGGCAAGACCCTCGACAAGATCGCCTCGCCGACGTTCGGCGCGGCCCACCCGGGACAGTGAGCGGTCCGATGTGGGACGACGACGAACTCACCGAGCGCCTGTCGACGCTCGAGGAACTGCTGGCCGGTCTCGCCGACCGCGCCGACGAGGCCGCCGGCGCCACCGTGCAGACCCTGGCCGACGTGTACGGCGAGGCACTCGAACGGATCGTGCGGGCCGCCGACGACACGGTCGTCGCCGCGCTGGCCGACGACCCGCTGGTGGGGCACCTGCTGCTCGCGCACGACCTGCACCCGCACGGCCCGGAGACCCGGATCCGGGCGGTGCTCGCCGACGCCGCACCGGACATCCGGGCGGAGCTGGACGGGCTGGCCGACGGGGTGGCCTCGGTGACCGTGACGGACGGCTCCGACGAGGCCGCGGGCACGGTCACCGACCTGGTGCGGGCGGTCGCGCCCGAGGTCACCGAGGTGCGGATCGAGCACCGGTCCGAGCCCGCCTTCGTCCCGCTGACCGCGGTCCGGGCGCGGTGAGCCCGGTGACCGGGGTACGCACCGCCGGCGGCGGGAACCGGCCCGGTGCCGGGTTACGCGGACTGGCACGGCACGAGCTGTTCGGCCGGGCCGCGGC
>NZ_KE387117.1:8712-20507 GCF_000430445.1 Saccharomonospora iraqiensis subsp. iraqiensis
TGGCGGCGGGCGCGCTCGGCGCGGCGCTGGCCGCCGGCCTCGCCTCCCAGGCCCCGAGCGTCACCCGCTACCTCAAGGCCAAATCCATGTGACCCGCGAGTCGCCACCTCCTGCCCGCGAGTCGACGCCTCAAGTCCGCGAGTCGCCGCGTCATGCCCGCGAGTCGACGTCCGGGGACTCCGGGCCCGGGGTGCGCGCGCGCCAACGACGGCGGAGCCGGAGGCTGACGTAGACGAGCGCGACGAGCACCGGGACCTCGATGAGCGGGCCGACGACCCCGGCGAGCGCCTGCCCCGAGGTCACCCCGAACACGCCGATGGCCACGGCGATCGCGAGTTCGAAGTTGTTGCCCGCGGCGGTGAAGGCCAGCGTCGTGGTGCGGGCGTAGTTCAGTCCGGCGGCCCGGCCGACGGCGTACGACCCCGCCCACATCAGCGCGAAGTACGCCAGCAGCGGCAGCGCGATCCGGGCGACGTCGCCGGGCCGCTCGCTGATCGTCTCCCCCTGCAGCGCGAACAGGACGACGATCGTGAACAGCAGTCCGTACAGCGTCACCGGGCCGATCCTCGGCAGGAAACGGTTCTCGTACCACTCGCGACCCTTCGTGCGCTCGCCCGCACGGCGGGAGACGTACCCGGCTGCGAGCGGGATGCCGAGGAAGATCACGACGTTGAGCGCGATGGTCCAGGGGGAGGCGTCGATCGAGGTGGTGTCCAGGCCCAGCCACCCGGGGAGCACGTCGAGGTAGAACCACCCGAGGACGCCGAACATCAGCACCTGGAACAGCGAGTTCAGCGCCACGAGCACGGCGGCGGCCTCGCGGTCACCGCAGGCCAGGTCGTTCCAGATGATCACCATGGCGATGCAGCGGGCCAACCCGACGATGATCAGCCCGGTGCGGTACTCGGGCAGGTCGGGCAGCATCAGCCACGCCAGCGCGAACATCAGGGCGGGCCCGGCCACCCAGTTGAGCAGCAGCGAGAGCACGAGCATGCGCCGGTCGCGGGTCACCGAGTCGAGCCGGTCGTAGCGCACCTTCGCCAGCACCGGGTACATCATCAGCAGCAGTCCCAGCGCGATCGGCAGGGAGACCTGGCCGATCGTGACGGCGTCGAGCACGTCCCGCAGGCCCGGCAGCACGGCACCGAGCAACAGCCCGGCCCCCATCGCCGCGAGGATCCACACCGGGAGGAACCGGTCGAGCGACGACAGCTTCCGCAGGACGTCGGTGTCGTCGGACTCGTCCACGGTCCGGGTCATCAGCACGGCCTCCTGTTCCCGGTGGGCTCGGATCCGGCGGCCTCGGCGCGCTCGGCGAGGCCGGTCAGCGTCGCCGCGAGCGCCCGGAGCGCCTCCGGCCGCAGCCGGTAGTAGGTGTAGCGGCCGTGCGGTTCCGCGGCCACCAGGCCCGCCCCGCGCAGCAGCCGCAGATGGTTGGAGATGTTGGTCTGGCTCGCCCCGGTCTCGTCGACCAGGTGGCAGGTGCACAGCGTCTCCCGCGCGAGCAGGCCGACGAGGGTGGCCCGCAGCGGGTCCGCGAGCAGGCGCAGCACGTCCGTCGGCAGCGTGTCCGTCGGCAGCGTGTCGGCGGGCACGACCGTGTCGGCCGGGGGCGGCGTGGGGTCGAGGGCGGGCATGGTGCGCGACCATACATCACTCGTGAGTGATGTCATCGGGTACGGTGAGCCGGCCAACCGTTCGTGTCCCGCTCGATCATCCGGGAGAGTCGATGGCCCACCGGCCGGAGGTCCTGTTCGTCTGCGTCCACAACGCGGGCCGCTCACAGATGGCGGCCGCGCTGCTGGCCCACCACGCGCTCGGCCGCGTCGCGGTCCGCTCGGCCGGGTCCGAGCCGGGGGAGCGGGTCAATCCCGCGGCCGCGGCCGCGCTCGCCGAATGGGGTCTGGACATCACCGCCGCGATGCCGACCCGCCTGGCCACCGACGACGTCGAGGCCGCCGACGTCGTCGTCACGATGGGCTGCGGCGACACCTGTCCCGTCCTCCCGGGCAAGCGCTACCTCGACTGGGAACTGGACGACCCCGCGGGCAGGCCGGTGGAGGAGGTCCGCCCGGTCCGCGACGAGATCGACCGCCGGGTCCGGGCGCTGCTGTCCGAGCTGCTCGACGGCACACCCTGACCGCCGAGGCGACCCGTGCTCCGTCGTCGGGACCGGCCGCGTCACCGGGACCGGCTCCGTCGCCGGGGTCGGCTCAGGCGTCGGTGCGCCGGGCCACGCACAGCACCGACTGACCGAACGGGACCGGGACCACCTTCTCGAGCGCGCGGGTGACCGGCACCACGAAACGGTCGTACAACGCGACCAGACGCGGATTCGGCGCACCGGCACCGCCCTTGCGGACCGCCGCCCACCAGGCGAACGCGCCGAGGAAGTTCACCGGGCGCGCCACCTCGACGTGCAGCCCGGCCCGGCGCGCCGCCTCGGACACCGTCGCCGGCGTGTAGCGGCGGTGGTGGCCGACCTTGCGGTCGAACTCCCCGTAGAGCTGTTGATACCCGGGCACGAACAGCACGATGTTCCCGGTGGGGGTGAGTGATTCGGACAACTCGCGCAGGGCGGTCACGTCGTCGGCGATGTGTTCGAGCACGTTGATCGCGACCAGCGTGTCGACCGGCTCGGACAGCCGGGTCCGCCCGTCGATGTCGTACTGCTGGACCTCCACCTCGGGCCGGTCGGCGAAGCGTCGCTTCATCCGCTCCACCGCACCGGAGTCCACATCGGTCACCACGTACCGGTCGAACCCGGTGAACCCGTCGGCGAACTCGCCGAGACCCGCCCCGACCTCCAGCACGGACCGTCCGCAGTGCGGGCCGATCAGCTCCCGCTGGTACGCGAGGTAGCGCGGCTTGCCGTGGTCGCTCTCCAGCTCGCGGCCCGTCGCGGCGGAGAACTCGTTGCCCGTGGGGATGTCCGTCACGTCCGCTCCCTGTATCCGGCTTCGATAGCGCACCGGTATCGGTACTTGATCGGATCGTAACGCCCACCGCCGTCGGCCGCCGCACGGAGGGACACGGTGCGTGCCCGGCCGGTGACCGGAATCGTGCACCCCGGACGGGAGGGGCGGCGGGAACCCGGGCCGCACACACGACCGCGCCCCCGGGCGGAGAACCCGGGGGCGCGGAAAACCACTCACGTCGACGGCGGGCACGGCCCGACGTTCTCGGTGTTCGGTTGTCGAGAAACGGTGTGAGAACTGTGTCAGGCGGCGTTTCCGCGAATTCCCGACTGCCGTGCGCGCTGACGCCGGGCGCGCACGAGATCACGCCGTTCCCGCTCCGTGGTGCCGCCGAAGATCCCGTGGTCGAGGCCGTTCTCGATCGCGCTCTCCAGGCACTCGTTCGCCACGGGGCAGCGTGCGCACACCGCCTTGGCGCGCGCGGTCTGCTGGGCGCCCGGTCCCATGTCGGTCACGGGGAAGAACAGCTCGGGGTCCTCGTCGCGGCAGGCGGCGTGATGCCGCCAGTCGAAATTGTTCATGTGGCGTGCCGCCTCCTTCCGGCGAAAAACAGGCAACTATGCGGAGACAACGCACGTCGGTTGTTCCGCTATTCCGGGCGCACCCGGCGCGGGACGGGGATTCGGCTCACATCCCTGGCGACCACGATGTCGCCGCCGAATACCTCGGCCGCTTCGTCATGAAACCGAGTCGGTTCCGTATGGCTCGGTTCCGTGTAACGCTGCGAGAAATGGGTCAACACCAATGTGCGGACCCGACTCTCGGCCGCGACCCGACCGGCCTCTGCCGCGGTAAGGTGTC
This sequence comes from Saccharomonospora iraqiensis subsp. iraqiensis, assembly GCF_000430445.1. Lineage (GTDB taxonomy): Bacteria > Actinomycetota > Actinomycetes > Mycobacteriales > Pseudonocardiaceae > Saccharomonospora > Saccharomonospora iraqiensis. Next base: position 12,492 of record NZ_KE387117.1, read on the forward strand.
CGTACCGCCGCGCGAGGTCGGCCTCGGAACTCAGGAAGGTCGACTCGATGGTCAGCAGGTCGGCGTCCTCGGCCAGCGCGAAAGCATTCTCGCACAACCGGGTGTCCATGACGAAACCAAAACGCTGCCCCGGACGTGTGACACTCACCTCGTTCACCGTCACGGTGCGTCCGCCCACGTCGATCGTGCCCGTCCGCCGGAGCCTGCCGACGTCCGGTCCGCGCACCCCGTGCCGTTCGAGAAGGTCGGGCACCAGGTGGGCGCGGTCCGGCTCCACGAGCTGGTATCCGAACGCCTCCACCGGGTGATCCAGCCGTCGAGCCCGCAACTCGCCGAACGGACCGGACGCGATCCTGCCGTCCCGTTCGACGGGGTGCTCCGTCAGCTCGGTCGTGGCGTGGAACACACTCGCATGGCGCAGTCGGTCGAAGTACCGGGCTCCGGTCGCGGGATAGTGGGCGATGGCGCTCGCGAGACCGTCCAGCGACATCCGCTGCACGATTCCCGGGACACCCAGGCAGTGGTCACCGTGGAAATGTGTCAGGCACATCCGCGTCACCGCGCGGACGGAGACACCCGCGAACGTCATCTGCCGTTGGGTGCCCTCGCCCGGATCGAACAGGATGCCCTCCTCGTCCCAGCGGAGCAGGTGCCCGTTCTGGGCGCGGTCCCGCGAAGGCACCTGACTGCCGGTGCCCAGCACGACCAGTTCCCGGGCGGTCACGCCCGGAAGCGTTCCGTCATCCGCCGCACCTACCGTTCATTCTCGCCTCACCTCCCGTCACCAGCCGTGACTCCGCCGTGCTCCACCGGCGGTTCGTGTGTCGGTTCGTCAATCCGCCCGACCGGGTATCCCGTTCGTCCCGGTTCTATGCGCACCCGATACCCGCGCGGTGCTTAATCACCCGTCCGTGACTCCCCGGCGCCCCGTCCGAGTGGCGCGGCGTGGTCGGGGCGGCGCATACTGCGCCCGTGTCCACACAGGACCGGATACTGCACGTCGATCTCGACCAGTTCCTCGCCGCGGTGGAGGTCGCGCGGCACCCCGAGCTGCGTGGACGGCCCGTGGTGGTGGGCGGCTCCGGCGACCCGACCGGGCGGGGCGTGGTGGCGACCGCGTCGTACGAGGCCCGGGAGTTCGGGGTGCACTCCGGCATGCCGTTGCGCACCGCGGCGAAGCGCTGTCCCGACGCCGTCTTCCTGCCCAGCGACGCGCCCGCCTACGAGGAGGTCTCCGGCCGTGTCATGGCGACGCTGCGGGACCTGCCCGGCGTGGTCGTCGAGGTCGTCGGTTGGGACGAGGCGTTCCTGGGTGTGCGCACCGACGATCCGGAGGCGCTGGCGGCCCGCGTCCGTGCGGAGGTGGCCGGGCGGACCGGCCTGTCCTGCTCGGTGGGCATCGGGGACAACAAGCACCGCGCGAAGCTGGCGACCGGGTTCGCGAAGCCGGCGGGCGTGTTCCGGCTGACCGAGGAGAACTGGGTCGAGGTGATGGCGCACCGCCCCACCGACGCCCTGTGGGGAATCGGTGTGAAGACCCGGCACCGGCTCGCCGAGAGCGGGATCCACACCGTGGCCGAGCTCGCCGCCGCCGACCCCGCGGAACTGGCCGTGCGGTTCGGTCCGCGCCTCGGGCCCTACTACCGGGTGCTGGCGCACGGGGCGGGCGACCGAGAGGTCACCGCGACCCCGTACGTTCCGCGTTCCCGCAGCCGGGAGACCACGTTCCCGCGGGACGTCGCCGATCCGGACGAGCTCCGCGCCCAGCTGAGCCTGCTGAGCGAACGGGTCACCGCGGACGTGCTGGCCGAGGGCAGGCCGGCCGCCCGGGTCGCGGTCAAGGTCCGGTTCGCACCGTTCATCACGCGGACACGCAGTGTCACCCTGTCCGCACCCACCAGCGACGGTGCCGCGCTCGAACGGGCCGCGCAGTCCGTGTTCGGCCGGTTCGAACTGGACCGTCCGGTGCGTCTGCTGGGTGTGCGCGCCGAGTTCGAGCGGGAATGAGTCGGAACACACCGACGTTGCACCTCATGCTCGCCGTTGACGGCCCGTTACCCTGCATTACGCTGTTGCCGCGGTCGAACAGGTGACCGAGCGTGCCACGGGCATCCACGATCCGGGCGTATCACGAACGGGAAAGAGAGCGACACGTGACTGCCTCTGCCGAGGAGACCCTGTACGGGGCCGACGACCTGACCCATCTCGAGGGTCTGGAAGCGGTGCGCAAGCGACCCGGCATGTACATCGGGTCCACCGACAGTCGCGGCGTCAACCACCTGTTCTCCGAGATCCTGGACAACTCCACCGACGAGGGGGTCGCGGGGCACGCGAGCAGGATCGTGGTGACCCTGCACGCCGACGGCAGCGTGGAGGTCTCCGACGACGGTCGGGGCATCCCGGTCGGCACCCACGGCAAGTCCGGGCTCAGCGGGGTCGAACTGGTGCTCACCCGGCTGCACGCCGGGGGCAAGTTCGGCGGCTCGGGGTACAAGGCCTCCGGCGGGTTGCACGGCGTGGGCGCCTCGGCGGTGAACGCGCTGTCGCTGCGGCTCGACGTGACCGTCAAGCGCGACGGCACGGTGTACGAGATGTCGTTCGCGCGCGGTGTGCCCGGCGTGTTCGACGGCCCCGGCCCCAGGGCGAAGTTCACCCGGCAGTCCGGCCTGCGGACCGTGCGCAAGATGAAGCGCGGCGAGTCGACCGGCACCGTCATCCGCTACTGGTACGACGCGCGCTATTTCGAGAAGGGCGCGGGCCTGGACATCGAGGCGCTGCGGACCAAGCTCCGGCACACCGCCTTCCTGGTCTCCGGCGTCACCTACGTGTTGCGCACGGCCACCGACGCGGCCATCAACGAGGAGACCTTCCATTACCCGAACGGCGTCGCCGACATGGTCGAGTACCTCGCACCCGCGGGTGACCGCCCGGTGTGCGGGACGCAGCTGATCACCGGTGAGGGTACGTACAAGGAGAACGCCGCGGACGCCAACGGCGTCATGCAGTCCAATGTGGAACGCCGCGCCGAGGTGGAGATCGCGCTGCGGTGGGGGACCGGGTACGAGCGCACCGTCGAGTGCTTCGCCAACACGGTCCGCAACGTGCACGGCGGGACGCACCGCAAGGGATTCGAGCGCGGGCTGACCCGGGCGGTGCACGACGCGATCTCCAAGACCCGCGGGCTGTTGAAGCCCAAGGAGGACATGCCCACCCTGGACGACATCTACGAGGGCATGACCGCCGTCGTCCACGTGCGCATCCCGGAGCCGCAGTTCACCTCGCAGACCAAGGACGAGCTGTCCACCGCGGGCATCACCAAGGTCGTGCAGGGCCTCGTGGAGAAGCACCTGAAGGCCTGGGCCGAGCACCGCCGAACCAAGGCCGAGGCGAAGACGGTGCTGCAGAAGATCGTCGACGCCTCGCGGGTGCGGTTGACGCAGAAGCAGCAGAAGGACGCGGCCCGGCGCAAGACCGCGCTGGAGGGCGCGGCCATGCCGCCGAAACTCGTGGACTGCCGCACGACCGGGGTGGCGCGCAGCGAGCTGTTCCTCGTGGAGGGGGACAGTGCGCTGGGGTCGGCCCGGCTCGCGCGGGTCTCGGAGTACCAGGCGCTGCTCCCGCTGCGCGGCAAGATCCTCAACGTGCAGAAGGCGAACCTCGGTGACGCGCTGAAGAACGCCGAGATCGCCTCGATCGTGCAGGTCCTCGGCGCCGGGACCGGGCGGACGTTCGACGAGTCGGCGCTGCGCTACGGCCGGGTGATCCTGATGGCCGACGCCGATGTGGACGGCTCGCACATCCGGACGCTGCTGATCACGCTGTTCGCCCGGTACATGCGGCCGGTCATCGAACAGGGACGGCTCTACGCGGCGATGCCGCCCCTGCACAAGATCACCACGAAGGGGCGCGACCCGAAGACCTTCTACACCTTCACCGAGCGGGAGATGGAGGCGAAGGTCGCCGAGCTGGAGGAGGCGGGCAGACAGGTCGTCACGCCCGTCCCGCGGTTCAAGGGGCTCGGCGAGATGGACGCCGACGAGTTGTGGGAGACCACGATGAATCCCGCGACGCGGGCCGTCCGCCGCATCACGCTCGACGACGTCGACGCCGCCGAGGCGGCGTTGGACCTGCTGATGGGGGAGAAGGTCGAGCCGCGCCGCAACTGGTTGATCACCTCGGCCGAACGGGTCGACCGGGCCGCGATCGACGTCTGAGCACGGCCGGACCCGGGCACGGTCCGCAACACCCCGCCCCTCCCGCGCCGAACATTTCCAGGAGTCGTTGAACCATGGCACGCCGCAAGAACACCACCACACGGGTCGACCCGGCCGCCTTCGACCAGGCGGGCGCGCGGATCTTCGACAACCCGGTCAAGACCGAGATGGAGGACTCCTACCTGGAGTACGCCTACTCGGTCATCCACTCCCGGGCGCTGCCCGACGCCCGGGACGGTCTCAAGCCGGTGCACCGCCGGATCCTGTTCTCGATGAACGAGAACGGCTACCGGCCGAACCACGCCTATGTGAAGTCCTCCCGCGTGGTCGGCGACGTGATGGGCCGTTACCACCCGCACGGCGACTCCGCGATCTACGACGCGATGGTGCGTCTGGCGCAGGACTTCTCGATGAACGTCCCGCTGGTCGACGGGCACGGCAACTTCGGTTCCGTGGACGATGCGCCGGCGGCGAGCCGCTACACCGAGGCACGGATGTCGCCCGAGGCGATGGCGCTGGTCGGGGAGCTGGGCGAGGACACCGTCGACTTCCGGCCGAACTACGACGGGTCGCTGCAGGAGCCGCAGGTGCTGCCCGCGGCGTTCCCGAACCTGCTGGTCAACGGCACATCCGGGATCGCCGTCGGGATGGCGACGAACATGATCCCGCACAACCTCGGCGAGGTGATCGCCGCGGCCAAGTGGCTGATCAACCACCCGAACGCCTCGCTGGACAAGCTGATGGAGTTCGTGCCCGGTCCGGACCTGCCCACCGGCGGGCAGCTGCTCGGACTGGACCAGGTGCGCAAGGCCTACGAGACCGGGCGCGGGGTCGTGCGGATGCGGGCGACGGTGACCACCGGCCCGATCGAGGGCAGCCGCAGGCAGGGCATCACGGTCACCGAACTGCCCTACGGCGTGGGCCCGGAGAAGGTGATCGAGCGCATCACCGACGAGGTGAACAAGCACAAGCGGCTCACCGGCATCGCCGACGTCAAGGACCTCACCGACCGGGAGAACGGCACCCGGCTGGTGATCGAGTGCAAGGTCGGCGTCAACCCGCAGGCGCTGCTGGCCGACCTGTACCGGCTCACGCCGCTGGAGCAGTCGTTCGGCATCAACAACCTCGTGCTCGTGGACGGCACGCCGCGGACCCTGGGCCTGAAGGGCATGCTGGAGGTGTTCCTGGCCCACCGGTACGAGGTGGTCACCCGCCGCACCCGCTACCGCAGGCGCAAGCGGGAGGAGCGGCTGCACCTGGTGGAGGGGCTGCTCAAGGCGCTGGTCGACATCGACAAGGTGATCAGACTGATCCGGGGCAGTGAGAACGCGAAGGCCGCCAAGGACGGGCTGATGACGCGGTTCAAGCTGTCCGACACCCAGGCCACCTACATCCTCGACACGCCGCTGCGCAGGCTCACCAAGTACGACAAGATCGAGCTGGAGTCCGAACAGGAGCGGCTGCGCTCGGAGATCGCGGAGCTGACCGCGATCCTGGACGACGAGTCGGTGCTGAAGAAGCTCGTGTCGAAGGAACTGACCAAGGTGGCCAAGGACTTCGGCACCGCGCGCCGCACGGCGTTGATCGACGGGGACCTCAAGGAGGTGCTGGAGGCGTCCAAGCCCGCGGGTCCGCTGGAGGTGGCCGACGACCCGTGTCAGGTGATCCTCTCGGCGACCGGGCTGGTGGCCCGGACGGCGGCGGAGTCCGAGGAGGCCGTCGAGGGACGCAGGCGCAGCGGCCGTGCCCGGCACGACGCCGTGGCGGCGATGGTGCACACCACGGCGCGGGGGCGGGTCCTGTTCGTGACGAACCGGGGCCGGGCGTTCCGGACCGACGTCCTGCCGTTGCCGGTGCTGCCGGAGCAGGTGGGCACCGTGTCGCTGCGCGGCGGGGTAGCGGTGCGCGAGCTCGTGCCGTTGGAGTCCGGCGAACGGGTCGTCGGTGTGGCCCCGCTGGGCGAGCAGGCCGAGGGTTCGCCGGGGCTCGCGCTCGGCACCCGGCGCGGGATCGTGAAGGTGTGCGCCCCGGACTGGCCGGTGCGGTCGGACGAGTTCGACCTGCTCACGCTCAAGGACGGCGACGAGGTGGTCGGCGCGCGGTGGCTGACCGACGGTGCGGAGACGTTGGCGTTCGTGTCGTCGCAGGCGTCGCTGCTGCACTACGACGCCTCGTTGATCCGCCCGCAGGGGCTGCGCGGTGGCGGGGTCGCGGGGATCTCGCTGTCCGGCGACGCCGAGGTGGTGTACTTCGGCGCGGTGCGCACCGACGACGGTGAGCACGGCGAACCGATGGTGGTCACCGCGACCGGGGAGACGGTGAAGGTGACCCCGCTGGCGGAGTACCCGGCGAAGGGCCGCGCCACGGCCGGTGTGCGGGCGCAGCGGTTCCTCAAGGGTGAGGACCGGTTGACCACGGCGTGGGTCGGCCCCCGCCCGGCGGCCTCGACGGCCAGGGGCGAGATCGTGGAACTGCCCGAACCCGACCCCCGCCGGGACGCCTCGGGCACCGCCCTCGACACCACCCCGGACGTCATCGGCCGCCTCATCGAACGCGCCTGACCCGACCCCCACCCCCGCGAGTTGCCACCCCACGACCGCGAGTTGACACTCCAGGCCCACGAGTCGACTCACCGTGTCGGTGCCGGTGCGTGCGATGGCTCCCGCGAGCCGGCGACTCGCGGACCTGGGGTGGCGACTCGCGGGTCCGGAGCGGCAACTCGCGGGCCCGGGGTGGCGACTCGCGGGTCTAGGGCGGCGACTCGCGGGCCCGGGGTGGCGACTCGCGGGTCCGGGGTGTCAACTCGCGGGGGTGGGGGGCCAGGAGTCGAGGGTGGCGTGGGTGGTGAAGCGGCGGGGGGTGCCGGTGAGCGGGTCGTCGAACTCCAGGACCGTGGCGAGTAGTTGCAGGGGGTCGCGGAAGTCGTCGTCGGCGGTCTCGACGACCTCCGGGAAGAGGGTGTCGCCGAGGATCGGCACGCCGAGGCTGTTCATGTGCACCCGGAGCTGGTGCGTGCGCCCGGTGCGGGGCAGCAGGCGGTAGCGGCCGAGGCCGTCCCGGTGGTCGAGCAGCGCGACGTGGGTCTCGGCGTTCGGTTCGCCGGGCACCTCCTGTGCCGCGAACACACCGCGCTTCTTGACGATGCGGCTGCGCACGGTCCGGGGCAGCGCCAGCTCCGGGTCGTGTGGTGCGACGGCCTCGTACTCCTTGTGCACCCGCCGCTCGCTGAACAGGGTCTGGTACGGCCTGCGCAGCTCGGGCCGGGTGACGAACAGCAGCAGACCCGCGGTGGCCCGGTCGAGCCGGTGCACCGGGCTCAGGCCCGGCAGGTCCAGTTCCCGGCGGGCCCGCGCGAGCGCGGTCTCCCGGGCGTGGCTGCCGCGCGGGGTGGTCGCCAGGAAGTGCGGCTTGTCGAGCACGACGAGGTCGTCGTCGCGGTGGACGACGCCGAGCTCGAACGGGACGCGCACCTCGTCGGTGACGTCCCGGTGGAACCAGACGAGCGCGTTCGGGGTGAACGGGGTGTCCGGCGTGACCGGCCCGTCCCGCGTCACGAAGCGTCCCTCGCGCAGCATCGCGTCGACGCGCCCGGCGGGCAGCCGGTGCAGCCGCCGCACGAGGAAGTCCCGCACGGTGGTGAACGGCCCGTGCGTGGGCAGCCGCACCCGGACGGCGTCGAGGCCGTCCCGCTGGGGCAACGGCGAGGGGGGACGTCTGGTCCTGCTCATCGGTCCGCACTGTAGCCGCCCGCGGGCCGGGCGCGGCCGTCACCGTCGGCACCGGTCGCGGGTGGGCGGGCGGC
>NZ_KE387117.1:20607-26564 GCF_000430445.1 Saccharomonospora iraqiensis subsp. iraqiensis
CGGCCGTCGACTGCACCGGTGCCCCCGCCGCGATCGAGGCCGCCGTCGGCGCGCTCGGCAGGGGCGGCAGGCTGCTGGTCTTCGGGGTGGCGCCGGAGCGCGCGCGGGTGTCGTTGTCGCCGTTCCGGATCTACCACGACGAGATCACCGTCGTCGGCTCGATGGCGGTGCTGCACAGCTTCGGCGCCGCGCTCGACCTCGTCGCCCGCGGCGTGGTCGAGGCGGACGCGCTGGTGACGGACACGATGCCGTTGACGGAGTGGCCGGACGCGCTGGCACGCGTGCGCGCGGGCACCGGTCTGAAGATCCACATCGACCCGGGCCGGGAGTTCCCGGGCGCCGTGGGAGGGGAGTGACGATGCACCGAGTCACCGGCGGTCGCCGACGGCCCTTCTCGGCCCTCTTCCTGGTCCTGGTGCTGCTGGGGATCTCCGGGTGTGCCGGGGCGGGGGCGCTCGGCGGCGACGGGCGGACGCTGACCGTCGCGATCGTGGCCAACCCGCAGATGAACGACGCGATCGCGTTGTCCGACCGGTTCGAGCGCGCACACGATGTGCGCCTGCGGTTCGTCTCGCTGCCGGAGAACCAGGCCCGCGCGAAGATCACCGCCTCGACCGCGACCGGCGGCGGCGAGTTCGACCTCGTGATGATCAGCAACTACGAGACGCCGCAGTGGGCGGCCAACGGGTGGTTGCGCGACCTGGGGCCGTACCTGGACGCCCACCCCGACTACGACCACGGCGACTTCATCCCGAGCATCCGGGAGTCGTTGTCCTACGAGGGGTCGATGTACGCGGTGCCGTTCTACGGCGAGTCGTCGTTCCTGGCCTACCGGAAGGACCTCTTCGCCGAGGCCGGGCTCACCATGCCGGACGACCCCACCTGGTCGCAGATCGCCCGGTTCGCCGCGGAGCTGGACGACGAGGAGTCGGGCGTGGCGGGCATCTGCCTGCGCGGCAAGCCGGGGTGGGGCGAGAGCCTCGCCCCGTTCAACACGGTGGTGAACACCTTCGGCGGGCGCTGGTTCGACGAGGACTGGCGCGCGCGGCTGACGTCGCCGGAGTTCCGCGCGGCGGCCGAGTTCTACGTCGGTCTGCTCCGCGAGCACGGCGAGGTGGGCGCCGCCAGTGCGGGGTTCTCCGAGTGCGGCACGCGCTACACCCAGGGGCAGGCGGCCATGTGGTACGACGCCACGGTCATGGCGGGCATCAACGAGGACCCGTCGTCGAGCACCGTCGTCGGCAAGTCGGGCTACGTCGCGGCCCCGGTGCGGAACACCCCCGCGGGCGGGTGGCTCTACACCTGGGCGCTGGCGATGCCCGCGGGAACCGAGAAGCCGGATCTGGCCTGGGAGTTCCTGCGGTGGATGACCGACAAGGACTACGTCCGGCTGGTGGGCGAGACGTTCGGATGGAACCGGGTGCCGCCGGGGTGCCGGAGGTCGACCTACGAGATCCCCGAGTACCGCGAGGCCGCCCGCGCCTACGCCGAACCGACGCTGGAGGGTATCCGGAACGCGAACCAGGAACGGACCATGACGAAGCCGGTGCCCTACCCGGGCATCCAGTTCCTCGGCATCCCCGAGTTCCAGGACCTCGGCACGCGGGTGAGCCGGCAGCTCTCCGCCGCCATCGCGGGGCGGATCACCGTGGACGAGGCCCTGCGGCGGTCCCAGCAGTACGCCGAGGACGTCGGCGCGGCCTACCGGGAGACGCGATGACCACCACCCTCGAAGGACCCGCCGAACACCGCGGGCACCGTCGGTCCACCCCGGAGCGGTCCCGCCCGGGTGAGCGTGCCCGGGCCTGGCGGCGCCGTGCCCCGTTGCTGCCCGCCCTGCTGTTCACCATCGCGGCGACCCAGGTGCCGTTCCTGGTCACCGTGGTCTACTCGTTCCAGTCGTGGAACCTGGTGCGGCCCGGATCCCGGCACTTCGTCGGGTTCGACAACTACGCCGCCGTGTTCGCCGACAGCGAGTTCCGCGGGGCGCTGCTGAACACGGTGCTGCTCACCCTGGTGTGCGTGTTCGTGTCCCTGCTGCTGGGCCTGGGGCTGGCGCTGCTGCTGGACCGCCGGTTCGTCGGCAGGTCGGTCGTGCGCACGCTCGTCGTCACGCCGTTCCTCCTGCTGCCCGCCGCGGGGGCGCTGCTGTGGAAGACGACGATGTTCGACCCCACCTACGGACTGCTCAACGCGGTGCTCGGCACCGACGTCGACTGGCTGTCGCGGTACCCGCTCGCGGCGGTGATGACCCAGGTGGTCTGGCAGTGGACGCCGTTCATGACGCTGCTGATCCTCGCCGGGCTGCAGGCGCGGTCGCCGGAGGTGCTGGAGGCCGCCCGGGTGGACGGTGCCGGCCGGTGGCGGATGTTCGCCTCGATCACGTTGCCGCAGTTGTCCCGCTATCTGCAGCTCGCCGCCCTGCTCGGGGCGATCTACATCGTGAACACCTTCGACGCGATCTACCTGATGACCCAGGGCGGGCCCGGCACGGCGAGCACGAACCTGCCGTTCTCCATCTACCAGCGCGCCTTCCAGGGCTTCGACATCGGACAGTCCTCGGCGATGGGGGTGCTGGTGGTGCTGCTGACGCTGATCGTGGCGACGTTCGCGCTGCGGGTGATGTTCCGGTCGTTCGACGTGCGGGGAGGTGTGCGATGAGAGTGTCCCGTCCGGTGCTGACCGGCGCCACCTGGCTGGTCGCGGTGCTGTTCGTGTTCCCGGTGGTCTGGATGGTGCTCACGGCGTTCAAACGCGAGGCCGACGCCTACACCGATCCGCCGACGGTGCTGTTCACCCCGACCTGGGAGCAGTTCGCCGGTGTCCTGGAACGCGGCTTCCTGCCGTACCTGGCCAACTCGGCGGTGGTGACCGTGCTGTCCACCCTGGCGGTGCTCGCCTTGGGCATCCCCGCCGCCTACGCGCTGTCGCTGGCCCCGGTGAAGCAGACCGGCAACGCGCTCGGGTTCTTCCTGTCCACGAAGATGCTCCCGATCGTGGCCGCCATCATCCCGCTGTACGTGATCTCGCAGAACACGCGGCTGCTGGACACGGTGTGGATCCTGGTGCTGCTGCACACCGCGATGAACCTGCCGCTGGCGGTGTGGATGCTGCGTTCGTTCTTCCTGGAGATCCCCGCCGAGATGCTGGAGGCGGCCCGGATGGACGGGGCCTCGTTGCCGACGATGCTGACCCGGGTGGCCCTGCCCGTGGTCGCCCCCGGCATCGCGGCGACGGCGCTGATCAGTGTGATCTTCTCGTGGACGGAGTTCTTCTACGCGGTGAACCTGACCGCGGCGCGCGCCGGGACGGTGCCGGTGTTCCTGTCCGGGTTCATCACCAGCGAGGGCCTGTACTGGGCGCAGTTGTCCGCCGCCGCACTGCTCGCGTCGCTGCCCGTGGTGATCATCGGCTGGATCGCGCAGAACCACCTCGTGCGCGGCCTGTCGATGGGGGCCGTGAAGTAGGCGACCGGCCAGTGGCGCGGGGCGGGCGGGCAGGGCGCAGGGAATCAGCCCTCCCGCTCGCCGATCGTCACGGTGGTGCGCTGCCGTTGCCCGTCGCGCAGGTATTCGAGCTCCCGCTGCTGTCCGGGTTCGGCCCGGCGCAGCGCGGAGAGCACGTCCTCGACGTTGCGCACGCGCGTGTCGCCCAGCCCGACGAGGACGTCGCCGCGCCGCAGACCGGCCTCGTCGGCGGGGCTGTCCGGTTCGACCTCCAGCACGAGCGCGCCGCGCTCGGCCTCGATGCCGAGCCGGTCCCGGATCGACGGGGTGAGCCTGCCGAGCGAGACACCCAGGTAGGCGTGCGTGGCCACCCCGTCGCGCAGCAGCTCCTCGGCGGTGTCGACCACGGTGGACGACGGGATGGCGAACCCCAGCGACACCGCGCCCGCGCTGGGCGGGATGTAGGCCTCGTTGATGCCGACGACTCGTCCCCGGGAGTCCAGCAGTGCCCCGCCCGACGACCCCGGGGAGATCGAGGCGTCGGTCTGGATCAGGTTGACCAGCGACCGGTTGCCCCGCGTCGCCGACCCGGGGATCTCACGGTTGAGGCCGGACACCACGCCGACGGTCACGGAGTTCTGGAAGCCCAGCGGTGAGCCGATGGCGATCGCGATGTCGCCCTGCCGGGGGAGCTGCTCGCGGTACTCGGGGACGGGGAGGTTCCCCCGCTCGGTGCGCAGGACGGCGAGGTCGGTGAACTCGTCCGTGGCGATCACCCGGGCCCCGGAGGCCGCGCCGTCGGCGTAGACCAGTTCGACCTCCTCGACGTCGGCGACGACGTGCTGATTGGTCACCACCACGTCGGAACGCAGCACGACCCCGCTGCCGACGCCCTCCCCGGCGCGGACGGTGACCATGCTCGGTTCGAGCTGCTCGACCAGGTCGGCGTATCCGCCGTCGCCGCCGCCCACCCCGCCGTCGGCGGGCGCCGTGGTACCGGTCCCCGGTGCCGGTTGCTGCCCGTCGCCACCGGTGCAGCCACCGGCCAGTGCCACGGTGACGACCAGGGCGCCGAGAACAGGGGCGATCCGCATGTCGGCGGGCTACCCTGCCCGCGCGCCGTCAATCCCGGGAGGTTCACCGACCCGGTACCGGGGAACTCCCGGAGGGACCGGGCGGGTGGGGTGGTGACCGCCGGTGAGAGGAGGCCGGGTGCACGCGAGCGTCCGGGGTGCCGCCCTGGCCGTGGTCCTCGCCGCGGTGGGTGTGCCGGTGTCGGCGTGCACCGGGGGGCCCGACGGAGCGGACGGGCCGGACGGGCGCACGGGGGTTCCGCCCACGGACACCGTCCCGCCGACCGGACGCACCACCGGTGCCCCGGAGGTCACCGTCCGGGGCACGGTGGCGCGGGGAGTGGAACCGGACTGCCTGGTGTTGTCCACCGGTCGACGGGAGTATCTGCTGCTGCGTCCCGGCCCCGGGCTGCGCCCGGGTACCGAGGTGGTGGTGCGCGGAACCCCGCGTCCCGGGATGCCGACCACCTGCATGCAGGGCACCCCGCTCGTCGTGCGCGAGGTCGACCGGGTGGGTGAGGGCAGCACATCGTGAGGCGACGTCAGGAGGCGGCATGACACGGACACACACACTGTCCGAGGGACGCGGCGGGGTACTGGTGTGCTTCGACGGGTCGGAGGGGGCGCACACGGCGCTGTGGTGGGCGGCGACCGAGGCGTCGGTCCGCGGTGTGCCGCTCGTCGCGGCGCAGTCGTTCGAGTGGGACCTGCCGTCGCTGCACGCGGTCGACGAACACGGCGAGTACAACGAGCGACTGTTGCGGGAGAACGCCGAGCAGGACCTCAACCGGGCGACGGGCGAGTGCCGCGAGGCGTTGCCCGGGCTGACGGTGTTCTTCGCGACTCCGGACGGTCCGCCGGAGGTCACCATGGTGCAGCTCGCCGACCAGCTCGACCCGGTGATGGTCGTGGCGGGCGCCTCCGGGCGGGGGGCTCTGGCACGGATGGTGCTCGGTTCCACGGCGGCGGAGCTGGCACGCCGGGTGCGTCAGCCGTTCGTGGTCGTGCGGGGGGAGCCCCCGGCGGCCGACGCGCCCGTCGTGGTCGGGGTGGACGGTTCGGACAACAGCGAGCGGGCCGTGGACTTCGCCCTGGACTTCGCCGAGTACCACCGGGCGCCGGTGCGGGCGGTGTACTCGTGGACCGACTGGCCGCTGGAGGCCTACGCCACCGCACCGCCGGGCCAGGTGGGGCTGACCCACGTGGACGAGTCCACCCAGGCGGTCGCCAAGGAGCAACTGGACACCGCCGCCACCCGGCACCCGGACCTGGGAATCGACTGGGAACCCGTGACCGAACGGCCGACGCACGCGCTGCTCGACCGTGCGGAGGGCGCCCGGCTGCTGGTGGTCGGCAGCCACGGGCGCGGCCCGGTCACCCGGGCGCTGCTCGGCTCGGTGAGCCACGCGGTGCTCTACCACGCGCCGTGCCCGGTGGC
>NZ_KE387117.1:26664-28990 GCF_000430445.1 Saccharomonospora iraqiensis subsp. iraqiensis
GCTCAGGGTGGGCACGATGTCGTAGGCGCCCGGCCCGCCCCAGCGGCCGTCGGCGGCCTGGGTGTCCAGCAGGTACCGCACCCGCCGTTCGTGCCCCGCCAGGGACGGGGTGTGCGCGACGATCCGGCCCGTCTCGTAGACCGAGGGTTCGAACGCCCCCGAGGGGTCGTCGGCCATCTCGGTCAGCAGGTTCCGGACCGTCTCCCCGGCCCCGTCCAACCAGGACACACGCGCTGTCATTCGGGCAGCCACCCCTCGCCGATGCCGTCGGGTCCTTCTCCGGCCACGGTCGTCCCGCTCGGTGAACGGGAAGCGTAGTCGGACGGGCACCGAACGTAGCATCGATCATGAAACTTCTACATGATGTTCGTCCTTTCGGAGCAGAGGCCGGGAAGATCGCTCCAGGTCGTCGCGGTCGTCAGGGGATCACCCGGAACTCGCCGCTCGTCCCGGTGAACGGGCTCACCCGACCGAGGGCGTTCTTGGCGTCGCCGTGGTAGCGGATGCGGTAGGTGCCGTCGGCGTCCCCGGGCACGTCCCAGGTGACGGTGACCTCCGACGCCGCGATCCCCCGGCGGGCCCAGCGCAGTGTGGTGGACCAGTCGCCGTCGACGGCGACGGTGCGCCACCCGTCTCCGGTCCGCCGTTGCACCTCCAGGTACGTCCCGCCCCGGTGCAGGTCGTTGTTCGGGTGTGCCCCGGCGAACGTCACCCGCACCCGTTCGCCGGGCAGGTAGGCCGGACGTGGCGCGGTGAGCACGTCCCCGAACCCGTGCCCGGCCGGGGGCGAGTCCAGGACGACGGGCGGTTGCAGGGAGAGCTGCCGGTCGGACAGGTCCGGTGCGGCCGGACCGGGCGGGAGCTCCGTGCCGTCCCGCAGTGCCGTGGCCAGCCGGGCCGACGTCTGCCGCAGCGCGGGCAGCTGCCAGCGGCCGAAGAGCGTGCTGCCGCCCTCGTAGTGCTGGGCGTCGTACTCCTCGGGCGTGGTCACGTAGTGCGCGTAGGCGTTGCTGTACCCGGCGACGAGCACGTCGGACAGATCCGCCCCGACGATGTCGGCGACCGTGCGGCGCAACCGCAGCCCCGCGGTGACGGTCACCTCGGCGGGGATGCCGACGAGGTACAGCCCGCCGATCCGCACGAGCTGGACCGGTACCCGCTCCTGCACCCACGGGTACACGGCGTTCATCGCGCCGATCGGCACGGCGATGTCCTTCGGGGCCTGGCAGTCCTCCAACTCCGGCGAGGCGGTGTAGAGCACCGAGTCGGAGACCAGGTCCCACAGCGGGTTCTCGCCCTCGGAGAAGCCCGGGAACGCGGGCCCGTCCTCGGTGCTGCCCGCGGCCATCGCCGCTCCCACGGCGGGGGCGCACGTGCGGTGGGTCCGGCCGTCCCCGGTGAACTCCGGTCGGACGGTGACGTCGGAGAGGTCGACGTGCACCAGCCGGGAGTCGACCGGCCCGCGCACCGGGGCCGCCGGGGTGTCCAACTGGGCGGCCGCCGCCTCGTACTGGCGCTGCCCGATCTCCCGGGTCCGGGCGACGTCCTCCGGGGTGGACGGCGGGGTCAGGTCCAGGTTCGGTGTCATGTCGCCCGCGTTGGTCTGGGCGAAGGCGGCCACGAAGTCGGGGGGACCGTCGTCGGTGCCGCCGTGCTCCACCCCGGCCACGTCGTGTTCCCAGTGGTGCGCGGCGTAGCCCTTGTTGTCCCCGCTGACCAGCCGGTTGTCCCCGGACATGCTGGTGTTGTGGGTGGCGAAGAAGTTGAGCGCGCCCACCGGCTCCCCGCGCCGCTCGATCCGCAACAGCGACGTCCGCGGGTCGATACCGTCGGGGAAGTGCCGCCGGTCGGCGGCCGGGTTGCGGGCGAACGCCTCGCGGGAGCGGTTCGCGCTCGCGTTCGTCAACTCACCGTGGGTCAGGCGCAACGCGGACGGTGCGAGGTCGTCGTGCGCCTCGCGCACCGACTCGACGATGCCGTCGGTGACGGCGTCGAAGGTCTTCTCGTGGAAGCCCAGCGTGGTGAGGTTGTAGAGCAGGTGGTGCGACTGGCCGCCCGGTCCCGCGTGCGTGTGCGTGGCGGTGATCAGGACGTTGCGGTCGGTGTAGCGGTCGCCGTACTCGTCGGCCAGCCGACGCAGGACCTCCTGCCGGACGCTGGAGAAGATCATCGGCGCGTCCACGACGACCAGCACCACCCGCTCCCCGGTGGCCGGGTGCGCGATCACGAACGACCGCGCGCGCAGGCGGGTGTGCAGGCCCTCGGCCTGCTGGTCGAGCCTGCCGTAACCCATGAGCCCGACCTCGGCGATCTCCCCGGTGGCGTC
>NZ_KE387118.1:0-4508 GCF_000430445.1 Saccharomonospora iraqiensis subsp. iraqiensis
CGACCTGCGGGCGTCGGCGCTGGACGCCGAGGCGGCCCGGCGGGAGCTGGGCTGGAAGCCGGAGACCGACCTGGCCGAGGGCGTGCGCCGCACCGTGGAGCACATCCGGGCCACCCAGGGGTCGGACGCCACCCCGACCACCGGGCCGGGGAGCGCGACGTCACCCCATCCGGTCGCGTCCGGGGCCGCCTCTCCCGCCACGGCATGGAAGACCAGCCGCGACCCGCTACGATGAGCACGGCGTCGCGCCCGAATCCGGGGAGAGTCAGGTGAGCTACGAAGACGTCTGGGTGGTGATCCCGGTCTACAACGAGGACCGTGTGATCGCCGATGTCGTCGAACACGTCCGTGCGACGTTCCCCAACGTCGTCTGCGTCGACGACGGCTCGCACGACGACTCGGCCGGGCGCGTGGCGAGCACGGGGGCGCACCTGGTGCGGCACCCGATCAACCTCGGTCAGGGGGCGGCGCTGCAGACCGGTCTGTCCTACGCGCTGTCCCGCCCCGGGGCGCAGTACTTCCTCACCTTCGACGCCGACGGCCAGCACCAGGTCACCGACGCCGAACGGATGGTCGAGGTGGCCCGCGCCGGGGACGCCGACGTGGTGCTCGGGTCCCGCTTCCTCGAACAGGCCGAGGACGTGCCCTGGATCAAGCGGGTCGTGCTGCGCACGGCGGCGGTGCTCAGCCGCAACGTGCGCAAGCTCCGGCTGACCGACGCGCACAACGGCCTGCGGGTGTTCGCCCGTCCGGCCGCGGAACGCCTGCACATCAGTATGAACGGGATGGCCCACGCCTCGGAGATCGTGTCGTTCCTGGCCAACCACGACTTCCGGGTCCGTGAGGTGCCGGTGCAGATCCTCTACACCGACTACTCGAAGGCCAAGGGCCAGTCGCTGATCAACGGCGTGAACATCCTGTTCGACTTCTCGCTGCGCAACCGGAGGTGATCGGCATGTGGGCGCAGGTCGTCCTGCTGGCGGCGGTCGCGGGGATCTTCCTCTACTTCGTCAGCCGTCGGCACAACGTCCGCATGCAGGCGGGCAAACGGATCGGCTTCTTCGGCTTCCTCGCGTTCGCCGTGTACGCGGTCCTGTTCCCCGGGCACGTCACGCTGCTCGCGCACGCACTCGGCATCGGCCGTGGTGCGGACCTGCTGCTGTACATGCTGGTGGTGGCGTTCCTGTTCGGCATGCTGAACACCTATCTGCGCTTCCGCGGCACCACGCAGCAGATCACCGAACTGGCCCGGACGCTGGCGATCCGGGAGGCGGAGCTGGTCAACCACCAGCGCGGCGTGATGCGGGGCGAGCAGGTGCACAGCCCGGTCGCCGCCACGACGGCGGCCACGGCCGAGACCACGGACATGGCGGAGACCACGGACGCGGCCGGGGCCACGGACATGGCCGGGACCACGGACAGCGCGGTTCCGGCGGAGGATTCGGTCCACCCCGCCGAGCCGGGTGTGGAGACCGGGACCACGGAGCCCACCGGGGCGGCCACGGATCCGGCCGGGGCACCCACGGACACCTCGGCCCCGGTCCCGGTCACCACGCCGGAGAACCGCTGACGACGCGGCTCAGGTGAGCAGTTCGGCGACCAGCAGGCCCACCCCGGCCAGCGCCCCCACGACCACCCCGGCGGAGAGCAGCTTGTGCCGCTTCTCCCGGTCGGCCCGCAGTTCCTCCTCGGTGCGGGTGGAGACGATGAAGTGCCCGTCCTTCTCCGGTTTCCCGATCACCAGCGGGCCGATCCTGTCGTGCACCTCGCCCAGGATGTAGAGCCGCTGCCCCGGGCGGATGACCCACTCCTGGTACTCGTACCCGAGCGTCGTGTCCCCACCACCGATCAGGTTGGGCAGGTTGATCCCGAACAGTTCGACACCGCCCTCCCGCGAGTGGTGCGGCTCGAACCGGTTGACCGTCTGTTCCGGCGCGTCCGGCTGCGTCCCGTTCGGGTCGACACCGATGGTGCGCCCCTCCTGGTCGATCACCGCATACCCCTGCGGCGAGGTGTGGTCCACGACGTTCTCGGTGCGCTTCTCGCGGTGCTGCCTGCCGTCCCGGTACTCGATCTTCTCGTACTGCCGGTCGACGCGGTAGCGGTACCAGACGCACTCGGTCTTGGTCAGTTCCGCGGTCAGCAGTCCCTCCGGCCGCGGGTGCGCCGCCCCGACGACCTCGGCGACCCGACGGAACGCGCCCTTGCCGCCCACCTCGTCGGAGATCGAACGGTACTGCTCCAGCTCGGGGATCGAGAGCGTCTCCGTGCCGATCATGGAGTGCAGTTCGCTCCGCGTGTGGCGCATGTAGAAGAACGCGACAACAGCGGCGGCCAGGAGCAGAACGCCCGCGACCCACATCGCCGATCACCCCCAGTGACATTTCGTTGTTTTCAGGTGTGCCCTGCCGGTCTCACTCCCACTCGATCGTGCCCGGCGGCTTGCTCGTCACGTCGAGCACGACCCGGTTCACCTCGGCGACCTCGTTCGTGATGCGCGTGGAGATCCGTTCGAGCACGTCGTAGGGTATCCGGGCCCAGTCGGCGGTCATCGCGTCCTCGCTCGACACCGGACGCAGCACCACGGGATGGCCGTAGGTGCGGCCGTCCCCCTGCACCCCGACGCTGCGCACGTCGGCGAGCAGCACCACGGGGCACTGCCAGATGTCGCTGTCCACCTCCGCCGAGCCGAGCTCCTCCCGCGCGATCGCGTCGGCGGCCCGCAGGGTCTCCAGCCGGTCGGACGTGACACTGCCGATGATGCGGATCGCCAGGCCCGGCCCGGGGAACGGCTGACGGTGCACGATCGTCTCGGGCAGGCCCAGCTCCAGCCCGACCCGGCGCACCTCGTCCTTGAACAGCAGCCGCAACGGCTCCACCAGCCCGAACTGCAGGTCCTCGGGGAGCCCGCCCACGTTGTGATGGCTCTTGATGTTCGACGCGCCCGTGCCGCCGCCGGACTCCACGACGTCCGGGTAGAGCGTGCCCTGCACCAGGTACTCGACGTCGCCGCGCGCCTTGAGGTCACGGGCGGCCTGCTCGAAGACGCGGATGAACTCCCGGCCGATGATCTTGCGCTTCTGCTCGGGGTCGGACACCCCGGCCAGCGCGTCCAGGAACTGCTCCCGCGCGTCCACGGTGACCAGCTTCACCCCGGTGGCGGCGACGAAGTCGCGTTCGACCTGGGCCCGCTCACCCGCGCGCAGCAGGCCGTGGTCGACGAACACGCACGTCAGCCGCTCACCGATCGCGCGCTGCACCAGTGCGGCCGCCACGGCGGAGTCCACCCCGCCGGACAGGCCGCAGATCGCGTGCCCGTCCCCGATCTGTGCCCGGATGCGGGCCACCTGCTCGTCCACGATGGAGGCGGTGGTCCACCGGGGGCGGATGCCGGCGACGTCGTGCAGGAACCGGCGCAGCACCTCCTGCCCGTGCGGGGAGTGCGCCACCTCGGGGTGGTACTGCACGCCGGCGAGCCCGCGCCCGGTGTCCTCGAACCCGGCCACGGGGGCGCCGTCGCTGGTCGCGGTGACCTCGAAGCCCTCGGGCGCCCCGGTCACGCAGTCGCCGTGGCTCATCCACACCGGGTGTTTGGCGGGCAGCGCCTCGTGCAGCGCCCCGCCGGTGACGCCGACCTCGGTGCGGCCGTACTCCCGGGTGCCGGTGTGCTCGACCGTGCCGCCGAGGGCACGGGCCATCGCCTGGAAGCCGTAGCAGATCCCGAGCACCGGCACCCCGGTGTCGAACAGGGCGGGGTCCACCGCCGGGGCCCCGTCGGCGTAGACACTGGCCGGCCCGCCGGAGAGGATGATCGCGGCCGGTTGCCGGGCGACGAGCTCGTCGACCGGGGTGGTGTGCGGGACGACCTCCGAGTACACCTGGGCCTCCCGCACCCGGCGGGCGATGAGCTGCGCGTACTGCGCGCCGTAGTCCACCACGAGCACGGGGCCCACGGAACCGTCTGCCACTGCCGGTCTCCTCACCGATCGTCTCTCCGCACACCGACACACCCATCGTCCCAGGCCAACCGTCGCGCGGTGCCCCCAGGTCACGGTTACCGTGCGGTCCATGGAGGGTATGGACACCATCACACCGCGTCCGCGGCCGATGTGGCTCGCGGGCCGCGCCGAGGACGGCGACGACACCCGCCCCGTCACCCACCCCCACGACGCCACCGAGATCGCCACCGTGGCCGTGGCCGACACCGCCACCACCGACCGCGCGGTCACCGAGGTGGCGCGTTTCGCGGGCGGAATGCGGTCCTGGCCGGTCGCCGACCGGGCCGCCGCCCTCGACACCGTGGCCGAGACGCTCGCCGGGCGGGGTGACGAACTCGCCGAGATCGTCACGGCCGAGTCCGGCAAACCACTCCGCCACGCCGAGACGGAGGTCGCCCACGCCGTGGCCACCCTGCGGGCGGGAGCGCGTTCCGCGGGCGAAACGCGCCACCTGGACGGCCGCACCGACGACGGCGGGCTGACCCTGACGCGCCGGGTGCCGCGGGGGCC
>NZ_KE387118.1:4608-9722 GCF_000430445.1 Saccharomonospora iraqiensis subsp. iraqiensis
CAGCGCCGCACACGCCAGGGCCGCGACGAGCCGGTCCCGTCCCCGGCAGAGCGGTTCGAGCAGGCTCGCCGCCGCCGCGTAACGCCCCTCCGCCCCGAGTGCCACGGCGTTCAGCCATCCGGTCGTGGGGTCGGCCCCGGCGGGGCACGGCGACGGCGGGACACCCCGGTCCGGATCGCCGAAGGCGGTCTCGCGAAGGGCCCGTGTCCCGAGAGTCACCACGTCATCATCCCCTGATCGAGTGATCAACTACACACTGGGTAAGGATGAAACCTTCGTTCGGAATACTGGAACACCCCTTGAGGACTCGCGAGAGTGAAATGGCGAGTCCATTTTTCGGCTATGTGTCACCGATCACACGGGCGCGTAAGACCTATCGGTGGAAATGTGGCACAGCCCTTGAACAACGGTTGTTTGGGCTTCTAGCGTTACGCGCGTTGCACCAAATGGAGTAGTCCGCACTACGACAACTGCAGATTCCGGCAGCGTGGTGCCGGATATCGGAGGCGGTCACGAATGGCAGACACGCGCAGACTCCCCGGGCCGAACGCCGACGTGTGGGACTGGCAGCTGGAGGGGGCCTGTCGGGGGATGGACAGCGGTTCCTTCTTCCACCCGGACGGGGAACGAGGTCCGGCGCGGGCACGGAGGGAGGCCCGGGCCAAGGCCATCTGCCACACCTGTCCGGTGCTGGAGATGTGCCGGGAACACGCGTTGGCCGTACACGAACCCTACGGCATCTGGGGCGGGCTGTCCGAGTCGGAACGCGAGAGCATCCTGCGTTCCCAGCGACGTTCCCTGAGTCTCACGGTTCGCTGACACGGCACGGGCGAGGTCGATACGGTCGACGAGTCGTCGGGAAGGCCGAACTGGGCGAGTACGTCCTTCCCGACAACACAGAACGGGGCGGCACCCCCTGGGGGGTGCCGCCCCGTTCGACGTTCGCCCGGACGATGCGGCGCCCGGCGCATCCGGCGCGGACCCGGGGGTCCGCCCGGTGCGGTCAGTGGGAGTGGCCGGACTCCTCGTCCTCCTCCTCGGGCTTGTCCACCACGGAGCTCTCCGTGGTGAGCACGAGCCGGGTGATCGAGGCGGCGTTCGCCACCGCGGAGCGGGTCACCTTGACCGGGTCCACGACGCCCGAGGCGGGCAGGTCCGTGAGGTCACCGCTGCCCACGTCGAGGCCCTGGCCCCAACCCTGCTCCTTGACCTTGGAGACCACGATCGCGCCCTCGTGACCCGAGTTGTTCGCGATCCAGTACAGCGGCGCGGTCAGCGCCTCCCGCACGATCTTCACACCGGTGGCCTCGTCGCCGGACAGCCCGAGGTTGCCCTCGAGTTCCTTGGCGGCGTGCACCAGCGCCGAACCGCCGCCGGGCACGATGCCCTCCTCGACGGCGGCCTTGGTGGAGGCCACGGCGTCCTCGATCCGGTGCTTGCGCTCGTTCAGCTCCGTCTCGGTGGCCGCACCCACGCGGATCACCGCGACGCCGCCGCCCAGCTTCGCCAGGCGCTCCTGCAGCTTCTCGCGGTCCCAGTCGGAGTCGGTGTTCTCGATCTCCTTGCGGATCTGGGCGATGCGCGCGTTGATGTCGTCCTTGGTGCCCGCACCGTCCACGATCGTGGTGTTGTCCTTGGTGATGTCGATGCGGCGCGCCTTGCCGAGCACCTCGAGCCCGACCTCGGACAGCTTCATGCCCACCTCGGAGGACACGACCTGGCCGCCGGTCACGACGGCGAGGTCCTCCAGGAAGGCCTTGCGGCGGTCACCGAAGAACGGTGCCTTCACGGCCACCGCGTTGATCGTCTTGCGCGCGGCGTTGACCACCAGCGTGGACAGCGCCTCGCCCTCGACGTCCTCGGCGATGATGACCAGCGGCTTCTTCTCCTCTGCGACCTTCTCCAGCATCGGGAGCAGCTCCTGCAGCGACGAGATCTTGTCGCGGTGCAGCAGCACGTAGGCGTTCTCCAGGATCGCCCGCTGCTCCTCCGGGTTGGTCGCGAAGTAGGCCGACAGGTAGCCCTTGTCGAACTGCACACCCTCGGTGATGTCCAGTTCGGTGGCCATCGTGGAGGACTCCTCCACGGTGATGACGCCGTCCTCGCCGACCTTCTCGACGGCCTCGCCGAGCAGGGCGCCGATGTCGGCGTCCCGCGAGGTCACGGTGCCGACCTGGGCGATGTTGTCGCGGCCCTTGACCGGGGTGGCCTTGTCCTTGAGGACCTCGACCACCTTGTCGGCGGCGGCCTGGATGCCGTTGCCCAGCGCGGTGGGGTTGGCACCCGCGGCCACGTTGCGCAGGCCGACCGACACCAACGACTGCGCCAGCACGGTGGCCGTCGTGGTGCCGTCCCCGGCGACGTCGTTGGTCTTCGTGGCCACGCTCTTGACCAGCTGCGCGCCCAGGTTCTCGAACGGGTCCTCCAGTTCGATCTCCCGGGCGACCGTGACGCCGTCCAGCGTGATCGTGGGGCCGCCGAACTTCTTGTCCAGCACGACGTGACGCCCACGCGGCCCCAGGGTCACCTTGACCGCGTCGGCGAGCTTGTCGACCCCGCGCTCCAGCGCCCGACGAGCGTCCTCGTCAAAGTTGATCTGCTTTGGCATGGAATACCTCTCTGCGTGAGGCTGCCGCGGGAACGTCCCTGCGCGGCGGGGTCACGGCCGGTCCCGGATGCCCCGGGCCGGGCCCACCCGCCCGCACTCCCACGACAGACGCGGTGCACTCCCGCAACGGATGCGGTGCGCGAAACGCCCCGGTACCCCGGCTCGGTGCGGGGCCCGGGGCGTCGATGTGTGCGCGGGTCGTCAGTTGACGACGGCCAGCACGTCGCGGGCGGACAGGATCAGGTACTCGTCGCCGTTGTACGTGACCTCGGTGCCGCCGTACTTGGAGTAGATGACGACGTCGCCTTCCTTGACATCCACCGGGATGCGGTTGCCCTTGTCGTCGATGCGGCCCGGGCCCACGGCCAGGACCTTGCCCTCCTGGGGCTTTTCCTTCGCGGTGTCGGGGATGACCAGGCCGGAAGCCGTCGTCTCCTCGGCCTCGCTCCTCTGGACAACGATCTTGTCCTCGAGCGGCTTGATGTTCACGCTCACCGGATTGACCTCCACGGGTCGTCGAAAGCGTTGGCAGGTACCTAGTTGGGTACGGCTCCTACCACCCCGCCGTCGCGGGTGCCGGGGCGTGTGCGGTGCCGTGTGCGATTAGCACTCTAGCGATCGGAGTGCTAGCCGCGCAACCTAGGGTACCCCGTCCCCACGGTGCCGAACCGCCGGTGGCGGCACCGAACATTCACCCCGGGATCATCCCTTCGAGTGCGGCCGGTCATTCGCCGGAGCGACACTGGCGCCGTTCCGGCCGTGACCGACACCACGTTGGGAGACACACCGTGCCCGCTTCCGGTGAGATCCAGCCCCGGGGAACGAACCGTCGTCGCGTGCTCGCCGGGGGCGCCGCACTGGGGGCCGCCGCCGTCGGCACCACACTGCCGCCGGGCGTACCGACCCTCGCACGGGCCGCCGCCCACGAGGGCGCGGGCGAGCCCTCGACCACCGACCCGTTCACCCTCGGGGTCGCCTCCGGCGAACCGGACCAGCACAGCGTCGTCCTGTGGACCCGGCTCGCCCCCCGCCCCCTCGCCGAGGACGGACTGGGCGGGATGAACCGCCGCGTCGTCGTGGTCCACTGGGAGGTCGCCCTCGACGACCGCTTCCGGCACGTCGTGCGCCGGGGGCACGAGTGGACCGGGCCGGACGCCGGGTACGCCGTCCACGCCGAGGTCGCCGGCCTCGCGCCGGGCCGCGAGTACTTCTACCGCTTCCGCCACGGCCGGCACGTCTCCCCCGCGGGACGCACCCGCACCGCCCCCGCGCCGGCGGTCGTCGGCGCCGGCCTGACCATGTGCTTCGCCTCCTGCTCGCAGTTCGAGCACGGCTTCTTCACCGCCTACCGCCGCCTGGCCGAGGACGAGCCGGACGTCGTGCTGCACCTCGGCGACTACCTCTACGAGTACCGGCGCGACTCCTACGTCTCCCCCGACGGCAACGTGCGCGACCACCGCGGGCCGGAGACCGAGACGCTGGCGAACTACCGGCAGCGCTACGCGCAGTACCGCACCGACGCCGACCTGCGCGCGGCCCACGCGGCCGCGCCGTGGCTCGTCGTGCCCGACGACCACGAGGTGGACAACAACTGGGCGGCCGACGTGCCCGAGAAGCCGCACCGGCCGCAACCCGACTTCCTCGAACGCCGCGCCAACGCCTTCCGGGCCTACTACGAGAACATGCCGCTGCGGCGGCGCAACCGTCCGCGCGGCCCGCACATCCGGCTGCACCGCACCGTGGCGTGGGGTGCGCTGGTGAACTTCCACATGCTCGACACCCGCCAGTACCGCGACGACCAGGCCTGCGGCGACGGCTGGAAGGTGTGCGAGGACGCCGCCGACCCTGCACGCACCCTGACCGGTGACGCGCAGGAGGCGTGGCTGCTGGAGCGGTTCCGCGAATCCCGCGCCCGCTGGGACCTGCTGGGGCAGCAGGTGTTCTTCGCCCGCAGGCGCAACGCCTCGGGGGCGACGAGCATGGACGCCTGGGACGGCTACCGGGGTTCGCGGGACCGCGTCAGCCGGGGCTGGGTCGACGCGGGCGTGCGCAACCCGGTGGTGCTCACCGGCGACGTGCACACCCACTGGGCCAACGAGCTCAAGGCCGACTACGCCGACCCGGACAGCCCGGTCATCGGGACGGAGCTGGTCACCACCTCGATCAGCTCCGGCGGCGACGGCTACGACTCCGACCCCGGCGACAACGAGAACCTGCGGCGCAACCCGCACATCAAGTTCTTCAACGCCCGGCGCGGCTACGTGCGCACCCGCATCACGCCCGGACAGCTGCGGGCCGACTTCCGGGTGCTGGACCGGGTCACCGAACCGGGTGCCCCGGCGCGCACCCGCGCGTCGTTCGCGATCGCCGACCGACGGCCGGGGCTGATCGAACGGCACCCGCACTGACCCGCACACCCGGGGTGACCGCTGACCCGCACACCCGGCCCGGCCGCTACACCGAGACGGTGTTCACCGGCAGGGCCGGGTCGGCGGAGAGGTCCAGC
>NZ_KE387118.1:9822-11281 GCF_000430445.1 Saccharomonospora iraqiensis subsp. iraqiensis
CGGGCACCACGACCGGGACACCGAACACCCCCGGGGCGATCGCGCGCACGCTCGCCGACCGCGCCGCGCCCCCGATGAGCAGCACCCGCCGCACGGTGACGCCCTGCTCGCGCACCGCCTGAAGGCCCGCGGCCAGGCCGCACAGCATGCCCTCGACCGCGGCGCGGGCCACGTTCTCCGGCGTCATCGTGCTGCGGCGGAGACCGAGCAGCGAGCCGGCGGCGTCGGGCAGATTGGGGGTGCGTTCACCGTCGAGGTAGGGCAACAGTGTCAACCCTCCGGCCCCCGGTTCGGCTGCGAGGGCCAGCCGGTCGAGCCCGTCGAGGTCGACGTTCAGCAGGCTCGCCGTCGCGGTGAGCACCCTCGCCGCGTTGAGGGTGCACGCGAGCGGCAGGAACCGACCGGTGGCATCGGCGAATCCGGCGACGGTGCCGGTCGGGTCGGCGGACGGCGTCGGACTCACCCCGAACACGGTGCCGCTGGTGCCGAGGGAGACCACGACATCGCCCTCGGTGATCTCCAGGGCGAGCGCGGCGGACATGTTGTCCCCCGTGCCCGCGGACACCAGCATCCCGTCCGGGGTTTCTCCCGCAGGCTCGGCAGGATCGAGCACGGTCGGTAACTCGGGACGCCGCCCCCGCATCGCACGGGCGAGAAGATCGTCGCGGTAGGCGCGTTCCGCGGGCGAAAAGTACCCGGTGCCGGAGGCGTCGCCACGGTCAGTGACGGGCTCGCCGCCCGTCAGGCGCCAGGTCAGCCAGTCGTGGGGGAGCAGCACCCGGGCGGCACGGTCGGCGTTGTCCGGCTCGTGATCGGCCAGCCACCGCAGCTTCGCGATGGTGAAACTGGCGACCGGCACGGACCCGACCGCCTCCGCCCAGGCGTCCGGACCACCGAGTTCTGCGGTCAGATCGTCCGCCGCCTGCGCCGACCGGGTGTCGTTCCACAACAGCGCGGGCCGCACGATTCCGCCGTCGTCGTCGACGGTGACCATGCCGTGCTGCTGTCCCGCCACGCCGAGCGCGGACACACCCTCGAGGATGCCCTCCGTGGCCTGTCGCCACGCCGTCCACCACTCGCCCGGATCCACCTCGGTGGCGTCCGGGTGATCCGCGCGCCCGGTCCGGACGACCGTCCCCGTCCGCGCGTCGCAGACCACCACCTTCGTCGACTGTGTCGAGGAGTCGACCCCTGCCACCAGCACGTCGTCATTGCTCATGGCCCAGAAGCTTGGCGGCTCCCACCCGCCCGCGTCCACGCTTTCGACGACGTTTCGCGGGCGAACCGCGCCCACCCCACCCGGCACGACACACCGACGACACCCACCCGCGCACGCCACGCCGGTCCTCACACCGCCACCGGGGACCGCGTTCCGCGGGCGAAAGGCGCCCACCCGACCGGAGGGCCGGGCCACCCTGGCCGGGCCGGCGGGGACGGACCCGCGGGGCGGGTCGAGAGC